>NZ_CP062229.1:2689217-3350934 GCF_024707545.1 Mesorhizobium onobrychidis
AGTCTCAGCAGGACGTCGCGCACGCGCGAACGCGCATAATTCGAGACGTAGAGCTGATCATATGTGTCGTCGGGCGACAGCATATGGATGACCATCATCAGGTCGGGCGAACTTTTCGCCGTGGTGATGCCGAGCCGGCGCACCTCTTCCGGCAGGCGCGCTTCGGCGATCGAGACGCGGTTCTGGACCAGCACCTGCGCCGCGTCGAGATCGGTGCCGGGGCGGAAGGTGATGGTGAGCGACATCGAGCCTTCGCCGGAGGAATAGGACGACATGTAGAGCATGTGCTCGACGCCGTTGATTTCCTGTTCGATCGGCGTCGCCACGGTCGCGGCGACCGTCTCGGCGTCGGCGCCCGGATAGGAGGCGCGCACCACGATGGTCGGTGGCGCGATTTCGGGATATTGCGCGACCGGAAGCTGCGTATAGGCGATGCCGCCGACGAGCACGAGCACGATCGACAGCACCGCCGCGAAGATCGGGCGGTTGACGAAGAAATGGGCGAAGTTCATTGCGTCTGCCCTTCGGCTTCAACCTTGGGCGGCAACGTGGTCATCTCGGACTTGACGGTGACGCCCGGCCGCACTCGCACCAGCCCGTTGATTACCACGGTCTCTTCGCCGGTGAGGCCCTCGCGGATAACGCGATAGCCGTCGATGCGCGGGCCGGTGCGGACCGGCTTGGCCGAGATCAGGCCTGCCTCGTCGACAACGAAGACGATGCGGCGGTTCTGGTCGGCGCCGATCGCCTCGTCAGGCAGAAGCACGCCCGGATGCGGCAGCGAGCCGGGCACGTTGATGCGGCCGAACATGCCCGGCTGCAGCACGCCGTCCTTGTTGTCGAAGCGCGCCCTGGCCCGCATCGTGCCGGTAGCTTCGTCCAGACGGTTCTCGGCGAAGTCGAGCTTGCCCTTGAACGTCGCTTCATCACGGTCGGCGACACGGACGACAACATCGACGCCGCCGGCGCCCTCCTGCATGACGCCGCCGCGCTCGCGGGCGTCGCGCGCATAAGCGAAGTAGGTCCGCTCATCGATGTCGAAATAGAAGTCGATCGGGTCGATCGAGACGATGGTGGTCAGCACGGTCTGGTCGGCCTGCACCAGATTGCCCGGCGAGATGAGCCGGCGGTCGACCCGGCCGGAAAACGGCGCCTTGATCTCGGTGAATTCGAGATCGAGACTTGCGTTTTCAAGTGCCGCCTCCGCGCCGTCCAGTTGCGCTTGGGCGGCGAGATATTCGCGGCGGCGGTCGTCCAGTGTCGAAACCGGTATGTTGCCTTCGCGCGACAGGGTCTCGGCGCGCTCGAACTGCATCTTGCTGAATTCGACCAGGGTCTTGGCCGAGTCGACCTGCGCCTGCGCCTGGTTCAGCGCCGCCTTGAACGGCCGCTGGTCGATGGTGAACAGGAGGTCGCCCTGCTTGACCAGCGTACCGTCCTGGAAATGGACCTGGTCGAGATAGCCGCCGACGCGGGAGCGCAGCGAAACCTGGTCGACGGCTTCGAAACGGCCGACGAACTCATCGTCCTCGACGATATCGCGCACCAGCGGCTTGGCTACCGTGACGACGGGCGCGGGACGCGCTTCCTGCGCCTGTGCAGCCGGGGCCGCGAGCAAGCCGATCGCCGCGAAGGCCGCGGCGGCGAGCCATTTTGCAGGGACGTTTCTGCTGGAGGGGGCGGCCAGAGAATCGTGGCGGAGGCGTGCAGTGTGAACCATGGTTACCCCTCGTAATCGGCCCTTCATGCGAAGTCCGTAACATCTAGGTAGCGGGTGTGCCGCACAAATCAATCTTTTGAACTGACCGCCACAACCGACAGCTTGCTATAGAACAAACATCGAACATCATCAACCTTGACAAGGAAGCGGCTAACCGGGGAGCGCGAACGCACATCTCGCGTTTATCCGCTGCGTAGGCATCGCCATGCGCTCGAGCTAAAGCGGATCTGACAAGCCATTGCGCATCCCGACGTGCGGCGGTTCTGTCGGGAGGAACAGGGCCGCTCTCGCATAGAGGTCCGACCTGCTTCTCATTCTGACGAGCGGCGAGGTCGCCTGGGTTCTCCGGTCCTAAATGGGGATCATCTATTCGTCGAGCGCGATGCTCGCACCACTATCGTCGATATCTTCAAATCCCGGTATGATGTCACCAGCCAGCAGCTTCTCCTTCGACAGCAGCCCGGCATCTTCAAGCGCCTCGAAATCCGGCAAATCCCGCAGCGTGTCGAGGCCGAACTCCAGCAGGAATTCTTTTGTCGTAACGTAGGTGTATGGCGCGCCTGGCGTCGGGCTGCGCGGGCCCGAAGCGATCAGCTTCGCCCCGCGCAGATGGCCGATCAGATCGCGAGAAATCTCCTTCCCGAAGAAGGACGACAGTTCGGCGCGCGTAATCGGCTGAAAGTAAGCGATGCACATCAGCACCAGCACGTCCGACTGCGTCAGGTCTACAGCAAGCCCGCTGTCGCCGACGGCCGTGCCAAATGCACTGCGGATCGCGTCGGCATAGGCTGGGCGGGTCAGGTGTTTCCAGCCGCCGGCGGCCGCAACCAGATCATAGGGACGGCCGCGCAACTCCTCGCGGATGTCGTCGATGAGGAGATCAATGCTGCAACTTTTGCCGACGACGCGGGCGAGCGTTTCGCGAGTGACAGGCTCGCTGGCAGCAAAAATTGTCGCCTCGACGCGGTGCATCCATTCGCGCCAGCGCGCGTCCGGCGGCAGATGATCCAGCTCACGATCAAACAGGCGGTCGCCTGATCGATGGTCATCTGACCGGCCTCGCCTCTTGCGCGCTGCTTCAGCCATTTCCTAAAGCCCGTAGATGCGGAATGTGGTGCGGCCGGACAGCTCGCGCACGGCGCCGAGTTCGACCAGGCGGTCGAACAGGCGGCGCAGGCCGCGATCGCTCATACCGGCGATCTTTTGCCATGCCACGATCGCATCATGACAAGAGTTGCTCCACCACGGTGTCCGCCGCCTTGGCCCTGAGTTTTGGCGCGACGGCAAGCAGCCGGTCCGCGCGGCGCCCGAGTTCGGCGGACAAATCGATCGCGCGCAGCGCCGCACGTGCCTGCGCCGCTAGCAGACTGTTCGCAAGGTCAGCTTCATCCTCGGTGCTCGCCGCCGCAATGGCAATTGTCGAGCGGCGGGAGCGGCCGGGACTTGATGAGCCCAAGGCCACCTCCGCGCCCAGCAACGGCATCGCATGTGCCCAGCCCAACCGCTGCGCCAGCAGCAGGTCGGCGAGCCAGCATCCGAAGGTGCGGCCGAAGCCATGTCGTTCGGCGGCCAGGAACGCGCCGGTCACCATGCCGACCATTCCGATGCTGGCGGAAAGCTGTCGAAGCTCGTCTGCCAGGTCGCTGACCACCTCGTCGTCGTGGGCGTGACCGAGATCTTCCAGCACCGCAGCGAAGTTTTTCTCCGTCAGAGGATCTTCGGCCGGCCGGGCTGCCAGCCGACGCCAAGCCAACAGCATCCGGCCGGCGGGCCCGACATTGCCGCCCGGTCGCGTGAGCAGCACGGCGTCGCGCAGCGCGCTTTCATCCTCGACGCGCCCCGCCTGCCGTGCCGTCACCCCGGCCGCAGCAAGCGCCAGCCGCTGCCGCCAGGCCCCGGCCCACCGCTCCTGCCGGCGGACCACCGCATCGAGCGCGCCGATGGTGGCGCCTGCGGCGAGCGCGACCTCTTCAACATCTTTTCCCGCAAGGCTTTGCGCATCCGGGGTGACCCGGCGCAGCCGGCACCGTTGCAATCGACGCGGTCGAAGGGGCACCGCCCAGCGTGGTGTAGTGGCGCGGAGAGGGTTTGGGGCGCAGAATCATCGAAATTACGATGAATCATGGCGGCGCTTTTAGCAATTGAGGGCGTCGCGTTGAAAGTACGCCAAACAACGCTATGCCCTCATCATCTATTGGAATACCGTCCACCTCGGCCACGCCGTCGCAGAACGACGGAACGAAGAACACGATGTGCCGCCCGAGCTTCTGGCGCACATATCGCCGCTGGGCTGGGCGCACATTTTACTGACTGGCGAGTATCTGTGGCCGAAGGAGCAGAACGCTTAGGGTGTCATTTCGCCCCCACCGGAACCGACCCCTATCACCCACAAGCGGCGTGATGCGTGTCCCCAGCACAAACGCCTCATTGCGCTCGCCCCTTGTACTCGAAGCGGGTGAGCTTGGTCGCCATTCGGATATCTCGCGAAGCGCTGCTTGCGGCCGAGCAGCCATTGAATTCACGCCGCTGCATAATTCATATTGACTATTTAGTCGTTTTGACCATACTGTACAAATATCAGTATCGGTGGGCCTTTGCCAGACAGGAGGAAAGGCTAGTGACAAGCGTATCTCAAGCTCCATGGTCGCACGTGCTCCGTATCCGGTGCCACGGGTTCGCAACTGCGTTGAAGATCACCCTCGGACGGTATGCATTCAAATCGGAGGTGTTGGAGTGTGTCGGCGCCGACCTCGGCAAGGCAGGGAGGTCCAGGGCATGACATCAGGCGCTGCAGCTCTGTGCCTCGGGCATGGCGGCTCGGACGGGTTTACAGTTCGTCAATTTACAAGGCGAAGGCCGGCGGCAGATGAAATCGAAGTCGCCGTGACCGCCGCTTCGGTCAACCCGATCGATGTGCGCCGCTCCGAGGGCTACGGCAGGAGGCTGCTATCGCTGATCGGAGCCGGCAGGTTTCCGCTAGTGCTCGGCAACGATCTTGCGGGTACGGTTACTGCGGTGGGCTCCCGTGTGGCGACTTTCAAGATCGGCGATCGAGTCTATGGAGCAAAGCCTGCTTCAACCGCGGGGACTCACGCCAGCCATGTGCTGGTCAAGGCTATCCACGTGCTGGCGGTTCCTGAAGGCCTTGACCTTCACCCGCTCGCGGCAATCCCCTACAGCTTCACGACAATGTGGCTCGCTGTACGCGAAGCGGGTCTTAACCGGGAGAACGCCGCCGGAACGAACGTGCTGGTCCACGGTGCCGCCGGCGGACTGGGGACGTTGGCAACGCAGATGCTCTCCGTATGGGGCGCGAGAGTTACGGCGATTGCCGGGGAGTCAAACAGCAAGGCGTGTCTCGAGGCGGGTGCCACCGAAGTGGTCGAGCGAACAGACAAGCAGTTCGTCTCCCTGTCGCGCTCTTTCGACGCAACTCTCAACTTCGCCACCTGGGAAGACGATCTCGCGTTGCTTGGCTGTCTGCGCGTCGGTGCGCTCGGTCACGCAACCACCGTGCACCCAATGTTAGGGAATTTCGACCGGCTTGGCTGGCTGCGCGGTATGCTAAAGACAATCTCGCAAAAGAAGCATCACCGACGCGCGCTGCCGAAGGGCGCCAGCAATTACGCATGGGTCCTCTTCAAGCCGGACAAGGCAGCACTGGATGATTTGCGCCAGGTCGTCGAACACAACCATGTCAGCCTGCCGATCGGGCTGTGCAAGCCGCTCGCCGCAGCAGGCGTGGCCTTCGACCACGTCAGGAAAAGACAGCCGGGGCGCGTGCTGCTGCTGCCCTGACACCACAGTCGAGACGTTGCGACGAGCGCGAAGGGGCGCACCTCAGGCTTTCATAAGGTGCGTTGTCCATCAAAACATGCGTCAGGCCGACATGCTTTTCCAACGCTTGTCAGCGCTGACTGAGGCCGAGAGCTCGAAGCGTCGCGTCGAGCGCCTGGCTGGTCGTTTCGGGCCGGGGACCTCGCGCAACAATTCCGCGCGTCACCTCCAGCCATATTCCAATTGCGATGTCGGCTGCCAACTCTACGTCGCGCACGCTCACCCGGCCCTGGGCAATCGCTTCCTCGATGTCCGCCTTGAGATTCGCGCGGACTCCCATGCCGAACTCAATGGGTGATTGCGAACTCTGAATGACAAGGCGGGCCCAGTCCGTATCCGCGCTCGCTCTCTCCAGGAATTTCATGAACGCGAAAGAGAGGCGCTCAATCGGGTCCCGCCGCTCGAGCCTGGCAGGCGACAGCAGCTCATCAAAGCTCTGACTGAGCCCGGCCCCAACCGCTGCCGCCAGATCTCCGATGCTCTTGAAGTGGTAGTAGAAGGTCCCCTTGGCAACGCCCGCAGCCTCAACGACAGCATCCACCGTGATCGCCTCGTGCGTACGCCCTCCAAGGAGCGTCGCCCCTGCCTCCACGATCTGCGCACGCGTTCGCGCCCGCTTCTCACGCCCGATCTCCGCCCTGCGCGCCAAATCGACTTTTGCCATTCGTCATGCCTTTTTTGCATTGCACCATTATGCAACTCTCATATTGACGATATAGTCGTTTTGACATACTAGTGCAAATTGAAATTGAAACCGGTCCCCATGCGGACGGCGAAGGGCCGCGAGGTCACGCTCGGTGAGAAGGAAAGCATTCGATGAACTTTCAGCCCCAGAAGGATTTCCGAACGGCGGAACGGCGTCTGCCCTTCGAATGCATTGCGCTGGTGTTGCAAGGAGGCGGTGCGCTCGGAGCCTACCAGGCCGGCGTCTACGAAGCCCTTGCGGAAGCTGACATTCATCCAGATTGGGTTGCCGGAGTCTCCATTGGCGCCATCAACTCTGCGATCATCGCTGGAAACGAGCCGGCCGAACGGGTTGAGAAACTGCGGACCTTCTGGCGGGAGATCACTGCCAATCCACTTCTCGACTGGACTGCCGCCGCAGACGCTCTCGCTCCGAAGGGCAATCTGCCGCGTGCGCTCTTCAATCAATTCAGTGCAGCCTGCGCGCTCGTCGCCGGGGCCCCAGGCTTCTTCAGCCTGCGACAGCCCGTTCCCTGGTTGTACCCGAATGGCTCAATTGAAAGCACGAGCTTCTACGACACCAACCGCCTCAAGAGCACTCTGGAGCGGCTTGTGGACTTCGACCGGATCAACGCGGGCGGGATGCGTTTCAGTGTCGGCGCCGTGAACGTGCGGACAGGAAATCTCGTCTACTTCGACAATGAGACGCATACGATCCGGCCCGAGCATGTGATGGCCAGCGGCTCGCTTCCGCCCGGTTTCCCTGCGGTCGAGATCGAGGGCGAGTTCTACTGGGACGGCGGCCTCGTTTCCAACACGCCGTTGCAGTGGGTCGTCGAGCACGGGACGCGGCAGGACACGATTGCCTTCCAGGTCGACCTCTGGAGCGAGCGCGGCGAGCTTCCCCGAAATCTGGCCGACGTCGCGGCACGGCAAAAGGAAATCCAGTATTCGAGCCGAACGCGCGCCCATACCGATCAGTTCAAGCAGTACCAGCGCGCCCGACACACGCTCGCGAACCTTCTGGCAAAACTGCCCGCGGACCTTTTGGGTAGCGAGGAGGCGAGAACGCTGAGCTCAATTGCGGACCACAAGGTCTACAAGCTGGTCCATCTGATCTACGGCTCGAAGCAGTATGAAACCCACTCGAAGGACTACGAATTCTCGCGGCTGTCCATGGAAGAGCATTGGCGGGCTGGTTACTTCGACGCTTTGCGCACTTTGCGCCATCCAAAGGCGCTCCGTCGGCCGGACAATCAGGACGGGGTTAGCACCTATGACCTTGCTGCCGACGGGCAGGAATAGAGGTCAGTCACCGCAAAAAGACTGACGTCCCCGTCGCGGGGCCACCCTGGTCCTTCTGAACGCAAAGCGAACCGCTTGATCCAGCCCAAAGGAATTTCAGACATGCAGCAAGACACCGTCCGGGCGAGCGCTTTCGCCATGCCCCTGACCAGCCCGGCCTATCCGGCCGGTCCGTATCGCTTCCGAAATCGGGAGTATCTGATCATCACCTATCGCACCGATCCGCAGAAACTGCGCGACCTCGTGCCGGAGCCGCTTCAGGTGCGCGAAGCTCTCGTGAAATTCGAGTTCATTCGCATGCCGGACTCGACCGGCTTCGGCGACTACACGGAAAGCGGGCAAGTCATCCCGGTCACGTTCCGCGGACGCAAGGGCAGCTACACCCATTGCATGTTTCTCAACGACCATCCGCCGATTGCCGGCGGGCGCGAGCTGTGGGGCTTTCCCAAGAAGCTCGCAAGTCCGACTCTTCGGACCGAAACCGACACTCTGGTGGGCACGCTCGACTACGGCCCGGTCCGCGTCGCGACTGGTACCATGGGCTACAAGCACCGAGCCGCGGACCTCGCGAGCGTAAAGGCCTCGCTCGCCGAACCGAACTTCCTCCTCAAAATCATTCCGCATGTCGACGGCACGCCGCGCATCTGCGAGCTCGTGGAATATCACTTGGAGGAAGTCGAGCTCAGAGGTGCGTGGACTGGTCCGGCAGCCCTGAACCTTTGGTCCCACGCCCTGGCCCCAGTCGCCGAGCTGCCGGTGCTGGAAGTCGTTTCGGCGGTTCACATCGTCGCCGATCTCACGCTCGCGCTCGGGAAGGTCGTCCACGACTACCTCGCGGAAGTCGAGCCTCACTATCGGAAAGGAAGAACCCATGCATTCGCAGAATGAAATTTCATCTTACAAGCACGCTAGCGGGGGTGGCCGGGTTCTCGACAAGGTGGCGATGATCACCGGAGCCGCGAGCGGCATCGGCAAAGAGATTGCGCTCATATTCGCTCGCGAGGGGGCAAGAGTGGTCATTGCGGATCTTGATCACAGCGCGGCGCAAAAGGCCGCGTCCGAGATCGATCCGATGGGCAAACGTGCGGTCGGGGTTGGCATGGATGTCAGCAACGAGGAGCAGGTGGAAAGCGGAATGGCGCAGGCGATCGAAACCTTCGGGCGCCTCGACATCCTGGTCAGCAACGCCGGCGTCCAGATCGTGGCGCCGCTTGTCGAGTTCGAGTTCGAGAAATGGAAGAAGTTGCTTTCCATCCATTTGGACGGAGCCTTCCTGACCACCCGTGCCGCCTTGCGGCAGATGTACAGGCAGAAGGGCGGCAGCATCATCTACATGGGATCCGTGCACTCCAAGGAGGCGTCACCGCTCAAGGCGCCCTACGTCACCGCCAAACATGGCCTCGTTGGCCTTGCGAAGGTCGTGGCCAAGGAAGGTGCCGCGCACGGCGTGCGCGCCAACGTGATCTGCCCCGGCTTCGTGCGCACGCCGCTGGTCGACAAACAGATCCCGGAGCAGGCACGCGAGCTTGGGATCTCCGAGGCGGACGTGATCAAGACCATGATGCTGAAAGAGACGGTCGACGGCGAGTTCACGACCGTCCAGGACGTTGCGGAAGCAGCGCTGTTCCTGGCAGCCTTCCCATCGAACGCGCTGACTGGCCAGTCGATGGTGGTCAGCCATGGATGGTTCATGCAGTAGCGGGTTCGGAGACGCGCGTCTTATCGCGCGCGATCTCCCTCCTTCTGTAGGATCAATCTTAGCTACTGGTCATCCCTTTTTTGCATTGCACGATTGCACAATTCTCATATTGACCATATAGTCGATTTGACGTATAAGTTCAAAATGAGATCGAGCCTCGGCCGCTAGGCCGGAGTTCCTTCATCAATCATCAGTTCCCTGCAACCTCGATCCTTTCGAGCGGAGGCTTTCATGCGCCTATCGTACGGCAAATTCCTTTGTGTCTGTCTCGCCGGCCTTTGTCTTGCCGGCTGTTCCGAAGAGGAGAAGGCAGCATTAGCAGCACCGCGGCAGGCGCGGGCAGTGGTGGTGACGCCTCACAAGCTCGCCACGGTGGCGGAGGGCGCCGGTCGCGTCCAGTCGCGTTATGTCAGCGAGGTCGGCTTCGAGGTCGGCGGCCGAGTCATCTCGCGCGATGTCGACATAGGCGCCATCGTCAAGAAAGGTCAGAAGCTCGCTGAGCTCAGTGCCGTCGATTACCGCAACAAGGTGACCGCCGCAGAGGCGGATCTCACGGCGGCCAAGGCCGCACTCGTACAGGCCGTGGCCCAGGAGGAACGCTTCCGCATTCTGCTCGGCAAGGGCTTTGCCACACGTTCGCAGTACGATGAGGCGCTGAAGTCGTTGCAGAGCGCACAAGCTGCCGTCAAGGCGGCCGAAGCCAATCTCCGGATCGTTGAAAACCAGCTCGGCTACACGCAGCTGCTTGCGCCCGACGACGGAATCGTGACGGCGGCTGGCGCGGACCCTGGTCAGGTCGTGGCCGCGGGCCAGATGGTCGTCGAGATCTCCCGCAATGACGCGCGCGAGGCGGTCTTCGCTGTTGCCGGCGAAGACATCGCCGGGGCAGAGCTCGGCATGGCGGTGAACGTTTCGATCCAGGGCCGGCCGGACATTGCGGTCACCGGCACAATTCGCGAGATTTCCCCCGAGGCCGACAGCACGACCGGCACCTATCAGGTGAAGGTGGCGCTGGCTTCGCCGCCGCCAGAGATGCGGCTGGGCGCAGTCGTCGTAGGTCGCGTCGAAAGCGAAGAGGGCCAGGAGGTCACCACGCTACCCCCGACCGCGCTGCTGCAGTCCGGAGACGAGCCGCAGGTCTGGGTGATTGGCGGTGACGGCAAGGTGCAGCGCCGGAACGTCCAGCTGCTTCAATTCGATACAGACTCCATCGTCGTCAGCCACGGGCTGTCGGCAGGAGAGAAGGTCGTGACCGCCGGCGTTAATTCGCTGGCAGACGGTGAGTTGGTGAACGCTGAGACGGAGGTCGAGTGATGACACGCTTCAATCTTTCGGAATGGGCCGTCCACAACCGGGCCATCGTAGTATTCCTCATGCTCGTCTGCGTCATCGGCGGCATCAGCGCTTACGAGAGGCTCGGCCGGCAGGAGGATCCGGATTTCACCGTGCAAACCATGGTGGTCCAGGCGGTTTGGCCCGGGGCCACCGCGGCCGATATGCTCACACAGGTGACCGACAGGCTCGAGAAGAAGCTCGAGGAGACTCCCCAGCTCGATTACATCAAGAGCTACACCAAACCCGGCCAGGCGACCATTTTCGTTTACCTCAAGGAGTCGACGCCCAAGCGCGAGCTCGACGACATCTGGTACCAGGTCCGCAAGAAGGTCAGTGACGTCCAGGCGACGCTTCCCCCTGGCGTGGTCGGCCCCTTCTTCAACGACGAGTTTGGCGACGTTTTCGGCATCATCTACGGGATCACCTTCGACGGCTTCACGCCTCGCGAGGCGCGCGACTTCGCCGAGACGGCGCGGACCGAGTTCCTGCGTTCGTCCGATGTCGGCAAGGTCGAGATTTTTGGCGACCAGGACGAAAAGGTCTATCTCAGCTTCTCACCCCAGAAGCTCGCCAATCTTAAGCTCAGCCTCGACGAAGTGCTGACGGCGATCGCGCGGCAGAACGCGGTTGTGCCCTCCGGCGTCATCAATACGCCGCACGAGAACATGCTTGTCGACGTTACCGGCTCCCTCCTGAAGCCCGAGAGCGTTGCCGGCCTCAATCTCTGGATCGATGGGCGCTTCTACAAACTCACCGACATCGCCAAGGTTCAGCGCGGCTACAGTGACCCGCCCACGAAGATGTTCCGCGTCAACGGCAAGCCGGCCATCGGTATCGGCGTGAACATGCGCGAGGGCGGCAACAACCTGGACTTTGGCGAAGGCCTGCACGAGGCGGCCGGGCGCCTGATGCAGCGCTTCCCCGTCGGCATTGAGCTCAACCTGGTTTCGGACCAGCCCGAGGTCGTGCGCGAAGCTATCGGTGAATTCACCAAGGCGCTGTTCGAGGCGATCGTCATCGTGCTCGCTGTCAGCTTCCTCAGCCTCGGCTTCAGGGCCGGGCTCGTGGTCGCCTTGTCGATCCCGCTGGTGCTCGCCATCGTCTTTATCGCCATGGAAGCGATGGGCATCAGCCTGCAGCGCATCTCGCTCGGCGCGCTCATCATCGCGCTCGGCCTACTGGTGGATGATGCGATGATCACCATCGAAATGATGATCTCGAAGATCGAGGAAGGCATGGAAAAAGTTAAGGCGGCTACATTCGCCTATACTTCTACCGCCTTCCCCATGTTATCGGGAACTCTGATCACGATCCTCGGCTTCCTGCCAATAGGCTTCGCCGACAACAACACCGGACAGTATACGTTTTCGCTGTTTGCCGTCATTGCGGTTGCGCTCGTGGCCTCCTGGTTCGTGGCCGTGATCTTCGCGCCGGTAATCGGGCTGTCCCTGCTGCCTTCTCACATGAAGGCGCATGGCACTCATGGGCCGGGCCGCTTCATGCGCGCTTTCATTGGCTTGCTCGGCTTCAGCATGCGGCACCGCTGGCTCACCATCGCCGCCTCGCTTGCCGCCTTCGGAGCCTCCCTCTTCGGCATGGGTTTCGTGCAGCAGCAGTTCTTCCCGGCGTCGAACCGGCCCGAGCTTGTGGTAACGATGACGCTGCCGAAGAATGCCTCGATCGCGGCGACCGAAACGGAGACGAAGCGGCTGGAAGAGACGCTTGCCAGCGACCCCGACATCGCCGGCTTCTCTTCCTATGTGGGCGGCGGCGCCATCCGCTTCTACCTGCCGCTCGACGTCCAGCTCGACAACGACTTCATGGCGGAGACCGTGGTCGTCGCGAAGGACCTCGAGGCGCGGGACCGCGTTCAGGCGAAGCTCGAGACGCTGTTTGCCGACAGCTTCCCGAACGTGAGGGCCCGCATCTCGCGCCTGGAGCTCGGGCCGCCGGTCGGCTGGCCGGTGCAATACCGGGTGAGCGCGCCGACGACCGACGACGCAAGGGACCACGCGGAGGAACTCGCAAAGGTCCTGCGGTCATCCGGCCTCGTGCGCAACGTCAACTACGACTGGGCCGAGAAGAGCAAGGAGCTGCGCATCGTCGTCGATCAGGATCGCGTGCGTCAGGCCGGCCTAAGCTCAGAACAGCTCGCCCAGGCGCTCGACCGCGTGCTCACCGGCTCGACAGTCACTCAGCTGCGCGACTCGATCTATCTGGTCGATGTCGTGGCCCGGGCCGAAAACAGCGAGCGCTCAAGCGTTGAGGCCTTACGCAATCTTCAGATCCCCACTCCGACAGGCGCCTCGGTGCCCCTGCGCGAACTTGCCGAGTTCCAGTATGATCTCGACGAGGGCTATGTCTGGCGTCGCGGCCGCCTGCCCACCATCACAGTCCAGGCGGAACCGTTGCCGGGGCTGCAGCCCGCCTCCGTTCACGAGCGACTCGCAGGCGCGATCGAAGAGTACACCAAGTCACTGCCGGCCGGCACGCTGCTAGAAACCGGCGGCACGGTCGAGAAGAGCGGCCAAAGCAACGCCGCTCTGCTGGCCCAGTTTCCGCTGATGATCACGTTGATGCTGACCGTACTCATCGTTCAGCTCGGCAGCTTCCGCCAGATGGCGATGGTGATCAGCGTAGCGCCGCTCGGTCTCATCGGGGTCGCAATCGCGCTGCTGACCACGAGTACGCCCATGGGCTTCATCGCCATCCTCGGGATCATCGCACTTGCAGGGATGATCATCCGCAACTCGGTGATCCTCGTCGATCAAATCGAGCATGAGCGGGCGCGTGGCATCGATTCCTGGAAGGCGGTGATCGACGCGACCACGCACAGGTTCCGGCCGATCATGCTGACCGCGGCTGCAGCCATCCTTGGCATGATCCCGATCATGCACGACGTGTTCTGGGGGCCGATGGCCTACGCCATTGTCGGCGGGCTCGCCGTCGCGACTGTACTGACGCTCGTCTTCCTCCCGGCCCTTTATGTCGCGGTCAACGGCATTCGGGAAAAGCATGAACCGGCAGCAGCGCCTGACGTTCCGGCAATGCCCATTCTCGCCCCCCAGCATTGAGGAAGGGGCTTGCCATGCCGGAAACCTCCTCTCTTGTCGACCGCTTTCTGAGATCGGATGCCGGCATGTATGCCGGACCGGGTGAGATTACACGCGAGTATGCCGACAAGATGCTCCTCGCCGCGCTTCAGGAAGCACAAACTGTGGCGCGTTCCTATGACAACAAGGCGCAAATCGTTGGCGTAGGCTACATCCTCGCCCTCAACCTCGTGCTGCGCTTCGGCGATCTTTTGCCGACGCATGCGCCGATCGGGCCGCTGTTCTATGCGGTCGTTTGGGGGATCGTCATCATGCCGATCCTTCAGTTCGGCCAGGTGCTCTATCCGAGCCGGACACGCGCGGAGAGGGAATTCAATGGCAAGACTACTCATGGTTCCAAGGCCCCACCGGTGTACTATGTCGACCCCAGCTACTTTGCCGATGTCCGTGACCTGATGCACCAGGCCTTGAGGTCGGACTGGACCTCTGTTCTGGCCACCGAGTTGCTGAAAACGTCACGCGTCAGGATCTTAAAGCAGGCACGCTTCCAACGCGGCCTGATGATGACGGTCGTGTCTTTCATCGTGCTGGGAGGCGAGCAGTTTCTTCGAAGTTTCGCCGTCGTTCAATGAGAAAGTGTAGCGGGACGAAGTCCCATCGATGGTGAAGGCCACCCGAGTTTTGTCGGCGGAAAGCCCCCGCTCCTCCATCCAATCAGACAGTTGGGCATGATCACTCCGCGCCCGAGAAACAGAATTAACCACATTCGAAGAAGGCGAAGGGCGGTTGGGTTTGTCACCGATCCGTCTCGCGTAACATGTTACTGTTGGAATTGGGGGCATCCGCAGCACGTCCAGGCGCCAAAGGCAAGGAAGAGACAGGATGCCGACCTTAAGCAATGGCAGTGAACTCATCGTATGGAACGAACCCGAGAATCCCAATCCGACCCCTGACTCGGTCCTTTTCAGCATTACGGAAACAGACGGCGACGTAATCGGACCGATAGGCGCAAAGCCGGATTTCCCTTTCGGTGGGATCGAACTAGCTTCGGTCGATGTCTTCGACGGCTTCTTCACCATCACCAGCTTCACCCACGAGGGCAGGACCGAAACCTGGACGACAGTGGAAACGCAGGTCTTCGACAACGAAGGCAATTTTCTCCGCACCGTGTCCGACCAGGCGGCCTTCCAGTCGGTCCGGATCGTCTCGATCAGCGCCGACAGCCCCGACGACCTCACGGTGACATGGATCGGGGCGAACGAATATTTCGGCGGCGAAAACACCCAATACGGTCAGCACCAGATCATCTTGAAAGGGGGCGTGCTTCAGTCCGACACCTTCGTTAACCACGCGCCCACCGTTGCCGACCTGGACTTGTCGATTTCGCAGGCGCAATCTCTCGACGACGTCAAGTTCAGCGCGACAGATGCCGACTACGATCTCTTGAACTTTATCGTCTTGGACGGGCCGGACAGCGGCACCCTGGAGCAGGAGACGAGTTTCGACGGTAACTACTACCCGTTTCACCAGGGTCATTATGGCACTACC
Organism: Mesorhizobium onobrychidis; assembly: GCF_024707545.1. Lineage (NCBI taxonomy): Bacteria > Pseudomonadati > Pseudomonadota > Alphaproteobacteria > Hyphomicrobiales > Phyllobacteriaceae > Mesorhizobium > Mesorhizobium onobrychidis. Next base: position 2,704,399 of record NZ_CP062229.1, read on the forward strand.
CTGCACTATCATGCGGATTTTCTGAGCGGAAACCTGTTCGACTACACACCGGAGGCCGGCTTCATCGGCACCGACAGCTTTACGGTTTACGCTACGGACGGCCAGGGCAACAGCAATGTGGCGACGATTACGATCACCGTCACTCCGCCGGCCGAATCCATTACCCTGACCGACGCCAAAAACATCGCGAGCTACGCAAGCCATGATCATGCCGTGCTCGTCGCCGCGCTGGGCGGGGGCGACCGCATCAGCGGCACCCCGTTCAACGATACGCTCGACGGCGGTGCCGGCCACGACCAGCTGTTCGGCGGCGCGGGCGCGGACGACATCATTGGAGGCGCGGGCACCGATTGGCTGAAGGGCGGCGCTGGCGATGACGAGATCAGCGGTGGTGAGGGCGCAGACGGCGTCCGGGGTGACACTGGCGACGACGTCCTCGACGGCGGCGCCGGCTCCGACGACATGCGAGGTGGTGCTGGCGACGACATCCTCAATGGCGGCGCCGGCCGCGACCGGCTGGCCGGCGAGGGGGGCAGGGATGTCTTCGTGTTCGACGCACTTGGGCCGGCGAACTACGACAGCATAGAAGACTTCAATGCGCTCGACGATGTGTTCTGGCTGGACAGCTCCGCATTCGTCGGGCTGTCGGCCGGCTCGCTTTCCGCTGCAGTTTTCGTCGTCGGCAAGCACGCCATCGATGACAACGACCACATCATTTACGACGAGCAGACCGGCGATCTGCTGTTCGATGTGGACGGGGCAGGAGGAGCGGCGACTGTCAAGTTTGCCGCCCTGGACCCGAGCACATTCCTCACAGTGGACGACTTCTTCGTGTTATAGGCGCGCATGGCGCAGCTACATAGACCGGGCGTGATCGCGCCCATGCGCAGGATTTCCCTCCCCATTGCGCAGGAAGGGGCGTCAGGGCTCATCCGAGCGTTCATGACCCGACTGGCTGGTGTCGCAACGGTGAGGCATGATTTCGACGAACCGCGCCGATCTTTTCATCCGCATTGAGAAACCATGAGCGGAATGCTTACCGGATCGGCGTCTCGCCGCGAAACAGCGGCTGGTGCGCCCGCATCAAGGCGGTAATCCGATCGGCGACTTTTTTTGAGGGACGAACGGACGTAATTGAAGACAGCTTCTAAGACGATGCAGGCTCGATGTGCTCGTATGAATGGGTCGCGAGTTCACTTTCGCCAATACACAGCGATGGAGCCCCTATCGGCCCCGATGCCGCAGATGTCGTGGCATAGCCCCTGAGTCCTGACCTCAGTCGTGGATCCGTTGTGGTGCGGGCCAAGATTTCGGCACAGCCTTGCGACGCTGGGCAGACATAGACTATGCCGGTCTCAACATCTAGCGGGTGCGCGCGTTGGCTTCCGACGCGTAGCGCGCCATGTCCGCGATGTCATCTTTCGTAGGCTCTTGGCCAGTGAAACTACGAAGATAGGCTGCAACCAGCGAGAGCCTGCTGCTCATCGATTCATGAAGATCGAGCGAATAGTAGCCGATCTGCATGAAGTAGAGGATGCGCGCGCGCACAAAGGCATCCTCATCTGAATATCCGTGCCGCAAATACATATCGCGGATCGCGGCGACGCGCTCGTCGTCGGCTTGATCGATGATCCGCCGAACGGACCCTGAATGATGCGCCCAGGCCCTTATCGCGAAGTCCAGCCGCGGATCGAAAAGCCGTTCGTCGATCCAGCATTCAAAGATGCTCATAACCCCGCGAACGACGGTCGCTGACGGGCGAGCCGCATGCTCAAGGATGAAACGAGTGTTGGTGTCGCGCCAATGTTCTAGCAACTGATCAAGCAGATCCTGGCGGCTCTTGAAATACCAGTAGAAGCTCGAGCGTGAGACACCCAGCTTCTGCCCGAGAGTCAAGACCCGGACATTCTCCACCCCATCGGAGATCAAGGTGTCGAGCGCCAGATTCAACCAGTCCTCGCGGGTGGATTTTGCGTTGCTGTTCGCAGGCGGCTTCGGATTGATCGGTTTCGTCATCGGCTAGCAATGTCACGCCACTGCCGTCAAATCAAGTTTGTGGACATTAATGTCCATGAACTATGGACAATGCTGTACAGAGACGGTAGCATCCATGATATTCAAGCTTAGGTGGATGCTGCCCTCGGCTGATCGATCGAACGGCATCGGAGGAAAGGGCATGTTGGTCGAAACAACGGGGAGCGAGGTGCGGCAGCGAGGTGGCCGAAGGCCCCGCGGCGACCGCGTTCAGACCTCGCGGCGCCCGAACTACCGCAGCCTGCGCAATTCTCTCACCCCTCAGCAGGTTTTCTCGGCCGATCAGATAGAAAACATCCACGACACGTCGTTGCGAGTGCTCGAAGAACTCGGCATCAAGGTGCTTCTGGCCGAGGCGCGCCAGATCTTTCGATCGAACGGATGCCTGGTCGACGACGACAGCATGATGGTTCGCATCGGGCGAGATGTGGTCGCTGGAGCGCTAGCGACCGCCCCGCGGTCGATTCCGGCATACGGTGGTGCCCGAGAGCGTGATCTCGTTTTCGAAACCGGCGCGCTTGCCTTCGTTGCGGGTTGTGGCTGTCCCAACGTAACAGATCTCGATCGCGGGCGTCGGGCAGGAACGCTTGCGGACTTCGAGGAGATTGTCCGGCTGGTGCAGACATTCGATGTGCTGCACATGCACGGACCCCATCTCGAACCGCAGGATGTCGACCTGCGTTTCCGCCATTACGCGACTGCGCGGGCGCAACTCACGCTGTCGGACAAAATTCCTTTCGTCTTCGCGCGCGGAACACCACAGGTTGAGGATAGTTTCGAGATGATGCGCCTTGCGCGCGGCTTCTCCGAGGACGAATTCCGCAACGGTGTCCACTGTTACACTATCATAAACACCAACTCGCCTCGCCAACTCGACATCCCGATGGCGCAGGGCATCATCGATTTCGCGAGAGCCGGTCAGGTGACTGTCATCACGCCGTTCTGCCTTGCCGGCGCGATGGCGCCGATCACGGTCGCGGGCGCGCTCACGCTCCAGCATGCCGAGGCGCTCGCCGGTATTGTCCTCGCCCAGACGAGCCGGACTGGGGCGCCAGTCGTTTATGGAAGCTTTTCGTCGAACGTGGACATGAAATCGGGCGCACCCGCCTTCGGGACGCCCGAGCACGCGAAGGCGACGCTCGGCGCAGGGCAACTTGCAAGATATCTCGGCCTCCCCTGGAGGGCGGGCGGCGGTAGCGCGGCGAACATCTCCGATGTGCAGGCCGCTAATGAATCGCAGTTCGCCCTCTGGGGAGCCGTGCTTGCCGGCGCGACCGTGCTCGTCCACGCGGCCGGGTGGCTCGAAGGCGGTCTAAGCCTCTCCTATGAAAAGCTGATCACCGACGTCGAAGTCCTTCAGATGATGGCCGAACTTTTCACCGAGACGCCGGGAGATGCCGCCGCGATCGCCTTCGAGGCGATCGAGGAGGTGCAGCCGGGCGGCCATTTCTTTGCGGCTCAGCACACGATGGCGCGTTACCGAACCGCCTTCTACGAGCCGCTGGTAGCCGATTGGTCGAACTTCGGCAATTGGACGGAAGTCGGGAGCAAGGACGCGACCCAACGAGCGAACGGTATCTGGAAGAACGTTCTTGAAGAATTCCAGCCGCCCATTCAGGCCGCGGAAACAGCTCCTATGCTCGACGAGTTCATCGAACGGCGCAAGGCCGAGGGAGGCGCCGTGCCGGTCTCGTAATCAATCAACCAAAAGTAGAACAGGGAACATAACAAGGCAAAAGCCAAGGAGGCAGACATGACATTTTTCAATCGCAACGGAAAGCCTGTATCCATCATTGTCGCCAAAATGGCGGTAGAGGCTACTGCGGGGCAAATTGACCGCCGCGAGTTTCTGGCAATATCGAGCGCAATGGGTGCGTCGGCCGCAACTGCCTACGCCATGTTGGGCATCGCCGCGCCAACGTCTGCGATGGCTCAGACACCGAAGAGGGGCGGCGTGTTAAAGGTCGCCATGTTGGTGAAGCCGATGAAAGACCCCCGCACATTCGACTGGGTCGAAGGCTCGAATGCCGCCCGGCAGTTTCTTGAACCGCTGGTGAAATATGAGCGCGATTTCACCTTCAAGCCGATGCTTCTCGAGAGCTGGGACGTCAACGACGACGCCACAGAGTACGTCTTGCATGTGCGGAAGGGCGTCAAGTGGAACAATGGTGACGACTTCAACGCCGACGATGTCGTTTTCAACCTGAACCGATGGTGCGATCGTTCGGTCGAGGGCAATTCGATGGCAGGACGCATGGCGGCCCTCGTCGATCCTACGACTGGCAAGGCACGCGACGGTGCCATCGTTAGGGTCGATGACCATACGGTCAAACTCGTACTCCTATCGTCCGATATCACGATCATTCCGGGCTTCGTCGACTACCCAGCGCTAATCGTCCACCGCGGATACGAAAAGATGGGCGGTGATTTGATCAAGAACCCCATCGGCACCGGCCCATTCGAACTGGTCTCCTACAAAGTGGGTGACCGAGTCGTGGTTAAACGCCGTGAGAATGGAACTTGGTGGGGAGGCGAGGCCTATCTCGACGGCGTCGAATTCATAGACTACGGGAACGATCCTTCTGCCATGGCGAATGCCTTTGAATCAGGTGAGGTGCACACAAACTACGAAACCAATGCCGACTTTGTGCCGATCCTTGATAAGATGGGGTTGGTGAAATCGGAAGTGGTTACGTCAGCGACCATCGTCGCACGGACCAACGTCACCAACGCCCCCTTTAAGGATCAGCGCGTTCGCAAGGCGCTTCAGCTTGCAGTCGAAAACGCGGCGGTGCTGAAACTCGCTTATGACGGTATGGGTTCGCTTGCCGAAAACCACCATGTCTGTCCAATCCACCCGGAGTATGCAGAACTGCCAAAGATCGCAAGAGACCTCGAAAAGGCGAAGGCGCTGATGGCCGAAGCGGGTCAAGCCGATCATGAGTTTGAACTGATCACCGTTGACGAGGAATGGCAGAAGAATGCGGGCGACGTCGTCGCCGCCCAGCAGCGCGAAGCCGGCTTCAAAGTGAAGCGGACGGTGATCCCAGGCAGTTCGTTCTGGAACGACTGGACGAAATATCCCTATTCGATGACCATCTGGAATATGCGTCCCCTCGGCGTTCAGGTCTTGGCGCTCGCCTATAGGAGCGGCGAGGCCTGGAACGAGACAGGCTTCGCTGATCCGGAGTTCGACGCGAAGCTCAACGCGGCGATGAAGGTCGCCGACGTTGCCAAACGCAAGATCCTTATGGCGGACGTTGAGAAACTGCTGCAGGATTCCGGCATCATCACGCAGCCCTTCTGGCGTAAGTTCTACAATCACTCGGTTGCGGCAGTGAAGAACCACGGCATGCACCAGACTAACGAAATCAACCTCGAAGCGGTATGGCTTGACGAATAGTCGATTCCTCCACTACCTCGCGTGAAATTGGCCGCTCCGCTGTGGGCGGCCTTTTTTCTTGGCCGGCGTCAGGCCCTGCTCGACATCATCGGCGTGATGACCTGAAACCATGTCCACATATTCGTCGCCAGCGCGGTCGACGTTGACCCGGATTGTGTCCGCATACCGATAGCGAAAGACAACGGTGGTGATGATGGCGAAGAGCAAGGGCGCGCTCAGGCTTGAAAGGTCGAGCGCCGTCGCCCGCCGCATGAGCGCCGGTGTCGCCGATCCGGAAATCTCGAACACCTGAAGGCCGGCTCCGAAACCGGCGACCATAACGCCTGCTTCGCGCCTAACTAGACACCACCATAGATCGGAAATCGCGCGTCGGGAGTGAAATTCAGCAAAGGCGTGACCCGCCGCACATCCTCAGGCGAGAAGAGTTCGGCGTCGGTCCTGTTGCTCGGCCTCGCTGGTCGCGATGATGATCATTTTTCGCTTCAAGTCCATGATATTTGGAGTTAAGTTGCCGTCGCCCGCCTGTCGACCCGCCGGCCAGAATCACATCATAGGATGGCCGCGGGCTCGGGGTTGCGGGAGGTCGTCTACCATCCGGTCTTCCCTGACAGAGAAAGGGCCGAGTAGCGACTGGTTGTCGACGTTTCCGGTCAGGCCCGCAACCGCTTGCCCTGCGGATCATAGGGGGAGGGCGCCAGGATCCGGGCCGTCCGCTCGACGCCGACGATATGCATCGTCAACTCGGTCCCTTCCGCAGCGCAATCGCGATCGACCAGTGCCATGGCAAGGCTCTTGCCAACGGTATGGCCATAGCCGCCGGAGGTGACGAAGCCGGCAAGCTTGCCTTTGTTCCAAATCGGTTCGTAGCCGCTGGCGTCGGCATCCGCCGCGTCGATTTCGAGCGTCACCAGCGTTCGCCTTGATCCTGCTTTCCGCTCCTTCAGTGCCGTCTCGCGTCCGATGAAGTCGCCCTTGTCGAAAGCGATCCAGCGGTCCATCGCGGTTTCGGCCGGCGTGTAGTCCTGCGTGAATTCGCGCGACCAGATGCCGAAGCTTTTTTCGAGTCGCAGCGAATTGACCGCGCCGAAGCCGTATTCGGTAACCCCAAGGTCGCTGCCTGCCGCCAGCAGTGCGCGGCGCAGTCCGGCGTGTTCATTGGCCTGGCAATGGATTTCGTAGCCGAGTTCGCCAATGACCGAGAGCCGCCCGACCTTGGCCTGGACAAGGCCGACATCCAGCGTCTTGCAGGCGAGGAAGCCGAAGGCCTGGTGCGAGACATCCTGGTGTGTCAGCCGTTCGAGCAGACGGCGCGCATTGGGGCCAGCGAGCGAAAAGCCGACGACCGCGTCCGAAATGTCGCGCACGGTGACGCCGTCGCCGAGATGCTGTTCGAACCAGCGCATGTGCCATTGCCGCAGATAATAGGACCCCATGATCCACCAGGAGCCGTCGCCCCAGTTGAAGATGGTGAGGTCGCCCTTGAGCTTGCCGTTCTCGCCCAGCATCGGCGCGAGCTTCGCGCGGCCGGGCTTCGGCAGCGCACAGGCAAGCAGCCGGTCGAGCCAGGCTTCCGCCTGCGGCCCGGAGACCTCGTAGCGCGAGAAGGCGGTGATATCGAGCAGGCCTACGCCTTCGCGCACCTTGCGGCATTCCTGGCCGACGATGTCGAAGGCGTTGGAGCGCTTCAGCGTCGGTGTCTCGATGAACCCCTGTGGGGCGAAATAGAGCGGCACTTCCATGCCCCAGGAATTGCCCCAGCGCGCGCCGGCGGCGTCCATGGCGTCATGCGCGCCGGCGGTCTTCAATGGCCGTCCGGCCGGCAATTGCTCGTTGGGATAGCTCATGACGAAGCGGCGCGAATAGAACTGCCCGGTCGTCTGCTTGATGTATTCGCGGTTGGAGGCGAAATCGCCGTAGCGGGCGATGTCCATGCCGTAGACGTCGGCTGCCGGCTCGCCGTGGATCATCCATTCGGCGAGCGACTTGCCGACGCCGCCGCCTTGCAGGAAGCCGGCCATGACGCCGCAGGCCACCCAGTAATTGGGAACGCCGCGCACCGGGCCGACCAGCGGATTGCCGTCCGGCGAGAAGGTGAAGGCGCCGTTCACCCAGCGCTTGATGCCGGCCGTCTCCAGGCAGGGATAGCGGCTAAAGCCGAGCGCCAGCTCGTTGGCGATGCGGTCGGTGTCCTCCTGGATGAGTTCGATGCCGTAGTCCCACGGCGCGCCGTCCATGTTCCAGTGCTTGTGGTTGATCTCGTAGATGCCGAGCAGCAGCCCCTTCTGCTCCTGGCGCATATAGGTGAAGCCTTCCAGGTCGACGATCAGCGGCAGTTCGCGGTCGAGCGCCTGGATCTCCGGCAGCGCTTCGGTGACGAGATAATGATGCTCCATTGGCGAAACCGGCAGGTCGATGCCGGCCATTCGGCCGACCTGCTTGGCCCACAGCCCGCCGGCATTGACGACATGCTCGGCAATCACGGTGCCTTTCTCGGTGACCACGTCCCAGCTGCCGTCGGCGCGGCGGTTGAGCTCCAGCACGCGGTTGTGCTCGATGATGTCGGCGCCGCGCTTCCTTGCCGCCTTGGCATAGGCATGGACGACGCCCGAGGGGTCGATATGGCCTTCGCGCGCGGCGTAAAGGCCGCCAAGCATGCCGTCGGTGTTGAGGATCGGGCAGCGCTGCTTGATCTCGTCGACGCCGACCAGATGGACATCGTCAATGCCCATGGTCTGGAAGATGCGGTAGGAGGCCTTCAGCCATTCCCAGCGCTCCGGCGCCGAGGCGACCGAGATGCCGCCGGTCATGTGCATCCCGATGCTCTGGCCCGATTCCGTCTCAACCTCGGACAGAAGGTCGATCGTATAGGCCTGCAGCGCGGCGATGTTGGGGTCGGCGTTCAGCGCATGGAAGCCGCCGGCCGCGTGCCAGCTCGATCCGGCGGTCAGCACCTCGCGTTCGATCAGCGCGACATCGCTCCAGCCGAATTTCGCCAGGTGATAGAGCACCGAGGCTCCAACCACCCCGCCGCCGATGACGACTGCTCGGTAATGGGTTTTCATTGTCGCGGCCTCTCAAAACTCATTTGCACCGAGCCTAATGGTAAATGGACACATATGTCTAGACGCGCGCAAGATTTTCTGTACAATGATGTCTAGAACTACGGTCTCGCGCCGCGCCGCCGAGGCATCCGTCGTCAGGCGATCCCATAGTGGAGCGACCCGCCATGAATGCGCCGACTAAGAACACCAGCCTCGTCGGGATGCCGCATGCCGTTCCGGGGGACCTGCGAGAGTTGGATGAAATACCGCTGAAAACGGGCAACCGCCCATATGAGCTTGCGGTTTTCCTTGTTCCAGGGTTCTCACAAGTTTGCCTCTCCTCGATGATCGAGCCCCTGCGACTGGCGAATTATCTGTCAACGCGCAATCTGTTCAGGTGGCGTCTTGTTAGCTTGACCGGAAAAGCTGTCGAATGCGCGAGTGGCATTTCCATTGGGGTCAACAGCGACATCGAATCGGAGCGACGCGGCCTCGACGCAGGTGGGATACCTGATGCTGCGATTATTTGCTCGGGCGATGGCATCGAGGACCATTGTTCTGCCGCGGTCATGGCGCTGCTGAGGCTGTATGCGCGGCGGGGCGCCTGGCTTTATGGCGTCGGCACAGGCACATGGCTTCTTGCCAAATCGCGCCTGCTGGCAGGTGTCCGATGCACGATACACTGGCCAAAGATCGCCGCTCTCTCCGAAACATTCGACCGGCTCAGGATCGACGATGCTTTGTTTGTCCGAGATGGACCTATCGTGACTTGTGCTGGCGGCTTCGCGGCCTTCGACATGGTCGTCGATATTATCGAAAGGGAATTCGGTTCAAACCTCGCGCGGGCAGTCTGCCGGCACCTGACGACCGACGACAGACGTGATGGAGCGATTTCACAGGCCGCGCCTCCTGGACTTCGCTTAGCTGGGACTAGCGACAAGCTGATACGTGCCGTCCGGCTAATGGAGCGAAACTTGGAAGAACCGCTCTTACTGGAGGAGATAGCCCGGACCGTGATGGTATCGCGACGGCAGATTGAAAGGCTGTTCCACCGCTACCTCTCGATGACACCGCACCGCTACTACCTTTCGCTCCGACTAGCGCGGGCACGGCAACTGCTCAATTCCACCAACCTCCCCATTCTCGACATCGCTATCGCTTGCGGGTTCGAGTCATCGTCACATTTCGCGAAAACCTGCCAAGAGTATTTCGGGAAGCCGCCAAGCGCGCTGCGGGGATCGCACAGAGAGCCTCTTTCGTCGCATGCGCGAGAGCAGAGAAGGAGCTGACACTATGTTAGAACGCGCGGAGGAACCCGGCTTACAGGATCACCAACGCGGGCAGGACGTCTTCAAGGATCCGCGGAAGCAAACCTATTTGAACCCGGAAGGTGCGCATCTTCCATTGAGGAGCCCAATCGCCGCAGCTACGCTTGATCGGGCTCGCGCCTACCGAATGTCACGCATCCGCGAAAAGCTGGCGGAGCACGATTGCGCTGCCCTGCTTCTCTACGATCCGGTCAACATCCGCTATGCTTTCGACAGTTCGAACCAAGGCGTCTGGACCGCCCACAACGCCACGCGATACGCACTGGTCGTGGCAGGAGGCCCAGGAATCATCTTCGAATTCGCAGGCTGCGAGCATCTCGACGTCGGGCTGCCAGCGGTCGATGAGGTCCGCAGGGCGAAAGACTGGCTCTATCTCTTTTCAGGAGAACATGTCGAAACTCGCGCCGGCGAGTGGGCCGACGAAATTGTCGATCTCGTGGCATCCGCAGGCAAGAACCGGCGGCTCGCCGTGGACAAAATCGAGCCAATGGGCGTCTTCGCACTTCAGCAGCGTGGCATCGACATTGTCGAAGGACAGGAACTGACCGAGCGAGCACGCGCCATCAAAAGCGCTGACGAAATCGAATTGATGCGATGGACTATCCGCGTCTGCGAGGCAGGCATGGCGCGAATGTATGAGGTCTCCGAACCGGGCCGGATGGAGCGGGAGATCTGGGCTGAGCTTCATTTCGAGAATGCCCGCTCCGGCGGTGAGTGGCTGGAGACAAAACTGCTCGCCGCTGGCCCGCGGACGAATCCGTGGTTTCACGAATGTTCGGACTACGTCGTCCAGTGCGGCGACATGGTCTCCTTCGACACCGACATGATCGGTCCCTATGGCTATTGTGCCGATCTTTCCCGTTCCTGGACTTGCGGCCATGTCCGCATGACGGCCAAGCAGCACGAGCTCTATCAGACCGCGCTCGAACAGATTCACCACAACCTTGCCCTTCTGAAACCGGGGCTTACCTTCCGAGAGTTCAACGAGCGGTCATGGCGCATTCCCGACAAACACATAAATTTTCGATACCCGGTTGCCGTCCACGGCGTCGGCATGGCCGATGAATGGCCGATGGTTCTCCTGCACCCTGACTTCGAGAGGAATCACGGGGGTCAATTTGAGGAAAACATGGTTATCGACGTAGAGAGCCTAATCGCCGAGGAGGGGTCGGAAAGCATCAAGCTCGAAACCCAAGTGCTTATCACCGCGACGGGCGCTGAACGTCTCGACAAGTTTCCATGGGAAGACGACTAGGGAGGACTAGCCATGCAGACAATCGAGATCGGCGCCGCCTCTCGTCCTGAGTTCGACGGACATGAGCAGGTCCGATTCCACACTGACGAACAGACTGGATTGCGTGCGATCGTGGCAATCCACAGCACGCGGCTCGGGCCTGCGGCTGGTGGCTGCCGTATCTACCCCTACCAGACCGACGCTGAGGCGATTGCCGACGCGCTCAGGCTGTCAAAGGGTATGTCCTACAAGAACGCGTTGGCCGGGCTGCCGCTCGGGGGCGGCAAGGCAGTGATCATCGCGGATCCGCGGTCAGGGAAGACGCCGGCGATGATGCGCGCATTCGGCAGGGCGGTCGAGACATACTCTGGACGTTATATAACCGCGGAGGATGTCGGCTGCGTGGCCAGCGACATGGACGCCGTGGCGACAGAGACCCTTCACGTCGCCGGCCTTTCGGCAAGAGTCGGCGATCCGTCGCCCTACACGGCTCGCGGCGTTTTCTTGTGCATGCGTCTTGCGGCGCGCGAACGACTTGGCCGCGACCTCGCCGGATTGAAGGTCGCAGTCAAGGGCGTCGGCCATGTCGGGCTTGAATTGTGTCGGCTGCTGGCGGCCACTGGAGCGTCACTTGTTGTGGCCGACGTTCGGGCAGAGAATGCGCGCCGGGCCGCGGAATTGTTCGCTGCGGACGTCGTCGCCACCGAAGAGATCGCGTCGCTCGATGTGGATATCTTTGCTCCTTGCGCTCTCGGCGGCGATCTCAACGCCGCGGCGACCGACAGGCTCCGCGCCAGGATCGTCTGTGGCGGAGCGAACAATCAGCTTCTGACAGCCGGCGACGACCGGCTCCTGCTAGCTCGGAATATTACCTATTGCCCCGACTACCTAGTCAATGCTGGCGGCATCCTCGCGATTGCGGGAGAGGTGCTTTCCTACGAAGACGAGGATGTCCGCGCTAGGATCGAGGCGTTTCCCGATGTGCTGCGCGAAGTGCTGCACCGGTCGAAGAAGGAGCAGCGACCAACGGGGGAGATCGCCGACGATATGGCGCAAGCGATCCTCTACCGCCCGTCGCGCATCGATCGCTCCTCGCCGACCCCCCTCGACCTTCCCCGATCAAGTTGACGCGGTCTAGCATGGGGCTCGACGCATTCCGGCGACTGCCGCAGCTGATTCCCGATCGCGGACTTCCATCTTGAAGCTGCTGGAGTTCTTCTTTTGAACTGTGATGGAACCGGGCAGGTGCGCGTACTCGCACATGTCTGCGGCAGCTATGACGGCCTGATCCGTATTCTTATCGACTGCGAACGGTTTGGCTTTAGGCTTCGATCCGTCGTGGCGGAGCGCGATAAGCCTGAGCCAGCGCTCGTCATAACGCTGCACCTTTCCATTTCCGCGAAGATATCGCCCGAACTTATCCGGCATCGCCTTTGCCGGCACGGTGCAGTCAAGCGAATTACTGTCGAACCCGTCACTGGAGGATAGTCATAGAAAGTGGACGCGTTCTTTGAGTGCCGAAAATTGATGCCGAAAGTCCGATATCGGAGCCGTTTGTCGACCTAATACCAGTGCGGACTCAAACTAGCGCTGCGGCGATCTCACGCCACCAGCAGCAGCCGGTGTATTCACGTTCGCGCGAGACGGGCCGCTTCTGAGGCACGCTCCTGCCATATTCGCCCCACCAGGCAGTCGGGACTCCATCGCCGGCCCGAGCTCGCGGGCCATTGGCGTCATCTCGCCCACGGCACTTGTCGGCCTGCCGCCCTATGGCCCCCACAACATGCCAAGGAGGCGAACCGTGCCTTGATCCGCACCGCGGCGTGCGAGTGCGGGCCTGGCAAGCTCTCTAATCGCCGAATTGACCTCAGAGCCGTTAAGATTTTCTGGGAGCGTCCAGCCATTTCATACCGCTGCGGCACGCACGGCCAATCTCAGTGGTCGGAGGGAGGCAGGGCTCGTGCGGCAGTCAGGTGGCTTGTCCCATAGTCACGGATTTCCAAAGCGCTGCGGCAAGGCCTTCTCGCACGGCTGCTTCAAACCCGGCTGCACGCATGGCCTCGATTGCAGCCGCGGTAGTGCCGCGGTAGTCGACGAAAGTCTGGACGATATCTTTGGGATTTTCTGCGCGAGCCTCGAGGAGTTTGCCGGTTCCAACAAGCACTGCGCTGACGCCCCGCCGCGCAATATCTGGGTTCATTCCTCGGCTGACCGCATCGTCAATCATCGCCATCGCCAAAAGCGCCGGAAACGCCGGCCCGGAGCCTGTAAGGCCCGTCAGATAATCGATATCTGCTTCGCTTTTGACTTCATCGGCAGCGCCACAGGCTTCCAGGATCCGGCGAACGACATTGCGATCATCCGCTGTGACGCCCTGGGAGCCTATCCAGGGAGTATAGGAATTCCGCACCTCTGCCGCGGCATTCGGAAGCGCGCGGACGATGCGGTCGGTCTTGAGACGTTTAGCCAATTGATCGAGAGGGATCCCGGCCATGACCGACATGGCGAGCTTCCCATGCGCAGAAATCTCAATGGCAGGCCAATCCTGGGGGCGGACCGATACGATGACGACATCGGATCGATCGACCAGTTCCTGATTGTTCCTGGTCCATGTAGCGCTTGGCAGAAAGCCGGGTTGCCCGCTTCTATGAGAGAGAGTGAGTTGCTCGGGGGGCACTATCTGCGCATCGATGATGGCCTCGGCGAAGGCGCGTCCAAGCCAGCCACCTCCGCCAACTATTCCGATGCTCAAGGGTTCGCCCATAGTTACTCCTCCTCAACCCGCCGAATAGCCATGTCTGGCGAAGAACCGATCCAGCTCGCGCTTCTGCGGGGCCTTACCCGTAAAAATCTCCACGTAGCCGGGAATGCGTTTCATGCGGGCCGCGAGATCTTCCTTGGTCTGCATTGAGATGTAGCCGATCTGCACCAGGTAGATGGTGCGCGCTCGAACGTCGGCCGAGCTTTCCTTGTAACCGAAGCGGACGAACATCTGGCTCACTGCGTCGAGGCGCGTTTGATCGGCTTTCTGGACCTCTGCCAGAATGTCAGGGGACTGAAGCGCCCAGCTTCTAACTGCGAACTCGAACTGGGAATCGAACAAGGATTTGTCGAGCCAGCAGTCGAAAACGTTCAGCATCGCTTCGGCGACCGTCTCGGCATAGGCCTCAGCCTGCTTGACGAGGTTGCCAGTGTTCTTGTCCCGCCAGCGGGTCACGAGGGCAGCCAACAGTTCTTCCCTATCCTTGAAGAACCAATAGAAGCTGGTGCGCGACAGCCCCAACTTCTTGGCCAATGGCGAAATTCTCACCGTGTCGACGCCAGATTCCAGAAGCAAGTCGTAGGCGGCTTCAAGCCATCCCTCCGGCGATCCGCGCCATCCGCTGTCGTTCGAAATTTGCTCCATGAGCCACCCTAACAAAATGTCGAGGTGAAAACCAGAAAAATGTACATCTGTGTCGATTTGGCCGACATGTCAGCATGTAAACTTGACATCGCTGTACATTTTGGAGTAGCGTTCGTACCGTCCCAGCCCGGAGTCCGTCAGATGTCGAACGATCCCCTTCCGCAGCCGTACAAACTCAAGCATTTGACCCTGCGCAATCGCATCATCGTGACTTCCCACGAGCCGGCCTACCCGGAGGACGGGATGCCGAAGCAGCGCTATCTTGCTTACACGGTAGAAAGGGCCAAGGGCGGTGTGGCGATGACGATGACGGCCGGGTCTGCGGCGATCTCGAAGGACAGTCCCGCGGTTCTTACTGACTAAGTGGTGGCGGAGACGGCTAAATCGCAAGATCCACGGCGTGAGCCGCCTAGTGGGATCAGTCAACCTTGCTTCCGATTGCCGCTATGGTTCGGACCAGCCTGTCCGCGACACAGGTCGATGCTCCAGCCGCCATGAGCATCTGCGGCAAGATCAACCATTCCAGCGTCCAGGCTGCACCAGAGCGCTCTTGCTCATGGATCAGCGCATGATGCATTCCCGACAATTGGACTGCGTTGTAGCGGGCAAGCGTCACCAGCATCTCGGCGTCGATGGGATTGCGCTTGTGCGCCATGGCGGATGATGAACCGCCGCCCGCCCGTTGGAGCTCGTCGCCTGCCTGCGCCATCAGCGCAATGTCCTGCCCGAACTTGCCGAGGCCGCCCGTCACAAGCGACAGCCAGTTGGCCAGCTCAGCGATGCGGTCGCGCTGGCTGTGCCATTGCGGCGCGTCGCCGAGGCTTAGCCGCCGGGCCAGCGCGGCACGGATGGCGGCGCCCTTGTTTGCGAACTTCTCGAGTGTCCCGACGGCGCCGCCGAACTGGATGACGAGAACCGATCCTCGCACCGATTGAAGCCGCTCGTGGTGGCGCTCGAGCGGTTCGCGCCAGCTTGTGACGCGGTCGGCTACGGAAATCGGAATCGCTGCCTGCATTCGGGTTCGGGCCATCAGCGGGCGATCGCCAAACCGATGGCCGAGATCGGCGAAGGCGACCACCAGAGCCGAAAGCCGTTCTTCCAATAGGTCGATACAGGCGCGAATTCTCAGGATCATGGCCGTGTCGATCACGTCCTGGCTAGTCGCACCGAAATGCACATGCTCCGAATGCGGCTCTCCCACAGCATGCCTGATCTGCCGCACGAGCTCCGGCACCATGACGCCGTCGCGCTCCGTTCCGTCCCTCAGGGCATGGATTTCCGGCCGGAAGTTGTCGAGGACGCGTCCGATTGCGCTTGCTGCAGCCGCCGGGACGATGCCGAGTGCACCTTCTGCGTCGGCGAGCGCTTTCTCGAATCGCAGCATCGTCGCAAGCTCGGCCTCGACGCCGAGCAGCGTCGCCATCTTCTCATCGCCGAGAAGCCCGGACAGGAGGGGATTGTCGAATGCTGCGATCATATGTCGAAGAAGACCGTCTCGTTGATGCCCTGGAGATGAATGTCGAACTTATAGATGTCGCCATCGCGCGGCGCGACCAGCGTTGACACGCGCTCTCTTTGCTCAATGCGCATCAGGACGGGATCCTCGGCGTTGGCCGTTTCCTCGTCGCTGAAATACATGCGGGTGTGAAGGCCAATGTTGATTCCACGCGCGACGATCCAGACCGTCAAATGCGGCGCCATCTTGCGGCCGTCGAAAAAGGGCACGCGACCGGGTTTGATGGTTTCGAACATGCATTCGCCCGTCGTCATGTCGGTGGGCAGCCGGCCCCAGCCGGTAAAATTCGGGTCGGCGGAGCCGCGCAGATCCGAGGGCGAATTGTAGATGCCGGCGGCGTCCGCCTGCCAGATCTCCACAAGCGCGTCCTTCAGCGGCGAGCCGGCGCCGTCGATCACCCGGATGTTGACCCTGATGCGTTCGCCCCTGGTCTTGTCGTTGACCATCGCGGTGCCAAGGTCGCGTTCATAGACGCCCGAGATACCGGCAAAATTGGGCGTCAGCCCTATATGGACGTAGGGTCCCGCGGTCTGCGAGGCGCTTTCCTTCAGCCGGCTGAGACCCTGGACCATCAGTTGTCCTCGATGCGGTTTTCGAACAGCGTCGAGCGGCGGCCGCGCAGTACAATGTCGAATTTGTATGCCCGCGCATCCATCGGTATCGTTGCCTCCATGTCGAGCGCGGCGGTGAGGCCTTCAATAGCGCGGCGGTCGTTGATGGTCCGCACGATCGGGCACCTCCAGATCATCGGGTCGCCCTCGAAATACATCTGGGTGATCAAGCGCTGCGCGAAGCCGTGCCCGAAGATCGAGAAATGGATGTGAGCTGGACGCCAGTCGTTGGGTCCGTTGGGCCAGGGATATGGCCCCGGCTGGATCGTGCGGAAACAATAGGAGCCATCCTCGCCGGTGATGGTGCGGCCGCAGCCGCCGAAGTTCGGATCGAGTGGCGCGAGATAAGTCTCCTTCTTGTGTCGATAGCGTCCGCCGGCGTTGGCCTGCCATACCTCCAGCAACGCACCGGCGACGCCGATGCCGCGCTCGTCGAGTAGGTGGCCATAGACGAGGATGCGCGGCCCGATCGCGCTTTCGCCCGGCCCGGCAAAATTGTGTATGAGGTCATTGTCCAGTTCACCGAGAATACTGTGGCCGAAGACCGGCCCCGTAAGCTCCGACAGGGTGTTGTCGAGGGAAAGAAGCGGCCGTTGCGGCGAGCGCAGCATGGAAGTCTTGTAGGCTGGCGTGAAGGCCGGCGGATGCCAGTTGCGGTCGCGCTGAAAGAAGGTGCCGATTTCCGGCGTGCGGTTGGCGGGAAAGCGCGAGTTGGTCATGATTTGCCGGCTTGAGCGTCCATTTCGTCGAACGTCTTCCTGGCGATCTTCATCGCATGATTTGCCGCCGGTACCCCGGCATAGATTGCCACATGCAGCAGCGCCTCGCGTATGTCGTCGCGCGTCGCCCCGGTATTGACGCTGGCGCGGATATGCATCGCAACCTCTTCGTCCTGCTTCAGCGCGGCGAGCAGCGCGATGGTGATCATAGAACGCTCGCGCTTGGTGATGTTCGGCCGCGACCAGACGTGGCTCCATGCAGCCTCCGTGATCAGTTCCTGGAAAGGAATGTCGAATTCGGTCTTGGCCACCTCTGCGCGGTCAACATGGGCGTCACCCAGCACCGAACGGCGCGTCGCCATCCCTTCGACGTATCGGTCGCCGTGTTGTGGCTTGCTCATTTGCGCTCTCTTCGCATGTCGTTCAGGAAGCCACGGATCAGCCCGGCGAGCCTTTCCGGCTGCTCGACGCATGGGATGTGGCCCGCACCGGCGATGACCTCGAACCGTGCGGCGGGGATTGAGCGGGCCAGCGATCCCACCAGTTCAGGCGGCGTCGATCCGTCTTGATCGCCGACAATGCAGAGTGTCGGCACGTTAATCGCGGCGGTCGTCGCGGTGAAATCGGCGTCGCGGATAGCCGCGCAGGCAGCAGCGTAGCCGGCCGGATCCTGGCGCGTCAGCATCGTTTTATACCCTGCCAGTTCCTCGCCGCGATTCTTATGGAAATCCGGCGTGAACCATTTTTGCATCACGTCGTCGGCAAAGCTCGCGATGCCCTCCGACAGGGCCGCGTTGATGCGCCCGTTCCACATCTCGGCCGTACCGATTTTCGCTGCCGTATCGCAAAGGATCAACCCCTCGATCAAATCCGACCGCGTCTTGTAAAGGCATTGCGCAATGACGCCGCCGATCGAAAGCCCGCAGATCACCGCGCGCTTTACGCCAAGATGGTCGAGCAGCCCTGCAAGGTCCGCCGCATGGGTCAAGATTGTTTGCGGCGCGCCACCCAGTTCGCTCAGGCCGTGTCCGCGCTTGTCAAACGCAACGAACGTACAGTCGTCGGCGAGCCTTCGCTCGACCTCGTTCCAGATGCGCATATCCGTGCCGAGCGAGTTCGCGAAGACGACCGTCGGCCTGCCAGCTGTGGGACGATGCCGGTAGTGGATCGTCGCGCCATTAATGCGAGCAAAGTTCATACCCGTCATACCTTTGGCATTCCTTTGGGCCGCATCAGCCGTTTTTGCGCGGCAATGCGGAATGGTGCGTTCGGCGCACCATATCCTGCATAAGCGCCGCGCCGTTCAACGAACTCGATAATGAACCCCTCTCCGAATGTCGGCGCATAGAGCTGGAAAAATTCGCCGTTGTCGTCGCGGTCATAAAGGATGTTGGCTGAGCGTAACCGATCGGCGACCTCCGGATCCAAACCGAAGCGCGCTTCTACGTCGTCGTAGTAGTTCATCGATATCTGAAGTGGTTCGAAGCCGTTGGCCTGCAGCTTCGCCGCCGTCGCAAAGATGTCATCCGTTGCGAGTGCCAGATGCTGGACGCCGGAACCAAAGGTTTCGGCGATGAAATGGCCAGCCAGCGTGCGGTGACTCTCGGCGCCGTTCAGCGTGAGGCGGAAGCGCTTGTCCAGACCTTCGATGACCTGGCTACGCACGAGGCCGGCCGGATCGACGATGTCGACCATGGGGGTCTTGGTCGTCCTGAAGATCGAGACATAGAACAGCAGCCAGCTCGACATCTCCTCCTGTGCCATGGTCTGCCCGACATGATCGATACGGGTGAGGCCGACGCCATTGCCGGAACTTGCCGACGTGACCGGCGTGAACTCTATGTCCCAGACCTTTTCCAGGTCGGTCTTGGCATCGAGGAAGTAGATCAGTCCGCCGCCGACGCCGCGGATCGCCGGGATCGACAACTCGCCGGGCCCGACCCGCTGGTGAAAGATCTCCGCGCCCAGCGCCTCGGCGCGCGCAACCGTGGCGGCGGCGTCCTCGACCTTCAGGCCCATCGCGTATGCCGACGTGCCATGGACAACAAAGGAAGAATGGGCAAAGCCCTGCCGCTCCGTATTGATGACAATATTGATCTCGCCCTGGCGGTAGAGCGTGACCTCCTTCGAGACGTGCCGACCGGCCTCGACAAAGCCGAGCATGCGCAACAGCGATCCAAGCTGTCCGGCGTCCTGGCGATCGGCCGCGAACTCGATGAACTCGACCCCTCCAACCCCGATGCGGTCGGGCATGGGCGGGATGGCCATGTCAAGTGCCGGTTCTTCACGCCGCACCTGATCCATCAACCATACGAGCGAACGCCGTCCGTCGACGGAGATCGCCTTTGCCGACCCGCCACGGAACTGGTCGTTGAAAATCTCGAGCGACAGATAGCCGTCATAACCGGTTGCCGCGACCGCCTGCATGAACTGTCGCACCGGCAGATCGCCTTCGCCTGGCATGTTGCGGAAGTGCCGGCTCCAATAGAGCAAGTCCATTTCGATCAGCGGCGCGTCGGCGAGTTGGACAATGAAGATCTTGTCCGCGGGTATCGAACGGATGGAGCCGAGTTCAATCCTGCGGGCCAGCGTTTGGAAGGAATCGAGAACCAGCCCGACGTTCGGATGGTCAGTCCTGCGCACGATTTCCCACGCATCGCGATGATCGTTGACGTGACGCCCCCAGGCCAATGCCTCGTAGCCGACGCGCAGACCGCGCTTGGCGGCGCGGTCGCCAAGCTCGTGAAAGTCCATGGCCGCCCGGTCGATCCCGCCAAGCGAGACCGGCGACACCGACGAGCATACCAGCATCAGGTCGGTGCCGAGTTCCTGCATGACGTCGAACTTGCGCTCGGCACGATCAAAGGCGCGGTTGCGCTGCGGCTCCGGCAACCCCTCAAAATCCCTGAACGGCTGGAAGAGCGTTATGGTCAGACCTGTGTCACCAGCCATTCGGCCGACGTCGCGCGGTGAGCCGTCAAAGGCGAGGAAATCGTTCTCGAAGATTTCAACACCGTCGAAGCCCGCGGCGGAAATTGCCGCGAATTTCTCCGCCAGGTCACCGGCGATCGACACCGTCGCGATCGAAGTCTTCAAACGCGCCTCCTCCCTGGTTTGTTGTGAACGAACCAGTTCGTACATAACTAAGGCAACGCTGGCAGCACCGCAAGTTTCGGCGCGCTCAGCGTTCTGCGGGAGCTTCGTCCTTCGCGACAAAACGCAACAGCATCTCGACGCTGTTGCGTTTGAGCCGCTCGAGTTGTGCCGGCGCGCCGAAGTCGCGTCCGAAGATCATCGAAAAGGTGGTGCGATTGGAAACGTTGAAGAAGCACAGCGCGCTTACCTGCCAATGGAGTTCGACCGCGTCGAGTCCCGGCCGGAAGACCCCCTCTTCGACACCGCGTGAATAGATGCGAGAGATATGGTCGATCGCAGTCACGTTCAGTTCGCGGATCGCATCCGATTGTTCGAGGTATTGGCCGTGATGGATGTTCTCGATCATCACCATGCGGATGAATTCCTCGTGTCGGTGATGGTGGTCGAATGTGAACTCCACCAGGCGTGTCAGTGCCGCCACGGGGGGCAGACCTTCGATATCAAGTTGGGCCTCGCCCTCGCGCACCTGGCGATACGCGTTCTCGAGCGCGCGCAGGTAGAGACCTTCCTTGTCGCCGAAGTAGTAGTAGATCATGCGCTTGCTGAAGCGTGTGCGCGCTGCAATCTCGTCTATGCGCGCGCCCGACAAGCCGTTCAGGGCAAACTCCTTGGAGGCGATCTCCAGGATGTTGCGTCGCGTACCCTCAGGGTCCTGGATACGCGTCGTGCTCGCGTCCGGCTTCGGCTTTCGTTCTTTCTTGATAACTGCCATGCAGTTTGAGTTCCCGCCCCGGCGCAGCCGGCATTTGACTAAACTAACCAGTTAGTACATCATTCGCAAATCGCGATGGACTCATTTACCGGCGCGTTTGGCGTGAACACAAGGGCGATCCAGGAATTGCCGCATTTGGGCTGGGAGGCGGCCCGCCACAGGGAGGAATTTCGGGAGATGGGCGACAGCCTTGTCGACCTCCTTTGCCGTCTTGCGGACGAGCATAAGGGCGCCGCCAGCGGCGACAGCGAAAAGGTCGTGATTGGCCTCGTCGGACGCGGCATTCAGTCCTCGCGCACTCCCGGCATGCACGAGCGTGAAGCCCGGCGCCTCGGCATCGGCTATTCGTACCTTTTGCTCGATTTCGACCGGCTCGGATTTCCGGACGCGGCGATCGGCGACTTGATCGCGGCGGCGGAAATTGCAGGCTTTCACGGCCTCAACGTCACTCATCCGTTTAAACAGGCTGTTATTCCCGTCCTGGATGCGCTGTCGCCGGAAGCGCGCGCAATAGGCGCGGTGAATACGGTCGTCTTCGCTGGCGGACGCAAGGAAGGCCACAACACCGACAGCTGGGGTTTCGCGGAGAGTTTTCGCGAAGCGATGACAGGCGCATCGATGGGCAGTGTCGCAATGTTCGGCGCCGGCGGAGCGGGCGCCGCAGTCGCAAACGCGCTGATGGAAATGGGCGTTGGCCGGCTGTTCGTCCTCGACAGCCTACCCAGCCGCGCCTCGGATCTTGCGTCGCGCATGGGCGCCTTGTTTGGCGGTCGCGTCGAGACGTGGCCGGACCCGGCCGCAGCCGTGCGCATGGCAAACGGCATCGTCAACACGACCCCGGTGGGCATGGCGAAATACCCCGGAACACCGTTCGACACGGCTCTTCTGACAGCCGAAAAATGGGTCGCCGACATAATCTACTTTCCGACCGAAACAGAGTTGTTGGTCGCGGCCCGTACGATCGGCTGCAGAACGCTGCCGGGCATCGGCATGGCGATCTATCAGGCCGTCCGCGCGTTCGAACTCTTCACCGGGTGCAAGGCCGACCGCCGCGCCATGGCAGATCATTTCGAGGCCGCCGCATGAAGGCAATGACGCCTATAACCATATGAAGACCATAGGGAGGAAATCGACATGAAAGCTGAAATGAACCGACGCCTGTTTATGGTCGCCGTCGGCGCACTCGCCGCCGGGACCGCCGTTCCCGCCTTCGCGCAGGACAAACCGAAGCTGCGTTTCTCGGCCGTGTTCTCGGAACAGGACATCCGGGCCGAGATGATGAAAATGTTCGCCGACGCCATCAAGGACGACTTTGCCTTCGAGGGCTATTACGGCGGGAACCTGTTCAAGCAGGGCACCGAACTTGTCGCCATCCAGCGCGGCAACCTTGAGATGGGCAACGTTGCCCCGCAGGACATCTCCAAGCAGATTCCGGCGTGGTCTATCGTCACCGCCGGCTACCTGTTCCGTGACGCCGCGCACCTGAAGGCCTTCTTTGCCAGCGATGCCGGCGCGGAGCTGAAGAGGATGACCGAGGACCAGCTCGGTGTGAGGGTGCTCGGCCCCACCTATTTCGGCCTGCGCCAGGTCGGCCTGAAGCCGGACAAGGAAATCAAGACTCCCGCCGACATGGCCGGCATCAAGCTGCGTATGCCGGGTGGCGACGCCTGGCAATTCCTCGGCCAGGCGCTCGGCGCGAACCCTACGCCCATGGCATACGCCGAGGTCTATACCGGCCTGCAGACAGGCGCGATCGACGGGCAGGACAACCCTCTGCCCAACGTCGAGAACATGAAGTTCTACGAGGTCATGTCGCAGATCGTCCTCACTTCGCACCTCGTCGGTTTCGACCTTCTCAGCATCTCGAAGAAGGTGTGGGACGAGATGGGGGCCGAGAAGCAGGCAAAGGTCCAGGCCGCGGCGGACAAGGCGATCGACTTCTCGACAGAAAAACACCTGACGCGCGAGAAGGAACTCGTTGAAACATTCAAGGGCAAGGGCTTGAAGATCTACGAGCCCGATGTCGCTGCATTCCGCAAGCATGTGCAGGAGCAATATCTTGCCTCCGACCTGGCCAAGGAATGGCCGGCCGGGATGGTCGACAAGATCAACGCGCTTTGACGCGACAAAACTCGCCGGCCGGTCCGCTTGTGACCGGCTGGCCCAAACTCGTTTGGCCAGACGCCCGCCAGGGAGGCATGATGAACCCGGGATTGAGAAAGGTCGGCGGCTGGCTCTACCGGCGCGCCGAGAACGCCATCGCCATCGCAATCGGCGCCATGTTCGCCGCGTTTCTGCTCCAGGTTGCTTTTCGCTACCTTCTCAACTGGCCGACCGGCTGGAGCAACGAGCTCACCGTCGTACTCTGGATCTGGGTTGTGCTGTTCGGCGCAGCGTTCGTCGTTCGTGAAGAAGAGGAAATCCGTTTTGATCTCCTCTACGCCGCGGTCGGTCCAGACATAAGGCGAGCAATGACGCTCGCCTTCGCGATCGCTCTCGTCGCGCTCTATGGCTGGTCCTTTCCGGCCGTCTTCGACTACGTGACCTTCATGAAGGTCGAGAGCACCGCCTACCTCAAGATACGTTTCGACTGGCTGTTCTCGATCTATCTCGTCTTCGTGGTCGCCGTGATCGCCCGCTACCTGTGGCTCGCGTGGCGTGCTCTGCGGGGCGAAGCGCCGGCGGAATTTGACCCCACGAAAGCGAGCTCCGGCGTATGAACCTCGCGAGTCCCTTTTCGCTGTCAGTCGTTGCGATCACAGCGCTGGCCCTGCTTGGCCTGCCGATCGGTCACTCGATGATCGCCGGGTCGATCCTCTATCTCTGGCTTGCAGGGCTCGACATGGGCACCTCCGCCGAGCAGCTCCTCAACGGGCTCTACACGAGTTATATTCTGCTTGCCGTGCCGATGTTCATTCTCGCCGCGGAGTTAATGAACGCCGGAACAATGACCGACCGCCTGCTGCAATTCTGCAACGCTGTCGTCGGCCGTTTCCGCGGCGGCCTGGCGCAGGTCAACGTGCTGCAGTCGATCATCTTCGCCGGCATGTCCGGCTCGGCCATCGCCGACGCCGCGGGCACCGGCAAGATGATGCAGCAACTCATGACTAAGGATGGCAAGTACCCGGCGAGCTATGCCGCTGCGCTGACAGCCGTCACCTCCGTCATCGGCCCGATCATTCCTCCGTCAATTCCGCTGGTCATCTACGCGCTAATCTCGGATGCATCCATCGGCTACCTCTTCATTGCGGGTATCGTGCCGGGCCTTCTTCTCGCCCTGTCACAGATGATCATCGTCGCCATCGACGCGCGCCGGAAGAACTTTCCGGTCGAGAAGCCGGTGCCGCTCAGGGAATTTCCGGGGATCACCTTGCGCGCATTTCCGGCGCTGATGCTACCGGTCGTTCTGCTGGTCGGCATAAGGGGCGGCGTGATGACCCCGACCGAGGCTGCGGCGGTCGCCGCCGGCTACGCGCTGCTCATCTCGGTCGCGATCTATCGCAGCGTGACGCCGGGTCAGCTCTACCATGCGCTTCTCAACAGCGCCCGCACCACAGCCTCGATCGGCATGCTCATCGCCGGCGCCCTGGTGTTCAACTACGTTGTCACGGTTGAGAACATTCCGCAGTCCCTGTCGGTGATCCTGCAGTCCTGGGATCTTTCGCCGATGGGTTTCCTGATCCTCGTCAACATCCTGCTGCTGCTACTGGGCTGCGTGCTGGAGGGGACGACTATCCTGCTGGTAATCGTGCCGGTGCTGATTCCGACGGCGAAGGTGCTCGGCGTCGACATGGTGCATTTCGGCGTAATGGTCGTCGTCAACATCATGCTCGGGCTCGTCACCCCGCCCTACGGGTTGCTGCTGTTCATCATGACTCGTATCGCAGAGGTATCGCTGCGCGACCTGGTGCACGACGTAATGCCGTTTCTCTACGCCATGATTGCCGCCCTGATGCTGATCACCTTCTTCCCATCGCTGGTGCTGTGGCTGCCGCGCCTGCTGGGCTATCAAGGAATAGGACCATGACCAAGCCAATCTTCGTCCTCAACGGCCCAAATCTCAACCGGCTCGGCATGCGCGAGCCGGAGATCTATGGGAGGACGACACTCGCAGAAATCGAGGGGATGTGCCGTGACGCCGCCGGCGACCATCCGATCCGTTTTCACCAGTCGAACATTGAGGGCGAAATTGTCAACTGGGTCCATGAGGCGATCGACGAAGGCGCGGGCATTCTGATCAATCCCGCGGGTTTGAGCTTCATTTCGATCCCGGTGCTCGATGCGCTCAAAATGTTTCCAGGCCCGATCGTCGAACTGCATATCTCGAACATCCATCGCCGCGAGGAGATCTATCATCGGTCGCTGGTATCGAAGGTCGCCACCGGCGTGATCGCGGGGCTCGGCGCCGAGGGGTATCCGCTCGCGATCCGCTGGCTCATGGACCAGGTCGACCTATAGTGTATCGCCATGCCTGAACCCTGTATCATCGCCGTTGCGATCACCGGCTCCCTGCCGCGCAAGGAAGACAATCCTGCGGTGCCAATCAGCGTGGCCGAACAGATCGAGTCGACCCAGGAAGCCTTTGAAGCAGGTGCGTCACTGGTGCACATCCACGTGCGCAATGACGATCAGAGTTCATCGTCTGAACCAACGCGCTTCGCTGCCGTTCAGGCGGGGGTGCGTAGGCACTGCCCCGGCATGATCGTCCAGTTCTCGACCGGCGGGCGCGGTCGCGATCCTGCCGCGCGCGGCTCGGCGCTATATCTGAAGCCGGACATGGCCTCGCTCTCGACCGGTTCGGTCAACTTCCCATCCATAGTCTACGAGAACCATCCCGCCCTGATCGGTGATCTCGCAACCGCGATGAAGGCAAATGGCGTGCTGCCGGAGATCGAGATCTTCGACCTGTCGCACCTTCACACTGCCAGGCGGCTGGCCGACGGGGGACTTATAGGTGAGCGCCCGCACATCCAGTTTGTCATGGGCGTGCAAAACGCACTGCCTGCGGAGGAGAGATTGCTCGATGTGCTCCTCAGGGAAGCGAAACTCCTGTTTCCACAATCCACCTGGACAGCGGCCGGAATAGGCCGCAACCAAACGATCGTGATGCAATGGGCGTTGGCGCGCGGAGCAGACGCAGTGCGTACCGGACTTGAGGATAATATCAGGATCACCAGGGAACGCCTGGCGCGCAGCAATGCGGAGCTCGTCGAACTCGCGGCGGCCTCAGTCGAGAAGTTTGGTCGGCGTGTCGCCACCGTCAACGAGGCGCGCCAAACGCTTGGTCTGGCGTCAGGATCGTAATTCCCGGCCGCAGCTTCGCGCCGCGCTGTCGGACCTGTTGCGCCTTGGCCACCGTCCTCGTCGATCCTTCAGACATCGCTATCCGCGACAAGGAGGAAGCTCGACATCCTGGCGCGCCCTCACATCAATAGGCCGGCTTTTGCCACCGAGCACGACAAAAAGTGCACTGTCACCGTAATTTAATTCCGTAATTCAAACGCATCCGCGAACTGCCCATCACACCGGACAAGCGGCTCTGACAGGCACGCCGCCAATTCATCCCAGCCAATACCTCGGCCCCGGCCCCTTGCGACCTGCCATATCGGCAGGGTTCGCAAGGCTACACCGGTCGATCGACAGGCAGCCGCAACCGATGCACTCGGTAAGCCCGGACCTCAGACGCTGCAACTCGGCGATGCGCTGGTCGATGCGCTTGGTCCACCGGCCCGACAAACGCGACCAATCCCGACGTGACGGCACGCGATCGGCTGGCAACTTGGCGAGTTCGCCGCCAATCTCCTCAAGCGTCAGCCCAATTCGCTGCGCGAAGACGATGAAGGCGATCCGGCGCAGCACCGAGCGCGGATAGCGCCTATGCCCCGAGCCGGCCCGCTCGGAAGCGATCAGCCCGCGCTCCTCGTAGAAACGCAGTGCCGATGAGGCGACGCCGCTGCGCCGCGACACGTCGGTGATGGTCAGCATGGATTCCATGCGTGAACAAAGCACAATTCCCGCTTGACTTCAAGTTAACTTGAACTTGTAGCAACTGCAGTACAGATTGAAGGAGCACCGGCAATGCAGACGAATATCGATCTTCAGGGACTTCGCGTGGCGGTCACGGGCGGCACATCCGGCCTCGGACTGGCGCTTGTGCGGCAGCTTGCCGAGCAGGGTGCGTCCGTCGCCTTCGTCGCCCGCACCACCGCGGACGTCGAACGCATCGCCGACGAGACCGGCGCGCACGGGATTGTCGGCGACGTCGGCAAGAAGGAAGACATCTACCCGATCGCGTTGCAAATGACCGCCAGCCTCGGCGGGCTCGACGTCCTGATCAACAATGCGTCGAGCCTCGGACCTGTTCCTCTGGCGCTTCTTGCCGATACCGAGTGCGAGGAGTTGGAAAAAGCGCTCGCGGTCAATCTCGTCGGCGCGTTCCGGCTAACGAAAGCCCTGTTCGGTGCGCTTGCCGCGTCCGCACGCGAGGGCCGTGGCGCGCTGGTGATCAACATCTCCAGCGACGCAGCGGTGAACGCCTATCCCGGCTGGGGCGCGTATGGCGCGAGCAAGGCTGCTCTTGCCCATCTCACGGCGATTTGGGACGAGGAGGCGAAAGCCGACGGCATCCGGCTCCTCGCGCTCGACCCCGGCGATATGGACACCCCGCTGCACGCGCTGGCGCTTCCTGACGCCGATCCGTCGACATTGAAGCGCCCCGAAGTGGCTGCTGCCGAAATCATCGAAAAGATGCTCGACGCGTTGCCGGTCAGCACAACGATTCTCGCCGGGACACGCGGATGATTGCCGCCGACCGTCCCGATCGGCGCTCCGCCAGGCTGTTCGTCGTCGAGGCAGACGGCACGATGCGCGACCTGCCGCGCGCTGGACTCGCGATGCTATTCGATCCCGGCGATCTGGTCGTCGGCAACGACGCCGCGACCTTGCCTGCCAGCTTGCACGGAACGCATGTCCCCAGCGGCGAGGCGATCGAGATTCGCCTGGCAGGTTGGCTGTCACTTCCCGATCCAACCCGCTTCGTGGCTATTGCCTTCGGCGCGGGCGATCACCGCACGCGCACGGAAGACCGGCTGCCTCCGCCGCCGCTGTCACCAGGTGACCGCCTCCGGCTCGGCCCACTGGAAGCCGTCGTAGAGCGCCTTCTCGACCATCCTCGCCTTCTCGAGCTGCGCTTCCCAGGCAACCGCGCAGCGGTACTTGCTGGACTGGCGCGGCACGGCCGGCCGATCCAATACGCGCATGTTCCCGAGCCGCTGGCCCTGTGGGATGTCTGGACGAAGATTGCCGCCCGGCCGGTCGCGTTCGAGGCGCCATCGGCAGGCTTTGCACTCGACTGGCGCACGCTCCAAGCCTGGCGTCGGCGCGGCGTCGGCTTCGCAACAGTCACGCATGCCGCGGGCGTTTCCTCCACCGGCGATCCCGCGCTCGACCTGCGCCTCCCTTTCGACGAGCCGTACCGCATCCCCGAGCACACCGCGGCGCAGGTTGCGCGGGCGAAGCTCCGCGGCGGCCGCATCATCGCGATCGGCACGAGTGTAGTGCGCGCGCTTGAGGCGGCCGCCAGTCCCGCCGGGAATGTGCGTGCCGAAAATGCCATTGCGACAGGGCGCATCGCGCGGGACACGCGGCTTCACGTGGTCGATGCTGTTCTCACAGGCGTCCACCAGCCCGGCGAAAGCCATTTCGAGCTCCTGCGTGCCTTTGCCGACGATGCTCTGCTCGCCAAGGCCTCCGCAGCCTTCACCGCGTACCGATACCGCACGCATGAATTCGGCGATTCCATGCTGCTCAATCGCCAACCGCTGCATCTATAGCGCGAACAGGACCGGGCCGCCTCCTCCCTGACATGCGTCCATCATCGGTCCTGGAAGATTGGCGCATCGCCTCCACGGTGGCACGCCTGGACGCTGCATTCGGCGAGGCGCACTTCGATCTAGACTAGCAACCCGACGGCCCCCGCACCCCGCTGAAACAGCCCAGCGTATCCAGCCGATCCGGAAGTGAGCCACGTCGCTGTATGATCAAGACGTTCCCGATGCTCCTGGCTGAGGTCAATACCCTCGGCCAGTTTTGCGGTTCTCCGAGCTACCAAGCCGGCTTCCAGTGGTGGCGTACGTGAGGACATTAAGCGACTAGGCCAAAGAAAAGGAGGCCGCCTGAAAGTTTAAATCCTACGCCAAGCTCGTAGGCTCAGACGCAGGTGACAGACTGCTGAAGGCTGACAAGACACGTAAGGCGGACAGTCCAAGCGACCAGCACGCGGGGAATTTGTTGAACCTGTGGATTGACAGTACAAAACAAGTGGCGTTGAATGAGTATTCTCTAAAAGATAGTAGCGGTGACGCTCTACAAAAAGGGCGGGCAGTTGAAGTACCGGTTTCAGTCGAACCATCGCGGAATCAGCGGGGCTGGGTCTGCGTCGTCTCCATACGACCTATAACGCTGAGCTTACTATCTCCATGTCGCTTCGCGCTAACTTGGTAGTGCATCGGCGAGATGTGAGCCTTATTGCCGGGTGACTCTGAACACTCTCCGCTGGACGGAGAACAGAGGGGGCGAAGCTATCACAAAGCGGGGGGCGCGGGATGGTAGATGAACGCGAATGGCTGGACGACGACACGGACGACGGCGCACGTTCCGATCGACGGAATTCGGGCGACTCACGTTCGCCCGTTTCAGGCAGGCACGGGAGAGCAGAGCTTGGCTGCGTCACGAGGCGCGACTTTCTCCTAGGCGGCGGCGCAACTCTCGTCGCTGCGCCACTCGCCGCCGCCGAAGCCCAAGGTTCATTCCTTGATGTCGCCTATGAGGATAGGACGCGCCGCAGCCTCGTTATTGCGTGGCTTGAAGCAGGCAAACGCTACGCTTGGACGTTGCCCGCTTCCACTTTCACTGACCCGGATCTGCCGAATGGGCGCGGCCGCTTCGTGCTGCGCCGTACAAATGATGGTTGGCGCGCCGACATCGCACAATGCGCGCTGCCCGGCAGCTACAATTTTGCTCTGCGCATCGAACTGAAATGGGATCCGGCATTCGATCCGCAGAAGCCGGGGGCGGAGCCGCCTTCCATGTCCGTCGTCCTGCGTCGAGACACAGACATCCGCCTACAGAGTGGAAAGAACCTGATCGAATTCCTGAAAGCCGACCCAGCGAGTGGCATAGATGAAATCGGGGGCGATCTTAGCAAATCTCAACTCGCCGACCTGACGCGAACGCTGTTCGGGGGCTCGTTCGACGTCAGCAAAGCGAGCCAGAGCAGCCTTGCTTTTCACCGTGAACTTTACTGGAGACTGCGCGCCGGAAAAAAGCTGGCACGCGGCGAACAGGAGACGCCGGTCTCCAAACAGAGCCGCTTCCGCGCCCTGTCGGATGAAGGTCTGTCGCTTCAATTTCGTGAATGCATATTCACGGTTTTTTCCGGCAGCAAGGGATCGGACGCGACGAAGGCTTTCATCCTCAATGAGAACGCCAAGGGCGAGGAACAGCAGGATGTGCGCGCGCTTTTTTCCGGCGATGGCGCACCGCCAGCGCCGGACAGCACTCTTTCGGACCCGCCCGATGGCGCAATAGGCCCGGCCGCAACCACATCTGAAGATGAGCGGCGCCTCGCACCGCGGGTGCTGTATGCACTGGTCCGGCACGACGCCGAACAGACGAAGGCCAATCCTGCAGATGCCTGGACTGGTACGCTTGCGTTGGGTCGTCATTCCGGCGGAGAGCGCGGTACTCTCGCAATCCATGAAGGAGGGGACCCTTCGTTCCTTGGGTGGCGTAATCAAGGCGATCAAAGACCCGTTTTCGCCTTGCGTACGCTCGGGATGACACTCGATTTGCGCCGCGATCAAGCTGCGGAGCCGAGCCGGTTTAGTGATCTTAAGGGGATGCTATGGCATGCCCGTGGTGAGGACGACAAACTCCGGCTGATCGCCTCGCTGACGCCCACCAAGCGCAAGATTCGCATCGAAACGTATTTCGGCCGGTTCACCGTTGCACCATTGCCGCCAATAGCGCCGCGATCGGGCGTATCCGCGCGCGTGCCGTCGATCCGAATCGGAGGCACAGGACCAAAGAACACCAGGACGCTCAACCATTTTGCCGCCCCGCTCGCGCTGGAGGAGGCTGCAATTCCGCTCAGAAGCGCCCGCCTCGCCGAGATCGCGCGCCAGCGTGCCACCGGAGGGGATGTTTCTGTCGCTTCGCCTGCGGAACGTGCGTCGCGATTGTTCAGCCACCTCACATTCAATGAAGCGGAATGCCTTTTCCACATCGACAAGCTCGCGAGGCGCTTTGCGTGGATAGGCGCTCTCGCGCCGTCGACCAATCCACCGCAGGCTGAGGCTCTCGTCCACATCGGGGCGACAAAAGCGTCGAACGACCTGCCGTTACCGGCGCGGCTATCACTCAGTTCTGCGTCACTTCTGGTGCGCCGGCCTGCCGACCTTCTGGCACTGAAATATCGCTTCCAGGATCTGTTGCTCGAATATGCCGAGTCCGGATGGTGGGTGGTACCCGATCGGCGGATCGCCGCGTTTGTGCCGAGGGGCTCGCCGAAGCCTTCTCCGGACGTACCGCTGGTCTGCAAGGACGAAGCTCCACTTGCCAACAATCCCGACCGATACGAAACGCGCCAGGATCCGCGTCCGTTGCTGGTCGTGGAGTTCCCGCCGCAACATATCGCCGAGCGGACATACCTGCGTCAGTTCGAGGCGGAGCCGGATCTTCCGCTGCCGCCAAAGGGAACCGAGGTCACCGAAGCTGAAGCAGAAATTCTGCGCTCGGCCGATGAAAATACCCGGTTGAATAGGCGGACCGACGACATCGCTAGAAGGCAAACGGCTGGAATGTCGGCGAATGACCCGTATCTGAAGTTTTTCAACGATTTCCAAGTTGCAATCGACGAAGCCAACAAGCGTGACAATGTGGTCATCGGTTGGAAATCCAACATCCCGAAGGATCAACGCATCTATGTCGGGCCTGCCTATCTCGATCTTGAAGCGGCGCGGGTAGCTCGCAAGCTGGCGCGGAAGCTGGCTGCAACGACGAATGACCTCGCCACACCGGAAAAGCGGGCGCTAGCTCTCAGAATCGTGCCCGAGATAGAGCTTCCGGCGACCGTCATCGCCAATCTCCGCAAGGACTTCGACATTCATGCGGATGTCAGCGAGGGCTTTCCTGAGGCTCCTTTAGAGCAATCCCCTGAGCCCCCTACTGATGCAAACAAGCGCGACGCGTATTTTGAGGCCCGCGAGGACCTCCGCGAACGCCTTGATCCACGCTACGCGTCCTTCAGAAAGATCTACAACGATGCTTCTGCTGTACCCGAGCAGCTTAAGCCGCTGAGGGGAAGACGCAATGTGATCGCGACGGTCGAACTAAATGCGAATCCGGTCGTGGCCGCCAAAGCGGTTCTGGCGGTTGTTGCCGATTTCGACGCGAAGAATCCGATCGACGAACCCTTCGAGATTCCGAGTGAGGCGCGTGTCTCCGGGGGTTCACGTCTTGTTTTCAGAATACCGGCCGACGATTTCGAAGCCGGACGGCCGGACGCACGCGAGGGAGCACCTGCCGGTGCGTTTCCATTCACGATCGAGGCTTTGACCAACTGGGGTGCGTTCGACCTCGCCGTCGTCCGGCGTGCCGAGAAAGTGTTCGAGCCGCTCGTCGGGTGGCAGGACACCGCGCTGGAGGACCTGGATGAAGAGGCTGCGGAGGACGCGTACCGTGATATCGCCAACGGCCGGTTGCCGCCACGCTGGGCGCGGCAAGAAACGCGCGACGAGGCGGCACGGCTGCTGCACCAGCGAATCTCACGCGGCGATGCATGGGCGGTGCGCCGTGACGAACAGCGATCGCTGACCGGCACAACCGACTGTCCCAGACCGCTGGCGCGGCTTGGATCGGTGACTGGGCCACAGCGTATGGCGGAGATCGCCACGAGCGTGCAACCGCCAAGCCTTTTTGAAACCTCGATTGAAATACCCTTCCGGCTGATGCTCTCGCCCGCCCAGGACGCCGCATGGCGCACGCCGCTCGGATTGCCGCCGATCGCTAAGCTGACGGCAGCGAAAGACCAGGGATGGGCGCAGGGCGCGCCGGTACCGCTGTGGTTTGCCCAGCTCGATGAAGCGGCGGGCTCCTCCAGCATGCGTGCGGTTTGGTCGCCGGATTTCCGGCCGGAAGCACTGCTCGATCCGGAGCTCGGCGGGCCGCCCCACGGCCCGTGGGCTCCATGGGCGATGGCGCGAGAGGTTACGGCACGCAATCCGTACAGCGAGAAAGAGGATGTATGGCCGTTACCAGGACAGGAGCCCGATCCGAAGAAAATGGCGCCGGAACGCTTCCGTGCCGGACTTGACGTAGCGGACCGTCACGAGCTTGTGGCGCTGACCTCACTGCATGGGTTGCCGGTGCGTGGGCGTCGCAAACAGGACGGCACCCTGGCGGACGGCAGCCAGATCAATCCGCCATCCGGTTTCAAGCTGCGCCACGCAGCTACCGAAGCGCTCAAGGAGGGTCAACCGGAGGACGATTATTCCGCGATCTACCGCCCGCAACCGTTAGGTGTGAGCGAACTCACGCTGACCGCTCTTGGCGGCAGCTTTGACGCCGACACGAATTTCGTTCCCCCGGCATCCGCCAAGGTTGTGCCGGTCGGTGAGTGGGTGAAAACGCACAAGCCCGGAAATTCGCTGTTCGACGCGTTTTCGATCGAGCGGTGGCAGCAGAATACCCGTCTTGGACGCGATATCCGCGTTGAGGTCGCGTACAAGGGCTTTCTCTTTCCTTTCGGGCACCGCGCATCGCTGGTAAAGCTGACCGAGCGCCGCTTCATGGCGGGACCAGGCGGCCTCGCCGCCGGTCCTGTCGCATACCTCGTGCAGCGCTTCTTCCTGCGCATCGGTACCCCGCTCAAAACATTCCCGGCGCAAAGCCAACCGAATGGCGGGCGGCGCTGGCCGGTCGAGCGGCTGGAAATCCTCACGCGCGTTACACCTGATATCCTAGATCCGGCCGACGCATCACCCTCCGATGTGAGCAAGCAGTTTGAAGAGGCGGGGAACGGTCGGATTTTCCTGCGCCAAAACAAAAATGACATGCAGGTCCTGCCGGGTCTCGTTTTCTGGCCCCGGGTGCGCGCTCGTGAAGGCGGCGAGGTTAATTTCGAGCTGCAGATCGATTCCCGGGGCGCACGGGCGCGCCTGCCGCTGATCTTCGTGGACAATACCGCGGCCAACGACGTCCGCACCATGCGGATACTGACGCAAGAGTACAACCGTCTCAAACGTGACTCCCAAGATCCCGAAAAGACAATCGTCGATCCGCGCCGCGTCCTGGGACTCGGCAGCAGCAAGCGCCGCTACGCTCCCGAGAGCGAACCGGACGGCACGAGTTTCGAAACCCAGCAATGGGTGATCGAGGCCGAAGGAAGGGAGCAGGCGATCCCGCTGATCCAGGATATCAAACGAAACGTCAAGTTCGATAATTCCAACTTTGATTTTGGCGCGCTGCTGCAGGGCGTGGATCAACCGCCGTTCTATCCGGTGATGGCGACCGCGCAAATGCGCATCGCCCAATTGGACCGGTTGCTTGGCCAAACTACCGAGCACGTCACAGTCCGTTTCGATCCGGAGTACCAGGCGTTCGGCTTTCCCAAGGACGAACGACTTAATGTTCCTGGCAACGGCGACCCAAAAGAGGCCGCGGCAAAAACCGACGTCTATCTTGATTTTTTCAAGGCGGTGGAACTCGATCCCGGCGTTGCAGGCGATCGGATAGGCGGTGCGGTACGCCCAAAAACGCCCTTGGTCGCGGTCTCGCGCAGTCGCGGTCCTGTCGGCAATAGCAATTACATCGGTAGGACGGGAGTGGCGCGCACTTTCTCCGATTTGCCGCCCGCATCGACCGGGCTCGATCATCCCGATCCGGAAAGCTTCTTCGGTGATGCGACAGTCCTGGGCATCATCGATTTGAAGAAGGCCATCCAATTCCTTGTCGGCGCGCTGTCGAGCACGCCGCAATTCAGGGAAGTCACGCAATATACGTCCGCGATGCTCACCGACCTTTCGCAGGAGGGTGCCGCGGATGCGGGAGCGGCGGTCGCGAAAGTACGCGACCGACTGCTGATCCCGATGCGGGAGACTTTGCTTACGCTCGCGCGCCAATTTTTCGACGCTGTGAAAAAAGAAAATGAGCAATTCGACGAGGAAATAGCTCTTGTTCGTATCGAACGGCTGTATCCCGACGTCGGTAGGTCCTACCGAGAACTCAAGGATGCGCTCGAGCAGGCCATAGCCGCAAGTGAAACCGTGCACGATGCGGCGCCCCTGCTCGGGGCCTTCGCCAGCATCTACAGCGCCGGACGGCGGTTCCTGATGGCGATCGAACGTGTCGCCAACGATCCGCTGGCTCCTGTGCACGAGGCGCTGCGTGAGGCGTTCAACACGGAAATTCGCAACCTTATCGAGTCGGCCCAAAGGATTCTCGGTGGACTCGAGAAAGAGCTTGTCGATGCGCTGAAGAAGGTCGAGGCCGATGTTCGGGTCAAGCTGGGGAAAATGTTCTCCCCAGCGGCGGCGGCATTCGCGACATGGCGGCGGCTTGTGTTCGCGCTACCCGGAGCCCACTCCATCCCGGCTCCTCTGCAGGGTCAGGCTGTGGCCGTCGACAAGAAGATCGAAGAGCTACTGGAGAAAGCCGCGGCCGAATCCAAGTTTTTCGAGGTGCTGGCAAAGGAAGGACTTCCGAAAGCCGCGCAGAAAATCGGCGAAAAATTCGATGAAGCGCTGAGGCAGGCTATCACCGGCGCCGGCGACGACTTCGACAAGGCATTGCAAGCCGCGTACGGTGACTGGAAGGTCGCGGCCGAACAGGAAGGCGAGCGCATTCAAGGCGTGCTTTATGCAGCCGCGTTCGAGGTCATTCGTGCGCTGCTTGTAGATACGCAGAAACTCGCCGAGCAGGTCGTGAAAGGCGGGGTCACGCTTCGCGACATACTCGGTCTCATCCAAGACGTGGTGAGCGACGCACTCGATCTTGTCTCGCGGCTGATCGAGTACGGTCTCGGCGAGGCTGGCGATCTGTGCGGCAAGATCGTCGACACGCTACTGAAGGCAATCGCCGACTTTTCTCCGCCGGCGCCCACGAATGTCGATGACAAATACACCGACATGCTCGGCAAGCTCGACCAGGCCAAGACGGCCTTGGACAAGATCGGGCTCGGCGCCGACGTCCTGAGCATCAAGACGGAGCTCAGTGTCGCATTTGGCGCTTTCATCAAGGTACGCGATGCTTATGGCCGAGCGGTCGCCGAGGTCGCCAAGCTGAAAGCCGACGTCTGCCTCAAGGCCGATCCGGAGCGCCTGCCGCGAGACGCGCTGGCCGCTCTCGGGCAAATCCGAAAAACACTCATCGCCAAGCTTAATGCATTTATCGTCACTTTCAGCACGACCAGGGCCGTGGGCAACGACCTGCAAGCGTTGATGGCCAAGATCACCGGTACGAGTAATGAAGATAAGGCCGCCCGGGCTGCGCTTGCCGAGGCAGCCAGGTTCGCGGCCAAGACAGCGATGGCGCTAGGTGAGTTCTCGCTGGCAGCGACTTCCCTCGGAGAGATGACCGGCGGCAAGATCCTCGACAAGACCCGGACATCGCTAGAAAGTCTGAAGGGCACTCTTCCCGGCACCGGTCTCGACAAGGAACTCAATGCCTTGATCGAGGTGATCAACCAAGCGGGTGCGGCCGCCCAGACGATCAAGACCGACCTTGAAAAAACAATCGCCGGCATCGGCGCCGTTGCCTCGAATCCCGCAGTCCCGGGCGACGAAGCGAAGTATGTCGCTGACTTGTTGGTGGCCGTGCACCAACTGCCGGGTCTGCTCGATAAGGTTGGCACCAAAATCGTTGGGCAGTTGGAGCAGTTGGTCATCAGCGGCGGAAAGGTCAATGACAAAGTTGTCAATGGACTCGCATCGTTCTTGCTCGGTGGCGAGCCCTATCTCAAAGGGATCGTTTCGATCGTCTCCGACGCCGCCGGCAGCCTCATTGGCTTTCTTGCCGACCTGCAGTCCGAACTGGTCAGGATACGCAACGACTTCTGGAAGCAGTTCGGCGGAGGGGACAAAGGCTCGTCGCCACCAACGGGCATCGGCGACGATCTGGCGGATTTCACATTCAAGAAGCTTGCCGCATTGCTCCTGGTGCCATGCCCGGACCCTGACCCGGCATGCACAGCCGTTCCCTGCCTGATCTGCGCGCCTGCGGGAATCGATCCGCCGGACAATGACTATCTGACGGCCGAAAAAAACCAGTTGCTCGCGCTGAAGACGGCATTGGGCAATCCCGGTACGATCGACAAAAACACACTTGCTGCCCTGCGTGGGCTGTTCGATAGATGGAGCAGCGACAAGGGCTCGGCGCAGGAGCTCGCGAGACGCCTGAACGACGCGGCCGCAGTCGTGCTCAGCGGTGATTTAAAGCGCATCGTCGATCTCGAGGGTGCGCGCCGGCGCATCGAAGCCAAGATCAAGGAACTGGTGCCGGCGAAGATCGTGCTCAACTACGATCTGCAGGCGGGCATGATCGATGTGCCCCCGGTGTTCCTGCCACGATCCGGCAGCCAGATCACGCTCTCCGCCGGTGCAGTTTACGATTTGCTGGAGCCCAATATACCGCCGCAGCTGACCGCGAGTTGTCGGCTGGACCCGTTCGACATCAACCTTTTCGATGTCGTGACGCTGCTGTTCGACGGAGCGCAATTCGTCAATGAAAGCGGCAAAGGGTCCGATTTCAACATTGTCTACAAGGATTTCGAGCTTGGTCCAAACGCCGAGTTCCTGAAGCCGCTCCAGGCGCTGATGAACCCTGGCGGCAGCGGGCCATATGTCCGACCGAGCAAGGATGTCCCCGGCATCGAGGCCGGCTACAGCCTCGATCTAGGCATCATTACGATCGGGACCGTGTCATTCGCGAACGTCTCGATCAACGCGTCTTGCGTGCTGCCTTTCAACGGCGCACGGGCAACGTTCGTTGCCTCGATCGGCCGGGAAGATCGGCCTGTCCTGCTCTCTATCGCGCCCTACACAGGAGGCGGGTTTCTGGCGCTCTATGCCGATGCCCAAAGGCTGCTGGGATTTGCCGCCTCGTTCGAGTTCGGCGGTGGGGGCGCCTTCCAATTCGGACCGCTGAGCGGTCAGGGCCGGATCACCACCGGCATCTATCTCCGCAACCTCACCAAGGTGGTCGACGGCAAAGACGTAGACGACTGCATTATTGAAGGTTTCTTCTATGCGGGCGGCGAGGCGCATATCGCCTGCTTTGCGATCAGCGCCACGCTGGTGGTACGCGTCGGTCACCGATCCGGCGGCAGCATGTACGGCTCGGCTGTTTTTACCTTTTCGTTCTCGATCGGCTTCGCCAAGATCCGCTACCAAGTCGGCGTGCAAAAAAATATGAGCAAGGGATTCTCCGGCAGCCGCAGCACGGCCGCTCTGATCTCGGGTGACATCAAGATCAATACAGATGGCCCCGTCGTGCATTCGCGCGCCCGAGCGATTCAAGAAGACTGGGTAACTTACCAGACATACTTTTCAGACATCGACGGATTCCCCGCATCATGAAAATTCCGGTCAATATCGCCGCTCAGGTGGTTGCTGCTGGCATCTACGGTGATCGCGCGCGCATCACGCTGGCGCTCACGCCTGTTTTCGATAAGGACAACGGACGCTATGACCTGGCCAATTGGCCGCAGGAAATCGAGCAGCGTTTCCTGGCCAATGCCACTGACGGCGACAGCGGCGTCGAAGCGAAACAGTTTCGCCTAGAAGTCGTTCCCATCAAGGAAAAGCAAAGCTGGCGGACACCAAACATATTCAGCGCGCCCAAGCCGATTGAGCAGGGGGCCGACAAATTGAAACGGGTTGGATCGCCAATCGACGTCGGAAAACTCAACAAATACTGGCATTCCGTAATGGAAGGCGCAGACAAATTGGGCTTTGAACACCTCTACAAAGCCCTCGATCCGGCCACGGAGGTGCGTGATCCGCTCGAATACGCAATGCGGCCGCTAGATGGAATGGCTGATAAGATAGTACCGGACATCCATGGCACGTCGCGGGCCAAGGCCGTTCAGGAACTCGTGCTTGAGCGCGGAGCGCATATTCTGGCCGGGTTTGGAAACAGAACCATCGTAACGCGATCTCCCGCCAAAGGCATAAAATCTCTAAGCGCCCAGATAAAGCAATGGCGCAAAGACCGGATTGGGCCATGGCCTCAGGACAAGAAAAAAGAACTGACGGCCGCAACATTGGCTGCCTTGGCGGAGGACGACGCCAGCTGGGATGCCCTTTGTGCCAGTCGCCGTCGCGCTGACAAGTTCGCAGCTGCGCGCTTGGTATATCAGGACCTGCAGGCAACCTCGAAGCAAGCGATTTGCGCACTCGTCAAGGCACACCAGTATTTGCTTTCGCGCACGCCGCTTGCTGCTGCAATGCATTTCAGCGCTGACAATCTCGGAACAACGACTGTTGTGAACGACCCGCTCCCCGAAGCAATCGCCGCTTACCGACTTGCATCACAAACCCCGACTTTCGATGGCGCAAAATCCGACGTTGCCCCGGTAACCGATGATCCTGGTCTCGAGTTCGCGCGTCGTCGTCTGCATATGCTGCAGAGCAATCCATCGCTCGGCCGGCTTTTCCGGTTCGTCGTGGACTTCGAATGTCCCGTAACCGAGCTTGCAAAGGCCGCTAACGGCGCGGCGCAATACGATGAGACTGTGCTCGATCGCGATCCGGACGGTCCGGAGAAACTGCCTGATGCGGTGGCACAGAAAGCGCGTTTCCTGCTGATCAGGTTCTGCAAGGACAAGGGCCCGCGGCTTTGGAGTGCGGCCAAGCTTCGCATGCCGCTGACAGGAGCGAAGCAGCAAGCGGCTGGCCATTTCCTACCATGTACGCGCGAGGAGATCGACGCGCGCGCCATGGACCGAGACTGCAAGCAGGAGTGCGCGGATCCTAAGAGCCAGGCCTGCAAGGATTGCCTGGAGTGCAGCAAGAGCCTGCGCGAGCTTGCGGTTGCTGAGCAGGTCGACGGGATCGTGGACCTGGGGCAGCGCTGGGGGGCGGAACACCGTTACGAAGTCATCACGCTTGATCCCGTCGTCGCGACGGCGGCGGAAGATCAAAAGGTCAAACGGGCTGAGGAGAACCGGCACACTCTCGACAACACGAAGGGGCTATCCAAGCAGCTGCATAAAGCATTGGAGGAAGACCAGAAAGGGACGCATCGCGGCGGCGGGCTCGCGCTTGTGGATCGCTGGCGCCAACTACACGGGATGGGACGCCATCTTGACTCGCGGGGACAGAAGCAACAGTACGACCAGAAGGCCGACGTCGTTCTGGATGCATCCGATCTCGTGGCGGGATACAAGCTCGATGTGGGCGTTCTCGACCGCGGTGATGATGTGAATCGCCGGCGCTGGCACACGCTGATGCACCGCACCGTTGCCTATACGCCGACAAAAAACGTACCGGCGGACTTGGGTGCGGAACTCAACGCATACATCACCAAGCTCTATCCCGATGCAGCAACTCGGCGGGATGCCGAAGACGGGCAACTGCAAGCGCCGGCAGCGTTACGGGATTGGATTACATCCTTCATGCGAACCAGTGTTGCGGATTCGCCTCGCGACTGGATCACGGTGTTCATGGAGGAGGTGATCGGCGCCTGGCGGGGCGATCCGCTCGGTCTTGCATGCGGGGTCGAGAGTTACAAACTTAGCCCGGACGATGTGCGCATCGATGTCAGCTACAATCTTCCGACGGGGCCGGCCTTGACGCCACCGCCATTACGCTTTGGCTGGCCTTATCATTTCGGTTTGCGCGCCTTCTTTGCCGGTGGCGTTTCGATGCCGCTCGACCGAGCGCTTGGCCATTACGAAAAGGACTACGGCGGCGATCTGGTGCGGCCTTCGGTGCCAGAAGGTGGGGCCGAGTTCAAAAGGCACGAGCGTATCGACGCGCCGGCCATTGCGATTCCAGATTGGATGTTCGGAGCGCTTAAAACGCAGAAGAACCACACCGACGTTGCATTGCGGGGACGCTTCCCGGTTCCGCAAGCCGGTCGCATGGTCGTGCGCAGTTTCGACGATCCGACGAAGACAAATCTGAAGATCGCGGGCGTTCCGGAGACGTCCGACGAGCAAGGCCGGACGCCAGGTGTCGGCTTTGATCGTCGCGTGCTGATGGCGCCGCCGGTTTCGCTCCAGTTTGCGGCGTTGCATGACGCGTTCCGCGCCAAGAGTGGAAACGACATCGAGCGCGACGTGAAGATGTGCGAGCCACGCGTACTGCTCGATCCGCCTGATCGAATAAATAACCCGTTTGAGACTACTGCGGTCGACGGCGAAGAAGAAAAGGTAGAATACACGCCGGTTCTTTCGCCCAAGGACTCGGTTTCTCAGGTTTGGGGCAACATACGTGTTGCGTGGCGTCCATTCACCGTCGCGTCGCGGCCGCGGGGTGGGCTCCGCGGAGTGGATCATCGTGCTGCCTGGGGCGGCTTTCCAGTCTATCGCGCCAAGGCTTCAGCGGGGTTGGTCAAACCGGTGTTCGGCGCCCCCGTCGTGAGGCCTGCGGCAATGACCGACGAGGGCGAAATTCTTCATCGCGTCAAGGGTGACGGAGAGTTGATTTTCGACAATGACCCCAAGAGGACACGGCTTCTCTGGAGTGCCGTCGGCGTTTTCGGAAAAGAGGAGGGTCAAAGCGATCGAGCGGGAGCGGCCGTTTTCCGTCCTTTGACAACGGAGGGTAAGAAAGCGATCGAGCGCCTGCCCTACTATCCTGACCCGGCCGCGACGACCCTGGTGATCGAAGTCACGATCCGTGGCCAAGAGAAACCGCATCAAGAGGAACCGCATCGCACGGAGGTGGCGTTTTACACCGACACGGAACTGAAGCGAGCTGCGCCGGCGGACTATCCTGATGCGATACCCGTCGTACTGGACGTCATTCGTGGAAACGGCATCGGAAAGGTGATCAGCGATGCGCGCAAAGTAAAGTATAGCCAAGTCCCGCACACGCCTCCTCCCGGTCAGTCCATACCTGTTGCGTATGTGCAGGTGACGCTCCCCCCTGGCGCAGAAGCAAACATTCGGTGCTGGTGCGTGCCAAGCGTGACGTTTCTCCGCTACGTGTGGGGTCAGATGGACTCCGTTGCAACATTGGCGGTTGCGCGAGGAATCAAGAAGGCTGGCGAAGAAATGGACATCGGCACGCTTTCGGTCGCCACGGTCGATGGAGCTTTCGTCAAGGGGCTGGCGCAACTGGCGTCAGTCAATTTCCCACAGGTCAAGAATGCGAAGTCGACAAAAATCAGGCTAGGCTTTGCAGGTCTCCCGATGCCATCGGATGAACAAATGCTTGCCTTTGCCGAAGATCTCCGCAAGCGCATGCTCGAGATGCCGCTGTCTGAGATCGCGTCGGTTGCTGAGATTGAGGCCGTACACGCGGTTGACCTGCCGAAGCATGGGCCGAGGGTCGTTGCCAGCAAGAAATGGCAACTGCTGCGTGCCACCGCGGAGTCAATTGATAGTCTTCTCGGACCGGAAGAGCAGTGCAAGGCCACCCTCGGCGACCGTTGTGTGTCCGATAACTGGTCGATGGAGAACCAGATGCCGGATGCGGTGGGCGTCTTGATCGACGGATCTTTGACGGTGCACGGGCCCTCCACCGAGGCAGTAGAGATTTGCGCGCGCGGAACTGCGGCGGCGCGCGGGCGCTTCGATGACGTCGAGCGCGGGCGTTCGCGTGACGATCGTGCCCGAGGTCTGTGGCCCAAGCCGGACGCTCAGGAGCCGATCAAGGCAAGTCGGCTTTTCGGATTCGATCCAGCGGATGATGGGTCAGTCAGTTTCGAACCAGAGACCGTGACCTTGTTGCGCGTCGAAGGGTTTCTGCCAGGCACGATAAACGACACAAGCGGCGAGGTTCGCATCGATCTGCTCGACTTCCAACGTAATGCGAAGGCAATCGAGCAACGAAAGGGTGAACAGCTTCAGGCTAACGATCCGCCGTTACGCGCCTCTCGCCCTGCGGCATTCCCTGATACGCGCGCGCGCTGGATCGAGATTTTCGCCGTCGCGATCTCGCGCCACGCGGCCGCGCTGCGCACGCGGTACGGGGAGCTTCCGGAAGTACTCAGTGAACCCAAAACAGTCCAACCCAGCGCGACAAAGGACGAAAAGGAGAAGGCTGAACTAGCAATCAGCAAAGTGATCATGGACCGGCGATGGCTGCCAGCAACGGTGCGTCCGGCTCGGGTGGTTTCGCTCAGCCCTATCCCGGCATTCGCCTGGAGCGACAATGTGCCGACGCCCACCAGCGCCAAGATCCCGTCCGTCTTCGTCAGCCGGACGGTGCGGGTTCGCATCCGCGTGCAACGGCCGTGGTTTTCATCCGGCGAAGGCGAGCGGCTCGGCGTCGTTATCTGGCCACCGAATCTGTTCGACAAAGACGTGGGCAAAGTGTCCCAGGACGTGGTGAGGCCGGAGCCGGCAGACCGCAAGGAGATCAATCTGCGTGCGTTGCCCCCCGACGGTAGCCTCATTCAGGAACTGCAAGATGCTGATCTGGGAACAGGCGGCGCCTGGGTTACGCGGTGGGGGGCCGATCCCATTCGAACCAAGGGCGGGGTGCAAGGCTGGCTGCTCTCGAAGGACAATTTCCCCGGGGTGACCGAACAGGCGGAGTTTACCAAGGCGCCCCAGGAGCATCCAAAGGATGCGGTGTTGGTGAAAAATGTGTTGATGCCGGTGCCCGTCGATGCCGATGCCGCGGAACTGCGGGCAGCGCAGCCGCCTGGCGGCTTCATGGCGGTATCGATCATCACCTATGCGCCGCGCTTCGATCCCGCCCAGGAGATCTGGTACGCGGACATCGACCTGAACCCGTGCGGCGCGGTGTATCCATTCGTGCGGTTGGGACTGGTGCGATACCAGCCGAACGCGCCGCGCGCACTGCAGATGTCAGAACCGGTTGTCGAGTGGGCGCAGGTCATGCCTGAGCGAAAGCTGAGCGCCAGCGCCAGATATGTCGACAAAGATCGCAAGCAGATTGAGGTCACCGCCACACTTGAGGGAACTGCGTCGGGACCCGACGTAAACAATGGCCACCCGGAAACCTCTCCCGCGCAGGCGCCACGGGTATACTTTTCTCTCCTGCAGCGCCGCATCGATGCGGACGACGCCGTCCCGGACTCCGA
This sequence comes from Mesorhizobium onobrychidis, assembly GCF_024707545.1. Classification (NCBI taxonomy): domain Bacteria; kingdom Pseudomonadati; phylum Pseudomonadota; class Alphaproteobacteria; order Hyphomicrobiales; family Phyllobacteriaceae; genus Mesorhizobium; species Mesorhizobium onobrychidis. The sequence goes on from NZ_CP062229.1 coordinate 2,748,836, forward strand.
GCTTGTTTTTGCAGGACCACAAATCGTTTCGCCGGGTTGCGGCTGTGCAAGCGGGACGGCCGTCTTCCAGATGAGCGATGAGGAGTATCGTAGCTATGAGTGGTCGATCTTTGCAGAGGAAGTGGATCGACTACGGCCGGCGAGCTATTTCGACGAGCCGCGCTACGGAACGATCGCGGATACGAATTTCGTCGATACTGGTCCACGCTTCACCGCGCGGCTGTCACTAAAAAACTTGAAGGTTCAATGATCCATTCCGGCCAATTTTCGTACAGGCACCATGGTGGGCGAAGCTAGTTGCTTAATCGATCCCGAAAAAGGAAACAGAAGGGGTAGAATAGAATGGAAATTCGTGACTCAGCTGTTACCCGCACGGCCGGCTTTGAAGCATTTGTCGAGCATTTCTATCTTGATACCGTCGGAAAGGTAACGATCGGTTATGGGCGTATGATCCCGACCGCCGATGCAGCCGCGGCCCTTCCTCTCAAAGACAGTGGGAGCGACGCCGAGGAAGACGCCAAACGAGACGAGTGGACGCTCATCAAGTCGAAACCCGCAGGGAAGCCAGCATCCTACTACAAGCAGTTCACGAAACTAACGCTGCTGGAATCGGACGCAAAGGCCATGCTTCGCGAAAATCTCGAGGGATCTGCTTCCGACCTCAAGACTCGCTTCCCCGACCTCGATGACTATCCAAACGATGCTCAGGACGCGCTCCTCGACATGATGTTCAATCTTGGTTTGCCAAAATTCGCAAAGGCGAAATGGCCGAAACTGTTTGCCGCTGTTGAGCAAAAGGACTGGATGACGGCGGCCACCGAAAGCAATCGACCCGATGTGCAAGATTTGCGCAATGAGGCTATCCACGACTTGTTCGTAAGTGCAGCAGGAGCTTCAATGAAGCTGCATCTTGCGGCACAAATTGTGAGCGAGTCATTCAAGGATCAGATAAGTCAATTGTCGAATTTTATCTCCACGGGGCAAGGAGTCGAAAAATTCTTCCCCAACGGAATAACGAAGATCAAGTTGGACGTGAAAGCGGGCGGTGTTGAAATCGATTTCGAGATAAGCGGACCGGAGCAAGGAAACCTCCTGTCCTCACAAGGCGCGGGAAGTCGTAGGTGACTATGAGCTTGTAAACAGGAGTAATCTAGTTTCTGGATGCTCTGGCTTTACGCTCGCGTTCCTAGACTAGAGATGAGCGGTTGCCTGCTGGCCAGGTTCCGACACACAAAGACGGCTTGCAACTTTCACCCGCACTAGCCTGACGACTGGATCTCACGGCTCGCCCAGCACATCGGCAGCCCAGGCCCGCTCAAACTTGGCTTCAGCCTCGTGCTGGACGTTTCGAACGCTGGCGATATCAGCGGCTTGGTATTCGCAGATCATGCGCAGCCGGTCGGATGACCAGTAACTACGGATCCAGCGGACATCGTAGAGGTCGAGGCATGGCGCCATCCGCGCCTCTACCGCGTCGAGCTGCTGCTGAGTGAACGGGGCTTCAAAAGACCGCTCGACGATTATGCGAGGCATGGTGCTCTCCTGTTCGATGGCTCGTTCAAGTCTGAAGGCCCGGCGTGGGTGCCGCCGTTGGAACGCTGCGCGCCGGTCCGGCAGGATGGCGCAAAACTGCTCGCGCCCTGGCGCTGAAATCCTCAAGCTCGATCGGTGCCCGGCAATCGTCGTCGATTTCCGGTGCCGAAGAACTGTTCGCGGCCGCGCTGAGCAGGGCCTTGGCAATGGCGATCTCGCAGTGCCGGCGGATTTTGGAGGCGGCTGTCAGTGCCTCGCTGGCGTGGAGTCGGACTTGCTCCATTCGGCCGGCGCGACAGTAGAAACTCGCGGCGCTGTTGAGGGCGTAAGCCAGGTAAGACTTATCGTCGGCGGCACGAAGCCGCGCCAAGGCGCTCTCCAGCGCCTCGTCGGCGGCATCATCCGCCGTCATGATGGCAGTAAGCGCCTGCAGGGCATCGACGAAAGGCGTCTCCTCCCCAATCCGTGCGGCAACCGACCGTAGCTCCTCACAGCGGGCGTGCATGTCGGCATATCGTGCCATTTCGAAATGAAGCGTCGCGAGCCAGGTCAGGCATTTGTACTCGCGCCAGCGGTCTTCGCTTCGACGCGCCAGGGCAAGAGAGCGAGCGAGATACACGGCGGCTTGACCCTGCCGACCGTCCCATCGCTCCAACAGCCCGCTGGCCCAATGCAGTTCGCACAACTCTGTACCAAGGGACTGCGCGATATCGCCTGCCTCCGCGATCAATTCGCGCGCGCGAGCAATTTCTGTCTCCAGCTCAAGCAGGCAGCGAGCCGTGTTGGCGAGCTGATGCGCCTGGATTTTGCGGTCAGCGTTGCGCCCTATCTCGGCCGCACGAAGCGTGCTGGCCTCGGCCTGCTCTATTTGTCCGGCCTGCTGATGGAGAATGGAAAGCAGATAGTGCCCTGTCGCCGCGGCAGCCTGCAGCCCTTGTTCCTCCGCTGCGGTGGTCGCGTCGGCGATCGCCTCTTCAATGGGAGGAAGTGATCGCAATCCGGGACCAGTCGCGGCAAGAACGCGGATCTTGAGCAGCGCTATCCGGGAAACCAGCTTCTCCGGCGCTTCCGGCAGCCGCGCGACATGCCGCAGCCCTCGCTCGGCCAAGCCGGCGGCCTCGGCATTGGCGAAGAGCCGAAGGGCCCGCTCGCCGGCGACGATGCAAGCTCGTGCGGCCATCTCGTCATCCTCGGCTAGCACGGCGTGATGAACGAGATCGGCCGCGGCGTCACCGCCGCGGCGCTCCGCCGCCGGTCGAAGAGCGCGCGCGATATGTCGATGCAACAGCTTGCGCCGGGGATGGGACAAGCTGCGGTAGGTGACTTGCCGGACGAGGTCGTGGGTGAAGTCATAGGCGTCGCCGCCTGCCGGCCGCACCAGCCCGCGCCGCTCAAGCTCCCCCAGTGCCATCAGCAGCCCGGCAGCATCAAACGGCGCCAAGCGCGCAAGATCCTCCGGCGTGAAGGTGCGGCCATGCGCTGCAGCCCAGACCAGCGTTTCGCGCACCTGGTCGGTCAGCCCAGCCAGTTGTCCTTCTATCAGGGCCTTCACGGTACGGCCGGGGCCGGGATCTCCGCGCAGGTGAGCGCGGGCAAGTTCAAGCGCGAACAGCGGATTGCCATCACTCGCGGCGATGATTTGAGCTGCGTCGAGAGCCGGGTCGAGCCGCCGGACGAGCTCTGCCGTGTGCTCGGCGCTCAACGTATCGAGCTCGATCTCCGTCAGTCGGCCATCGCGGGCGAGCGAACGCAGCACCCGCGACACCGCGATATTGTCTTCGACTTCTCCAGAACGGGCTGCGCAGGCGATGACAAGACCGGTGGCTGCCTCGGTCCGGCGAGCAACATAGTGAAGCAGCGACGCGGACGCGTCGTCGATCCACTGGACGTCGTCGAGGGCAATACCCAACGGCTCGTCGGCGGCGAGCCCGTGAAGCACGTCGACAATGGCGTCGAACAGCTGAGTGCGATCTCCGACCCCGCCTTCGCCGCCTCCAAGCTCGGGGAGCAGCGGGCCGAGAAGCGAAGGCAATCCATGGCGCGGTCGCTCCCGCTGGACCGAGCGCAGGAGATCGATCCAGATGCCATAGGATCGTGCCGTCTCGGCTTCGAATGCGCGCGCGCTGAAGGCGCGCCCGCCGGCAGCGGCCATCCGTTCGCTGAAATAGCCTAGCATGTGGCTCTTGCCGATGCCCGGCTCCCCAGTCACGAGGATGACATCCGGGCTGGTGTCGGCTGCCATCCCGACGAGGCGATCGATGGTTGTGCGCTCGGCGTCGCGCCCAACCATGGGCCCGGAACCCGCAGGCCGCGGAGCGTCATCCAGGGTTCCCCTGGCTGCACCGGAAGGTGCGGCTCGGGCACCTGCGATTGGGCTCGGTCGCAGCGCCTGCCTCGCCGCCTTCAGTTCCTCGCCTGGCGGCGCGCCGAGCTCGGCTTCGAATATGCGATGCGCCCGCTCGTAATGAGCGAGCGCGTCGTTGGTCCGGCCCATCTTCCCAAGCATCCGGACCACCGCAGCATGACCGGCTTCGGATAGCGGGTCGGCCGCAACAAATGCGTAGGCATAGGGCAGGGCATCCGTCGGGACGTCTTCCAGTCGCGCGATAAGCGCGGCGAGAACCCTGAACCGGAGCTGGCTCATCGCCTCCCGCTCCGCTATGCACCATTCCTGGTAGCGGTAACAGAGCGGCAGATCGAGCCCGTCGAGGAACTCGCCTCCAAACAGCGCCACAGTCTCGGTCAGCACCTCGGTGGTCGCGGCGGCGACGCTGCTTGCGGCAAGCGAGCGCACGACCGCATGGTCGACCAGCGCATCGCCAAGCTCGATGCCGACCCGCTCACGATCCGCCACGAGCCGAGCTCTGCTGCCGTCGCCGAGCAGCGCGCGGATCTTGCTGAGGCTCCAGCGCAACTCGGCTCGCGGATCGTCCGGTCCGTCCCAGAACAGATCGCAGAGCCGTTCACGCCGGTGCACCTGACCGGTGGCAATGAGATAGCCAAGAAGCGCGCGCGTTTTGCGGGAGGCGGGTAAAGCAAGGGCCTTCCCGTCGGCGCCGACAAGCTGGAGCTCGCCGAGCAGACGTACCCGGAGCGGGATAGGACGTTGCATTCCTGGCCTGCCTGCTCTGCCTTCGAGATAATTCGACGCCGGTTTCCACGGGCGCTTCCACGATTGTCCGCAAGTTTAGCTGTGAACACGGTCTTGCGAAAGCCTTGAGGAGCCAGCCGATGACAACGACAACGGCGACGAAACCATTCGATCCTGCCCAATACAAGGAGACGACCCACGACCAATGGCGGGCTGCCGCCGCCGCCAACCGCGAAGCCACCATCAACAAAGCGATCGTAGCCTCGAATGTGGCGCCACACTGGTCGTCTTTCCCTAAGCATGGATACCGGGATGTCCGACTAGGGTGTCGAGGCTGGGGGGACTGAACATGAGATTATTCGCATCCGCCATCGCATTGGCGATTGCAGAAGCTGCTGCCGTCGCTGAAAGCCGGCGGCTATGTCTTCGTGTTACGGCACACCGACAGAAGTGCTCACAAGAAGCCATTGCAGCTGAAGTGTAGTGGGAACATGCATCGGGAGTAGAGGAAACCGCCATGCCCGCAAAAATTGCCGTCGTTCAGAAGCCGCCGGTCTTTCTCGATCGCGAGGCGACCATCGCCAGAGCCGTCGAGGCGATCGACGAAGCCGCCGATGCCGGCGCCACCCTGGTGATCTTCCCTGAAGCCTGGATACCCGGATATCCGACGTGGGTCTGGCGGCTGAAGCCCGGCACGGATATGGCGTTGTCAAGCGAGCTTCACGCCAGGTTGCGCAGCAACGCCGTCGATATCGAGCGAGATGATCTTGAGCCTCTGCAGCAGGCCGCCAGCCAGCGTGCGGTGACGATTGTCGTCGGCCTGAACGAGATCGATAGTCGTTTCTCGGGCACAACGCTGTTTAACACCGTGGTCGTGATTGGACCGGATGGCACGCTCCAAAACCGACATCGCAAGTTGATGCCGACCAACCCCGAGCGCATGGTCTGGGGGACGGGCGACGCGAGCGGCCTCCGAGTTGTCGACACGCCGGTCGGCCGCCTGGGGTGCCTGATCTGCTGGGAAAGCTATATGCCGCTGGCGCGCTACGCTCTCTACGCCCAGAACATCGACATTCTCGTCAATCCGACGTGGGACAATGGTGAACTCTGCCTCGCCACATTGCGCCACATCGCCCGCGAGGGCGGATGCTGGGTCATCGGAACCGCGACGGCAATGCAGGGCAGCGATCTGCCGGCCGACTTTCCCGATCGCGATCGACTGTTCAAGGCCGAAGAGTGGATCAACGACGGCGACGCCGTCGTCGTGAAGCCGGGCGGCGCAATCGCGGCCGGACCGCTGAACCGCGACAAGGGAATCCTGTTCGCCGAAATTGATCGGGAGGCGGTCGGCCGCGCCCGGCGGTCGCTCGACGTCGCCGGGCACTATTCCCGGCCGGATATTTTCTCGCTGTCGATCAGCCGGAAACCGCTTACACCCGTCGCGTTCACCGACTGAGCCGGCTGACGACCGCGCCGGCGGTGGGCGGAAGCCGGGAGCCGGAATGTCGTGGAGCGCGTCCCATGACGCCGTCCAGTTAGCCGGGCCGCATGACGCTTCGCTCGTCTGCCCTACCTGGCTCAACGCGGTCGCCGCAGCATCGGGACGAGCGTCGGCGATGAACCGATCTGGATCGCGCCGAGCGGTTCGAAGCCGTGGCGCCGGTAGAACGGAATGTTGCGCGGGTTCGAGGATTCCAGATAGGCGGGCGCGTGATCGCGATCGCACTGCGCGAGCGCGTACGCCATCAAGGCATTGCCGTGACCTTCGCCCTGATGCGCCGGGTCGACGCCGATCACGGGCAAGTACCAATGCGGTTCGGTCGGATGGTACTTGGCCATCTGCTCGAATATAGCGGCGACTTCAGGGGCAAGAGAGGGCGCAACCGTGCTCTCGACAAGCGCACCAAGCCCTTCCTCGTCGGGATGCACACCGGGCGACAGCCACAGCGCCGTCCCGACATAGCCATCGGTGCAAAAGGCGCTTCCGTTTGAGAATGCCCTGGCCCCGAACGCGCGGACCAGTCGCGGCATGGCCGCAAGGTACTGGTGTGCATGCGGCCAGGTCCATCGCGCCATGGGATCCTCTGCAAACGCCAGCACGATTGTTCCGACCGCCGGATCTTCATCGGCCGCGGCCATAACTCTCACTGTCGGCGATTTCATGCTGCCCTCCAAGTGACGCAGGTGGTTCGACGAGGCGCCCGCGCCCTCAACGGGCGCCGCAACAAGCGGGCAGGAGTCCGTGATCAGGCAGTCCATCGGAAACCCGCCCCACATCTGGCTACCATGTTTCGCCGCCGGCGTTAAGTTTATCTCCTGACGCAACAAGTTGTTTCGAGAAACGGAAAGGAAACCCCCGAGGAAGGAGACAGGAGCGATGACGAAACACAAGACCGGAACACGCGAGGAATGGCTCCGAGCGCGGCTCGCACTGCTCGAGGCGGAGAAACGGCTCATGCGGCAGAGCGACGAACTGGCGCGACAGCGACAGGAACTGCCGTGGGTTCGGATCGATAAGGAGTATCTATTGGAGACCGAGGAGGGAAGCGCCTCGCTCGCCGACCTTTTCCAGGGGCGCTCGCAACTCTTCGTCTATCATTTCATGTTCGGCTACGGATACCGCCTCACCGATGAGCGCCAAGGATGCACCGGATGCTCGTTGATCGCCGATCACTTCGACTGCGTCATCCCCCACTTGAACGGCCGCGACATTACACTCGTTTGCGAATCGATCGCCCCGTTGCAGGAGATCCAGGATTACAAGCAGCAAATGGGCTGGCGCTTCCCGTGGGTTTCGTCGCTCGGGAGCGATTTCAAATACGACTTCGGCGCCGCCTTCACCGAAGAGCAGCAGAGAGACGGCGCCGACTACAACTATCAGCATGTCGACAGGGCCGAGCCGCAGAAGGAGGGAATGAGCGTCTTCGCGCTCCAGGACGGTGCCGTCTACCACACCTACTCGACCTATGCCCGTGGCACCGAGGTGTTTATGGGGGTCTACCGTTTCCTCGACTTGGCTCCGTGGGGAAGGAACGAGAACGGGCTCGAATTCCCCCAGGCGTGGTGGCGCCGCCATGACGAGTACGGCAATCGCTGAGCGGTGAGTGTCATGGGCACAACCGCGAATTACGGTGACAGTGCACTATTTTCCTTTCTGCCTGCCGTGCCATCGATCCGTAATGCCGACGTGGGCGCAGATCCGCCTCCTGAAGATAGTGCGCGTCCGCCCTGCCGCCGGCCGGTTAGCCTGGCGGCATCTTCTCGAACGTCTTCAGCGCGGTATCCATCTTGTCCCAAGGGAGAGCCCGGATACCGTAGGTGACAACGGTCGGATTGAACCGGCCCGGATCGTCGAGACTTCCGGCATAGACCGCGATCGGCTCCGGCATGGCGGCGAATGTCAGGTAGACCGGCGTTCCGCAGACCGGGCAGAACGAATGGATGTTATCGTTGCCGCTGTCACCCGCAATGCGCCAGTCCGTCGCCGTGCCGGTGATCGTCACGTCTGCCCGCGACGCAAACGTCAGATAGGATTGGTGACCGGTGCCGCTTCTTTTCTGGCAATCGCGGCATTGGCAGTGGTTCTCGAAGATCGGGGCTGCCTTTGCCTCGTAGCGGACCGCGCCGCACGCGCATCCGCCGGTGTAGAGAGTGCTCATCTGCTCGGCTCCTAGTTCCCGGGTTCAGGCCGCTAGGTCGGACGCGCGCGGCTTGGCGAAGACATCGATCGCCTGACCCGTTTCGAGGAAGGATTTCAGGCTGGAGAGGACGATCGGCCAACCGCGCTTGATGCCGTTCGCCATCCCGCTGCCGGATTCGAGTTCGTCATGGGTGACGGTCAGCCGGACCATGGCCTCGTATTCCTCGAGCTCGAAGGTTACCCGGCTGTAGCTCGCCGGATCGGACGCCTGCGAAGCGTTTGCCCAGGTGATGACGAGACGGGTCGGCGGGGAGACCTCGACGACCTTGCCGACGAGTTCGACGGTCCGTTCATCATTGGCGCGGATATGCTCCCAGCTCGAGCCGGGCTTCCAGTCGGAGACGTTCTCGTGGCCCCAGTAGCGCCGTGCGAGGTCTGGTTTGGTGATGGCCTCGAACACCTTTCCCGGTGTCGAGACGATATAGGTCGTGTAGATAAAGCTGATCGTTTCCTTGGTCATTGCTACGCTCCTTGTTGTTTCGCGAGCATAGGTAGATGGGGAAACCGGACCCGTGTGAGTGACAATCGTGTCGCGAATGGCTTCTGATATGACAAAAGGTTGACGCATGACGCGCTGGCAGCTTGCTCATGGACGGCATCTCGATCTTGGAGCGCAATCGTTGCTGATGGGGATTTTGAACGTTACGCCGGACAGTTTTTCCGACGGCGGAGAATTCGATCGGCCGGAGCGGGCGCTCCAGCAGGCGCGGCGCATGATCGGCGAGGGCGCGGCGATCATCGATGTCGGCGGCGAGTCCACCCGGCCCGGCGCCGGCGCCGTTTCGGCGCGCGAGGAACAAGCGCGCATCCTGCCGCTGATCGAGGCGCTGTCGTCCGACGGCGGCAGCCTGGTTTCGGTCGACACCTATCGGGCCGAGACGGCGCGTCTGGCGGTCGCGGCGGGCGCACATATCGTCAACGACGTGCATGGCCTGCAGCGCGAACCCGACATCGCCCACGTCGCGGCGGAAACCGGCGCCGGTCTCGTCATCATGCACACCGGGCGCGGCCGCGAAAAACTGGCGGATGTGATCGCCGACCAGTTCCTGTTCCTGAACAGATCGCTGGAGATCGCGCGCGACGCCGGAATCCCGGACGACCGGATCGTGCTGGACCCGGGCTTCGCCTTCGCCAAGGACGGAGAGGAAAACCTTGAGCTCATGGCTCGCTTCGGTGAATTGCGCGCGCTCGGTTTTCCATTGCTGGTCGGCACCTCACGCAAGCGTCTTGCCCGTCACCTGGTCGGCGGAACTGACGAGGGGCGGGACGTCGGCACAGCGGCGACAAGCGTCATCTTGCGGTTGAAGGGCGCTTCGATCTTCCGTGTGCACAGTGTCGCGGTCAATCGCGATGCACTGGCTTTCGCCGACGCGGTGCGCGAGCGCGAGACCGTGGAATAGAAGAGCGGGTCAGGCGGGCTCGGTGACGACGCCGATCCGCCGGTAGACGAATGGTTCGTCCTTTGAAGGAACTGCCGCAGCACGCTGGGCTTCGTCGATCAGCATTGCCATGCGCGCATGGATCGGCGATTTCGCGCAAGCCGGGTCCGTGGCGGCAGCATCGCCAGCGATCGCCATCGCCTGGCAGCGGCAGCCGCCCCAGTCGATCTCACGCCGTTCGCAACTGCGACAGGGCTGCTGCATCCAGTCGGTGCCGCGAAAGGCGTTGAATGCCGGCGAATCCGTCCAGATCTCGGCCAGGCTGCGCGGTCCGAAACGCTCAAAGCTGAGCGACGGGATGGTCTGTGCGGCATGGCATGGCAGCACGGTGCCGTCCGGCGTCACCATGAACGCGTCGCGCGCCCAGCCGCCCATGCACGGCTTGGGATAGATAGCGAAGTAATCCGGCGGGACGAAATCGATGTTCATGATGCCGGTGAGCCGTTCGCGCGCCGCCGCGACGATCTCCGCCTGCCGGTCGACCGCAGCACGCTCGGGCATCAGTTGATCGCGATTGGTCAGCGCCCAGCCGGCGTACTGCACGTTGGCGATCTCGAGCCGCTCCGCGCCCAGCGAGAGTGCCAGATCGATGAATTCCGGCACCTCCTCGATGTTGTGGCGATGGATCGGCGCGTTGATGGTAAGCGGCAGGCCCGCCGCGCAAGCGCGGCGTGCCGTCTCCAGCTTCTTTTCGTGGCCGCCTTTGTGGTTGCCGATACGGTCGGTGGTCGCCGGACGTGCGCCTTGAAAGCTCAGCTGCAGATGGTCGAGCCCGGCTTCGGCAAACGCTTCGATGCGGCCTTCGGCAATGCCGACGCCGGCCGTGATCAGGTTGGTGTAGACGCCGCGCGCCGAAAGCCCGGCGATCAATTGCTCGAGGTCGCGGCGCAGCGTCGGTTCGCCGCCGGACAGATGCACCTGGAGAACGCCGAGATCGGCAGCCTGCGAGAACAAGTCGAGCCAGGTCTGTGTATCGAGTTCGCGATTGGCCTTCAGCAATTCGAGCGGATTGGAGCAATAAGGGCATTGCAGCGGGCAGCGATGCGTCAGTTCCGCCAGCATGCCGATCGGAGGAAGAAGGGGCTCGCTCATAGCTTCACCAGCAGCTTGTCCGACCATTCCTGCAGGAAGGCGACGACGTCGGCGGCCACGGCCTCCTGTTCGGCGTCATAATCCGCGGCAAGGTCGGCAATGATGTGGCCGACCGTGGACCGTCCATCGCAGCGGCGCAATATATCGAGGCTGATATCGTTCGGCCAAAAAACCTTTTCGGGCGAAAGCACGGCGAACGCCTGCCGCACGGGGTCATATTGTATGCGCACGTGCTTCGGCAGCGAAGGCACCGATCGTGACGACACCAAAGCTCTTTCGCGCAGCGCCATCATAGGGCTGCCTCCGGACGGAACGCGCCGGGCGGGATGTTTCCCGGCTCGGCATAAGCGTGTTGAAGCGCGTCGAGCATGGCCCACAGTATATCGCATTTGAACACCAGCGCATCGATCGCCTGCTGCTGGCGTTCCGCCGTGTCGGCATGGCCGAGCACGTAGGCGAGGGCGAAGTCGGCGTCGCGCGAGGCCTGTTCGGGCCGTCGGCTGAAATAGGCCAGCGTATCCTCGGTGATGTAATCGTATTTGGCCAGCATGGCCGGGACCCGCTCGCCGATGATGAGCGGCGAGAACATCTCGGTCAGCGACGATGCGACCGCCTCGAACAGCGTCCGGTTCGTGCAAAAGGAGAGGTAAGCGCCGACCGCGAAACGTGTCGCCGGCAGCGCCAGCCTTTCGCTCTTCACGTCATCGGGATCGAGGCCGAGCGAGGTCGCCAGATGCAGCCAGCGCGCAATACCGCCGCTCCAGCCGTCCTCGCCGTCATGGTCCTCGATGCGTTTGCGCCAGGCGGCGCGAAACGCCGGGTCCTCGGCATGTGCGAGGATCATGGCATCCTTGCGCGGGATGACAGCCTGGTAGCAATAGCGGTTCAGCGCCCAGGCCTGCATCTCGGTCCGCGACAGCGCACCGCTGGTCATCCTGTGATGGAAAGGATGGCGGTTGTGATAGCGCTCGGCACCGACCTGACGCAGCACGGTTTCGAGCTCGCTGGAGGACAGGCCGTTCCTGGCCGCGTCGTGGAAATCACTCAAAATTCCATCTCCATCCCGTCGCGGGCGACTTCCCAGCCGGCGGCTTTCACCGCTGCGTGTTCGCCGGAATTCTCGTCCAGAACAGGGTTGGTGTTGTTGATGTGGACGAAGACACGGCGGCCGATCCTCACATCGGCCAGGCCGGCGATCGAACCTGTGTCTCCAGACATTGCCAGATGCCCCATGCGCGCCCCGGTTTTTTGGCCGACGCCGGCAGCAATCATCTCGTTGTCGGTATAGACCGTGCCGTCGAACAGAAGGCAGGCGGCATCGGCTAGACGCGTGCGCAGGGTCGCATCGATGCGCGCGCAGCCCGGGATATAGAAGACCGAGCTGCGACTGCCGGCACCAGTGATACGGACGCCGACCGTGTCGCCGGACTCGGAGCTGAAATTGGCATCCGGTTGGCTTCTTTCCTCGAGATAGAGCGCAATCTTTCCGGGCACGGGAAAGCTCTCGACAGTCACGCCGGTGTCGTGGCCGTCTGCGTCGCAGATCGCCAGTTCTTCCGCCGGCGGCAAGGTGCGTCGCGGCACGAGCGCCGGATCGAGAACATTGAAAATCGAATTCGCCTCCAGCGTCGCCAGAACCTGTGTCGTTGCATAGATGGCGAAGGGCTGCCGCTCACGCAGGCTGAGCAGGCCGGCGACATGATCGACATCGGCATTGGTCAGCACCACCGCACGGATAGGCGTCGAACGCAGCGGCGCATCATGCGCGGGCTGCAATTCAGGCGTTTGCGCAATCTGCTGGCGGATATCGGGCGAGGCGTTGAAGAGCACCCAGCCGGCGCCATCCACTGACGCGGCGATGCTTGATTGGGTTCGCGAATGCACGCCAGCCATCCCGGTGCGCGCCGCGCGGCTCAGGCGATAGTTGCAATTCCATTGCGGGAAGCCGCCGCCTGCCGCCGAGCCGATGATTTTCAAGCGCATTGCAATGCCCGCTCTGCGGCTCATTCAACCAACAGCAAGTTTTCGACCGCGAATGGCTTCGCGCCCGTGTTGAACGCGCCAAAGCCTTTCACCAAGACCTCGCGCGGCAAGGCAGTGCGTGCCCCCGTTGCCAGGGACACGCACCTCTGCGGCCTACTTCTTGGGAGGAATTTCAGCAGGCAGATACCGCGAAATTTCGAAGCCCGCAGCAACCTGGCACATGGTCGGTTTCGTCCAGCTCTTCTTCATGGCATTTCTCCTCTTCTACCAGCCCGAAGGGGCCGATCCTTTTCTCAGTCAACCATTGCTGGGCACCATTGCAATGGCTCGTCCATCAGCTCTCAAAATGGACAAATGAAACGGTAGGTTCTGAAAACTCGAAAAACAAGACGATCGAAAATAACAATGCTCATGCTTCAATTGCTGATCACGTAAGGCTTCTTCTCCTCCAGCGGGAGGTTTGCACGCTCCCATCCATCGGCGCCGGGCGGATACCAGATTACCGCGCTGTAGCCCCATTCGACAGCCCGTTTCGCGGCATTCCAGGACATCCAGCAATTCGTCATGCAATAGAACAGAATAGCGCGCGACTTGTCGGGACCGGCTTCGGCCGCGAGGCCTTGGCGAAAATAGTTGGCGGTCTCCCCGGAGATAGCGCCGTAACCGACATTGGCCAGCCAGGTGCTGCCTGGGATATCCTTTCTGATCGTGTCTCTCCAAATCGTTCCTGCCGGCAAATTGGCCGGCTTCGGCGTGTTCGGCATGACGTCGAAGAACACCGCCTTCTTCTCCCGCCACAGCGCCTCCGCCTCTGCCGTCGTCACCACGGTTGCGCCCTGCAGCGTCTGCGGCACCGGCGCCCGATATTCGTCCATCCGGTAGCCGCCGGGCTCGGTGACATCGCCAGCCCAGATCGGTTGGGTCAGACCCAGAAGGCCCGCAGCGACCAGCAAAATCGTCTCCTTTCCCTTCATACCGGTATCGTCATTGCGTGATCGGATTATCGTGTTCGTCGATCAGCGGCACATTGTAGTCCAGCAGGATCCTGTTGATCTCCGCCTGGTTTTCCCTGATCACCCGGTTGAGCGTCCGCTTCCATTCCTGGTCGGATGGACGCACGCCCATGGTGATGCGGTAAGACATGCGCGAGCCGGTTTTTTCCTTCACCAGCGGAACGATCGTGAGATCGGCGCCGAGTTCCTTCGCATAGTAGCCTGCCATCGGTCCCCACATGACAGCCGCGTCGATCTTGCCGGCGAGCATGTCCTTGATCATGACCTCCCCCATGGAAGCGGTGAGGCGCGTATCCACCGCCAGCGGATAGATCTTTGCCGTTCGCAGGAGCTTGTTGGCGGCCATGTTGGCAGTCGGCGGCGTGCTCTCGACGACACCGATCTTCTTGCCGGTGAGTTTCGGATCCTCGATCGTCTCGACGCCTTCCATGCCGTTGCCCTTCGGGTGCACCAGCACATAGGAGGAGCGATAGTAGGCGTTGGTGTTCTGCACCAGTTCATCGCCCTGGGCGTAACCCATGATAATGTCGCATCGGTTGGCCGCCAGCGTGTTGCGCACGAAGCCGGCGACAACAGGAAACCATGTATAGGCGACGGACTTCCGGCCGGTTTTCGCGGCAACCAGTTCGGCCAGCCTGTTTTCGAAGCCTTCGCCGCTCTCGTCGGTGAAGGGCATGTTCGAAGGATCGGCGCAGACGCGCAGAATGTCGGGGTCGACCAGTTCTCCCGCGGCACCAAGGCCGGCGTCCTGCGCCTGAACGTTCGAAGGCAGCAAGGCGAGTGCGCCGAGCATCGGCAGGACAAAACGCAGCTTCAACGCATCACGGTCAATCATATCATCCACCCATGCAGGATGCTTCGGCATCCTTCGCTGCCTGTGGCTTGTTTGATTTCTTCGGCGGCCTGCCGCGGGGCGCCGCACCGTCGGCGCGGGCACGCAGATAGACGTAGAGATCATCCATGTAGCAATAGACGTTCTTGTTGTCGCCAAAAGCGGGCATGACGTTCTCCTTGCCGCCGCCGACGTTCTTGCGGCCTTCGGCGACGATCGAGAGGAACGTGGCGTAATCCATGGTTTTCAGGCTGTTGACCAAGGCCGGCGCATAGCTCGAACCTGTGCCGTCCGGTCCGTGACAAACATGGCAATCGGAGTGATACCGGCGGTAACCGCTGAACGTATACCAATCGACGGTTCCTTTTTCGATCTTGTAGGTCGGATTACCCTCCGCATCCAAATACTTGCCGTCCTCTTCCGTCACCGCCTTGGCTTTTTCCGCGCTGTCCGAGGCCTGCGCGAGACTTGAGCTTGCCAGAGGCAGCAGAGCCAGAGCGAGAGCGGCAATTACAATGCGAACGGACATTCAGACTCTTCCTTCA
Organism: Mesorhizobium onobrychidis; assembly: GCF_024707545.1. NCBI lineage: Bacteria > Pseudomonadati > Pseudomonadota > Alphaproteobacteria > Hyphomicrobiales > Phyllobacteriaceae > Mesorhizobium > Mesorhizobium onobrychidis. The sequence continues at coordinate 2,764,064 of NZ_CP062229.1, forward strand.
TTTGCCACGGACACGGGTTTGCAGTCGTGAAGCGGCATTGATCGATGTTTTGGGTGCGCGGCGAAATTGAGAGCCCGGTCCTGGCTTCCCGGTGATCCGGGCTCTCGCTTTTCAAGCCTTGGTCTTTTTCACAAGACCCGAGGCGTGCCTAAGGTTCCCGTGTATCAGTCCGGGAGACCGAAGACGGTGAGCTGGCCGCCCAGCGTCGTGTAGTCGGCAAGTGCTGCGTAGCCACCGACCGCTCCCAGACCAGCAGTCCCAACGACCGCGGTCTCGTCGCCTTGCTCACGGCCCTGATCGACGGCGCCATGCCAGGCAGCGGCGTTATCGGGCGAAAGCAGTCCACCTGCCAGACCGATACCGGCCCATCCGCCGACGCCGGACAGAACGGCGATGTACTGCTTGCCGCCATGCTCGTAGGCCGTGATGTTGCCGATGATGCCGGACGGGGTCTTGAACTTGTAGAGTTCATTACCGTCATGATCGACCGCCTTGATGTAGCCCTCAAGCGTGCCGTAGAAGACGACATCGCCGTCGGTTGCCAGCGCGCCCGACCACACCGAGAACTTCTCGGGCTTCGACCAGACGATCTCGCCCTTGGCAGCATCCCAGGCAATGAAGTTGCCCATGTGGTCGGCTCCAGGGGGAGGATACATCGACACGGTGGCGCCCACATAAGGCTGGCCGGCAGTGTAGCTCACCTTATAAGGCTCATAGTCCATGCAGACATGGTTTGTCGGCACGTAGAACAGCCCCGTCTTCGGCGAATAGGCCGCCGGTTGCTGGTCCTTGGTTCCAAGCGCCGCCGGGCAGATGCCCGTCGAGTTGGTGTCTTCGCCGTTCTGCTGGGTCGAATATTTGGCTACGACCTGCGGGCGGCCATACTGGTCGCTGTTGGGGTCCATGTTGACTTCCGTCGCCCAGTTCACTGCCGGATCGTATTTCTTGGCGACGAGAAGTTCGCCAGTGGCGCGATCCATGGTGTAGGCAAAGCCGTTGCGGTCGAAATGCACCAGTACGTCGTGCTTGGCGCCGCTGACCTCCATGCCGTCGACGAGAATCATCTCGTTGACGCCGTCAAAATCCCACTCGTCATGCGGGGTCATCTGGTAGAGCCATTTGGCAACACCAGTATCCGCATCGCGAGCCATGATTGTCATGGACCAGCGATTGTCGCCTGGGCGCTGGACCGGGTTCCACGTCGAGGGATTGCCGGTACCATAGTAAACCAGGTTCAGCTTGGGATCATAGGAATACCATCCCCATGTCGTGCCGCCGCCTGTCTTCCACTGTTCGCCTTCCCAGGTGTTCGTGCCGGAATCCTTTCCGACAGGTTTGCCGAGATGGGTGGTCTTTTCGGGATCGATCAGGGTGTCTGCGTCCGGACCTTCCGAATAGGCTTTCCAGGCGAGCTTGCCGTCTTTCAGATTGTAGGCGGCCAGCCAGCCGCGAACGCCGTATTCAGCGCCGGAGACGCCGACGAGCACCTTGTCCTTGACGACTACGGGCGCTGACGTACCGGATTCGCCCTTTCCGCCGTCGGTCTGGTCGCCGTTCTTGACTGACCAGACGACCTTGCCGGTCTTGGCATCGAGCGCCACGACGGTGGTGTCGGCCTGGTTTAGAATGATCTTGCCGTCACCATAGGCGACGCCACGATTGACCGTGTCGCAGCACATGATCCCAATGACATTGGGGTCTTGCTTGGGCTCGTATTTCCAGAGGATCTTTCCGTCATTGTTGAGATCGAGAGCGTAAACGGTGTTCGGGAACGGCGCGTGGACATACATCACGTCGCCGATGATCAGCGGCCCGCCTTCATGGCCGCGCAGCACGCCAGTGGAGAAGCTCCACTTGACCTGCAGGTTCTTCACATTGTCCTTGGTGATCTGGTTAAGTTTGGAAAAGCGGGTGTTGGCGTAGTCACCCGTCTGCATCACCCAGTCCTTGGGATTTTCGGCCATTTTCATCAGTTCTTCATTGGCCGACGTCATGTGGACCGCGCCGAACGACATGAGCGCCGCGGTCGTTAGTAGGTAGGCAGTTTTCGCAAGTACACGCATCAAAGTCCTCCCAGGGTTCACAATGACGAATCGTCCGTTGAGCCCACGAGGGCTTGCCCAAGCGATTCATGTGGGGGAAGTATTTCCGGCAGCGTGTCACGACCTAAGCCGAATGAGCAGAGGGCACCGTTACTGCCCATCCCACTTGGCCTACGAAAGACTGTCGCCGCTCCCTAATGACGGTGACGCCCTTGAAGCCGGAAACAGGATGAAGCTATGTCATCCCCAGGCGGAAGGCAAGAAAAATCACTTCCGTCTATGTTGCACTGCAATATAGAGAAATAGATATGAAAACACTCAGATAGAAAGCTATTGATCGACTGTGAATGAAGCGAGATTTATATAAGTTGCCAAATTTTGCGTATTTTTATGGCAAAATGTATTGATTTCTATTTGGGAATATTCCTTGGAGCGTATGGGTTTAAGTATGCACGCGTCGCTCCGGGTGCCGATAGTGAAGGAGACATGAAATGAAGGTCAGCACCAGGATTCGGAGCGGATATTCGTGCTGTCGGGGAGGCCTTTTGCCGGCCGGTACGGCCCTGCTCCTTTGGTACTATATGGCCTGCATGAGAACTTGACTGGCGTGGCGGCAAGAGGCCAACTGGTGTGGTGATCTGTCTCGATCCGTCGGGCTCGAACTATCACGTCCGGGCCAATCGGAGGGTTCCCCATGCTCAGATATGTCGGCTTTTCGAGCTTGCCGCTGTTGCTTACATCGGCCCTGGCCTTCGCAAATCCGGCCGGCGCCGCTGGAGATTATCCGACGGCGACGATTGTCGACTATGTGCTCGGCTGCATGCAGACGAATGGCCAGACACGTCAGGCGCTGGAGAACTGTTCCTGCTCGATCGACGTCATCGCCTCGATCCTTCCGTTCGAGGATTATGAAAGGGCCGAGACCTTCAAGAGCATGTCCCTGACGACAGGGGAGCGTTCGGGACTGTTTCGCGAAAGCGCGCCGGCAAAAGCCGCAAGCACGGAACTGAAGCGCGCGCAGGCGGAAGCCGACGTGCGCTGCTTTTAGAGCGTGCCCTGCTAAGAGCGCCGACGGCGGGAGACAACCGCCGTATGCGGTTTGGAGGCTTCAGAGTCCCGTAGCCTCCAATGGCCATTGATTGCGAAAGACCTTGCCGTCCGTATCGATCGCTTCGACCTGGATGTCGCCAGTGCCGTGCGCGGTGAAATCGAACCGGAAATTGGGGTCTTCCGAAATCGATATTCCACCTTCCATCGAGAGGATCGGCCGGTCTGCCTGCGAGATCGACAGTTTCTGAACGAAATGCGCGGGGATGAAATACTGGGTCAGCGGGTTCCGCTGCAGGCCCGAATTGTTCGGGTGCCGGATCATCAGCTGCAATTCCTGCGCCTTTGTCATCGTCTCTTGCGGCGGGAACTGGCGCAGCTTCATCTGCCCCATCGTCGCTATCGCCTCGTCCTGGTTCTTGACCGCCGGGGCAGAGCATCCGCCTGACGCCTTGACGAAGGTCTGAGCCATGTGGAGTTCGCCGCCCTGCGTCTCTGCGATGGCACGCAAATAGGAATAGTCGTTGACGCGGACGCGCGTCGACAGATGTGTCACGCCGGCGTCCTTGCCGATCTGGAACGTCGCCGCCACCGGTGCCGGATTGACGTCGATGATCAAGGTGACGGATTTGATGCCGTCGGGCACCTTGGCCGGGTCGATATAGATGTCGACGGGCACGATGGCGGCATCCTGCGCCCGCTTCGGCGCCTCGACCCTGACGACGCCGGTATCGACCAGAATTGCGCGATCGCCGAACACGTCGCCTTTCAAATTCTGCCAGATCCTGTCCGAAGACGCGGTTGTTTGCTGGGCGTTGGCGGCTCCGGAGGAGCCAAAGAGCGTGCCGACAGCCAGTATGATCGCGACAAAGATGGCTGCGAGCGGCAAGACGAGCTGCCGGCTCCGATAAGCGTGATCTTGCATTCGATGCCTCCACCAATATCAGAGAGGTGGTGCCCAGGCGATGTCCAGGATACGCCTTTCACGATGCGTTTGGCAAATCGATGCACCTGATAGCGTCCAACGCTTGTCGGTTTGATCTATTCCCATTCGAGTTCGGCAAAGGCGGCCGTGGCATTGCGCTCATTGTAGTCGTCGAACAGATGCCATTTGCCCCGTTCGCCTCGGCCGGCGGTCCTGACTGCCTCGCTGAGCGGCACCCCGTCGGCGATCGCCTTGCGAATGTCGCGCGCCAGAACCTCGAAATAGCGCCGCTCCGCCGTCAGCGCCTCCGGCCAGTCGGCCGGCACCGCGCCATGACCCGGCACGACGCGCGCGGCGCCGATCGCGGCCAGCGCATTCATCTGGCGGAGCCAGCCAAGCAGCGACCCGTCGAGCGTCGGCAAGGAACCTATGAAAACGAGATCGCCGGCAAACAGCGTGCGGGTCGCGCTGTCGAAGACGGTCAGGTCGTTGTCGGTGTGAGCCGCCTTCCATGCCTGCAATTCGAGCACGCGTCCACCGAGGTCGAGTTGCAGGCGATCATCGACCAGAATCGTCGGCGGCATGATCTCGATCCCTCCCATCAGCGCGTCGCCGATCTGTTCGCGAAAGCTTTGCAGGTAGAACGCGCCGCGTGCCTCGAGCGCGCGCGGCAGATTGCGATGGCCGACAATGGTGGCGCCGATCTCCTGGAACGCCGCATTGCCGAAGATGTGGTCGGGGTGCATATGGGTGTTGATCAGGTAGCGAACCGGCTTGGCGCTTATTTTGCCGATCGCGGCGATGAGGGCGTTCGCCTCGATCAGGCTGCCGCCGCTGTCGATGACGGCAACGGCGTCGGTCCCGACGACGACGCCCAGGTTCGAAATCGCGCCCTGGTTGGCGGCGCTCATCAATTCATCGACGCCCTGGAAGGCGAAGACGCCGTCGGCGATTTTCCTGAGCTTGAATTCAAGGCCGCTGGCAGCGGCGAGAGCGGCCCGCCCGAGGCAACAGGGCAGCATCGCGGCGCTGACCGCGGTGCAGGCGAAGGCGTTCACAAGCTTGCGTCTTGTCCTATCGATCGGCATGGCTTCCCCGATATGAATTCGAGCCGTAAGGCGATCAGGCCACGCCCGGAAATTTTTGGTGGAACGACCGCAAAAGGTCGCTCATCATCTGTGGATTGCGATAGTGCCGCGGCAGCCTGACGTCGAACATGCCGAGCACATGGGCTGGCCGCTGCGCGAGAACGATGATGCGATCCGACAGCATCAGCGCCTCGCGGACATTGTGCGTTACCATCAGGGCGGTCGTAGGCCGCGCCGACCACACGGTCAAAAGCAAGTGCCGAAGCCGCTCGGCGGTCCGTTCGTCGAGCGAGGCGAAGGGTTCGTCCAGGAAAAGCACCGCCGGTTCGGTGGCGAAGGCCCTGGCAAGTGCTGCCCTGCGAGCAAGGCCGAGCGAAAGCTCCGCCGGATAAAGCGAGCGCATGCCGGCGAGGCCGAGCGTGTCGAATAGCCCGTCGAGATTCTTCGTTCTCAGGCTTTTCGGCAGCGCCAGCCTGACATTCTGCTCCACCGTCCGCCACGGCAGCAAGATCGGCTCCTGGAACACGGCGGCGATCCGGTTGGAGCCGCCTTCAGGCAGTTGGAACGAGCCGGAAAAGTCCTTGTCCAATCCAAGCAGGATGCGCAGCGTCGTGGTCTTGCCGCAGCCGGACGGCCCCAGCAAGCAGGCGAATTCGCCCTGCCGGACCTCGAAGGAAAGGTCCTGGAGCGCCGTGATCGAGATGCCTTGCGCGGACCTGAAGGTCTTTTCGGCGATGTCGACCCTAAGCGGGACGACGGCGCCAACGGGTTGCATGTCGTTCAATGGGCTGCACCAGAAGAAGTTCGATGACAAGCATCACCGCTACGAAAGCCAGCGTATAGGCAAGAATGGCGGCGACGTCGAAGAGCTGGAAATAAAGATAGATCTGGAAGCCGACACCATTGGAGCGGCCGAGCAGTTCGACCACAAGGACGATCTTCCAGATAAGGGCGATGCCGGATCGTGAGGCGGCGGCAAGATAGGGCTGCAATTGCGGCAGCAGGACGTGGCGAATGCGATCGAGGAGCCCGAAGCGGTAGACGGCGGCCATTTCGGCGTAACTCGGATCAAGCGCCCTGGCGCCTTCGCGCATCGTCACCACGACATTCGGGATCTTGTTGACGGCAACCGCGCCAATCGCCGCCGCTTCGTTGAGGCCGAACCAGATGTAGGCGAGCACGATGACGACCAGCGCGGGAATGTTGAGAAATAGGATCAGCCAGGGACTGAAGAACCGGTCTACGCTGCGGTAGCTGCCGAGGAGAACGCCGATGACCGAGCCAACAACCATCGCGACGACATATGCCGCGGCAACCCGGCCGAGTGTCGCGCCGAGATGGTAGAAAAGGTCGCCGTTTGCCGCCTCTGCGAGCAGCACCTGGCAGACCTGTCCCGGCCCAGGAAAGGCACGGCTCGGCCATGCATTTGCCGCAAAGCCCCACAGCAGGCAAAGCCCGAGCAGAGAGACCGCCACCGTCAGCACGGGTGTCAGCGCCGCTGCAAGGCCGGATTGGCTGGAGATGTCGGCTGCAGCGCCAGGCGGGCGATCGCCGGTGTCAGGTGCGGTCATTTCGGCAGTTCCTGCCAGAACGTGCCGGGCGCCATCTCGGGCGCGCGGCCGACCAGCTTGTCGCCGCCGATCTCGGCCAGCACGCGGTAGAGCCTGCCCGCGTCGGCCGCATCCTCGGCGACGGGGCGTCTGGGAATGCCCTCGCGATAGCGGTCACGCAGTTTGGCCAATTCCTTACCTTGCGCGCGGATAATCGGCGCAAGGCGCAGCCACTCGTCGTCGGATCTGGCCAGCAAGTCCTTGGACTGCGCCGAAGCCTTGATGAAACCCCGGACGGCGGCCGGATTTTCGTTCGCCCATTTGTCATGAAAGACATAGCCGAGCGCCGACACGGCGCCCGAGGCCCCGAGCGCTTTCGCCGCATCATCGGCGCCGATCAGCCGACGAAAGCCGTTGACCTCGAGGCGGGCGCAAAAATGCCAGAAATTGAGCACCGCATCGAGTTCGCCTTGCATCGCCTTTTCCGAAATCAGCGGCGGCGCACCAAAGACGATGTCGCTGGTTGCCGGCAGGTCGAGGCCGTGATCGCGTCTGGCCAGCGCCTGGATCAGCAGCCAGCTTTTATCGAGAGGCCCGCCGGCGACGCCGATCTTTTTTCCCTTGAGATCGATGATCGTCCGGATCGGCGCCGCCTCCTTCACCATGATCGCCCCGACGGCGGTCGAATAGGGGACCAATGTGAGGTCGACGCCTTCCGAACGCTGGCGCGAGACCCACAGCCAGTCGGAGACGATGATGTCGATCGCGCCGGCCAGCATGGCGACGTTGGTTGCATCCTCGCCGGCGAAATCGATGATCTCCAGATCGATGCCGTTGGCTGTGTCGAACTTGTGCTGCTTCAGCGTGTCAAGCGCCCAGCTCACGGTGCCGAACTTCAGCACGCCAATGCGAACCCTGGCCGTGGCGAAGGAGGGGGCCGTGGCGAAGGACGGCCTTGGGACAAGAGCCGTGGCTGTTCCAAAAGCTGCCAGCCGGAGCGTTCCTCGACGCGAAATCATCATGATGTCTCCTCCCGGGGCCGCAATAAGCCAGAGCGCCGATCAGATCGCACGGTCTTTGTTCGGGAAAGCGCATGTCCAGCGCTTAACCTTTAGGGTCGGGTGTTCCTGCGACCATTTCGCGATTTCGCTGGGCGCCAGCACCATACATTGGACGAGAGAGCCACGGCTCTCGAAATAGAGATGTTCGTCTCGGCAATCGCCCGGATTGGCAATCAGGCAAACCGTCAATATGAGGTCGACCATATCCATTCAGCACCTCTTGCGCGCTTGAAGACGCTCGCTTCGGCGAGATCCGGCCCGATCTGCGAGCCTGGACAAAATCGCCAACTGCCGGAGTCCCGAGGTGCCCATGGAAAACCCGAATGGTTTGAGGCTACGCGTTCGCCCGATGGCCGTCAACAAAGGCGAATGGATCGGGGGCGCCGGAACCTGAAACAAAAAACCCGCCTCGGCGGCGAGCACAAATGCCGTCACAAAGCAACGAATCGCGAGCTCGAAACCAGGGCAATCGCTTCGGTTGAACCGCGCCTCATCGCCCTGCGTTCCAGCGTTGGTGGTTGGCGAAAGCCGAAGCGGCATCCGATCTCCCCCCAAAGTGGGGAAATCAGCAGCCTCGCCGATGGCGCCTACTCAGGAATGATAAGGTGCGAGTGTGCCGTGCAGCTCTCTGAACCTCTGCACGGTTGACATCGCTCATCTGCCGGGTAGCTTCCAGGATGCAGGCGCCGCAACTCCACTGGGGAGAAGCTTTCGCTCTGTCATAAAACGACGCATGCCGATGATCAAAACAACGGCGTGTGCAAATCGTCCAGGGCACCTTGACGATCAATGAGGAAATGCCATGCGTGCAATCGCATTTTTCGCCGTCGTGTCCGTTGCGACGTTCATCACAAACCAATCGCAGGCACAGGATGCCGCCGCGGGTGAGAAGGTCTTCGCCAAATGCAAGGCCTGCCACGTCGTCGACGAGGACAAGAACAAGATCGGTCCGTCATTGAGCGGCATTATCGGCCGGACGGCCGGCACGCATCCGGGGTTCAAATATTCTAAACCCATGACCGAGGCGGGTGCATCCGGCGTCAAATGGGACGAAGCCACGCTGACGACCTATCTTCGCGATCCCAAGGCCATGATCAAAGGCACGAAGATGGCGTTTCCCGGTCTCAAGAAGGACGAGGATCTCGCCAACGTCATCGCCTATCTGAAGCAATACTCCAAATAACCCGGTTCTTCCGCAGGAAGTAGCCCGGTTCTTCCGCAGGAAGTAACCCGACTTCGCCGGCCGTTCGAAACTGCGTTCGGCCGGCGCCCGCCCCGGTAGTTGGCGCCGGTCAAGCGGCGTCTTGCAGCCTCCGCATGGCGGAAGGCAGGTCGAGCAGGCCGTCGCAAACGAGGTCGGCGCCAAGCTCTTCAACGGCAATTTGGCTGTAGCCGCCGCGTAGCAAAATGACGGGCATGCCGGCGGCGCGCGCGGCGGCCACGTCGGCGCCGCTGTCTCCGACCATCAGCGTGTCGCGAGGCTCGACCTGAAGCTGGTCGAGCGCCAGCAGCAGGGCGTCGGGGGCCGGTTTCAGGCATGTCACCGCGTCTCCGCCGACGATCGCGCCGAGATGTTCCGTCAGCCCAAAATGCAACAGGATTTCGCGAGCCGCCAACTGCGGCTTGTTGGTCACCACGCCCATGGCTATTCCGCTCAAATGGAAGTGCGTGAGAACCTCCCTGACGCCGGGCATCAGCCTTGTCAGGCCGGTCAGGTGTCTGCGGTAAATCGGCGTCATGACGCGGTTGGCCTCATCGAGCGCGCTGCCGAGGAGCGGCGTACCGGATGCTGCGAAGGCTCGCTCGACCAGTTTCCTGACGCCGCCGCCGATCATCGCCTTGACCTGCTCCAGGCGCAGCGGCGGCAGATCGCGGCTGGCCAGCAACTCGTTGACTGCGGCCGTTATATCAGGCGCCGAATCGACCAGCGTGCCGTCGAGATCGAACAGGATCGCTTTCGACGATCGAAACGGCCTACTCATGCCGACGTTCATGCAGCATCCTTCCACTTGATCGAGCAGCCGATCGAAGCGATCTGGTCCAGCGGTCCGTCGCCGGTTCTGGCAATTTGCTTCATCGCCTCGAACAGGTCGCGCCTCAGCCCGGGCGGTCCGGCGTCGCGTCGCGCCGCGTCCAGCCGGCCGCGATATTGCAGCGTCAGCTCGCTGTTGAGCCCGAAGAAATCCGGAGTGCAAACGGCTCCATAGGCACGCGCCACCGTCTGGTGCTCGTCGTGGAGGTAGGGGAAAGTGAAGCCGTTCGTCCTGGCGAAGAGCTTCATGTTGTCGAAGGAATCATCCGGATAGGCGTCGGCATCGTTGGAGTTGATCGCAACAAAGCCGATGCCTTCGGCCTTGAGGTCGTTGGCATCGCGGACGATGCGTGAAATCACCGCCTTCACATAAGGGCAGTGGTTGCAGATGAAGGCCACGACCAGCCCGTTCGGGCCGGCATGGCTGAAGATCGAATGCGATTTGCCGTCGACGCCAGGCAAAACGGCATCGATGGCTTGCCAGCCGAAATCGCAGACAGGTGGGATTGCCGCCAAGATTTCCTCCGATGAAATATTTGGCCTCCGATGAGACGGTTTACGCGGCTTTCCGGATCGCCCCGTCGGCTGCCTGTCTGATGGCGCCGACATTGGCGCGATAGGCAGCTTCGGTGCCGCCCTTGAAGATGGCCGAGCCGGCGACCAGCACATTGGCGCCGGCCGCGCTGACCAGCGGAGCGGTCTCGGGCGTGACGCCGCCGTCGATCTCGATGTCGATCGGGCGGTTGCCGATCAGTGCCTTGACCCGCCTGACCTTGTCGACCACAGCCGGAATGAACGCCTGGCCGCCGAAACCCGGATTGACCGTCATCAGAAGCACCAGATCGAGCCGGTCGAGCACATACTCGATGACGCTTTCCGGCGTCGACGGATTCAGCGACACGCCGGCTTTCTTGCCGAGATTCCTGATCGCCTGCAGCGAACGATCGAGATGCGGCCCGGCCTCGGCATGCACCGTGATGATGTCGCAGCCGGCATCGGCGAAGGCGGCGAGATAGGCGTCGGCCGGCGCGATCATCAGATGGCAGTCGAAGATCTTGTCCGTTCGGTCACGGATCGCCTTTATCACCGGCGGGCCGAAGGTGATGTTGGGCACGAAATGGCCGTCCATCACGTCGAGATGAATCCAGTCGGCGCCTGCCCGGACGACCGCTTCGACCTCGTCGCCGAGCCGTGAGAAGTCCGCAGAAAGCACCGAGGGCGCAATGATTGTCTTAGTACCCATGGTCGTCGGCTCCCGTTCTGTCTTCCGTTTCCGGTCGCTGCACACCAACCGGCGTGATCTTGTCAGCGCGCCTTCGTCTCCGGTTCGCCTTCGAGCTTACCTTCCGCGAACACGCGGCTGCCGCGAATATCGGATTCTTCAATGGTGATAAGGTCGGTTTTCGTCAACGCCCGGTCGCGTGACGCGAAAAGCCGGTTGGCCTGGCGAAGCCGCGCCCGGTCGAGCCCATTGCGGACCGAGCGAGCGTTGGAGAAATGCGGCAGCCGCATGCGGATCGGGAGATACTCTTCGAGCGCCTTGGCCGCCGCCTCGCTGAGACGGTAGTTCTGTTCCGCCAGCATGATCTCGGCGATCGATTTGAGCTCGCTGACGCCGTAGTCGGGAAAATCGAGGTGGTGGGCGATGCGCGAGCGCATGCCGGGATTGCTGTCGAAGAAGCGGTCCATCTTGTTCTTGTAGCCGGCAAGAATCACAACCAGATCGTCACGGTTGTTTTCCATGCATTGCAGCAGGATTTCGATCGATTCCTGGCCGTAGTCGCGTTCGTTCTCGGGCTTGTAGAGATAGTAGGCCTCGTCGATGAAAAGTACCCCGCCCATGGCGCGCTTGATCACTTCGCGGGTTTTGGGCGCGGTGTGGCCGACATACTGGCCGACGAGATCGTCTCGCGTCACCGCGACCATGTGGCCTTCGCGGACATAGCCGAGACGATGCAGGATTTCGGCCATCCTCAGCGCCACGGTGGTCTTTCCGGTGCCGGGATTTCCCGTAAAGTTCATGTGCAGCGTCGGCGCGCCCGAGGTTAGCCCGAACTTGCGGCGAAGCCGGTCGACCAGGAGCAGAGCCGCGATCTCGCGGATGCGGGTCTTGATGGGCTTCAGGCCAACGAGTTCGCGGTCGAGCTTGTCCATCACCTCGTCGATGTTGGACGCCTCGAACTCGGCCTGCAGATCAACCGATTCGTCCTGCGCGGCAGTGCCCTTTGCTATCGCGTCCAGCATGGTTTCGGCTAGCTCCGCTCGCCTTCGGGCCTGTCGGTCGCATAAGGCACAATCGAATAGCCCTGGCTGCGGCCGTCGCGCTCCTGGCGCAGCAGCCGGAACCCGGGTTCGTTGGGCGGCCGGTTGACCATGAACGACATGCGCGGCGCTTCCCAGCCCTTGGTCGAATCGAAGGCGGTGACCCGGACATACATGTTGGGCATGGCTTTCCGGCAGCTATTGATTTCAAGCAGGATGCCCGCCGGGTCCTTCAGGTCGAACATCGGGTTGCCGTACATTTCCCAATAGGTGTTTCGCGGATGCGGATCGTCCGTGTACTCGACGCTGACCGCCCAGTGGTTTTTCAGCGCGTACTTGATCTGCGCCGAAATCTGCTCATCGGTCAGGTCGGGCAGGAACGAAAACTGTCCCTGCGTGACCTTGTTTCCCGGATTGGTCATCATGGCGACGGTTCCTTTCGTCTAGAAGCTGGGCGTTGCGGTTGGCACGAAGTCGGCCGTGTCGGTCGATTCGTAGTTGAAGGTGACGTCCTTCCAGGTCTCCAGGGCCGCCTTCAGCGGCGTGCACCATTTGGCCGCCTGTTCGAGGATTTTGGTCCCTTCGCGCAGATAGTCGCGGCCCTCGTTGCGGGCGAGGATCATCGCCTCCAACGCGACACGATTGGCCGTCGCGCCGGCCTGGATGCCATCCGGATGGCCGATCGTGCCGCCGCCGAACTGCAGGACGACGTCCTCGCCGAGATAGTGGATCAACTGGTGCATCTGGCCGGCATGGATGCCGCCCGAGGCGACGGGCATCACCTTGTTGAGCGAGGCCCAGTCCTGATCGAAGAACAGCCCGGTTTCGAGGTTCTGCGGCGTGCGCTCCTCGCGCAGCGTGTCATAAAACCCCTTGATCATCAGCGGGTCGCCTTCCAGCTTGCCGACCACCGTGCCGGCATGGATGTGATCGACGCCGGCCATCCGCATCCATTTGCAGATGACGCGAAAATTCATGCCGTGGTTCTTCTGGCGCGAATAAGTCGAGTTGCCGGCGCGGTGCAGGTGCAGGATCATGTCGCTGCGGCGTGCCCACTTGGCCATCGACTGGATCGCCGTGTAGCCAATGACGAGGTCGATCATGACGATGCAGGAGCCAAGCTGTTTTGCGAATTCGGCGCGCTCGTACATCTCCTCCATCGTGCCGGCGGTGACGTTGAGATAATGGCCCTTGACTTCGCCGGTGGCGGCCGACGCCTTGTTCACAGCCTCCATGCAGTAGAGGAAGCGGTCGCGCCAGTGCATGAAGGGTTGCGAGTTGATGTTCTCGTCGTCCTTGACGAAGTCGAGGCCACCCTTCAGCGCCTCGTAGACGACGCGGCCGTAGTTGCGGCCTGACAGGCCAAGCTTCGGCTTCGTCGTCGCGCCGAGCAGCGGCCGGCCGAATTTGTCGAGCCGCTCGCGTTCCACCACGATGCCGGTCGCCGGGCCCTGGAAGGTTTTGAGGTAAGCCACCGGGATGCGCATGTCCTCGAGCCGCAAGGCCTTGACTGCCTTGAAGCCGAACACGTTGCCGATGATCGATGCAGTCAGGTTGGCGATTGAGCCGGGCTCGAACAGGTCGAGGTCGTAGGCGATGTAAGCGAAGTACTGCTGCTCGGTCTTGGTGCCGGGACCTGTGTTCGGCACCGGCTCGGATTTGAACGCCTTGGCGCGGTAGAGCTCGCAGGCGGTCAGTCTGTCGGTCCACACCACGGTCCATGTCGCGGTAGAGGATTCACCGGCGATGGCGGCGGCCGCCTCCTCGTGGTCGACGCCGGGCTGCGGCGTGATCCGAAACATGGCGATCAGGTCGGTCTCCTTGGGCCGGTAGTCCGGCTCCCAGTAGCCCATCTTCTTGTAGGGGATGACGCCCGACTTGTAGCGTTCCTTGCCTTCCTTGAGCGTGCCTGCTGACGGCATGTCGATCTTGTTCATGACAGGTCTCCTGTTTGCCGCTCAGGCGGCTTTCGCGGTTGCGATCTGCGGGTCGAGTTTTCCCGCGGCGTAACGTTTCGCCATCTCGTCCATGGCGATGACCCTGATCTTCGAGGCGTTGCCCGCCGTGCCGAAGCGTTCAAAGCGATCGCGGCAAAGATCGCGCAGGGCGTCCATGGCGGGTTTCAGGAATTTGCGCGGATCGAATTCGCGCGGGTCCTCCGTCGCGACGCGGCGGAACTGCCCGGCCATGGCCATGCGGCAATCAGTGTCGATGTTGACCTTGCGCACGCCGTAGCGGATGCCGCGCTCGATCTCCTCGACCGGAACGCCAAAAGTCTGGGGCATCTCGCCGCCATACTTGTTGATGATGTCCTGCAGTTCCTGCGGCACCGAGGAAGAGCCATGCATGACCAGATGCGTGTTGGGCAGCTTTTCGTGGATCGCCTCGATCACCTGCATGGCCAGGATGCCGCCGTCCGGCTTGCGGCTGAATTTGTAGGCGCCGTGCGAGGTGCCGCAGGCGATCGCCAGCGCGTCGACCTGGGTGGCGGTGACGAAGTCGACCGCCTGATCGGGATCGGTCAAAAGCTGGTCGTGGGAAAGCGCGCCTTCGGCGCCGTGGCCGTCCTCGGCCTCGCCCTGGCCGGTCTCCAGCGAGCCGAGCACGCCGAGCTCGCCTTCGACGGAGGCGCCGACCCAATGCGCCATGCGTGCGACACGCTCGGTGATGGCGACGTTGTAATCGTAGCTCGCCAGCGTCTTGGCGTCCGCCATCAGCGAGCCGTCCATCATCACCGAGGTGAAGCCGTGGCGGATCGCCGAAAGGCAGGTGGCTTCGTTGTTGCCGTGATCCTGATGGATGCAGAGCGGAATGGCCGGATGCATTTCGGTCAACGCCTCCATCATCTTGGCCAGCATGATGTCGTTGGCATAGGAGCGGGCGCCGCGCGAGGCCTGGATGATGACCGGCGCGTCGCAGGCCTTGGCCGCCTCCATGATGGCGAGGCCCTGTTCCATGTTGTTGATGTTGAATGCCGGCACGCCGTAACCATGCTCGGCGGCATGGTCGAGAAGCTGGCGAAGGGTGATGCGGGCCATTGTCGGGTCCTCCTAGATGATGAGCTTCAGCGCCGCTGCGGCGACGGCTTCGGGCGTGATGTCGAAATGCCGGTAGAGATCCGGGGCAGGGGCGCTGGCGCCGAAACCGGCCATGCCGACGAAAGCGCCGGTGTCGCCGATCCAGCGATCCCAGCCGAGCCGTGCTGCGGCTTCGACCGCAATGCGCGGCGCCGAGCCGAGAACGGCCTTGCGAGTGCCGGCATCCTGTTCCTCGAAAAGCTCCCAGCACGGCATTGAGACGACCGCGGCGGCGATGCCGTGCCCGGTCTCCAGCCGTTCGGCGGCGGCAACGGCGATCTCGACCTCCGAGCCGGTGGCGATCAGCGTCACGGCGCGGTGCTCGGCCGGCTCGCGCAGGACGTAGGCGCCTTGGCTCGACCGGTTCTCGTTGCTGTGTGGCTCGTCGCTGTGCGCCTCCTCGCTGTGTGCTTGGCGCAGCATCGGCAGGTTCTGGCGCGAGAGCACCAGCACGCTCGGCCGGGTCTTGCTCTTCAGCGCCAATTCCCAGCACTCCGCCGTTTCGATGATGTCGGCCGGACGGAAGACGTTGAGGTTCGGCGTGGCCCGCAGCATCGCCAGGTGCTCGATCGGCTGGTGGGTCGGGCCGTCCTCGCCGAGACCGATGGAATCGTGCGTCATCACATAAATCACGCGCTGGCCCATGAGCGCCGAGAGCCGCATCGCGCCGCGCGCATAGTCGGCGAAGCACAGGAACGTGCCGCCATAGGGCACGAAGCCGCCATGCAGTGCGATGCCGTTCATGGCCGCGGCCATGCCGTGCTCGCGGATCCCGTAGTGAATGTAACGGCCGGCATAGTCATCCGGCGCTATGCGGTCCATGCCCTTGGTGATCGTCAGGTTCGAGTGCGTCAGATCGGCAGAGCCGCCGACGGTAAGCTCGGTTGCGGCGTTGATCGCAGCGAGCGCCATTTCGGAGGCTTTTCGCGTTGCAACCTTGGTCGCCTTCTCGACATGCTCCTTGCGGAAAGCGCCGAGCGCTTCGAAGACTGCGTCGGGCAGGTTGCCGGCGACCGCGCTCTCGAAGGCCTCGCGCCGCGGCGAGGCGGCAAGCTGCTGCTCCCAGGCGTGCCGTGCTGCTTGCCCGCGCTGTGCAATTTCGCGCCAGGCGAAAAGGATGTCGTCCGGCACCTCGAACGGCGCGTAGGCCCAGCCGATGTTTTCGCGCGTCGCGGCGATCTCCGCGTCGCCCAGCGGTGCGCCATGCGTCTTTTCCGAACCGCCCAGATTGGGCGCGCCCTTGCCGATCACCGTGCGGCAGGCAATCAGCGACGGCCGGTCAGACTGCTGCGCCGCTTCGATTGCCGCTGCAACGGCTTCCGTGTCGTGGCCGTCCACCGATTGGACATGCCATCCGGCGGCTTTGAACCGTGCCGGCTGGTCCATCGATGTCGACAGCGAAGTCGGTCCGTCGATCGAGATCGCATTGTCGTCCCAGAAGACGATCAGCCGGGCCAGCTTCAGATGGCCAGCAAGGTCGATCGCCTCGTGGCTGATGCCTTCCTGCAGGCAGCCGTCGCCGGCGATCACGTAGGTGAAATGGTCGACGAGATCGGCGCCGTGGCGGGCGGCAAGCATGCGCTCCGCCAGCGCCATGCCGACGCCGGTCGAAATGCCTTGTCCAAGCGGACCGGTCGTCGTCTCGATGCCAAGCGCATGGCCATATTCCGGATGTCCGGCAGTGCGGCTGCCTAGCTGGCGAAACCGCTGC
Organism: Mesorhizobium onobrychidis; assembly: GCF_024707545.1. NCBI lineage: Bacteria > Pseudomonadati > Pseudomonadota > Alphaproteobacteria > Hyphomicrobiales > Phyllobacteriaceae > Mesorhizobium > Mesorhizobium onobrychidis. The sequence continues at coordinate 2,780,859 of NZ_CP062229.1, forward strand.
AATTCCTCGATCGGCATGTCTTCAAAGCCGAGCAGGTAATGCAGCGCATATTGCAGCATCGAGCCGTGCCCGGCCGAAAGCACGAAGCGGTCGCGATCGGGCCAGTTGGGCGCCGACGGATCGATATTGATGAAGCGGCTGAACAGCACTGTCGCGACATCGGCCATGCCCATCGGCATGCCGGGATGACCGGAATTGGCTTTTTGGACGCTGTCCATCGCCAGTGCGCGAATGGCGTTCGCCATATCGCGTTCCGAGACGGCGGCGACGGGCTTCAATGCTGCTGCTTGGCTGTTCATGGCGTCCTCCTCACGACACACGGTTCTTGCGTTCGATCAATTGCAGGATGAGCGGCGTCAGGATCAGCTGCATGGCAAGATCGAGCTTGTTGCCTGGCACCACTATGGAATTCGGCCGCGACATGAACGAGTCGTGGATCATCGAAAGCAGGTAGGGGAAATCGATGCCGCGGGGATTGGCGAAGCGAATGACCAGCATCGATTCGTCGGGCGTAGGGATCCAGCGCGCGATGAACGGGTTGGACGTGTCGACGATCGGCACGCGCTGGAAGTTGATGGCGGTCTGCGAGAATTGCGGGACGATGTAGCGGACATAGTCCGGCATACGGCGCAGGATGACGTCCATCACCGCCTCGGTGGAATAGCCGCGCGTTGCGCGGTCGCGATGGATCTTCTGAATCCATTCGAGATTTATGACCGGCACCACGCCGATCTTGAGGTCCGCATGCCTGGCCAGGTTGATCTTGTCGGTGACGACGCAGCCATGCAGGCCCTCGTAGAAGAGCAGGTCGCTCGGCGGGAATTCGCGCCATTCGGTAAATTGTCCCGGCGGCGTGCCGTACTGCTTCTCCTCGTCCTCGTCATGGATGTAGGTGCGGGTCTTTCCGGTTCCCCGGCGGCCATATTCCTCAAACACCTCTTCGAGGATTGCGAGTTCGTTGGCTTCGGCATTGAAGTGGGTGAAGTTCGGATTGCCCACCTTCTCCTCCTCGGCCACCTTTGTCTTCATCGTGGCGCGGTCGTAGCGGTGAAAGGCATCTCCTTCGATGAAGGCGGCCTCGATGTTCTCGCGCCGGAAGATCAGCTCGAAGATGCGCTTGACCGAGGTGGTGCCGGCGCCCGACGACCCGGTGATGGTGATGATGGGGTGCTTCGCCGACATGGTGCTCAGGCCCTGAACAGGCCGCGGCGGCTGAACAGCGGCGCACGCTCGCCGATGGCGCTGGGCTCGATGTGGTAGCGGGTGATGCGCGCGACTTCCCGCGCCGATCCGAACACCATGGGCACGCGCTGGTGCAGGCTCTCGGGTTCGATTTCGAGGATGCGGGTGATCGTGTCGGTAGCGGCGCCGGCGGCCTGTTCGATGAGAAAGGCGATCGGGTTGGCCTCATAGACGAGGCGCAGCCGACCCTGGCGGTAACCCTTGCGCTTGTCGCCTGGATACAGGAATACACCGCCGCGCATCAGTATACGATAGCAGTCGGCGACCAGGGAGGCGATCCAGCGCATGTTGAAGTCCTTTCCGCGTGGGCCTTCGGTGCCTTCGAGGCAGTCGTCGATGTAGAGCCGCACCGCCTCGTCCCAATGCCGGTAGTTGGCGGCGTTGATGGCGAACTCCTGGGTGCGCTGCGGGATGATCCGGCTCTCGTAGGCCTGGACGAAGGTGCCGAGCCTGGTCGAGAGAACGAAGACATGCGTGCCGCTGCCGAGCGACAGAACCAGCGCCAGCTGCGGCCCATAGATGAAGAAACCGGCGCCCAGCTGGTTCACGCCTGGCTGCAAAAAAGAGGCGGCCGGATTTTCGTCCGGCGCGCCAGTTGCAGGGAGGAGCGAGAAAATCGTTCCGATCGACACGTTGGTGTCGATGTTGGAAGAGCCGTCGAGCGGATCGATGGCGATGGCGAGAGGCGCCTGCCTGTCGAGCAGGACCGGCTGCTCCAATTCCTCGGAGGCGTAGAGCGCGACCGGAGCGTGCCGCATGGCGTCGAGGAAGATGTCGTCGGCGAAGATGTCGAGATCCTTCTGGATGTCGCCGTCGGCATTGGCGCCGCGGGTCCCGGCAAAGGCGGTGCCGAGCACCCCCTGATTGATGGTGTTGCGGATCTTGGTGGCGGCCTGCGTCAGCTGGCGGACGGTCGCTACGACCGCAGAGCGCAGTTCGTCTGGCGGGCCGAGATAGGAATTCAGAAAAGCGTCGAGCGTTGCCGCTGGCATCGTAACCTCCCGATCCAGCCGCCTCTCCTCGGATCGGCCGGATAGTGGAATGAGAACAAACGCCACCGGATAAGTAAAATTCAATAACTTTACTTTCGCACTAAAAAAAATTTAGTATGCGATATGAGAAATCTCACGCTCAAGCAATTCAAGACCGTTCAGGCAATCATCAGCCACGGGAAAATCGTTAGCGCGGCCAAGGTGTTAGGCTTGTCTCCTCCAGCGGTGACGATACAGTTGCGGCAGGTGGAGGAGGAGTTCCAGTTGGCCTTGTTCGACCGGACGTCGGACGGCATGCGTCCGACTGCCGCAGGTCTGGCTTTCGTCGAGACGGCGCAGGCGATCGAGGAGCGGCTTCGTCTGCTCGAAGACGCGATGGATGCGATCAAGGGCGTGCGTATCGGCAGCTTGAGGCTCGGCGTCGTTTCCACTGCCAAATATTTCGCGCCGCGGCTCATGGCTGGCTTCATGAAGGAACATCCCGACATCGACATGCGGCTTGCCATCGGCAACCGCGCCGAAACGATCGACAGTCTGAAGAACCACGACATCGATATCGCGCTGATGGGACGCCCGGCGAGGGAAGTCCCGGTGCGTGCCTCGGTGTTCGGCGATCACCCGCTGGTCATCATTGCGCCGCCCGACCACCCGCTGGCGTCGGCACGCGAGATATCCAAGGAGCGGATCGCCGAAGAGCATTTCCTCATTCGCGAGCCCGGCTCCGGTACACGCATCTCGCTGGAGATATTCCTGAGCGACGTGCCCGGCCGCATCGACGATCTCGGCGTCGAGATGGGCTCGAACGAGACGATCAAGCAGGCGGTGATGGCCGGGCTCGGCATCGCCTTCATCTCTGCCCACACCATCGCTGCGGAAACCGAAGCCGGCCGGCTGGTCATCCTCGACGTTGTCGGCATGCCGATCCGCCGGCAATGGTTTTCGGTGATGCGCAGCGATCACGCGATCTCGCCGGCGATGGCGACGTTCCACGATTTCCTGATGCGCAAGGGCGCGATGTATCTGCCCCTGTTCGGCAAGCTCTATCCGCACGAAGGACCGAACACTAGAGGTCGCGCGAGTTAGGCCGCGCGGCCCCAAGGCAAACGCTTCAGACAAACGATTCAGACAAACGATGGCGTCCATCAGCGGCTGACCGGCTTAGACCTCCTGACCGACGTCCACGAGCCGTTCCGCGATCTTGCCCGGTCCGCCGCGGCGCGCGGTCCTGGGCGGGAGCGCGAGCGCCGCGGCCAGTAGCAGGCAGGTGCGGTCTGCACGTCGGGTCAGCGCATTGTCGCGTCGGCTCGCAGATGCATGTCAGTCTCGCTCGAGACCGTGACCGCCTCGCCGGACCTTGAGAATGCGTAGAGTTCGTTCTGGTGGCCCGGCATGGAAAAGGCCACGGAGTCGCCGTCGGCGAGGCCCATGACGACGCGCAGCGGATCGCCCCCGATCTTCGGCGCGAAGGTGGCGGTGACCTCCAGGAGGTCGCCGTCGACCGGGACGTAGTAGGCTACCATGTCGAGGTATCCCTCATGCAGGCTGCCGCCTTCGATCGGACGTCCGAGGGTGGCTTCCTCGGCAAACGCCGGGCTCGTAAGAAACAGCGCGGCCAAGAGCGATGCGCTCAGGGTTCTGCGGATCATGTCATGTCTCCTCTATTTAGATTGCATTCGACCTCTATATAAGAGATAGATTACGAATGCAATCTAAAATGAGATCACGATGCGTGTGAGTCGCATTCAGGCTGCGGAAAACCGCGAACCCGTGATCAACGTGGCAAGCCGGCTTTTTCGGAAGCACGGCTTTGACGGCATCGGCCTTAAGGACCTGATGGAGGGTGCGGGGCTGACCCAGGGCGCCTTCTACAAGCAGTTCGCATCCAAGGACGACCTGGCGGCGCAGGCGTCCAGGCGGGCGATGGAGAGCGCCTCCCTCCGATGGTCGGCCGCGGCCGCGGCCAATCCGCAGACCCGCTTGGCGCGGTGATCGCATCTACCTCAGTATAGGATCATCCTCAGTATGGATCATCGCGCAGAAAGAATGGACGGCTGCCCGGTCGTGGCGAGGCCGAGGGCGAGGAGCCCGGGCCTCTGACTGCGCTTCTGCTAGCCCACAATTGGTTCGCCGACAGCTTCTTCGAGGCCAGTTGCCGCTTGGGCGGCAAGACCGCGGGCCGCTGCTTGTGAATCGTAAAATTCCTCAAGTGCATAGACTCTGCCCCACCGCAGGGTGAACACGTGGAGACCACGGTTGACGTACGACGCGTCGCCGTTGAGCAGCGTTGCGGTGCCGTCCCACTGGGCAAACACGGTGGTATGCCACGGCCAGCCCTTCACCCAGATGTGGTTGACCGTGAGATGGAGATTGGGCAGGACGCGGCCGAGGCGCTCAAACCATCGGCGCACGGCTTCTTTGTCGTGGCGCTCACCACCAAGCGCATGGGTGCCGGAAACGCGGTGATGGACATGCGGCACGAGTGCTTTCACCGCCTCATCCCAGCGATGTTTGTTGACGTGGTCGAAGCTCTCCCGGATCGATTTCTCGACAAAATAACTGTATAGCATTTGACCTCTCCTCCAAATTTTCGATGGCGTGTCGTGGGCACCCGTGCGCAGCCAAATTGGATTGCGTTCGCACTCTATATCTGTTATAGATGTCGAACGCAAGCTAATTTAGGAGATGACGATGCGTGTGAGTCGCGTTCAGGCTGCGGAAAACCGCGAAACCGTGATCAATGTAGCAAGCCGGCTTTTTCGGGAGCGCGGCTTTGACGGCATCGGCCTTAAGGACCTGATGGAGGCTGCCGGCCTGACCCAGGGTGCGTTTTACAAGCAGTTCGCATCCAAGGACGATCTGGCGGCGCAGGCGTCCAGGCGGGCGATGGAGAGCGCCACCCTCCGGTGGTCGGCCGCGACTGCGGCAAAATCCGAGGATCCGCTTGGCGCGGTGATCGCGTTCTACCTCAGTATGGACCATCGCGGAGAAAAGATGGACGGCTGCCCGATTGTCGCGCTCGGTTCGGATGCCGCCAGACAGGGCAGCGACGTGAAAGCGTCGTTCGAAGCCGGGATCAAGGAGCATCTCGAAATCCTCGGCCGTTTCATTGCCGAGGCCAATGGTGAGGAGTCCGATGGAAAGGCTATGGCCATTCTCTCGACGATGGTCGGTGCGCTGACGCTATCGCGCGTCGTCAACGACCCGGACCTCGCCCAGGCCTTTCTGGACGCGGCGACCGAACAGGTTCGCGAAGCAGCCGGCGCTTGAACGGCGTGCGCAGCGCTGGCGGCGCACCCAAATCGACAGGAGGATGGATGCGACGGATTGTTGTCACAGGCATGGGAGCGGTCACGCCCCTTGCTGCCGATGTCGAAGCGTCCTGGTCGCGGCTCCTGGCCGGTCGCTCAGGCATCCGCAGGCTTGCCGACGACGTGGTGGGAGACCTGCCGGCGAAGATCGGCGGCGTGGTTCCCTCGCACGAAGAAGATCCTGATGCTGGCTTCGACCCGGATGCAGTGCTGCCGCCGAAGGACCAGCGCAAGGTAGACCGGTTCATCCTCTTCGGGCTCGCCGCTGCACAAAAGGCACTCGCCCAAGCAAGATGGGCACCCGTCTCGGAAGCGGATCGCTTGCGCACGGCCACGATCATCGCCTCCGGCGTCGGCGGGTTCCCCGCCATAACCGAGGCGGTGCGCACGGTCGACCGGCGCGGCGTCCGCCGCCTATCGCCGTTTACAGTGCCGTCCTTCCTGGTGAACCTCGCGGCGGGCCACATCTCGATCCGCCATGGCTTCAAGGGGCCACTCGGCGCGCCGGTGACGGCGTGCGCGGCCGGCATCCAGGCGATCGGCGATGCGGCTCGCCTTATCCGCGCCAATGAAGCCGATATCGCCGTGTGCGGCGGAACGGAAGCGTGCATGAATATCGTCAGTCTCGGTGGTTTTGCCGCGGCTCGCTCCCTTTCCACCGGCTTCAACGAAACGCCGGCTGAAGCCTCGCGCCCCTTCGATATGTCGCGGGACGGCTTCGTCATGGGCGAAGGGGCCGGCATCCTGATCATCGAGGAACTGAGCCACGCGCTTGCGCGCGGTGCGAAACCGCTCGCCGAGCTCGTCGGCTACGGCACGACGGCGGATGCTCATCACGTCACCTCCGGCCCCGAGGACGGCGACGGGGCGCGCCGGGCCATGGAGATCGCGATTGCCCAAGCCGGCATTTCGCCGCGTGAAGTTCGCCACCTCAATGCGCACGCGACCTCCACGCCGGTCGGTGATCTCGGGGAAATCGCGGCGATCAAAACACTCTTCGGCTCAGATTCCGCCATCGCTGTCAGCGCAACGAAATCCGCGACTGGACACCTGCTCGGAGCCGCCGGCGGGCTTGGAGCCATCTTCGCAATCCTGGCGCTCAGGGATCAGGTGGCGCCGCCAACCCTCAATTTGAGCGCGCCGGATCCAGCCGGCGACGGGATCGACTTCGTCGCAAACCAGGCCCGCCCAATGGGAATGGACTACGCGATCTCCAACGGCTTCGGTTTCGGAGGCGTCAATGCCAGTGCGCTGTTCAGGCGCTGGACGGACCAGCTGGCCGGTGCGAGCATCGGCGGCGGCTAAATGGCGCGCCAGGTCAGTTTCCTGTGCCGTTTCGTCCCCGCATCGGCATTCGACAAAAGCCTGCGAAAGCAGAACGGGTTGCCGGTCTGACGACATCGACGACACCCGTGATGATCGGAATGATCGGCGCTGGAAACATCGGCGCCACGTTGGCGCGGCGCAACCCGACGCGATTGCTCTGGAAAACGCCCGGCGGTCGTTGGAGTTAGATAAGCGACATGTTATGTTGCAGTGCGAAAGAGCGGGGGCACGTGCTTTTTCACACCCGTAAGCGATCTGTATGTGCGACCCCTGCAGACTGGTCGGTATCACTGAAACCTCCCGGGCATGGGGTTCGGGATTCGATGGGGACAAGGGGTAATGCTTTACACGCTGGTTATGATGGTCTGCCTGACGGATGTGCCGCAGACCTGTGAACAACGCGAACAGATGGTGGACGGCCTGGCAATGAATCCCGGGACCGCCTTCATGCAGGCGCAGCCGCTGGTCGCCCACTGGATCGAGACGCATCCCGGTTATTTCGTGCAGCGCTGGCGCATGCTGCCCGGCCGGGGATCGTGAGATCCGCCGCGAAGAGCGAATGAGGTTCTACTTCTTCGCGGCGAGCGTTTCCGAGACGACTTTGGACAATTGATAAAGCCGCTGCTCGATGATCGTCGGCACTTCACAGACGTAAGTCAGTGATTGGACGCGTTCGTTGAAAATTCGCGTTGCGAATTTCAGCTGTTCGGTTCGCCGTTCGATCTCGTCTGGATTTGCATCGGGCTTTGCTCGCAATGCATCGACGTCGGACGCTTCCTTGCGCAACGCGGCGGCCATTTCGAGCTGCTTGTGGGCGTAACGGGAAATGCCTGAGATCACGTGAGAACGCTCGGCGTCCATGTGATCGAACATGCCTTGCACCAGCATCGCCATCTTTGGCGCAAGCTGCTCGGCCGGCAGCGAGGCGGCGAAATCCTTGATCTTCTTTTGGGCTTCGGCAATCGGTATCCGCCGGGCTGCCACCTCCTCGACCAGGGCGGAGATACCGGGGTCTTTCGACAAGTCCTTCGCCGCTGGCGGCAGCTCCGGCCCGTTCCAGATCTGGCCGAGCGAGAGTTGCGGCACCTTGCGCTGTATGCAAGGCCAGTCCGGATCGGTATTCGCCGCCATGGCGTTCACGCCCGGCGCGAGCATGGCAACCACAGCCAGGCTGCGAACAAGGCTCATTCGTGCCATCAGGCATTTCCTCCCGTGTCCTGTTTGCGGGTCATCAGGCCGCGCGAAGGGTCATAGGCGATGATTGCGGCGGCAAGGAACAGCAGCGTGCAGCCGGCAACGACGCCCAGCGACAGCCAGTTAATCTGGCCGTAGAAGGCGAAGCGGATCAGTTCGACGGCATAGGTGAACGGGTTGGCGAGGCAGATTTTGTAAAGCAGCGGGCTCGCCTCCTGGATGCGCCACAAAGGATAGAGCGCTGGAGAAGCGAAATAGCCGGGAAAGATGACGAAGTTCATGATGCCGGCGAAGTTTTCGAGCTGCTTGATCATCGACGACAAAAGCATGCCGAGCGCGCAAAGCATCATGCCCGACAGGAACAGCGCCGGCAGCACCATGAGATAGCCGATCGGCGGCGCCTTGACGCCCCAGAACCAGGCAACGATCAGGAACGCGTAGACTTGCGCGATCGATACGGAGACGCCGGCGAGCATCTTCGACACCAGCAGGAACCAGCGCGGGAAGGGGCTGACCAAAAGGGTGCGCATGTTTCCCATCTCGCGGTCATAGACCATCGACAGCGAAGACTGCATACCCGAGAACAGCAGGATCATGCCGCACAAGCCCGGCGTGATGTAGACCTCGTAGAGCACGTAGGTCTTGTAAGGAGGGATGATCGACACGCCGAGCACCTGCCGGAACCCGGCGGCAAAAATGAACAGCCAGATGAGCGGCCGAACCAGCGAGGATATGAAGCGCTCGCGCTGGTGCAGGAAGCGCAGGCACTCCCGCAGGACGACGCCTTTGAGGCAAACGAGATAATGGCGCAGGCCGAATTTTTCGAACTTCACCGGGATGATGCCGGCGACTTTCTCGGGCATTGCGGGAGCGCTCATGGCGATATCTCCGCGATGCCGGCTGCCTCGATGCGGCTGAGCCTCGAAAAGGCGTCGCGGATCGAACCGGCGCCGCTCGTCCTGACGACATCGGCAACCCTGCCCTTGGCGACCAGTTCGCCCTGCCGCAGCACGACGACATGGTCGCCGTCTTCAACCTCGTCGATCAGATGCGTTGCCCACAGCACGCCAATGCCCTCGGTTTCGACGAGCTTGCGGATGGTGGCGAGAATGCCCGCGCGCGATTGGATGTCGAGACCGACCGTCGCCTCGTCGAGCAGCAGCAGGGACGGGCGGTGGAGCAGCGCCCTGGCGATCTCGATGCGCCGCATCTGACCGCCGGAAAGACTGCGTGCCTTGTCATGCTGCCGGCCCTCCATGTCGACCGTAGCGAGCAGCGCGGCAATGCGCTGCCGGGCCTCGCGTCCTCCGACGCCATGCAGCGCGGCGTGGTAGGAGAGGTTCTGGTGGACGCTGAGGTCGAGGTCGAGCGTGCGTGCCTGGAACACGATGCCGACACGCCGGAGCGCTTCGCCCGATGCGCGGCTGACGTCATGGCCGAAGATGCGGATCGACCCGCGGCGCGTGTCGTAAAGATGGCTAATCAGCGAGAACAGGGTTGTCTTGCCGGCGCCGTTGAGGCCGAGAAGAACGGTGAAGTTCGCCGGCGCGATCGAGAATGAGACGTCGTTGAGCGCCCGCTTCGGACCATAGGAATGGCTGACGCCGGCGACATCGAGCGCCGCCACCTCATCTCCTGGTCCGCTTGTCCTCACATGCTGCACGCCGGCTGGTTCCTTGTCGTCGACAATAGTCTAGCGCACCTAGCGCACCAGGAGTCTAGCGCACCGGGCTCGATCGCGCAGGTCCCGCTATCCGGTGATCCTACTTGATCGTGATCGTGCCCTTCATGCCCCTGTCGGCGAGGTCGGGCACCGACCATGTGTAGATGCCGGGCCTCACGGTGGTGAACTGTACCTGGATGGTGCCGTCGGCGTCGAATTCGAGCCATGCAGGTGCGCCGTTCATATGCACCTCGAGGTCGTTGATGACGATCTGGTTGTTCCACACATTGCGGAACAGGTCGGTATGGAATTTGTACTCCAGACCGCCCGCCGCGGTGATCTTCCAGCGATAGCCCTGGCCGGCGATCAGCTGGAAGTCCTTCTGATTGGCAGTGAACTGGTCTTCCTTGCTGCCGAGGATAAGTTCCGGCACGTCCTTGCTGGCCCGGGTTGCCTTTTCGGCTTCGGGACTGGCGTCCGTTTTGGTGACCGCACCGGCGGCTGCGTCATCGTCGTCGTTGTCCTGCGCCCAGACCTGGCCCTGCGTGAGCGCCATGCCCACCAGCGCAGCGAAAGCGACTGCCCGAAATTTCCGCATGATTTCCTGCTCTTCTGCTGTTTTTCTGCCTGTTTGATTCAATTGGGTGATTTAATTGGGTGATTTAATTGGGTGATTTAATTGGGTGAGACGACGACGCCCCACGGCAACGTGCCGACGGTCACCGACTGCACCGGCTCGTCGGTCTCCACGTCGATGAAGGTGATGTCGTTCGACACGCCGTTGGTCGAGATGATGGTTTTCTGGTCCGGGGTGAAAGCGAGCTGCCAGACGCGTTGGCCGACCAGCACGTATTTCTCGACCTCGTATGTCTGCGTGTTGATCACCGCGACGCGGTTGGCCGGTCCGAGCGCCACATAGGCTTTCTTGCCGTCGGCGGTGATGCGCACACCGACCGGCTGGATGGATTCGGCCCTCAGGCCGGCAATCTCGAAGGTGATCTTCTGGACAACTTCGCGCGTTTGATTGTCGATCACCGAAACAGTGCCACCGATCTCGGCACTCACCCAGGCCTGCTTGCCGTCGGGCGTGAACTCGACGAAGCGCGGACGCGCATCCACCAGCACGTTGTCGGTGATCTCGTGGGTCGTCGTGTCGATGAAATGAGCCATGTTTGTCGTTTCCGACGTATTGACCATGGTCTTTCCGTCCGGGCTGACGCCCATGCCTTCCGGTTCGACTCCGACCGGGATTTCGGCCAGCATCTTCTTATTCTCTATGTCGATGACGGTGACGAGATTGTCGTCCTCATTGGCGACGTAAAGCGTCTTGCCGTCAGGCGAGAGCACGAAGAGCTCCGGGTCAGGCCCGGAGGGCAAGGTATCGACGATCTCCAGGGACGCCGTGTCGATCACCTCGATCGAATCGTCGTCGCTTGCGCAGAGATAAATGTGCTTGCCGTCGTGCGAGATGGTGATGCCGCGCGGACGCTGCCCGACATTGACGGTCTTCACCACCTGCATCGTTGCGGTGTCGACGACGGACATCGTGTTGTCCTTCTCGTTGGAAACATAGGCCATGTAGGCCGACGCCGGGCCGGCCATGAAGCCGGTCGCGAGAATGGCGAGTGCGCAAGCTCGTCTCTGCACTGAAATTCCTCCCAATTGGTTCTACTCAAGCACGCATTTTGTTTCCGGCTCATCGACCCCGAGCGTATCGAGCTCGGACACTTGGTGCAAAAAACCTTCCTGCGGCGATGTCGAGACGACCGACCTGTTGTCGCCTAGGAAGATCGGCTGCCTCAACTGCTGGTTCCACTTGCGGAAGGTCAGTTTCTGCCCTTTGAAGGCGGCGATCGAAAAATCGTCGGAGCGGATGAAGTCGGCCATCTTGCGCGGGTCGGCGCCCTGCGTGCGGGTCGCCGCCTCGCCGAGGATGCGCACCGCGGTCCACGCCGCCATGTCCTTCGACATCATGCGGCGGCCGTTTGCCTTGGCGAAGCGGTTCTGGATCTGGGTGCCGCCCCATTGCTCGCTGGCCGGATGCCAGGCCGACGGGGTGAGGCCGGAGGTGCCGGCGACCGGCCGCGGAGTCCAGGTGCGGAACGGAACATAGGTGCCGAACACCTCGCTTTCATCGGCGACCAGCAACACATCGTGTTCCGGCAGGTCCTGGGTGAAGACAGGCATCTGCCGCTGGATCTGGACGACGCCGGAATCGGTCCGCCGTGCCGTGCCGGTATCTTCGAACAGCTTTTCGCCGACGATCTCGCCGCCGAAGCGCGTCGCCGCCCGGCGCAGCGCCTCGGCAAAAAGCTGGTCGCGCTCGTGCGAGCCGTAGATCAGCACCCAGCGCCGCCATTGCTTCCAGATGAGATATTGCGCCAGCCCGTCGGCCAGCATGCTGCGCGTCGGGATGGTGTGGAAGATGCTGGCGCGGCATTCCTCTTCGCGGAGACTGTCGTCGGTGGCGCCGGCATTGAAGATCAGAACGCCGTTGTCGCGGGCAAGGTCGGCGATCGACAGCAATTGCCTGGCCGAGACGTCTGCGACCACATAGCGGTCGCCTTTGGCGATCATTTCCTGGAAGGCCGCAACGACGTCCGCGTCCGGCTTTACCTCGGTCACGTCGAGGCTGAATTTCTGGCCGAGGAAGCTGCCGGTCGTATTGTTGTCGGCAATCGCGACATTGCCGCCGGCAACGCCTTCATCGCCGGGCGGGACGTCGAGCACCGACAAGGCCAGTTGCGGCGCATAGGCGCGCAAGTAGCCTATCTTGATTTCGGTTAGCTTTTTTTCAGGCTTGGCCGTTGCAGCCGGTTGCCCGCCCGTCGCCTCCTGGGCTGGCGCGCCCGGAACGTTGACGGTCAGGGAAAAAAAGCACAAAAAGGCCGCGAGAGTGCCCGGCACCGCGCTCGTCATCGATAAAAATTACCCGTTCTTGCGCTAAAGTCCGATTGTTGTCGGACCGGCGCGAAGTCAAGGTGCCCATCATGAGCTTAGCTGACCGGCAAAATTTATCAAACCCTGAAAGCGGACTTCTCGCGTCTGCTTTAGTGCCATGCCTTCTTGCCGGAACGGCAACTGAGCGGATTTCGGTATTCGGGCCCGAGAGCGTCCTGTCCCTCATGCCGGAGAAAGTCCAATGACCAGAATGCTGGCCAGTGTCACCGGCGTCGACGAGGCGGAGATCGCGCTTTCGGGCGGCGTCGACATTGTCGACCTGAAGGATCCGAAGGCGGGGGCGCTGGGCGCGGTATCCACGCAAACCATCCGCCGGACGATTTCATTCATCGCCGGCCGGGCGCCGGTCAGCGCGGTCTGCGGCGACCTGCCGATGGAACCGGAGACGATCCGCGCCAAGGCCGACGAGATCGCTGCGACCGGCGTCGATTACGTCAAGATAGGCTTTTTTCCGTCGGCAAATGCCGCCGCCTGCGCGGCGGCGCTCGAGCCGCTCGCCGCGCGAACGAAACTGATCGCCGTGCTTTTCGCCGACCTGGCGCCGGATTTCGAGTTTCTGCCGATGCTTGCCAAACATCGCTTCCATGGCGCCATGGTCGACACTGCGAGCAAGGCAAACGGGCGGCTGCTCGACCATCTGCCGCCCGAGCGTATTCCGGGGTTCATCGATCGAGCCAAATCGCTCGGTCTCATGGTTGGCCTGAGCGGATCGCTGGAAGCCCCCGACATTCCGCGGCTGCTGCCCTTCGCTCCCGATTTTCTCGGCTTTCGCGGGGCGCTGTGCGGCCACTCCGGCCGCGTGGGTTCGATCAGTGCCGAGGCGGTTTCGCAGATCCGCGAGCTGGTCCCGGAAGCATCCCGGGCGGGCGGCGCGTCGAGCGTCGACTACCGCCTGCTGGCGGCGAGGGGCTATTCGCCGGGCACCGACCCGACACTGGGCACCGACAAGATCTTCGTGCGGGACTTTGTCCTGCCGGTCCAGATCGGCGCTTACAGCTTCGAGCACGGCCATACACAGAAGGTGCGTTTCGACGTGACCGCCGACGTGCTGCAAGTCACCGACCATCCCGAAGACATGCGCCATGTGTTCTCCTACGACATCATCATGGACGGCATTCGCACCATCGTCGCGCGGGGCCACATCCAGCTTAGCGAGGCCTTGGCCGAGCAGGTGGCGACGTACATTCTGGAGAACCCGCGTGTCGTGCGCGTCACGGTAAGAGTGGAAAAACTCGAACTCGGCCCAGGCGGCGTCGGCGTCGAGATCGAACGCAAGCGGCAAGCGGCAGGCCGCGGCGTCGCCTCCGGCCCTGCCGGCCGAAAAGAGCAAAGCGCTGCTTCCCAGCCGCGACAGGAAAGGCCTGAGGTCGTGAGGCGAGCCGCCGTCAAGCCAGCCGTCGTCAAGCTTGGCGGCAGCACGGTCCATGCGGCGGAAATGGAAAGCTGGATCGCGGCGCTGGCGGGTTCCAAGCTGCCGATCGTCATCGTGCCCGGCGGCGGCCTCTTTGCCGACCAGGTGCGCGAGATGCAGTTCCGCATGGACTTTTCCGACACCGCCGCCCACGCCATGGCGATCCTCGCCATGGAGCAGTTCGGCCAGGTTATCCTCGATCGTGACGAGAGGTTGGCGCCGGCACGGTCGCTGGAAGAAACGGTGCGAGCGTTGGACGAGGGGAAGGTGCCGGTGTGGCTGCCGTCGTCATTGGCGCTGGCGGCGCCGGACATTCCGGCGTCCTGGGACATTACCTCCGATTCCCTTGCCGCCTGGCTTGCCGGCAAGCTCGGCGCGAATGCGCTGCTGCTGATCAAGCAGACCGGCGCCTTCCTCGGCAGCGACACGATCGACAGCCTGGCAGTCAGAGGCATCGTCGACGCCGGCTTCGCCGCCATGCTGCCCGACGGTGTCGATTTCCATCTCGCCGGTCCGAAAGATGCAGCCGAAGCCGGGGCGCTGCTCGCGTCGGGCAATCTGCCCGGCATCCGGATCGCGGTTCCGATCCGGCCGGCAAGAAAAGCAGGGTAGGCGATGGCGAAGCTGCATACGCCGCGCTGGGCATGGGTTTTGACCGGTTCCGGTCATTTTTTTACGGAGAGCTTCGCACTCATTCACCAGCTCGAGCATTGCGATGTCTTCGTGTCGAAAGCCGCCAACGAAGTGCTGCGCATGTACAAGCTCAAGCTCGATTTCCCGGAGACGACGCGCGTTCTGCACGACAAGACGGCGAGCGCGATCCCGGTCGGCGAATTCTATCACGGCGTCTATCATACGGTCGTGGTGGCGCCGGCCAGTTCCAATACGGTCGCCAAATGCGTGCACGGCATTTCCGACACGCTCGCCACCAATGTCTTTGCCCAGGCCGGAAAATGCCGGGTGCCGGCCATCGTCTTTGCTTGCGACACCGCGCCGGAACTCGAAACCATGGCGCCGCATGGGCTGGTCAAGGTCTATCCGCGCAGCATCGACCTGGAGAATACCAGGCAGCTGAAGAGTTTCGAGCGAACCCAGGTGGTCGAGTCGCTCGCCGAACTCGAGGCCTCGGTCAGACGGCGCCACGCCGAACTCGCAAGCCATGGCTGAGCGGCTGGCCTTTCTTACCGGTCATCTGGCCAAGGTCCGGCTGGACAGGCTGCTGGCCGGACTGGGCGAAACCGAATTTGCATGGGAGATAATCGACATCGGCGTCAAGGTCGCGGCGTTGATGAGCGAAGACATCATCAAGCGGCGGCTCACCCTGACGGGCGGCGCCGACCGCGTCATCCTGCCCGGCCGCTATCGCGGGGACATCGAGCATCTGTCGAACCATTTCGGTGTGCCCTTCGTACGTGGTCCCGACGAGATCGCCGATCTGCCGGCCTTTCTCGGCCGGGCGGGCGAGCCGCCTGACCTTTCGCGTCACGACATGCGCATCTTCGCCGAAATCGTCGATGCGCCGATGCTGTCGGTCGAGGCTCTGGTGGCGAGGGCACGGACGCTGGCTGCGGCCGGTGCCGACGTCATCGATCTCGGCTGCCTGCCGGAAACGCCGTTTCCATCGCTGGAAGAGGCCGTGATCGAGCTGAAGGCGCAAGGATTTCTGGTCAGTGTCGATTCGGCCAGCACGGACGAACTTTCGATCGGCGCACGCGCCGGCGCGGACTATCTTCTCAGCCTCGACGAGAACACGCTGCAGCTGGCCTTCGACCACAAGGCTGTACCGGTGTTGATCCCGTCCACGCCCGGCGACCTGGATTCGCTCGGGCGGGCCATCGAAGCGGCGCAAAAGGCCGGCGTCGCCTTCATCGCCGACCCCGTGCTCGACCCGATCCATTTCGGCTTTGCCGCCTCACTCGGGCGCTTCGTCGAGGCGCGCCGTCGCTGGCCCGACGTCGAACTGCTGATGGGCACCGGCAATCTCACCGAATTGACCGATGCCGACAGTTCCGGCGTTACCGCCGTTCTGGCCGGGCTCTGCTCGGAACTTCAGATCCGAAACGTGCTTGCCGTGCATGTCAGCCCGCACACGCTGCGAACGATCGAGGAGCACGATATTGCCCGCCGCATCCTGTTTGCCGCGAGGAACGACGGTGCTCTGCCGCGGAGTTATCATCCAGGGCTCCTGCAGGTTCACGACCGCAAGCCGTTCACGGCCTCGACCGGGGATATCGATGCATTGGCGGCCGAGGTGCGCGACACCAACTTCCGCATCATGACTGCCGAGGACGGCATCCATGTTTTCAACGGCAAGGGGCATGCGGTTGCCACGGATGCCTTCGAACTCTTTGCCGGGCTTGGCGTTGAGGCGGATGGCGCACACGCGTTCTATCTCGGCGCGGAGCTGATGAAGGCCGAGATCGCGTGGCGCCTCGGCAAGCGCTATGTGCAGGACGAGCCGCTCGCATGGGGCGTTGCCGCGCCTGCTCCCGAAACCGACCGCACCCGTCTTGCGGAAGCGGGCCACACGCTTCGCGCGAAGAAAGAGCGCTAAACTATGCCCTACATTCGCGAATCGATCATCACCACCGTCAACAAGGCCGGCGACGTCCACATCGCGCCGATCGGCATCATCGCCGAGAAGGACGGCTGGGTCATCGCGCCGTTCCGGCCGTCGATCACGCTCGACAATCTCGCCGAAGTGCCGTTCGCCATCGCCAATTACACCGACGACGTGCGTATTTTTGCCGGCTGCTTGACCGGCCGCAAGCATTGGCCAACCGTTGCGGTCGACGGGTTTGCGGTGCCGCGGCTCGAGGCGGCGCTCGCGCATTCGGTCCTCGAAGTCGAAAGGGTCGATGACGACGGTATGCGACCTCGCCATTTCTGCCGTGTGGTGCAGGAGGAAACGCATGCGCCGTTCACCGGCTTCAACCGCGCCAAGGCGGCAGTGCTGGAACTGGCCATACTGGTCAGCCGGCTCGGCATGCTGCCGCGCGATAAGATCGAGGCGGAAATCGCCTACCTTTCGATCGCCATCGAAAAGACCGCAGGCGAGGGCGAAAAGGAAGCCTGGGGTTGGCTGATGCAGCGCGTCGGCGATCACCTGTCGGTCAAGGAATCCGGCGGTGAGGAGGTACGGGGCTGAACCGGATAGAGCCTACAATTGAGATCCCGCCAACAGCGCCACCGCTGACGCGGGTGCCACGCTGCTCGCTTCGCCGCGAACGGCGTCATCTGCGGGAATGATCTCGGCAAAATCGACGAAGCGGCGTTCCATGCGTTCGGCCAGCCGCCTGATCTGCCAGCGGCCGGTTCCGGCGCCGACGATCGGCACATCCCGCGCCATGGGCCCGGCAACCAGGGACGCTGCGTCGTGGATCTTGCGCAATTGCTGTTCGCTGAACCAGCGTGCGACTTCACGCCATTCCGGCGGTGTCAACTCGGCGGCGTCGCGCCCGATCATGCGCGCCAGCCGCGCTATCGAACCATCGACGGTCTTTTTCTTGCCGTCGGCGGAAGCGTGCCTGTCGTCCTTCTCGTCGAGCACCCCGAGGATCCGGTGCGCGTCGGCGATCGAGGCGAAATACTCGTTCATCAGCGGTGTCAGCCTGCCGCGGACGGGGGCTGACGAGGCCACACCGAACAGGAACGTCCTGGTGAAGCCGGTATAAACCAGTTCGCCGCTCAGAAGCCGTCCGGCATCGGTGTAGCCGTCATTGGCGACGGCGCCATTTTTGACGGCGAGAATGTCGGTGGTGGTGGAGCCCATATCGACGAACAGGGCATCGCCGGCGAGTTTCGCCACCAACGACGCTGTCGCGTGCCAGTTGGCGGAGGCGACATCGGTGCTCAGCCGCGCTGCCTGCTCGACCCCTACAAAGCCGGACGGCCCGGCATAGATCAACTTTTCGCCTGGGACACGGGTTGAAATCTCATCCAGAAGAGCCGCGACGCCGGCATCGCGGGACGGAAAGACATCCGCCAGTTCGCCGGTCATGGTGAATGCGTTGAGATCGGCGCCGGCATAAATCGGAGCCGTTTCCTCGAATGCCAAGGTCAGGGTATGGAGCCCTAGCCAGAGCGGCGTGGCGATCGTGACTGCCTCGACGATGCGGCCGTCTTCCGAACGCGTCACCTTCAGATGCGCGCCGCCAATATCGAAGCCGGCAACGATGCTCTTTCTTTTTTTCACACTTCAAGCTTTCATCACAGGGGACAGTTGGATAGGGACAGTTGGTCAGCGAGAAAAGCGTTGCATATCATTCCGGTTCTCGACCTGAAGGGCGGCGAAGTGGTCCGCGCCCAGCAAGGAAAACGCGATCGCTATAGGCCGATCGTCACGCCGCTCAGCCAAACTTCCGATGTCGTCGCGGTCGCCGAAGGCCTGCGCCGGCTTTATCCTTTTCCGACCTTCTATATCGCCGATCTGGATGCCATCGAAGGCGGAACGCCAAACAGCGGCGCGCTTGCCCGGCTGAAGGCGATGGCGGAGCCGCCGGAGCTTTGGGTCGATGCCGGCATCGCCGACGAGAAAACCCTTTCGGCAGCACTTGCCGAACCCTGGCTTTACCCGGTCCTGGGTTCCGAATCGCAGCGAGACGACGCGCTGTTCCGGCGTTTTTGCGATCATCCGGACCTTATCCTGTCGCTGGATTTCTTCGACGACGGGTTTCGCGGTCCGGCATCATTTCTCGATGAGCCGGAGCTTTGGCCGCAAAAGGTGATCGTCATGACATTGGCCAAGGTCGGCTCCGCCTCCGGTCCCGATTTCACGCGGCTCGAGGGGATCAAGGCGAAGGCTGGAAGCCGCTCCGTGATCGCGGCCGGCGGGGTGCGCAACGAGGCTGACATTCGCGCCCTTTCGTCACTCGGTATTGCCGCGGCGCTGGTCGCGACTTCACTGCATGACGGCACGCTCACGCCCGAGCACCTCGCAACGCTTGGCGCCTGACATTCGCGTAACCTCGAACTCGGCCTCGGAAGCTGGCCTTATAGAGCGGCGGACTCTCAAGTCGATCGTCTCGCCGCTCTATCTCTTTACTGGAGCATCGGATTTCCCAAAACCGGTTCCCAACCTCGGGTCAATTCCGAGGGCAGGTTTTGGGGTCCAATGCTCTATAGGCCCAGAAGTTTTTTCAGGCGGCGCAACAGACCATCCGGCTCAGCGGAGGGTTTTGCCTGTGCGGGGCTGTCTCTTGTCTAAGCCGCGAACGGATGCTTCACCTGGTCCCGCTTATCCGTGGCTTCGGCGGCTGTCGGCGTTCCTGCGACGGCGCGTTGGATGGCTTCCTTTGTCGCTTCGTAATTGTACTTCTGGATCTTGGCGTCGTCCGCCGCGTCCCAGTGGATGAAAACGCCGACGCAGATGAACAGATCGTCCGCCTCGTTGGCAGGAATGATCCCCTCGGCGACGCTGTCCTGCACCGCCTTTGCGACCGCATGCTGGGCCGGGCCGAACATCTGCACGGCCTGCTTGGCGCCCTTGATCGTGACCTTGTTGAACATCACGGTGTTGGGTTTGCACTGAAGATTGGGCGCGATCACCGCCAAAAGGGAGGTAAAGCCGTCCTTGTTGTTGGTAAGCGCGTTGCAAAATGCCGTTTCGACCGCGCTCCCCCGAGGGCCGATGAGCAGGTCGACATGCGCCACTTCGTTGCCGTCTCCTACCAGCGATTCACCGACCATTACTTTCGAGATCTTTGCCATGCCAATTTTCCTCCAAGACACAGTTATGGTGTCCAAAGACGCCGCAAACCGAGCGAGCGCTCGATGGACAGCTATCCTTGTTGGCAGCGCCCGGACATCCGGACCGGTTGGCTGGATAGCCGCGGAAGCCCAGCTTCCGCTCCTGAAAGTCAACCACCAACGTTGCGATTATGCAAGCTGAACGCCGAGGAGGTGGACTAAAAGAGTAGCCACGGTCAGGTCGGCCGAGGTGCCGGGGTTGACGTTGTCGGCCTTCAGCCGCCGGTCGAGCCCGATGAGCAGACGAATGCGTGACGCTTCGTCGTCGTTGGCATGGAGCGCCGCCTGAATGGCAAGGGCTTCTTGCCGCGCCTGACTTGCGGCATCAGCTCCATGGTTGCGCACCACATGACTGTCGGGGAAGCCGGCGAGAAACGCCATATAGGCGAATACAGTCGGCCACATGCCGCCTTCCCCGCGTGCCAGCGCCGCTTCCAGAGCCGCAAGCCCGACGTCGAACACGTCGCCGAAACAGGTAACATACTGACGGGCGATCATGTCACGGTCGGCCGCCTCCCGCATGGCTTCGAGCAGATGAACCTTCGGCTCTTGCCGCACATCGTTCGCGGCCTCTCCAAGCCCGCCCGGCGCGGCCGCGACGATCGCCTCGAACACCGCCCTGGTATCGTCCATGCTCATCGCGCGCAGCACCGCGTCGAGATTGTCGTGCAGTCTGCCGCCCGCCATTTCGGCGGCGCATAGCAGAGGCCCTGCCAGAAGAATGATACCGAGATTGGTATTGGTCGCGACCGCCTGACGTGTCGCGCGGACGGCCTCCAGCATACGCTGTCCGACCGGCAGGCGAGGATCGGTCAGCGGCGCGGACGAGACTTCTGCGCTCATCATGAACTGGGCAGCGGACATGCCGTGCCCGTCAGCGAACAGATGGACGTTGCCGGGCTTCAGCGCCTCGATCTCCATCCGGCAGGCATCCTTGTAGGCAACCCGGAGGCGTTCTCGCGAAAGCGCCATGCTACCGGCTCGTCACGAATTCGCCGGCGCGGTGAGGCGGTAGGGGCGCGCCGCCGCCTCGGTGCGATCAGCCAGGAATTTCAGCAGGGCGTCGGCAATCGCATCGGCGATGTTCACCGCGACGACCGATTGAAGCCCGGACCAGGCGGGCATGCTGTTGACCTCCAGCACGAACAGCTTGCCGTCGGCCGCCGGCACGATATCGACGCCGGCGAAATCCGCGCCGATAGCGGCGGCGGCGGCTCTTGCCAGCGCCGCTAATTCGGTTTCGCCATGCCCCGAGACTTGCTCGGGCACCGCCCCGCGATTGACGTTGGTAATCCAGTCGTCGCCACGGCGGCTCATCATTGCCAGGACTTCGCCGGCGCAGACGAAAACGCGAAAATCGCGGAAAGGAGGGCCGGGACGCGGCACGTAATGCTGGAGATAGTAGACGCTGTTCACCTCTTCCTCGGCGGGGAGATCGGATAGCGTTTCGATCAGCCTGATGCCGCGGCCCTGTGCGCCGAAAAGCGGTTTCAGCACCAGCGGCGTGAACGGCAGTTCGCGTTCGGCGATCGCTTCGGCCATGGCACGTCCCTCGACCGCGAATGTCGGCGGCGTCGGCAGGCCGGCATTCTTCAGGAGGAAGGTCGTCATCGACTTGTCGACGCAGCGTTCTATCGCCTGCGCGGAGTTCCACACCGGAATGGAAAGCTTGGCGAATGCGTGCAGCACACCGAGGCGCCGGGTGATCGCTTCGAACGATCCGGCGGCGATCGAACGTACAAGCACAGCATCGGGCAGCGCGCCGTCGAAGCCGGGGATCGACAGTCCGCTCGGGCTGCCGGTGTCGAACGCGATCGCCGCCAGCGGCACGGTTGCGACAACGGCGCCCCGCCTGTCCAGCCTTGCCGCCAAGCCCTTGGAGCGGGTGTCCGAGACATCGCTGACGATCAGGATGCGGGGGATCATGTCACGCCTTGGATATCGGTATACCGAAAGCCGGAACGAGCGGCCCGGTAGGCGGATGACAGACTAATCCATTGCACCGCCATGGCCTAACCAAGGCTCCGTTCGAGCATCTGCAGATCACGTTCGCCGGCGCGAAACGTATCGCCGGTCTCGATCGCCGTGACGATTACTTCGGCCGGGCTGAACAGCAGCGGATCGATGGCATAGAAATCACCCTTGAACCGCTTGAAGACCTCGGCGAAGGGGTGGCCGTGGTCGCGCGAGGCGCGGCTCGGCAGCCGTTCCGCGAGCTCACTGGCGTCTTTCGCCGAGCCTTTTACGAAAAGCTGGACGCTGCCGCCATAGATGATGGCGTCGTTGGTTCTGCCCATTGCGGTCAGGAAATCCGGATGAGGGGCAGGGATAGGCGCCGTGCCGATGCCGTCGACGATGTTGTCCAGCGGAAACTTGAGATCGTTGCTCTTGTGCAAGGCGACTTCGAGCGCGCGCGCAACGATCTGCACGCTGCCCGCAAGGCTTTGTGTCGGCGCATAGAGGAAGGTGAGCTTTTCGGTTGGCAGTCCGGTCGCCTTGCCGACCTTCTCGACGATCGCTTGGGGGGGCGGTTCGGCGGTCTCCAAGATAAGCACGGCGGATGACGCGGTGTCGCGATAGGAAAGCGCTTCGAACAGCGGTTCGACGCGGGCGAGCGCCCGCGCCGGCCCCGATCCCATGGCGAAATAGCCCTGGCTCGACAGGTTCCAGCCCGCATACTGGCTGCCCAGGCAGGCAAGCACCGGCTGCGAGGACCGCACTTCGATGGTCAACGGCCATTTCTCCGACGCGCGGTCCATGCAGACCGAAATGCTGCCGAGACCGCCCATTGCGGCCTCCGCCATGCGCAGCCCGGCCTCGACGCCGCCGGTGGCCTTGGCGCCGGCATCGATCAGGCACTCGCCCAATGGCCCCCTGGAAACGGCGATACGTAGGCGTTCGGCGTTGCCGATCATGCCGTCGATGATGCGCTGGGCATTGTCGTTCAGGAATGCCGAACCATCTTTCATGTCCGGTCTCCTTCCCATTGGTGTTGCAATCGGCTGGCTTGTCCCTTGATGAGCCGCCTGGTCAAATCGGCGCTCGGACCGCGCGCGAAGATGGTGCAGACAGGATCGCCAGCGATCAGACGGGTGCCGGGCGACTGATGGTCCGCAGTCCATTCAGGCCAGGCAATCGATGGAAAGTGGGCGATCGGCGCCGCGGCGTAGGTCACCATCGATGCCATCGAATCGACGAAGCGCGGCAGTTGGTACGCCCTGCCTGCTGCGGCACGCAGATGCGCTTCGATCAGTGGCGCGTCAGCATCGTCGAAAATGTCGAGCGTGGCGCCTGGCCTCGGATTGATCTCGATGAGCTTGTAGCCATCCGGTCCGCGAATGAGGTCGGCGCTGCACAGTCCAACCAGGCCGGCGCGGCGCGCCAGACCTGAAAGCCAGCCGCGGATCATCCCCGCCTGCCTGCGATCGAAGCGTCGCAACCGCACGGCGCCGCCATAGCGGTAGGGCGCTGCCGGGGCGGGGGACGCCCATTGTTGGCTGAAGCCGACGATATCAGCGGTTTGGCCGTCGCCGACGAACAGGGCCGAGATGCTGCGGCCGGCAACGAAACGCTGGAAATAGCGGCCGGTGGCCGGGGTTTCTCCGGCTGCCTGTCTGATATGCGTGCCGCCGGCGCCGCCCGCGGTCTTGACCACCCAGTTCTCCGGATCGGGCGGCCGGTCCCATCGGAATTGCGGATGCGGGATGCCGAGTTCGGCGCAATCGGCGGCCAGCAATTGCGGGTCCTTGATCCTGCGGATCGCGGCGCCGCTATTGCCGGCGAGGGGAAAATGGCGCGCGATCTCGTCTACAGTCTCCGTCATCCGCTCGAAGCCCGAGCCCAGGACGATGGCGACCGGCCGGTCGTCTCCAGCCAGTTGCCGAAGCGTCTCGATGATGCGCGCGCCGTCGATACCGCCCTGCAGGTCGCCCGGCAGCATCGCCGCGCGTTCGGCGAGTGCGACCGTGTCCGTATCGCAAAAGAAATCGGCGACCAGCGGACCGTAGCCGGCGCGGCGCGCGGCGGCAGCCAGCGCCCGGCCTGAAATCGCCGCGATCAAGAGAGATCCGGCGTTATTTGGCGATTTCGCGTGCAAGGGAAAATGCTTCCTGGAAATCGAGCGTGATGGTTTTTTCGGATTCGATCATTCTTTTAAAGAGGCCGAATTCGACCTTGTATTTCACGTTGCCGATGGCAAGCGGACCAATGCCGACAGCTTTTGCCGCTTCGAGCGGATCGCCATTGGCGTTGACGGCCACGCCTTCGATGCCGGCCGGCGGGACCGCATTGACGTCGGCGGCAATGAGCAGACCATTGCCTTTCAGCTGGGCTTTCGAGACCACCTGGACGCCGGCCTTGGCGCAAGCCAGGATCACTTCGCTCGCCTCGACCAGCTTCGTCTTCCGGGCCTCGCTCGACCCGTCAGCCGCATCCACGGCGATCTTGAATCGGCTTTTGATCTCAGCCGCGATCTGCTCGACCCTTTCGATGCCGTCATGACCGACAAGCGTCACCCGGGCGCCTTCCCTGGCCGCGATGACGGCAGTGCAGAAGCCGACGACGCCGGTGGCGCCGAAAACAGCGATCCTCGTGTCCCTCAGCCCGCGCTCGAATTTCTTCTCCAGCGCTTTTTCGACCTTGGCCACCATTGCCGCGGCCGTGGTGAACGAGCCGGCCGGATCGGCGAATACCGAAACCTGGAAAGGCGGCACCATAGCCTTTCGCGCTGCGTCGAACATGTCGAGCGCCAGCGAGGCGTCCTTGCCGGCGATGAAGATGCCGGTATCGACGCCTGCATCGGGCGGGCGCGAAAAGATCGCGTCCTGCACGAGGCCCGTCACCTCGCCGAGACTTACATCGACATAGGGAACGACGGCGTCAAAGCCTGCATCGAGCGCCATGTTCACGTCGAAAGGGCTCATGTGTTTCAACGGCGTCAGCATATGCAGGATATGTTTGCGGGCCATTTCTCGCCTTTCTGCCATTTTTCGCCTTCTGCTTGAATGTGATCGCGTTGCCGAGCCGTCAGCTGCCGACGAGGTCAAGTTTGGTCGAACTGATCTTCGCGCCGGAATTCCTGCCCTTGACGATCCTGATCTCGATGCCGTCTTCAACTGTCTGCTGAACCGCGCTGACGAACCTGACTGCGGCGTCTTGCGATGGGGCGAAGGCAAACCCTGTCGGTCCCCACGAGCTCTGGCCGATGCCGACGGCGCCTGCTTCATTGAGACCGTGGGCCACCCTCTCGACCCGTTTTGAGGTGAACACGCCACCTTGCGCCGGGGCGAAATGGGTGCCGATCAGCATCTGGATCGCGGCGACGGCGGTGCCGAAGGCTAGAAGGTCGTGTTCGACCAGAGCCGGCATGATGCCCATCAGCACCCGCCGGCAGATCTCGCCGCTGCCGGACGCCGGGAAGGGCGGCAGTGAACGAAACGCCGCGATCTCGGCATCGCCATGCAGTCCATGCCCGCCATGGTCGAGGATCAGGATGACGCGCCATTCTTCCGGAAACGGCAGTCGCGCCACGACCGGCGGCGGCCTGCCGCTGTCGTCCTTGCCGGCGTCGACAATGACACCGCCGCGTTCGAAACTGGCGATGCCGATGCCGGATCTGCCGCCGCGCTCGAGCAGGGTCGCGTCGCCGCCGATATCGAGAGGCAATTTGTGGAGCGTGCGCAGCGCCGAGCTGACGGCTAGGGCGATCTGCGTGCCGGAGCCCAGGCCGGCATGGCTCGGGATTGACTGTTCGACCACCAGACGGTGCTGGCCGCGAATGCCGAGATGGCTGCAGAGCGTCGACAAATGTTCGCCGGCGCGACGGCTCTCGGTGCCTTCGACGATGGTCTCGCTGGACCGCGACAGGGTGACGACGGTTTCGGGTTCGCTCAGAGGTAGCCCGACGCTGCCAAAGCGACGTCCGGTATCGCCATTGAGATCGAGGAAGCCAAGATGCAGGCGGGCGGGCACTCGTATGGTAACAGAATTCGACATCTACCCCCCGATGGGTGCATCATAGACGCATCATGGAAGTTTAGGTGCCCGTCGCCATGATAGCTGTTTTCGTCGAAGGGGCAAGCCGGAGAGAGTGCATTCGTTTTATCTTCTTTTGGCCCCGGCGCGAAAACAGACCGGGCAAATCGCGGAGGTCGAGATGAACGATACGCCTAAGGAAAAGGTCTATTCGGAAGCCGAGATTGCCGACCGGCTCGAGAAGGAGCTGCCGAAATGGCGCTACGAGAACGGCTGGATCCGGCGCAAATACAAGACCCAAAGCTGGAAATCGACACTGATGGTCATCAACACGGTCGGCCATCTCGCCGAGGCGGCGTGGCACCATCCCGACATCACGGCGTCCTATGCCTGGGTCGAGGTGCGCCTGATGAACCATGCAGCCAAGGGCATCACCGACAAAGACTTCGAGCTGGCCAAAAAGATCGAGGATGTCGTCCAGTGGCAGCCGGCCAAGGAAGGCGGCGCGCTGGAAGGCACTCCGCCGACCGATCAGCGCTTCGCTTACATCAAATATGATTAAGCGCAGTCGGAATCTGTTGATGGCAGATGAAAACATTCGCTAATCTGCTGACAGGCGGGGTTCACGGCCAATTCAGTTTCGTCTAGGATCAGGCTGGCACCAGAAAGTAGCGTAGTGAATGGCGGTTGCTTGGATCGGCAACCGGGAAACGCTGGTCGAGCGCGCGGCTGCACATGCCGCCGCGCTGTTGGGGTCGAGCCGGTGCCCGGTTTTCAGCTTGGATACGGATATACACGGCACCAGGGCGGCGATCGCGCTGGCTGAGCGGGTTGGCGCGGCATACGATCATGCCGATGGCGCGGCAGTTTCCCGGGAGACCGCACTTTTTACCGACAAAGGTGCGATGACCGTCGCGCCCGGCGAGACGCGCCGGCGCGCCGATGTCGTGGTGATTGTGGGCGAACTCCCGCAAATCCATCATGAATTCGTCGGCGAACTCTCGGCCACGGTTCCCGATCTCTCGGCCAAGAATCAACGCGAAATCTTTCTGGTCGGATCGAACGGGGCGTCTGCGCCGCCGTTGAGCAACGGGCGGACGGCGACGCTCCTCTCCTGCGGCGAGGCAGGCCTCGGCGCGACGCTGGCGGCGCTGAGGACGCAGTGCAGGGGGCGTCAGACATCGCAACCGGTGTCGAATTTCGACGACTTCGCCAAAGCCCTGGCGGCTGCGCATTTTCCCGTCTTCCTGTTTTCAGGCGACGCAACCGAAGGGCTGGCGCTGGAGATGCTGCAAGGACTGATCGCCGACCTCAACCGCAAATCACGCGCATCCGGCCTTCATCTACCGGCGAGCGAAAATGGATGGGGAAGCGCGCTCGCCTCGACCTGGATGACGGGTTTTCCACTGCGCACCGGCTTTGCGCGCGGCTTCCCGGAATTCGATCCCTGGCGTTACGATGTCGCGCGCATGATCGCTGCCGGCGAAGCCGACCTGCACCTGCGGATCTCCTCCTCAATCGTCCAGCGGCAGAAGAAAAGGAACCGCATGGCGCTGATCGCCTTGGCGAAAACGCAGAAGCCGGTCGTGGGCGCTGCGGTCACCATCGCCATCGGCGAAGCGGGCGTCGATCACGAGGCGGTGGTCTATTCCAGCCGCACCGGTTCGCTGAGGTCGATCGATGCGCGAGCGGCGTCCGAACTGCCCTCCGCTGCGACGATCATTCGCCTGGTTGCCAGTCATGTCTCCACCGAGGCCGCGTTGCCATGCTGACGAAAATTGCGGGCGGCGACATCATCGATCCCGTCAACGGCCGTCTCGGCAGGGGCGACCTCTGGATCAGGGACGACAAGATCGCTGCGGCGCCGGCGGGGGGCGCTGCCGACCGGACCATCGACGCTGCCGGCTGCGTCGTGATGGCAGGCGCCATCGACATCCATTCCCACATCGGCGGCGGTAACGTGAACACGGCACGGCTGCTCCTGCCCGAGCAGCATGCCGCGCACCAGGCGCGGCCGACGACGACGCCGCTCTCCAACGCCGGCTGGTCGACCTTCCAGACCGGCTGTCTCTACGCCAAAATGGGTTTCACCACAGTCGTCGAGCCGGCGATGTCGCCGGGAGCGGCACTTCACACCCATCTCGAACTGGCCGACATCCCGATCATCGACAAGGCGACGCTCGCCATTCTCGGCAACGACGATTTTCTGCTGTCGATGATCCGCGACGACGCTTCGTCTCAAATGATCGAGGACTATGTCGCCTGGACGGTCGCCTCGACGCGGGCGCTTGGGGTCAAGGTGATCAACGCCGGTGCGGCGGCCGCCTTCAAGGAAAACGTCCGCACCTTCTCGCTGGACGATGTGGTGCCTTCCTATGGCGTCAGCTCGCGCAAGATCGTCAAGGCGCTACAGGCGGCCGTCGACAGCCTTGGCGTCCCGCATCCTCTGCATGTCCATTGCAACAATCTGGGCAGCCCCGGATCGGCGGATACGGCGGCCGCGACGATCGCTGCGGCGGAAGGGGTGCCGCTGCACCTCGCGCATCTCCAGTTCTACGGCTACGGCACGGAAGGCAAGCGCAGGTTTTCCTCGGCCGCGGCGCGTCTTGCCGAACTGGTCAACGCGACGCCGGAGGTCACCATCGACATCGGCCAGGTGATGTTCGGCCAGACGGTCACCGTCTCCTCCGACGTGATGCGGCAGTTTTCGGCGCGTGGCAGTGCGCGCCCGAAGAAATCCGTCATTCATGACGGCGACGGCAATGGCGGCGGCATCGTGCCCTACAGCTATGGCAAGGATTTCTATGGCGCGATGCAGTGGGCGATCGGACTCGAGCTTTTTCTCCTGATCGACGATCCCTGGCGTGTCTTCTTCACCACCGATCATCCCAACGGCGCGCCCTTTACCGCCTATCCGGCCCTGTTCGAGCTGCTGATGAGCCGGGAAGCGCGCACCAAAATGATTGCCGGACTTCCAAAATCCGCCATGGCGCTCTCCACCCTGGCCGCAGTCGACCGCGAATACACGTTCGAGGAAATTGCCGTCATGACGCGCGCGGCCCCAGCCAAGCTGCTCGGGCTGACAGACCGGGGCCATCTCGGCGCCGGCGCTATCGCCGATATCGCTGTCTACCGCAGGGACGGGAACATAGCGAAAATGCTGGGGCAGGCGGCGTACGTCTTCAAGGATGGCGATCTCGTCGTGCAGGATGGGGAGATCACCCATTACCGCTGGGGCAAGGCGCTCAGGCTCAATCCGTCGCCGGACAAGGCGATGGTGCGGCGCCTGGAGGATTATCACCAGCAGCGCTACGGCCTGTCGCTGGACTGGTTCAATTTCCCAGATTCCGCGATCGCGCGCGAACAGCCATTCGGCGAGGTTGCATGCCGAACGTGAGCGTAAATGGCATAACGATCGACGATACCTTTGCCGAGGCCTTTGGCATGCGCGCGACCGCCATCATCATCACGGCGCCGAACCGGAAATGGGCCCGCCAGGCGGCGATCACCATGACCGGCTTTGCCACCTCGGTGATCGGCTGCGGCTGCGAAGCGGCAATCGATGTCGAACTGCCGCCATCGGCCACACCGGATGGCCGGCCCGGCTGCCGCGTGATGATCTTTGCGATGGGAACCGATGAACTGCAGAAACAACTGCTCAATCGCGTCGGCCAGTGTGTTTTGACCTCGCCGGGTTCCGCCTGCTTCGCCGGACTGGAGGGCAGCGCCGAGTTGAAGCTCGGTTCGGCGCTGCGTTATTTCGGCGACGGCTGGCAGATCTCCAAGAAAATCGGCGGCCGGCATTTTTGGCGCGTTCCCGTCATGGACGGCGAATTCCTGTGCGAAGCGACGACCGGGCTGACGAAGGGGGCGGTCGGCGGCGGCAATTTCTTCGTCATGGCTGAAAGCAGCGCCAAGGCCTTGCTTGCGGCAGAGGCCGCGGTTGCCGCGATAGGCCTGGTGCCCGGCGCGATCGTGCCGTTTCCGGGCGGCATCGCTCGTTCGGGTTCCAAGATCGGTGGCAAATACAAGGGCATGATCGCCTCGGCCAACGAAGCCTACGCGCCGACGCTGCGCGGTGTCGTCAGAAGTGAGCTCGGTCCCGACATCAACGCCGTCCTGGAAATCGTCATCGACGGCGAGACCAACGATGCCGTTGCCGCCGCGATGAAGGCCGGCATCAAGGCCGTCATCGAGCTCGGGCCGAAGCGAGGCGCGGTTCGCATAAGCGCCGGCAATTACGGCGGCAAGCTCGGCAAATTCATCTATTCGCTGAAGGATATGCTGCCATGAAGGCGCTGACCTTCACCCTTGTCGCCGAGCCGCCCGAGCGCCTTGACCTGTCGCCGCTGACGCCAGAGCGGCTTGCCGGGATCGAAAGGCGCGATATCGAAAGAATCCAGATCGGCATTTCGAAGCATGGATCGAAGGTCGGCGATATTTTTCGCGTCGCCGGCAACGATCCGCTGGACATCGTGTTCGAAGGTGGAAGCGCGCGCCTCGACCGCGTCGCGGAAGGCATGCGGGGCGGTTCGGTTCGCGTCATCGGCAATGTCGGGGCTCAAGGGGCGCGCGCCATGCGCGGCGGCCAGCTGACGATCGAAGGCAATGCGGGTCCGCACGCCGGCTCCGGCATGCGCGGCGGCAGGCTTGAAGTAACAGGCAACGCCGGCGATCACCTCGGTGCGCCGCTCGCCGGGGAACTGGCCGGCATGAATGGCGGCGTGCTGATCGTCAGGGGCAGAGCGGGCGCTTTTGCCGCCGACCGCATGCGGCGCGGCCTGATCGCGGTGCTGAAAGGCTCAGGCGACAATGCCGGCAGCCGCATGATCGCCGGCACGCTGGTGGTGGCCGGCGGCACCGGCGAGATGCCCGGCTATCTGATGCGTCGCGGTTCGATCCTCCTCGATCGCGCGCCGAAAAGCCTGTCGCCGAGTTTCGTCGAATGCGGTGCGCCAGAGAGCGTTTTCGCCGCCGTCATCGATCGCCATCTGATCGCCGAGGGTATTTTGAAACGGCCGCTTCTGGGCATCGCTCCGCAGAAATATGGCGGTGACAACGCGGTGCTTGGAATGGGTGAGGTTCTTTTCCCTCGCTGAGGCGTTCGGCGGATAACGCAATGCCTTCAGCGCCGTGCTCCGGCCGAAATCTGTAAATTGCAGCGCACGTTCCGATTGAACTGCTGATTTCTTCCCGCGAGACATTTCGCCCAGCGTTTGGCTTTGCGACGTTTTGGAAGAAACCACATCATTCCAAAACCTAATCCCATGCTGTCTGTTGGGCAAAGAGGCCGCCTCGGCGTTCTCCAGCAGAACGTTTTCGCGCCAATATGCCCAAAATATCAACATTGTAAGGCGATTGCGCTTTTTTAGCCCGGTATCAGCAGCGCACAGCAAGAATCCGTGTTGCCAAATGGAGAGTTTTGGCTAACGTAAGGAAAACCACAAAACCACAAAATGAAAAAAGGGGAACGACATATGAGCGAGTCAAGCAGGCGTGATTTCATGAAGGGCATGGCGGCGTTCGGAGCGGGCGCCGGGCTTATGGTGATCAACCCGGAATTCCTGGTCTCTGGCGCGGCTGCGCAGGCGGGCAAGCAACTGGTCTTCCTGTCGGCCGAGAACATCACCGGCAACTGGGATCCGACGGCGCACACGACGCTGTCGCAGAAGAACATCGAGGGTTTCGTCATGGGGTTCCTGACGCGCACGCCGATGCGCGTCGAAAATCCCGACGAGGTCATCTACGAACTCGCCACAAAGATCACCCTGCTTGAGCCGACCAAGCTTGAGATCAAGCTGCGTGAAGGGGTGAAGTTCCACGACGGAAAGCCGTTCAAGGCGGAAGACGTCAAGGCGACCTTCGAATACGGGTCGCAGCCCGACCGGCCGGCGCAATGGTATCCTGGCCCGACTGAGACGCTGACGATCACGACGCCGGACGACTATACGGTGATCGTCGACACATCGAAGGGCGGCTATCCGGCGCACCTGTTCATCTTCCTCGCATCCTACCTGCCGATGCTGTCGGCAACCGACATCGCAGCCGGGCCGAGCGGACCGCTTTCGCAGCGCCTGAACGGCACCGGGCCCTACAAGTTCGTCGAACAGCGAGGCAACGACACGGTGTTGGAGGCCTACCCGGACTATTTCCTCGGGGCCCCGACTATCCCCGGCATCAGCTTCAATTTCGTGGGCGATTCGACCACCCGCATGCTGTCGCTGATGAACGGCCAGGCGTCCATTGTGGAACGGCTCGAACCGGAGCAGGTGGCGACCCTGCAAGGTAACGAGAATGTGGCGATCAGCAGCGTGGTCTCCGTCGAGAACAAATATCTGTGGTTCCGCTGTTCCAAGCCGCCCTTCGACGATCCGCGCGTGCGGATGGCGGCCTGTCACGCGATCGACCGGTCCATGCTGCTCGAAATCCTCGGCGAAGCCGGCCATGCCTCGGCGAACTATGTCTCGCCGGTGAAATTCGGCTATATCGACCTGCCCAACTATACGGAATATAGCCCGGAGAAGTGCCAGGCCCTGCTCGCCGAAGCAGGCTTCCCGAAGGGGCAGGGGCTGCCCGAACTCGAATACATCACCTCGGTCGGGTTCTATCCCAAGACCAAGGAGTATGGCGAGGTGATCACTGCCATGCTGCAGGAGCAGGGATTCCCCGTCACGCTGTCGGTGCTGGAGATCGCGGCGTGGAATGAGCGTCTCTACGACCGTCCCGGCGGTGGTCCGGGCCATATGGTCGACTGCGGCTGGTCGACCGGTTCGCCGGAGCCGGACCTCGTGCTGCGTACGCATTTCCATTCCTCATCCAAGCGCATTACCGGCATCGTCGATCCCGAACTGGACGCCTCACTCGACAAGGAGCGCAGCGCGGCGTCGCTCGAGGAGCGCAAGCAGATCCTCCAGACCGAGACCATGCCGATGATTGCCGCGAAGGTGCCGTCGTTCTCCCTGTTCACCTCCGTCATGATCCACGCGATGGACAAGTCTCTCACGGGGCTTTTCATCTATCCGGACGGCTCCATGGACGCGTCGAAGGGGGCGTTCGCCTGATTGGCGCCAGCCACGGCCCGGGAGAAACAACCCGGGCCGTGACAGTCGTCGACGGCCGGGTGGAACACACGAACTCGGCTGCCGGCAACCAGTCCTCGGGCTTCGTTCGCCGCAGGAGATGGAATGTTCATCATTAGCTTTCTTGTCCGCCGCCTGGCCCAGGGTGCGCTGATCATTTTTCTTGTAACGCTGCTGATTTTCACCCTGCTTCGGCTCGTTCCGGGCGATCCCGTCCGGCTGATGGCGGGCGGAATGGCGCCCGAGGCGCTGATCGAGCAGATCGCCGAGGAGATGGGGCTTCGCGACCCGGTGCTGGTTCAATTCGGGCGCTACATGAGCGGTGTCGTCAGGGGCGACCTCGGCCAGTCGTTCGTTCGGCCGGCCAGCGGCGCTTCGACCGGCGGATCTAGTTTCGGGGATGCCACGCGCGGCGAGCGCGCCGACGTGCTCACCCTTATCGGCGAGACCCTGCCGATGACGCTGCAACTCGCCTTTCTGGCGATCGTGTTCGCGATGCTCTTTTCGTTCCTGGTCGGCATCCCGGCCGGATTGTCTCCTGGACGATGGCCGGACAGGGTCGCTTTTTACGTGTCGTCGATCTTTATACCCCTGCCGGGTTTTTGGCTCGGCATCGTGCTTGCGCTGCTGCTGTCCGTGAAGCTCGGCTGGCTGCCGGCGATCGGCTACAAGGGCTTTGCCTACACTATCCTGCCGGCAATCGTGCTGGCTGTCGAACTTTCGCCGGTTCTTATCCGGACGCTGACCGGCTCGATTTCCTCGGCAATGATGATGCCGTTCATTGCAGTCGGCCGCGTGCGCGGGCTCAGCCAGCGTCGGATCATCTTCGCGCATGCGCTGCGCAACGCCTCGGTTCCGCTGCTCAATCTCCTCGGCATCCAGATCAGCGGCCTGCTCGGCGGCGTGCTCGTCATCGAATTCATCTTCGACTATCCCGGACTGGGCCTTCTGACCATCAACGCCGTGCTGCAGCGCGACTTTCCGCTGATTCAGGGCATCGCGATCGTCACCAGCGCCATCTTCGTCCTGATCAACATCGCGGTCGATCTGATCGCGACCCTGATCGATCCGAGACTGGAATACTGATGAACGTCGTAGAAACCAGCCTGAGACTGAAAGCGACGGCGCCGGAAGCGCAGCGCGGCGCTTCGCTGTCCCGGCGGATATGGAAGGCGGCGCTCGCGTCGAACGAGTTCCGGGTCGGCCTCGTGATCTTCGCCGTACTGGGTCTCGCGGCGCTGCTCTACCCGGCCTTGAGCGGCATCGACCCCACCAAGATGAACGTCGCCGGCCGTTTGCAGGCGCCGCCCTTCCTTGGCGACAAATGGAACTGGGCTGCACCGCTCGGCACCGATCAGATCGGTCGCGACATGCTCGTGCGCAGTCTGGTGGGATTGCGCTATTCCCTGCTGATCGGCCTGTCCACCGTGGTGGTGATGCTGATCATCGGCTGCTCGCTCGGCACGCTCGCCGGCTACTATGGCGGCAGGATCGACATGGTGATCATGCGGATCACCGACGCGCAGCTCTCCATCCCAATGATCATCCTCGCGATCACCGTTCTGGGGGTATCGCGGCCGACGATTCCGGCGATCATCCTGGTCCTCGGCCTTTCGAGCTGGCCGGTCTATGCCCGCGTCACGCGCAGCGTCGTGATGACCGAACGCAAGAGCGAATATGTGCGTGCCGCCCAGGTCAGCGGCGCTTCGGATTTTCGCATCATGATCTGGCTGCTCGCGCCGCTGGTGCTGCCGCCGATCATCTTCGTGTCGGTGCTCGACGTAGCGCGCATGATGATCTTCGAGTCGATCCTCGGCTTCATCGGCCTCGGCGTGCAGCCTCCGACGCCGACCTTCGGCAACATCATCGCCGATGGCAGGAAATACCTGCTCAATGCATGGTGGATCGCCACCATGCCGGGGGTGTTCCTGTGCCTTACCCTGACCAGCATCAACCTCATGGGCGCCTCGCTCGAGCGGGCCCGCAACCGGATCTACGGAGGCGTGTCGTGAACAGCAGCCCGGTCCTGTCGGTTAAAAATCTCGGCGTGGAAGTGGGTACGGGCGCGGGCGCCCGGCCGGTCGTCTCCGATGTGAGTTTCGATCTCGCCCCGCGTGAAATCGTCGGCATCATCGGGGCCAGCGGTTCGGGCAAGACCGTTCTGGCACGAGCCCTGGTCAACTGGATCGACCCGCCGCTGCGCATCTCGTCCGGCTCGGTCGAGTACAAGTCGCAGAACATCCTCGACCTGGCCGACGGACGGATGCGCCTGCTGCGCAGGGAGATCGCCTATGTCGGTGCCAATCCCATGGGAGCGCTGGATCCCACTTTGCCGGTCGGCCGCCAGATCGTCGAGAAGCTCAGCGCCGTAGTGCCCGGCATCGATTCCTCGGAGGCCCGCAAGCGGGTCATCGACCTTCTTGGAGCGGTACGCATTCCCTCGCCACGATTGCGTTTCGACGAGTACCCCTCGCAATTCAGCGGCGGCATGATGCAGCGCGCACTGATCGTCGACGCTTTGATCAGCAATCCTGCTTTCCTCGTTGCCGACAACGTCACCCAGCCGCTCGACGTGACAGTCGCGGCGCAGGTCCTGCGTCTGATGCGCGAGTTGACGGAGCGTTTCGACACCGCGGTGGTGTTCGTTTCCTCTTCGCTGCCGATGGTCAAGGAAGCAGCCGATCAGGTTCTGGTGCTGTCCGAAGGCAGGATCGTTGAGCGCAACACCCCGCAGCGGCTCATCGACGCGCCGCAGCATCCCTATACGCTGCAGTTGATCAGCCAGATACCGAAAATCTGGACGAGCGAAGCGGTCGCGGTTCCACGTACACCGAACGCGGCCAGGCCAACGATCAGCATACGTGACGCTACCCGCACCTACCGTGTCCGCAGACGGGGAACCTTCGCGGCCCACAGCGAGGTCCGCGCCGTGCGCAACGTCACCTTCGACGTCATGCCGGGTGAGAATTTCGGCGTGGTCGGCGAGTCCGGCTGCGGCAAGTCCACCCTGATGCGGCTTCTCAGCCGCCTGGAGTTTCCGGACAGCGGCAGCGTCATCTGCGATGGCCAGGATCTCTCGAAACTGAGGGGCAAGACGCTGCTGAAGTTCCGGCGCGATTTTCAGCTGGTGCTGCAGGATCCGTTCAACTCGCTGCCGCCGCGGACATCGATCGGCGCGATCCTGGAGGATCCGCTGCGTGTGCACGGCATGCGCAATGCGAAGGAGATACGCGAACGCGTCCTGGCGGTCATGGCCGAGGTCGAGCTTCCCGCGAACCTCTACGATGAGTTGCCGCTTGGGCTCAGCGCCGGCCAACGCCAACGCGTCAATGTCGCCCGCGCCATGGTGCTCGAGCCAAAAGTGCTCATCATGGACGAGACGCTGTCGTCGCTTGATCAGACCGAGCAGTTCCGCTTGCTGGCACTGTTCGAAAAACTGCAGGCCCAGCACGGCCTGACCTACGTGTTCATTTCGCATGACCTTGCAATGGTCCGCCGCGTCTGCAACCGGGTTGCCGTGATGTATCTCGGCGAGGTGGTCGAGATCGCCCACAATGAGCGTCTTTTCTTCGATCCCGGGCATCCGTACACGAAGGCGCTGTTGAGCGCGGTTCCGACACTGGAGGAGCGCCGCTACAAGCCGGAGGACTGCCTGCTCGAAGGCGAGCCGCCGAGCCCGATCGACCTGCCGCCGGGTTGCAGTTTCGCCAGCCGCTGTCCGCATGCCTTCGACAGGTGCCATGCCGAGAGCCCGACGCTGACGGCGCGAAATCACCGCGAGTTGGCGGCCTGCTTCCTCGTTGAAAGACAGGGGGCCCGCGCCGCCGCATGATGAACAAGAAAAAACGGGGAGGAACATACCGATGGAAGCGAAATCCGCATGAGCGATCCTGAAGATCGCTTGCAACACGCACTTGCCGAACTCGAGAAGCACGGGCGCGTATCGGTGCAGGCACTCGCCGAGCATTTCCATGTCAGCCGGGAAACGGTGCGTCGCGACCTGAAGCGACTGGAACTCGAGGGGCACCTGCGATGCATCTATGGCGGTGGCGTCAAGCCGCGCCCGGACGCCGACGAGCCCATCGCCGACCGGATGCGGCTGAATGCGCGCGAGAAGGCGCGCATCGCCGAATGCGCGGCGACCCTGCTCAGGGACCATATCAAGATCTTCGTCGACACGGGCACGACGACGCTGGCCTTCGCCAAGCATCTGAGGAACTGGCCTGATATCACCGTCTACACCAACTCGCTCGACATCGTCGCGCTGCTCGCCGATGCCGGACATCCCAATCTCGTGGCGGTCGGCGGCGACGTCAGGGCGAGCTACCGGGCCTTCATGGGTCAGGATCCGGTCGATCTCGTCACGCGGCACCTGTTCGACATCGCCTTCGTCAGCATTGCAACCGTCGACAGCAGGTTCGGCTTCATGGACCTCGGACAGGACGAGGCGAACATTCGCCGTGCGCTGCGAAAGCACTCCAAACAGTGCGTCATGCTGGCGGACAGCAGCAAGTTCGGCCGGCAGGGCTCCATCTGTACATACGAATTCCGGGACGTCGACATCCTGATCACCGACGCTCCGCTCAAGGCGGACTTCGCCGCGCAAATGGATCAGGCACAGGTAAAGGTGCTCTATGCTTGAAATTCGCAAGGACCCGTCGGCCTTCCCCGGCATCGACGCCGAAGCCCTCCATCGGATGATGGATGAGGTTTCCGCCTTCGGCGGTGGTCCGGACGGCTCGATGATGCGACTGACCCTGTCCCGCGAGGATGGACTGGCACGCGACTGGTTGGCTGCATGGTTTGCGCAGGAAGGTCTGCGCCTTGAGGTCGACGCGATCGGCAACATGTACGGATTTCTCAACTGGGCCGGCAAGGATGCGCCCTGCATCATGTGCGGGTCGCATCTCGACAGTCAGCCGAATGGTGGCCGTTTCGACGGCGCCTATGGGGTGATCGCCGCCTGCAGCGCGATAGAGGCGATCCGGCGCCGGGTGGCCGAAACCGGCATCACTCCGAAATGCAACTTCGTCATCGTCAACTGGACCAACGAGGAAGGTGCGCGATTCCAGCCGAGCCTGCTTGGCAGCAGCGTCAATTCCGGCGAGATCGACCTGGATTTCGCGCTCGCGCGCCGGGACGGCTCCGGCGTGTCGGTGGCCGAGGCGCTGTCGGAAATTGGCTATGCGGGCAAGGCCGCTGGCGTGGTGCCGGACGCCCTGATCGAGATCCACATCGAGGGTTCGGCCCACCTCGAGAAGGCCGGCCTGCGGATCGGGGCATTCACTCGTTTCTGGGGTGCCGTCAAATATCGCCTCGCCTATCTCGGTCGGCAGGCCCACACCGGCCCGACTCCGATGGCCGAGCGGCAGGACGCGCTGCTCGCTGCCGCCATTCTGATCGCCGAACTCAGGGACATGGCCGACAAGGCCGGCCAGGATCTGCACACCTCGGCGGCGCGGTTGGAAGTCCATCCGAATTCGCCGAACGTGGTGCCGGCAGAGGCGGTGATGTTCATCGAACTGCGGTCGGGAAGCGCCGAGCTTCTGGCGTCGGCCGAAGCGGAACTGAAGGAGAAGATCGCAGCCTGCGCTGCGCGCGCACGCGTGTCATTCGAAGTCCGATCCATAGACCGGAGGCGGGCGGGAGAATTCGACGCCGGGCTGATCGATCTGGCCGAACAGACCGCCAAATCGCTCGGGCAAACCGTGCTGCGGCTCGATACGATCGGTGGGCACGACGCCGTCAGCATGTCGGCGGTGACGCCGGCGATCGTCATCGGGGTGCCGAGCGTCGGCGGTGTCATCCACCATCCAACGGAGTTTACCACGCCCGAGGACCGGCTCCTGGGGACGGAACTGCTCGCGGGGATGCTGTGGCGGTTCTGCGTCGACGGCAACGTCCTGAAGAACTGAAGGGCCAGACGATGAAGACGATCGGCGAAGCCTCCACCCCCGCGGAAGTAAGTGCCGAGGCGGCGCTCATCGCTGTTGCCGACTGGACGGGAAAACAGATCGGTTATACCTCAGCTCCTCCGGGTATCGCATCGCCCTCGCATCGCGGCGTCGACAGCGAAGCATGGCTGGTGGCGGTCGACCAGCCGTCTCCGGCCTATTTCCTGAAGATTGTGAACTCCGATCAGAAGGCGTTCGTCGATCTGGAAGCCGTATTTGAAGCCGCCTCCATCGCGGCCGGACTGGGCTGCACGCCAGGTCCGCGGCACTTTGCGCGAGACGCCGACGCGATCGTCTTCGATCTCCTGCCGCCCGGTTGGAAAACAGCGCGCATGGACGATCTGCGACGGGCGGACGTGATGGAACAGGTCATCGCGCTCAAAAAGGCGATCCACGGGGCGCGGCCATTCGCTTTGTCCTGGACGGTATTCGATAGGATCCGGGTGCTGGACAACGCCTGCCAAGCCGCTGGCGTCGACCGCCCGGATGAGCTTTGGTGGATGCTCGACGGCGTCGGCGAGATCGAGCGCGCGATTACGGCTGCGGGTTACGATGTCCGGCCGAGCCACGCCGACGGCCTCGCCTCCAACGTCATGATAAGTCAAGACGGGGCGGTTCAGCTCGTCGATTTCGACGACGCCCGTAATGTCGATCCCTTCTACGAGATCGGCATTTTGCTCAACGAGGCCTTTCCCTTCGAAGAAGAGATGCGGCCGGCGCTTGAGGTGTTCGAGGGCTCTTTCCGTCAGGCTTCCCTCGACCGCTGCCGTGCCTATGCGGTTGCGGACGATCTGATGTGGGGGCTCTGGGGGATGCTCATGAACTCGATATCGCCGCGCGGCGACATCGAGTTTCTGAAATACGCGCAGTGGCGCCTGCTGCGCTGCCGGATGGCCCTTCGCCATCCGGACTTCGAACTGAAGTTGAGACGGCTTTGAGCGGCTGCAAGGAGGCTGTACATGGTTGAGAAGCGGCCGGGCGAGGCGGTGAGCGAAGCCGAGCGGGAGATCGAGGCCGTCATCTGTGCCGTCGAACCATGGAGCGGCCGCGATCTCCGCTACGGGCCGGTGCATGGCGGCATCAGCAATTCCAACTGGCGCGTTCGCATTGCGGGACAGTCAGGGAGCTATTTCGTGAAGGTTCCGGGCCGGGGCACCGAGATGTTCATTGATCGAAAAGCGGCGGCGGAGGCGAGCCGGCGCGCGCACTCGCTCGGTATCGGACCCGCGGTCTACGGCTATCTGGACGAACGCGGCGTCGAGATCGCCGATTTCATGGAGGGACGGCGCTCCTGTACCAACCGCGATTTCCTCGACCCGGATGTGCGCCGCTCGGTGCTGGGTCTCTACCGGCGCTTCAACGATTCGGGCCTGCTGTCGCTGACCAAGACCGTCTTCGACATGATCGACGAGCATGTCGACCAGGTGCGTGAGCTCGGAGGCGCACTGCCCGCGGATTTTGTCTGGCTGCATCGCCAGTACCGGCTGGCGCGGGCGGCGCTCGAGGCTTCGGGTATCGACCTGGTGCCGTGCTTCAACGATCCGATGCCCGGGAACTTCATGATCGCGCCCGACCGGTCGATGATGCTGATCGATTACGAGTATGCGGCAAACAACGACCGCTGTTACGAACTCGGCATCTGGTGCGGAGAAATGTTCTTCTCCGATGCGGTCGAGGCCGAGGTCATCGAGGAATATTTCGGCAGGTTCGATCCACGGTTGAAAGCTCGCCTGGTCGTGCACAAGGTGCTCGCCGATGTGAAGTGGGGAACCTGGGCGATGGTGCAAAACGTCGTATCGGCGCTCGATTTCGATTTCTACAAATACGGGGCGTGGAAATATAT
The DNA here is from genome assembly GCF_024707545.1 of Mesorhizobium onobrychidis. Lineage (NCBI taxonomy): Bacteria > Pseudomonadati > Pseudomonadota > Alphaproteobacteria > Hyphomicrobiales > Phyllobacteriaceae > Mesorhizobium > Mesorhizobium onobrychidis. The sequence goes on from NZ_CP062229.1 coordinate 2,821,553, forward strand.
GCGCGCGCGCTCGGTGATGCAGACCCCGCAATGGGTCGAGTATCTCAGGGCGGTCTGACGGGTGTCACTGGCGGAGCAATTCCGACCAGCGACATATTTTCATATCATGATGAGCCAAAGAGGGCGCGTCCGTCTCCAGCTACTGCCCGATTGGATGCAGACGGCATTGCGGTTAAGCCGCCATGGCCGGCGTGTCTGCAGGAAGGGTTAGCGGCTGTCGTTGGCAATCAGGTTCGTCAGGCAATCCCCCGCCTGGCTCTCAGGCACGCCGAGATCTCTGACACTGTCCATGTGGTTGCGGTTCGTGAGAACAAGCGACGTTACCGGCGAACCCTGCTGCAGCAGGTGCTCTTTGAATTGATCTGCTTGCTGATGGAAAGGCGGCGTCTCATTGGCTCCGACCAGAACCGTCGCCTTGGTTTGAGGATCATGCCGATAGGCAAGAGGTGTAAGCATGGCGACTTCCTCATCGGTGATTCCAATCTCGTTGGCGAGAAAGGAGTTCTGGAGCGGTTTCAAATCGTAGAGCCCGCCGAGCAGAAGGGCTGCCCGCACATTCGAGGGGGTATGCTCGCTGTTGAACAGAAATGTTGAAAGATGTGCTCCGGCCGAATGACCGCTAACAGTCAGGTTTGCGGGGTCTCCGCCCCAGTCATGGATATTGTCCAGAACCCACTGCTTGGCGCGGCGCACCTGCTCGACGATCGTAGCCATCCTGACCTTGGGCATCAGAGCATAGTCGACGATGACGGCAATCGCACCCGCCTGGGTAATCGTCGTCGCCACGTATGAGTAGTCGCGCTTGGAGAACATTCTCCAGTAGCCGCCATGGATAAACATGTGCACCGGCAGGTCGCTTCTTTTGCCCGAGGGAAAGAACAGGTCGATGGTTTCGGTCTGATCCGGCCCATAGGCAACGTCGGCAGTCATTGGAATGGTTGCGCGAACGGCCTCGCTGCGGTGAACGATGTCCTGCACGATTTTGTCAAAATCCGCGACGTGGTCGCGGATGCGAAACGGATCGCTTTGCACTCTTCCTCCGCTCAGATGCTGATGGCGAGGTATTTCGCCTCCATGAACTCGGCAATGCCGTGATGCTGGCCGCCCTCGCGGCCGAGGCCGCTCTGCTTGACCCCGCCGAAGGGTGCTGCCGGATCGGACATCAAGCCGCGGTTGAGAGCGATCATCCCGGCTTCGATCTTGGATGCCACCCGCATTCCACGCGCAAGATCGCGCGTGTAGATGTAGGCGGCAAGACCGTATTCGGTGTCGTTGGCGCGCGCGATGACGTCGGCTTCCGTTTCGAATCTCGAGATCGGCGCCACCGGCCCAAAAATTTCCTCGTGCGCCATCTCCGCCTCGGCCGGGACGTCGCAGAGCACGGTCGGCGGATAGTAGTATCCCGTTCCCGAGCCTGCCTTGCCCCCGCACAGCACCCGCGCGCCACGGGCGACAGCATCGTTGACCAGACGGTCGATCTTGTCGACGGCCTTCCTGGTGATCATCGGCCCGCACTCCGTGGCCGCGTCAGTGCCAGCGCCGATCTTGAGTGCCGACATCCGCCTGGCGAGGCTTTCGCCAAAGGCATCGTAAACGCCAGACTGGACATAGATGCGGTTTGCAGCCGTGCAGGCCTCGCCGGCGTTGCGCATCTTCGCCACCATCGCCCCATCGACCGCCGCGTCGAGGTCCGCGTCATCGAACACAAGGAATGGCGCGTTGCCGCCAAGTTCCATCGAACACGAAACCACGTGCTTTGCGGCCTCGGCCAGCAGAACGCGCCCGACTCCCGTCGAGCCGGTAAAGGAGAGTTTCCGCACGCGCGGATCGGCCAGCATCGCAGCCGTCAAAGGGCCGGGATTGGAGGTTGTCAGAACGTTCACCACACCTGGCGGAACGCCTGCTTCCTGGTAGAGCGCGGCAAGCGCATAGGCCGTCAGCGGGGTCTCGCTGGCTGGCTTCAAAATTACCGTGCACCCGGCAGCCAAGGCGGGCGCGATCTTGCGCGTCGCCATGGCGGCAGGGAAGTTCCATGGTGTGACAAGCACGCAGATGCCGATGGGCTCGTAGTCGACCACGATCCTGTTCGTGCCGGAAGGCGCCATCCCGAATTCACCGGTGATGCGAACGGCTTCCTCGGCATTCCAGCGAAAGAATTCCGCAGCATAGGCGATTTCGCCACGCGCGTCCCGGAGTGCCTTGCCGTTTTCCAGCGAGATCAGTGTTGCCAGCGTCTCGGAACGTTGCGTCATCAGCTCGAAGCAACGTCTGAGGATTTCGGAACGCTTGCGGGGTGCCGTTGTGCGCCAGCCATCGGCGGCCTTGGCCGCAGCCTCCACGGCGGCCGCGGCATCTTCGATCGTCGCATCGGGAACGGCGGCGATCACCGCTTCCGTGGAAGGGTCCACGACCTGGATTTCCGTGCCTTCGGCGGATTGCCTCCATTGGCCGCCGATATACAAGCCGTGGGAGAATCTATGGAAGTCGGCAGTGTCCTGATCGTCCCCGAGCACCTGATGAGATATGTTCATGGCCTGCTCCTCGATTGCTCACATGACACAGGCGGCGAGGTCGCCATCATAGGCAGCCTGGATCAGGCCCCGCATGGCTGCCAGATCGAATAGACGCGGATTGTTCTTGATGAGACGGTCAATGCCGAGCGCCTGTTCGGCCGTCCAATCGAGCTTGTCGGCGGGAAGCCCGAGCTTGGCCAGCGTAGGCGTGATCCCGATCGCTCCAAACAGCCGGCCGATCTCGTCGATCATCGCGTCGGCCATCTCACCGGTACTCCGGTCCCTCCCGTCGAGACCAAGGGCAAGGCCGATCTCGGTCATCTCGGCGGCCGCGGCGGCCCGGTTGTACTTCATGACATACGGCAGCATGGTCGCGACACCCAGCCCGTGAGCGGTGTGGGTAAGGGCACCGACCGGATATTGCACCGCGTGCGCCGCCGCAGTTCCGGCCGTACCGAACGCACAGCCGGCTGCAAGCGCGCCCATCATCACATCGGCGCGAGCGTCCTCGTCGGCGGGGTCGCGGTAGGCTTTCTCGAGACTGCGGCCAAGCAGCTTGATCGCGAGCAGCGCAAAATGATCGGTCAGCGCGCTCTTGCCGATGAAGACATGCTGTTGCGGCAGGCCGGGGTCAGTGCCGCGCCTGGCGGCGGTAAAAGCCTCGACCGCATGGGTCAGCGCGTCTGCGCCCGCGATCGCCGTCAGCCCCGGGGGACATGTCATCGTCAGTTCCGGGTCGCAGATGGCGGCTGCCGCGATCAGATGCGGGCTGGAGATGCCGACCTTCATGGTGCGATCCGGATCGGAGATCACCGCGACAGGGGTCACTTCCGAGCCGGTGCCGGCCGTTGTCGGCACCGCGATCAGCGGCAGCGTCGGACCAGGCACCTTGAACTCGCCGTAGTAATCCTGGAGCAGGCCGCCGTGACTGATGAGCAACGCGGCGCATTTGGCCATGTCGAGACAACTGCCGCCGCCGATGCCGATCACCATGTCGGGCGCAAAATCCCGCGCCTCCTCGACGCAGACGGCAACCGTGTCGCGCGGCACATCGGGCTGCACACGATTGTGCACCAGCACATCGATCGATGCGCCCTCGAGCGCCGCCATGATCTCTGCGAAGGCGACGGTTGCGGCAAAGCGCTCGTCCGTACAGACAAGAGCGCGACGGCCCAGCCTGGCCGCAACGGTTGGAATGACATGGCGCTGGCCCTTCCCGAAGAGGATTTCACGCGGCAGCCTTATTGCAGCGAAAAGGCCATGTTCAGCGTCTCTCGATGATGTTGCGAGTGGAAAGCGAAAGCTCGTTGAGGCTCGAAAAATATCCTCTATTAAATCGTATAGGATATAGGATTGTATTGAACGAAGCTTCGTGTTAGCCAGTGATCCTGTCAAGAGGCAAAGATGCAGGTCACGAACTTAAGCAATGCCCGAGAAGTCGGCCCCGTTAGCGGACGCATCCAGCGATCCAACAGCCTGGTGGAGGACGTCTATGAAGCGATTTTCGCGCAACTCATGTCGCTGAAGATCGCGCCTGGCTCACGGATCACCGTCGACAGTCTGGTCAAGGAACTGGATGTATCCCACACGCCAATCCGTGAAGCGCTTGGCCGCCTCGAAGGCGAAGGCCTTGTGCTGAAGACACATTTGATCGGCTACCGCGCCGCGCCGCAGATAACCAAGCGCCGATTTGACGAACTCTATGAGCTTCGCCTGCTGCTCGAGCCGCATGGGGCGGCCAAAGCAGCCGCATTGATGGATGAGACGAAACTTGCGGTGCTTCGGGAGTCCGCAGGGGGCATGGCGCGCCGCGAGGGCAAGGATGAACGCCTGCGTTACTCCAACTTTGCGCGGCAGGACGCCATTTTCCACGACAGGATCATGGAATTTGCAAACAATGATCTCGTGCGCGAGACTCTCGCGTTCCAGCATACGCACTTCCACATCTTCCGCCTGATGTTCCATTCGCGCGTCACCGAGGAAGCGCTCGACGAGCATGAGGCCATCCTGGCCGCCTTCGCTGCCTCCGATCCCGCTGCGGCGGAACAGGCGATGCGCCGTCATATCGAGCATTCTCGTGATCGTTTGCTGCTGGCGTTCGATTGAGACTGTCCACGATGTCCGTCACCGTCCGCGTCGGAAGCGGCGCCGTCAAGTTGGACGCACCGTCGATCACGCAAGCAAACGCCCGGGACATCCCGGATCCCCTTTTCTGAGACCCGCGCCGCCGGGCGAGTGCAATGCCCGCCCGACTTCCATTCACAAAACCCTTCCATTCACAAACGAGGAACCGACCATGCCAGGCAAGAAAATACTGATGTTGACCGGTGAGTTTACCGAAGAATATGAGATCTTCGTCTATCAGCAGGCGATGGAGGCCGTCGGCCACATCGTCCACGTTGTCTGCCCTGACAAGAACGCTGGAGACCTGATCAAGACGTCGCTTCACGATTTCGAAGGTGACCAAACCTACACCGAAAAACCCGGCCACTATGCTTTGCTGAACAAGACCTTTTCGGAGGCGGAAAAACAGCTCGACCAGTATCATGCCGTGTATTGCGCGGGCGGTCGTGGCCCCGAGTACATCCGCACGGATAAGCGCGTGCAGGCGATAGTCCGCCATTTCCACGAAAACAAGAAGCCGATCTTTACGATCTGCCATGGCGTCCAGATCCTGATCGCGGTCGACGGCGTCGTGCGTGGCAAGAAAGTAGGTGCGCTGGCTGCCTGCGAGCCGGAAGTGACCCTCGCCGGTGGAACCTATATCGACCTGTCCCCGACTGAGGCCTATGTCGACGGAACGATGGTCTCGGCAAAGGGCTGGACCGCACTTGCCGCGTTCATCCGCGAATGCCTGAAGGTGCTGGGAACGGAAATCCGCCACAACTGAGTCAATCGGCCCGATGCATCCCAGACGGCATGCATCGGTTCGCTCCAAAATCCGGTTCCGCTTTTGCAGTTCCTAGACTTCTAGATTTTCGGATATGATCGGGTCGACCGGACACCCTCTCACTCCGGTCGGGAGGCGATTCTTGAGGAACCTAGGCAACCCGCACAGGGCCACCGACGGCGTTCCGATCACACGGCGCGATCTGATTGCGGCCGCTGTTTCGGGTGCGGCGACCCTATTCGCTCCCGTTGTCCTCCGTGCCGAAGAAGAGAGTTTCAAATTCGGCCTGACGCCGGTCTTCCTCTCCAACGATCTCGAATTGCTTGGCCATCTGCGCAGCTATCTGGGCGCCAAGATCGGTGGCCAGATCGAGCTCGTCACGCGCCGCACGTACCAGGAAATCACGGCGCTGCTAGCTTCCGGGCAGATTCAGTCGGCATGGATCTGCGGCTACCCCTACGTGCAGTTCAAGGCCGATCTCGACCTTATCGCCGCTCCCGTCTGGCACGGCAAGCCGCTCTACCAGTCGTACCTGATCGCTTCGACCGGTCGTAAAGTGGATGACTGGAGCGGATTGAAAGGCGACGTCCATGCGTTCTCGGATCCTGATTCGAATTCGGGTTTTCTGGTGACGCGGGCACTTCTCGCGGAGAACCGCCAGCTTCCCGGCAGTTTCTTCGCGCGAAGCTTTTTCACCTACGGACACCGAAACGTCATCAGGGCCGTCGCCTCGGGCCTCGCTCGGTCGGGCAGCGTAGACGGCTACGTCTACGAGGTCATGCGCGAGACCGAGCCGGATTTGGTGAAGCAGACCAGGATCGTCCGCAAGTCGGAATGGCTGGGTTTTCCGCCAATAGCGTCGCCGAAGTCCGCCTCCAATGATCGACGCGTCAAGGCGCTGCAGCAGGCCTTGATTTCCATGAAGGATGATGCCGAGGGTCGGAAAGTCCTTGCCCTGCTTCGTCTGGACGGGTTCGCGGCAACCGATCCGTCGCTCTTCGACGCGATTGCCGCCAAGGTGGAAACCGTGAGGCAGTTTGGATGAAACTGCTCCGGCGTTTCCGATCGATTCCCGTCTCCTACCGCGTGCCGGTCTTTGTGGCTTTGCTTATGGTGGTCATCAGTGCAGCCATTTCCGAGCGAGTGCTCAACCGGCTGTCGCGGACACAGGAAAGCTTCCTTAACGGCCTTGCCGAAACATATCTCGATGGTCTTTCGTCGGCGGTCGTGCCGGCCGTGTTGCGGGCGGACGTCTGGGAGGTGTTCGACGCGCTCGACAGATCCTCGGCCTCCTATAAATCCCTCGCTCCGATCGAAACCGTGGTGACCGGATCAGACGGCAGGGTACTCGCCGCGAGCGATCCGAACCGGATCGCGACTTATTCCGAATTGTCGGCGGATTACCTCAATCGCTATGGTCCGGGCGTCGTCACGATCGACAAGTCCAAGTTGACCGGGTTCGCCCACCGCGATCTCGTCTATCAGGGTCAGCCAATCGGGACGATCCACGCCACATTCGATGTTTCGCACCTCTTTGCCGAGCGGCGTGAGATTCTGGTCACCCTGCTCATTACCAACGGCGTCCTTGCGGCCTTGTTCGCGCTGGGCGGCTTCGCGCTGGTGAGGCAGATGATCGGCCCGATGCGGGTGTTGGAGGATCACATGCGCTCTGCAGCGCATGGCGCGGCCGAGCCGATCTCACCTCGGGAAATCCCGGCCGGGGATTCCGAGGTCGCAGGCCTGTTCCGCGGCTACAATGCCCTCGTTCATGCCGAGCGTGAGCGCGCGAATTTCGCCATGCAGCTCGCCGAGGAAGAGAAGCTGTCGAGCCTCGGGCGTCTCGCTTCCGGCATGGCGCATGAGATCAACAATCCGCTTGGCGGCCTGTTCAACGCACTGGATACGTTGAAGACCCATGGCGAAACCCCCGGGGTTCGCGACACATCGATCAGCCTGATCGAGCGCGGCCTTGCAGGCATTCGGGACGTGGTCGAGGCCGCGCTTGCCACCTACCGGCCAGAACGATCACAGCGCCTTATGACTGCTGCCGATCTGGATGATGTCCGTCTGTTGCTCAAGCCGGAATTGCGCCGCAAGCGGCAGCGGCTGGATTGGAGCGTCGCATGGAACGGTGCGCCGGAGTTGCCCATCCGAGGCGGTCCGGTCCGTCAGGCGGTCCTCAATCTCCTCCTCAATGCGAGCGCGGTCACTCCAGAAGACGGGACGGTTTCGCTGAAGGCGGTGAGCGCGGAGGACCGGTTGCACATCGAAATTGGTGACCAGGGCTCCGGAATGCCGGCCGACATAGCGGGGATTCTCATCGATCAGGATCCCGGTCCCGCCGTACGCGCAGGGCGTGGTCTCGGTCTCTGGATGGTCCGCCGCGTGGTTGACGATCTCGGCGGACGTGCCAGTATCGCAGCCAAAAGAGGGGGAGGGACGGCGGTCACGCTGACAATTCCCTTCGACAGCGAGGACGTCAAAGCCCATGCTGCCTGACCGCGCCCGGATAGGCCTCGTCGAGGACGATCTCGTCATGGGCGGCTCGATCGTCCAGCGTCTCGAGCTCGAGGGCTGGCGAGTGACGTGGTGGCAATCAGGGCGAGATGCCATCTCCGGAATTGAAGGCCTCTGCGATTCCCTCGACCTGGTGATTTGTGACATCCGTCTCCCGGATATTTCCGGCGAAGTGGTTTTCGGCGAGCTTGCCAATCTGCCGAATTCCCCACCCTTTATCTTCGTGACCGGCCATGGTGAGATTGACCAAGCTGTCCGGTTGATGCGATCCGGCGCGGTCGATTTCATGACCAAGCCGTTCGTGATGGATGAATTCCTGCGGCGCATAGATGCCGCGCGGCGGACAACGCATAGTCAGCTTCGTCTCAAGGGCTATTTCCTCGGCGAGTCCCCGGCCATCCAGAATGCCGAAGACTTGCTGCGTCGTTACGCGGGCCACGATCTGCCTGTCCTGATCACCGGCGAGACCGGATGCGGGAAAGAAGTAGCGGCCCGCCTGCTCCATGAGGTTTCACCTCGGCGCCTAGAGCCGTTCATCGCCGTGAACTGTGCGGCTATCCCGGCCGAATTACTGGAAAGCGAGATTTTCGGTCACGAAAAAGGGGCGTTTACCGGTGCGCAACAGCGGCACCTCGGATATGCCGAGCGGGCCGGAAAGGGCACGTTGTTCCTGGATGAGATCGGCGACATGCCAATGCCGCTTCAGGCAAAACTGCTCAGGCTCATAGAGGATGGCAGTTTCAATCGCGTGGGGGGCGAGACGCCCTGCACTTTTCGAGCCCGGGTCGTTTCCGCCACTCATCGTGGTCTTGGCCAACGCGACGGGCCGTCGAGCTTCCGCGAAGATCTCTATTTTCGACTTGCGGTCCTGCCGGTGACGATTCCACCGCTGCGCGAGCGGCTTGAGGACATCACCTGGCTTCTCGACAGGTTCCTTGAGAATGCAGTGACCCGATCCGATACCCGGATCCGGGGCTTCAGCGCGCTTGCCGAGGAGGCTGCACTTGCCTATCCCTGGCCCGGAAATGTGCGGGAGCTTAGAAACCGCGTTGAGCGGGCGGTGGCGTTGTCGACCAGTGAGTGGATCATGCCCGGTGACCTGTTCCCGGAACGGACAACAAAGCCCGCAAGCGCGGCATTCGCCCCGCTAGCCGACGTTCGCGATGCCGCCGAGCGGCGGCAGATAGAGCGCGCGCTGGACGAAACGGGTGGTCAAATTGCAAAGGCAGCTGGGTTGCTGGCGATCTCCCGAACGACCCTTTGGGAGAAGATGACGCGGCTCGGCGTTGCCGATCGGGCACGTTCGACTTCCTGAACCTTCGGCAGTCAGCATGTCCGGATTTCCGAACGTGCAGGCTTCTTGGCGCTGGCCCTACAGCAGTTTCTTGAATGAAATCTGCGGCTCCTCGGGTTGGCATAGGCGTTGCAAAGCCGCTTGCAACGATTTCGCCAATGGGAGGAATGCATGGATCGCTGCAACAAGCTGGTCGATGTCGGCCGTCGTCAATTTTTAAGGGGAGGGGCGTTCGCCGCCGCCGGCATGGCCACCGCAGTGGCGCTGCCGGCGCAAGCTCAGACCAAGGCTGCACCCGGTCTGGCACTGGTCGAATACCCGTCGAACAAGTTGGCCAATATAGCCGACTTGAAACCAAACGAGCCTTTCGATGTCGGCTACCCCGATGAGAACGCGCCCGGTGTGCTGCTGAAGCTTGGAATGAAAGTGGAAGGTGGCGCCGGTCCTGACGGCGACATCGTCGGGTTCTCGACCACGTGTCCCCACAAGGGCTTCCCGCTCAACTACAACGCCGACGACCACTCCTTCAATTGCCCCGGCCACTATTCGCGCTTCGACGCCGATGCCGGCGGGCAACAGATCTGGGGGCAGTCGACCGCCAACCTGCCGCAATACACGCTCCGCATCGACGACAAGGGCGACATCTATGCCGAGGGTGTGGATGAGCTGCTCTACGGTCGTCTGAGCAACGTACTTTAAGGAAGGATCGGATCATGGCTTACAAACGTCACATCGACCGGCTGCCGATCATTCCGGCGGATGCGAAGAAACACAACGTCACCTGCCATTACTGCATCGTCGGTTGCGGCTACCACGCCTACACCTGGCCGACCAACAAGCAGGGCGGTACCGATGCCGCCTCGAATGTATTCGGCGTCGATCTGTCTGAGCAGCAGGCGGCCGAGACCGACGCCTGGTACGCGCCTTCGATGTACAACATCGTCAAGCAGGACGGTAAGGACGTCCACATCGTCATCAAGCCGGACCACGACTGCGAAGTGAATTCCGGCCTCGGTTCGGTGCGCGGCGCTCGCATGGGCGAACTGCGTTACTCGACCGCCCGCGGGTCGCAGCAGCAACGTCTCACCGACCCGATGGTCTGGCGCTACGGCCAGATGCAGCCGACCTCGTGGGAGGATGCCCTCGATCTCGTTGCTCGTGTCACGGCCGCCGTCGTCAAGGATCAGGGTGAGGATGGGCTGTTCGTCTCCGTCTTCGATCATGGCGGCTCGGCCGGCGGTTACGAAAACACCTGGGGCACCGGAAAACTCTACTTCGGCTCCATGAAGGTGAAGAACATCCGCATCCATAACAGGCCGGCCTACAATTCCGAGGTTCATGCGACCCGCGACATGGGCGTCGGTGAGCTGAATAACTGCTACGAGGATGCCGAACTGGCCGATACGCTCGTCTCGGTCGGCAACAACCCGCTCGAGACGCAGACCAACTATTTCCTGAATCATTGGGTCCCGAACCTGCGTGGCACTTCGATGCAGAAAAAACAGGAGCAGCTTCCGGACGAACCGCATGCCAAGGGACGGATCATCTTCGTCGATCCGCGCCGCACCGTATCGGTCAATGCGGCCGAAGCCGAAGCCGGCAAGGAAAACGTCATGCACCTTGCCATCAATTCCGGCACGGACATGGTGTTGTTCAATGCCTGGCTAACCGAGATTGCGGACAAGGGCTGGATCGACAAGACCTTCATCGACGCGTCGACCACCGATTTCGAAAAGGCGCTCGCCGCCAACAAGACCACGCTTGAGGATGCCGCGAAAATTACCGGGCTGAGTGTCGACCAAATCCGTCAGTCGGCGTCATGGATCGCCGAACCCAAGGAAGGTAAGCGTCGACGCACCATGTTCGCCTACGAAAAAGGCCTGATCTGGGGCAACGACAACTATCGCACCAATGCCGCGCTCGTGAATATCGCGCTCGCCACCGGCAATGTCGGTCGCGAGGGTGGCGGCTGCGTGCGCATGGGCGGTCACCAGGAAGGCTATGTCCGTCCCTCCGACGCGCATGTCGGCCGGCCCGCCGCCTATGTCGACAAGCTCCTGATCGAGGGCAAGGGCGGCGTTCATCACATCTGGGCCTGCGATCACTACAAGACCACGCTGAATGCCCACCAGTTCAACATGGTCTACAAGAAGCGCACGGACATCGTGAAGGATGCGATGAATGCAGTACCCTATGGCGATCGCGACGCCATGGTGAAGGCGATCACCGACGCGATCAAGGCTGGCGGCCTGTTCTCGGTCGACGTCGACATCATCCCTTCGAAGATAGGGGCAGCGAGCCATGTCTGGCTGCCGGCTGCGGAATCAGGCGAGATGAACCTGACGTCGATGAACGGCGAACGTCGCATGCGTCTCGTCGAGCGCTACATGGACCCGCCCGGCAATGCCAAGCCGGACTGCCTCATCGCGGCCGGGCTTGCCCAGCACATGGAGAAGGTCCTGCGCGAAATGGGCGACAATGCCTATGCCGACCAGTTCAAGGGTTACGACTGGAAGACCGAGGAAGACGCCTTCATGGACGGCTACAACAAAAATGCCGGAGGAGGCGAGTTCGTCACCTATGAACGTCTGAAGGCCATGGGCAATAACGGCTTCCAGGAGCCCGCCACCGCTTTCGAAAACGGGAAGATCGTCGGCACCAAGCGTCTCTATACCGACGGCAAGTTCGGGACAAAGGACGGCAAGGCGACCTTCATGGAAGCGCAATGGCGCGGCCTGCAGGCGCCGGGCAAGGAGGAGCAGAAGAAGAACAACAAGTATCTCATCAACAACGGGCGCGCGAACCAGGTCTGGCAGAATGCCTTCCTGGACCAGGAGAGCGAATTCGTGATGGACCGCTGGCCCTATCCGTTCATCGAGATGAGTCCGGACGACATGACCGAACTCGGCGTGAAGAATGGCGACCTCGTCGAGGTTTACAACGAGAGCGGCTCAACCCAGGCGATGGTCTATCCGACACCGACCGCCAGAAAGGGCGAGACTTTCATGCTGTTCGGATTCCCGACCGGCGTGCAGGGCAACGTCATCAACGCTGGCACGAATGAGCTGATCCTGCCGAACTACAAGCAGACCTGGGCGAACATCCGGAAAATCTCGGATGCGCCGGAAGGCGTGAAGCACCTTTCGTTCAAGTCGCAGGAGTATCAGGCCGTTTGAGGCCCTCCCAAGCCCGCCGCGGCGCCAGTCGCGGCAGCGGGCGATCGGGCCGATCGCAGACGTCACGGCTGCGTCGGCCGTGTGGCGGCCGCCAGTGCGTCGATGTCGTCGTAGAGCGCCTGGCTGTGGTAGTAGAGCTGGTCGAAAACGGGTTGTGTGCGCCTGTAGGTCTCGGCCCATCTGGGGTCCGGCAGGATTTCGGCGCCGTAGCTCACGAAACGCTCGGCCGCCTGTTCGACGCGCGAGAAGCGGCCGGTCGCCGTCGCGGCTATCGCGGCACAGCCGACAATGCCGCATTCGGGCTCCCGCGGAACCAGGATCGGAATGTTGAAGGCACTCGCCTTGATCTTCAGCCAGAGTTCAGTGCGCGCCCCGCCACCCGCGGCGATAACGCGCTCCAGCGGCTTGTTTGACGCATGTTCCATGATGCGGATGTGACGCGTCATGGCAAAGGCGATGCCTTCCAGGATCGAGCGATGCAGATGTTCCATGCCATGCGCGGCGCCCAATCCGAAGAACTGTGCGCGGGCGTTGCGATGACGCCCCAGGCGCTCGCCCGTGAGAAAGGGCATGAAGAGCAATGCGTCGCAACCGGCAGGTGCCTCGGCGGCGCGGGCGACGATCTCGTCGTAAGACAGCGCGTTGCCGTGGAAGGCGCGGCGAGCCCAGCGCATGCCGTCGCCGCCAGTCTCCAGCAGCACGAACGGCGCCCAGTTGCCTTCGATCGTCGCAACGTTCGAGATTTCCGGGTCAAGCAGCGGCTTCTCCGCGATCGCCGTGATGATGGCGCCCGTGCCGGTGCTGTCGGAACCCATTCCCGGCCGACAAGCGCCTGATCCGAGCAGTGCCACCGGATAGTCGGCGCCGCCGACCAGCACGGGGGTTCCTGACCGCAAGCCGGTGTCGCGCGCCGCCTGTTCGGTGACGTGGCCGACGACATCCATCGGGTTGCGGATCGGCGGCAGCTTGGCGGCGTCAAGACCCATGCGCTCGATCATCACCGGCGACCAGTCGAGCCGCTCTGGGTTCATCAGGAAGCTGCAGGACGCATCGCCTGTATCCATAGCAATCTCGCCGGTCAGCCGGTAGTTGATGTAATCCTTCGGCATGATGGCGACTGCGCTGCGGGCGTATGCGGCGGGATCGTTGTCTCGGACCCATTGCAGTTTGAAACCCGGCCATGCGGGGGTCGGCGTGTTGCCGCTTTCGGGCAGGTAGCTGTCCGGCTCATTCGCTTCCTCGAAGCGACGTACGAGATCGATGGTGCGCTTGTCGTTCCAGAGCGGCGCCGTGTCGCGCGTCAGCGTTCCGTGCGCGTCGAGCAGGACCAGCCCGTGCATCTGCCCGCAGACGCAGATAGCTGAGATGTATTCGCGGGCGCCATCGACGCGGTCCAGCACCGTCTTGACGCTCGCTCGCGCACCCTCCCACCAGTCGGTCGGCCGCTGTTCGGCCCAGCCGAACTCCGGCACGATCTGGTCGTGCTCTCGCGACGCAAGTTCGAGGATCTTGCCGGTGACATCGATCAGTGCGGCGCGGACGCTGCCGGTGCCGACATCGATGGCGAGGAAAAGCTCGCCGCTCATTTCGGGAGAGTCCTGAGATGGGCAAACATGAGACCCTCTGTCTATCGGTCAGAGCGAGCGCGGCATGACGAGAATGCGTTCCACGGCATTAGGCTTTCGCCGCTTCGATGGCGATGCGCGACATCTCGTCGAAATCCGGCCCCGACACCGGGATTGCGATGTCGAAGACCTCTGCGATCACCTGCGTCCAGCCATGCAGGAAATACGTCCAACCGTCCTCGATCTGCAACTGCTGTCGGGCCTGCTGCCGCCTTGCCCGATTAAGGAAGATCAGGTCGCCGCGATAATTGAGATCCCAGGCAATGCCGCGCTTGGGGAATTCGGCGTCATCGGTGATCGGCGAGCCTGGGGCGTCCTTGCCAAGTCCGGTCGCGTTGATCACCAGCGAGCCTGGCTTCAGCGCCGCCAACGCCTCATCATTGATCTCGGGCCGGTCTGCCAGGACATACTTGATCTCGACCGTCGACGTCATCTCTTTGTGGATGCGCTCGATTTGGTCGAGACGCGGCTGCGAACGGTCGGTGACAATGATGCGCGAAGGTCCACGTTCCTTGCGCATCAGGTGCCAGGTGATCGCTATCGTCGATCCGCCAGCTCCCATCGACAGGACTTCCGCGCCGGTGTCCGCAAAATATCCCGCCGGAATGAAACCGTCTATCGCTAGGCCAGAAGAGATCGGATCCTTGGCATGGCAGATGAGTTTGCCGCCCCGCTTCGACAGGCAACTGGTCTCATGCATTAGGCGAGCGTGCGGATCGATGACGTCGAACAGGTCGCGCGCTGCGTTGAAAAGATCGATCTTGTGCGTGGTGACGAGGGCGCCAAGCGACAGCGGGTCGGATTTCATGAAGGAGACGACCTCACGGTAGGCGTCCGGATCGGCATGGAGCGGAAAGTCGATGCCCTTGAGAACCGCATCCTTCAGTCCGAGGTAGCGTGCCCATGCGGGGAAAACCCGCATGATCGAACTGCTCGTCGTCGTGACGCCGATAAAATAGAATGTCGGCTGGGTAGCCGGCCGATAGCCGCTCATTTGCCGGTCTCCCGGATTTCCTGCGCGCGCAGCACCTTCATGCCGGCACCGTGCGGGATCGTTGCCCATAGAGGGCGGAGATCAGCTCTGCGTCGCGCGGTCGCCAATCCGGGTTGTCGACTTCCTTCCAGCCTCCATCGCCGGCGACCACGCGCGAGCGCATGCCTCCCGATCTCGCGATGATCTCGTAGTCCTGCCCTGAATCGGCGGGGTAGCAGAACAGCATCACCAACTCGTCGTCTCCGACATTGATCGAGCGGTGGATCCAGAAAGGGGGGACGTAACAGACGGTCTGCGCATCGACCGTAACGATCCGGACCTCGCCCTCCGGCGATTCCATCAGCATCAGGCCGTGCCCCTTCTGGCCATAGTAGATCTCGGGCCGGTCGGCCTGCTTGTGGATATGACCGCGCGTCATGAAATACTCGTCGCCGACCTTGCCGGGCTGCATGCTCGTGATGCCGAAAATCAGGTCGCCCGACAGTTCGGTCGGCCGGAACTCGCATACCTCGTAGACGATGCGCTCGCCCCACGTCGCGCGCATGGCTTCGAAGGCCGCAGCATCCGCGTAGAGCCCGTCCAGATCGCGGAAGCGTTTCTGGTAGCTGCCGGTTGCATTTGCCATCGCACCAGTGGACAGATCGACCTTGCATCCCGTGGGCTCAAACAATCTCGTCAAAGGACTTCCTCATATTGCGTTGCTGTTGGCGTCGGCGTTGATCAGGCCCGCACCTCCTGCTTTTCGACAAGAACCACACTTGCTTTGCAGGGTACGATTTGCTCTCCCTATGCAGACCAGCTTGGAGATTGCTGGATTATGGCAGATTTTGAGTACCAAGCCCACGACAGTAGGTTGGCCGTTGTCGTCATGCCGCACCCGCTGCCTTAAGCAATCTGAGAGAACCGCCTTGCTCCTTCAAGTCGCCTTCGACAAGCCTGAACACCTGGCTCTGCTCCCGCAGATGAAGGCCGGAGCGGCCACTGTCGGTGGACCGTTCAAGCCGAAGGTCTTATATATTCATCATTTAGAATGTAATAATATAAGCTCTTCTCTGGCATTTGTGCAACACTTCCTCTTTTCTTTACTTCAACTCTTGCTTGTGCGGCATGTATAGGCTGATAAAAGAAAACAGGGCAATTGGGTTTTGCGGGGAAGGCATGTGGGAGCGGCCACGCCGATCATAATCGGGCTGGACAGCGGCGTCGTTTGCTTGACGCTGATGACGCAGTATCTGCGCCAGCCGGCTGATCCCGACGCCATTCGCCATGACCTTGGGCTGGGCGAGCGGTTCGCCGATCGCGTCGACATCGTGCGGGCGGCAAAACGCCTGAAGCTCAAGGCCAAGATAGCAAGACCTTCGCCAGCGGCAACAAGTCGCTGATCGAGCGCCGCAAGCTGGTCAGCCTGGCCGGCGACCGGCTGGATGTCTTTGAGGAACTGGAAAAGCGGAAGGTCGGTATCAAGACCAACACCATCGACGCCCGCCAGGGCGAGCAGAGCCAGGTGATGGCGACGGTGGCCAACGAGGGCCATATAGCCGAGCTTGAAGCGACCGTGAGAACGCTTGGCGCGCAGAAGCGCGCGCGTCGCGAGGCCTATCTCGACAAGGTCGCCTCCGAACTGATCGAGATCGACCGCTCGATCGGCGTGCTGCGGCAGGACCTGGCCAAGGCCGAACTGTTCGAGCGCGCCAGCCTGCTCAAATCGCCGGTTGCCGGCCGTGTGCAGCAACTGGAGGTCAACACGCTGGGCGAAGTGGTGCAGACTGGCCAACGGCTTATGGTGATCGTGCCTGATGGCACGGCACGGCCCTCGAGATCGAGGCGATGCTGCTCAACCGCGACAAGGGTTTTGTGCACGAAGGGCAGGATGTGCGGGTCAAGCTCGAAGCTTTCCCCTTCACATAATATGGTACCTTGAATGGCAAGGTTCTGACCGTGTCCAACGATGCCATCCCTGCGGGCGTAGCGTTCCATGAAAGGTGAGAGCTGAAAATGATCTTCGAACGGCTGAGAACACCTGAAGATAGGTTCAGACCCGAAAGAAATTTCATGAAATTTGCATTAATTTCATGTATTTGTTCGTGGCTTTCGATTATTTCTGTCGGCATAATTATCTCGGACAGCAATGAAGACGAATCAAGTCGATTGTTGTTTGTTTCTTTTTTGTTATACCCATGCTTGGTTTTCATGATTGTGAACGGGATTGTAGAATTCGATGATCAAACACAATCATTGATTTCTTCCGGGTTTGATGATGAAAGGATATCATCACTCAGGTTAGCTGTGACAGCGATAATAATCGTTTTCGCAGTTTGCTATTCTCTATATTTTCTCGCGCTAAGAGTATTCATTTACATCTAACCGGGAGGTTAAAATGGACGGTTATCTCGAATCTAGAACTGGTGCCGGTGGTGTTTATGGCAGCGGACCTTATGGGTTCTCAACTAGCTTCGGTATCAAGAGAACTGTAGAATGGGAATTACGGTGACAGTGCACTTTTTCCCATGTTTGCCCGGCTGTGGCTGTGTGTAGATCGAGCGCATGGCTCGACTTGCAGTAAGCGTCGCCGATGTCGGCACCTGGGCGGCCGGTGGACAGCGAAGCACTTCCGGGCCAGGTGCCGAGCAAACCGGAAAAGCCATGAAATAGGGAAACGCGGCAGGCGGAAGCGGCAGCATTTCCAAAAGGATTGGCAGGGTCAATCTAAATCGCATGCTATCTCGCAACGGCTTGCACCAAAGCAAAATTTTCGGCAAGTTCCCCGCGTCTTAGGAGAGGGCCAACAACAATGAAGTTATCTTACATCGGCATAATGCCGGTCGCAGCAATAGTGATTTGCGTAAACGCATTCGTTTCAACCGCCGCCCACGCCAACTCGGTTGCCTTCGATCACGGATATCAGATGGCGGCTTATTTGTTTTGCTCTCAATCAATTTATAACGACAAGCGTTTTGGTGACTTCATTGTTGAGAACATGAAGTATGACAAAACTAAAGAGTACAAACGTGGCGTTGCCGCTCTGAAAGCCGCACTCAAAGGCAACCGCCCTAGCAAAGTGTGCTTCGATGCCGCTCGCGCCAGCGGTTCGTGGACCGCCCGCTGACGGCTCCAGCCTCATCGAACTCGGCCTTTAGTTGGTTGCTTATCGGCTTGCTTGATTCTGCATTCCGGCTAATTCCTGCCAATATTCTGGCACCGGTGCGTGCTTTGCCGTCCCTGCTAGGCCCGTACCCCATACATCCAGGCGTAGTGGCGCGCAAGCTGGCGGTGAGATCATGCATGCGATCTGGAGCGACGGCACGTTCTATGTCGGCGTCGGCGATCCGGAATCACGGTGACAGAATTACGGTGACAGTGCACTTTTTCCCATGGCTGTGTGTAGATCGAGCGCATGGCTCGACTTGCAGTAAGTGTCGCCGATGTCGGCACCTGGGCGGCCGGTGGACAGCGAAGCACTTCCGGGCCAGGTGCCGAGCAAACCGGAAAAGCCATTAAATAGGGAAACGCGGCAGGCGGAAAGAAAAAATGGTGCACTGTCACCGTAATTCCTTCATCATCCAGGGCGGAGCAAGGAGCGAAGCGACGCGGCGCAGACCCTGGGATCCATTCCGTGACATCCGCCGAGAATTGCAGCGGCTCAGAACAGCGACCGACTTGCCACCATGACCGCGAGCCAGAAGCGCGGCACGATCTGCATCGGCGTCACCAATGATCTCGGCCGCCGCATGACGGAGCTTAAATCCGGCGACTGCTCGCGCTTCGCCATCCGCTACGGCGGGCGGAACGCGTGGTAGGCGCTCGGTTCCGGTCCGCTGGAGCACTGCCGCGAGGCAACGGCATGGATCCCAGGGTCTGCGCCGCGTCGCTTCGCTCCTTGCTCCGCCGTGGGATGACGAGGCGAGGGGCGGTTCGGCCAATCCAAGAGGTTTGCGATCTGCCACTGAACGGAATTGTCGACGTTCGCTGTTGATTGGCTCGACCTGTCAAATCTACTGTACGCTGCACACGACAGTAGGTTGGCCGTTGTCGTCATGCCGCACCCGCTGCCTTAAGCATCCGAGAGAACCGCCTTGCTCCTCCAAGTCGCCTTCGACAAGCCTGAACACCTGGCCCTGCTCCCGCAGATGAAGGCGTTCGCCGACATTATCGAGATCGGCACGCCGTTGCTGAAACGTCTCGGCCTCTCTGCCATCACCACGGCGCGCGAGCTCTGCCCTGAAGTCATGGTGTTGGCTGATACCAAAACCGTCGACGGCGGCCAGTTCGAGGCTGATATGGTATTCGGCGCCGGTGCCGCGTTCATGACGGTCCTGTCGTGTGCTTCGTCCGCCACGCATGAGACGGTGGGAAAACGTGCCACCGCCTTCGGCGCGACCGTCATCGTCGACACCATCACCGAGTCGGGCAAGGCAGAATTGCTTCCCTTGAATGCTGTCTTCCCCGAAAGCTTCGGTTATGTCGCGCTCCACTCGCCAACCGATGCGCGGCTGGCGGGCAACACCTCCACCTCACACATCGACGCCGTGAGAAAGATGCACGATCGCGGCTTTCTGGTTTCGCTCGCCGGCGGGATCGGCCCCGACACGCTGGAAGCGGTGATCGCAGTCGAGCCTGAAATCCTGGTGGTTGGCAGCGCCATCACAGAATCCGCAAGTCCGAAAGAGGTAGCCCGATGGATTCGCGACAGATTGCCCAATCCAGGCCGTGGCTGGCCGTGGGACAGGAGATAACCGACGTTCTTGGCCGGATCGACGCTGACGCCTTTGCAAGGCTGGTGCAGGCGTTCGATGACCCCGATCAGCGATGGTTCTTTTCCGGGCAGGGGCGCTCCGGCCTTGTTGCGCAGATGGGTGCGATGCGCTTCATGCATCTTGGCCGGATGGTGCATTTCGTCGGTGAGGTATCGGCGCCATCGATCCGCAAGGGCGATGCGCTGCTGATCGTCTCCGGCTCTGGAGAGACGCCGGTCAGCACAGGCTTTGCCCGCATCGCCAAGGCGGAGGGCGCCAAGGTCGTTACGCTGACGCATAAGCCAGCGGGGACCCTGGCCGGCATTGCCGATGTCACGCTGCATGTCCCTGTCGGGGAATCGAAACAGTTTGGCGGCAGCCTGTTCGAGCAATCCTGCCTCATCCTGCTCGACAGCGTTGTGCTCGGCCTGGCGCAGCAGATATCCGACGCGCACAGACTGATGTTGTACCGCCACACCAACTTGCAGTGACGCCCATGCCGACGGTGGTGAGCACCGGTGACGGGATTCCCGGCGGCGGCGCGCTCAAAACGGCTGCGCACCCTTGGGTCACGCCCAGGGTCATGCCCGAGGCAATGCTTTTGGGCGATATGCATTAGCCGGGAAGCCCCGCTGGGCACCTCACCTTCCGTTGCGGCAAGGCACTGGACTCGCTGCGCGATGCCGATATTGTGCTTGAGGAGCGTTGGTGCCGTGCTCTGGCGACGGCAGCCGACGGGGAGATACCGGCGGCTTGGTTTTCGCAGGAACAAGTCCCGGTCAACACGGGAGGAAGTCTGATGAGAATTGGGGCCTTTCTGGCCGGCGTTTCGGCCTTTTCCGCGCTGGTTGGCGCACCTGCCTTCGCGCAGGACAAGCCGTTTGCGGGAGTTACCGTGAACGTCATTACGCAGACCGGTGCGATTCAGGAGCCGCTGCAGAGGCGCGCGCCCGAGTTCGAAGCGCTCACCGGCGCCAAGATCAACGTCATCGCGGTGCCCTTCTCGGATCTCTATCAAAAGATTCTCACCGACTGGGCGAGCGGCACCAACTCGGTCGACGCCGGCGTGTTCGCCCCGCAATGGATGGTCGACTACATTGCCGGCGGCTACCTCGAGGACCTGACGCCGCGGGTCGAGGCCGACAAGGACATCCAGCAGGACGATGTGGGCGCGTTCTTCCGGGACTTCTCCGAGAAGTACAACGGCAAGACCTACATGATCACGCTCGATGGCGACTTCCACATGATGTACTACCGCAAGGACGTGCTCGAAGCGGCCGGCCTGGCGGTGCCGAAAACCTGGGACGAGTATCTGGAGGTCGCCAAGGCCACGCATGGCAAGGACATGAGCGGCGATGGCACGCCGGATTTCGGCTCGTGCATCGCCAAGAAGCGCAACGCGCAGAGCTATTGGTTCGTCACCGATGTGGTCGGCTCGATGACCCAGTCCAAGGGAACCAGCCAGGGCACTTTCTTCAACACCAAGGACATGACGCCGCTCGTCAACAACGACGCCTTCCGCAAGGCGCTCGACTTCCTGTCTGAATCGACCAAGTACGGCCCGCCGGACGAGCTAAACCTCGACGTCAGCGACACAAGGCCGCTCTTCGCTTCCGGCCGCTGCGCGCTGAACCTCGACTGGGGTGATGTGGGCACGATCTCGATCGATCCGGCCCAGTCGAAGGTGATGGGCAAATGGGGCGCGGCGATCATGCCCGGATCCAAGGAGGTCCTGAACTGGGACACCGGCAAGCTCGAGGCCTGCACGGCAGAAAACTGCCCGCACGCGATCGACGGCGTGAACCATGCACCATTCGCCGCCTTTGGCGGCTGGGGCGGCGGCATCAACGCGGCGGCCGATCCGAAGGTAAAGGACGCCGCCTACGCCTACTTCTCGTTCATGACGCAGCCGGCACAGTCGAATGCCGACGTGACCGTCGGCGGCACCGGCTTCAACCCGTACCGCACCTCGCAGCTCAGCTACAGCGACCTTTGGAAGAAGGCCGGGATGAGCGAGGAGGAGGCTAAAATCTACCTGGGCGCGATCAATGACAGCATGAGCAGCCCGAACATGATCCTCGACCTGCGCATCCCACAAAATCAGAAGTACCAGCAGGTCGTGCTCGACGAGGCGGTCTCGCGCTTCCTCGCCGGCGAAATCGACAAGGAAGCGACCGTCGCGGCAGTCGAGGAAGGCTGGAATGAGCTGAACGAAGAGATTGGCAAAGACGAGCAGCTCAAACTTTACAAGGCGACCATCGGCGCCAAATAGGCGTCAAGCAATCGACCCGGCGTGGCATCGGTCCGCGCCGGGTCTCATGCCTGCCACACTTTCCCGGGTTATGATGACCGCAACCGACACCATGCCAGAAGCTGCCGACCGCCGCAGCTGGGCCGAATGGCTGGACGGTCACTCGGGCCGGATCATGGTGCTGCCAGCCGTCATCGTGCTTCTCTGCTTCGCGATTTTTCCGCTCATCATCTCGGCCTATCTCGCGCTTTCGCGCTTTGCGCTCGCGTCGGGCGGATTCACGCTGAAATTCATCGGACTTTTGAACTTCCGCAAGCTGCTGGTCGGCTCGCAGCAGTATCACCTGCTCGGCAAGTTCGGCACGTTCGGCTTTGTCCAATCCGCTTTGCTGGCGTTGATCGCGGCAGGGCTGTTTTTTCTTCTCGCCCGCTATCTCCAGCATGGCAGGCCGACCATCGCGGGCGTGGTTGGTCGCCTTCTCGCGACGGCAATGGCTATGGGCCTGGCGGTACTTGCGCTGGCCACCATGGCGCCTGGCGGTGTGCCAGGGACTGTCGTCAACACGCTTCTCTACGTGTTCGTCGGCGTATCCGTGCAGTTCGCACTGGGACTGGGCCTCGCGCTCCTCTGCGGCCAGCCTATCCGCGGCCGGAATTTCTTTCGTGTCCTCTTCTTCATCCCGCTGATGGTGACCCCGGTCGGCATCGCCTACACATTTCGCATGCTCGCCGACATGCAGAAGGGACCCTTCGCCCCGCTCGTGCGCGCTTTCGGCATCAGCGAGTGGTCGTGGGCCACGGAGGCCTGGTCGGCACGGCTGATGGTGTTGGTCGGCGACACCTGGCAGTGGACGCCGTTCATGTTCATCGTGCTGCTGGCGGCCATTGAGAACCAGCCGCGCGATCAGGTCGAGGCGGCGCGGCTCGACGGCGCCAACGGCTTCCAGATTTTTCGCGACATTACCTGGCCAGCGATCGCGCCGATTGCCGCTACCGTCGTGCTGATCCGGCTCATCGAGGCTTTCAAGATCATCGACCTGCCGAACGTGCTCACCGGCGGCGGCCCTGGCCTGGCGACGGAATCGATGACGCTCCATTCCTTCATATCCTGGCGCACCCAGGATCTCGGCGGCTCGGCCGCTATCGGCTACATGCTGCTCTTCATCTCGACCATCGTATGCGTCTCGTTCTTCAACTTCGTGGTCCGGCCGGCGCGCCGGTTCGAAGCATGAGCGCCGAGCCGCGCTCACTGGCGCGCCGGCTGTTCGAGCCGGCTTCGATCGACAGCCAGGCGCCGGTCGCCAGGGTCGTGACCTATGCGCTGCTGTTTCTGTGGGCGCTGGTTGTGGTGGTTCCTCTCTACTGGGTGTTCATCACCTCCTTCAAGGGCCCTGGCGAGGTCGACAACGGGCCGTTCTATCTCCCGTTCGTCGACTTTGCCCCTTCGCTGCAGGCATGGGATTTCATGCTCGTGCAGAATTACACACTGCGCCCTTATATGAATTCCGTCGTCGTCGCGGTGGCCAGCACGCTGCTCGCAGTCCTGATCGGCTCGCTGGCGGCCTACGCGCTCGTGCGTATCCGCTTCCAGGTGAAGCTCGCCGCCGTTGCAATCTTCTTGATCCTGCTCACCGCAATCATCGTGGCGGTGGCCACTTTCGGCGTGCGGTGGGAGATCGCCATTGCCATGGCAGCCGCTCTCTTCATCATTGCGCTGTTCACGCTCGTTGGACGCACGAAGCTTGCGGTCGGCAACAACGACATTGAGTTCTGGATCATCTCGAACCGCATCATGCCACCGATCGTCGCCGTGTTGCCGATCTACGTGATGTTTCAGCAGATGCGTCTGCTTGACACGCAGGTGGCGCTGATCGCCACCTACACCGCCATCAACCTGCCGATCGTCGTGTGGCTGACGCGCGATTTCTTCGCCGGCATCCCGCTCGACCTTGAGGAGAGCGCACAGATAGACGGAGCCTCCAAGTTCCGCGTGTTCTTCACCATCGCGCTGCCGCTGGTGCGATCCGGCCTGGTCGCGACCTTCCTGCTGGTGCTGATCCTTGCCTGGAACGAGTATCTGCTGGCCCTCTTCCTCTCCAATGCCGATGCGCAGACGATGCCGGTGCTGGTATCGGCACAGAACACGACCCGCGGGCCGCAATGGTGGAACATGTCGGTGTTGATCACCGTGATGATCGCCCCTGTGATCGTCATCTCCAGCATCCTGCAGAAGCACATCGCGCGCGGGCTGCTGGTCGGCGCAGTGAAGGGCTAGTCGATATGCGGGTCACCCTGTCCGATATCTACAAGTCCTTCGGCGCGGTCGAAGTCGTCAAAGGGCTCGACCTGGAGATAGCGGACGGTGAGTTCCTGGTGCTGCTCGGCCCTTCGGGATGCGGCAAGACGACGGCGCTGCGCATGGTCGCCGGGCTTGAATCGGTGAGTTCCGGCCGCGTCCTCATTGGCGACCGCGACGTCACCCACGTGCTGCCCAAGTATCGCGACGTGGCGATGGTGTTCCAGTCTTACGCGCTCTATCCGCACATGACGGTTGCGGAGAACATCGCATATCCGCTGAAGCTGCGGGGCGTGCCGCGAACCGAACGCGACGCCTCCGTCCGCAGCGCCGCAGTAAAAGTCCACCTTGAGGAGTTCCTCGACCGCTATCCACGGCAGCTTTCCGGCGGTCAGCGGCAGCGCATCGCGCTCGCCCGCGCCATGGTGCGGCGGCCGAGCGTCTTCCTGATGGACGAGCCGCTCTCCAACCTCGACGCCAAGCTGCGTGGCCACATGCGCTCGGAGCTGAAACGCCTGCAGGCCGATCTGGGCGTGACGACGATCTACGTCACCCACGATCAGATCGAGGCCATGACCCTGGCTCACCGTGTTGCCATCATGAACCGCGGCGTCGTGCAGCAGATCGCGACGCCCCGACAGATCTACGACGATCCGGCGAACCTGTTCGTCGCCGGCTTCATCGGCTCGCCGCCGATGAATTTTCTCCAGGGCGAGCTGGTCGAGGGGACCTTCGCCTGCACCGAAGGACGATTTGCGACCAGCGTCGCCGAGAGCCGGAACAAGGTCACTGCCGGACTCCGGCCCGAGGATTGCCGGGTCACGGACCCATCGCAGGGCAAGATCGCGGCGCGGGTCTACGCTGTGGAACTGATCGGCGATCATACCTTGATCACCTGCCAATTCGGTGGGGCCACCGTAACCGTCAAGGCCGACAAATCGGCGCACTACGATATGGATGAGCCGATCGGCATCACCTTCCAGGACACCGCTGTCTTTCTGTTCGATTCGGAAACCGGAGCCCGCATCGGCGGCCGCGCCCGTGGACAGGCGGCCGCGTGACTTTCGCTAATCTAATTCTCCTCCACAAACACCTCTTCGCGCTTCTTCTTGACCGCCGGCAGGAAGACGATGACGAGCACGGCGAGCGCGATGAAGAGCAGGCCGGCGCTGATCGGCCTTGTCACGAAGGTGGTCGGGTCGCCGCGCGCGAGAATCATGGCGCGGCGCAGGTTTTCCTCGAGCAGCGGGCCGAGCACGAAGCCGAGCAGCAGCGGCGCGGGTTCGCAGCGCAGCTTGGTCAGGAGATAGCCGAGGAAGCCGAAGAAGGCGACGGCGTAGAGGTCGTAGATGTTGGTGTTGACGCTGTAAACGCCGATCGAGCAGAACGCCATGATGATCGGAAAGAGCACGTAATAGGGGATCGTCAGGAGTTTTACCCAAAGCCCGATCAGCGGCAGGTTCAAAATGATCAGCATCAGATTGCCGATCCACATCGAGGCGATGATGCCCCAAAACAGCGCCGGCTGTTCGATCGCGACATTGGGGCCGGGCACGATGCCCTGGATGATCATTGCGCCGATCATCAGCGCCATCACCGGGTTGGCCGGAATGCCGAGCGTCAGCATCGGGATGAAGGAGGTCTGCGCACCGGCATTGTTGGCCGATTCCGGTCCGGCGACGCCTTCGATGGCGCCCTTGCCGAATTCCCCCGGGTTTTTAGATACGCGCTTTTCGACCGTGTAGGAGGCAAAGGCTGCAAGGATCGCGCCGCCTCCCGGCAGGATGCCGAGCGCCGAACCGATGATCGTCCCGCGCACGATGGGCGCCGCCATACGCCGAAAGTCCTCGCGGGTCGGCATTAGGCCGGAGACCCTTCGGATCATCACGGAGCGCTCGTGCTCGTTTTCGAGGTTGCGCAGTATTTCGGCGACGCCGAAGACGCCGACCGCCACCGCGACGAAATTCAGCCCGTCGGCATATTCGCGGATGCCAAGCGTGAAGCGCGGCGTGCCGGTGTAGATGTCGGTGCCGACAATGCCGAGCAGCAGGCCAAGCACGACCATCGCCAGCGCCTTGACAATCGAGCCGTGGGCGAGCGCGACGGACGAGACAAGGCCGACGATCATCAGCGAAAAATACTCGGCGGCGCCGAATTGCAGCGCGATCGCGGTCAGCGGCGGGGCAAAGATGGCGACGAGGAAGGTCGACACCGTGCCGGCGAAGAACGAGCCTATTGCCGCGATGGCAAGTGCCGCACCGGCGCGGCCGTTCTTGGCCATCTGGTAGCCGTCGATTGCGGTGACGGCTGACGAGGATTCGCCGGGCATGTTGATGAGGATGGCGGTGGTCGAGCCGCCATATTGCGCGCCGTAATAGATGCCGGCGAGCATGATCAGGGAGGAAACCGGGTCGCCGATCTGGAAGGTGATCGGCAACAGCATGGCGATGGTCGCGGTGGCGCCGATGCCGGGCAGGACGCCGATCAGCGTGCCGAGAAGGACGCCGATCAGGCAGAAACCGAGGTTTGCCAGCGACGTCGCCGTCGAAAAGCCGAGCGCGAGGTTGTTGAGGAGTTCCATATTCAGCCCCTCACAATACCAGCCATGAAGGCAGCCACGGGCCGAAGCGCCGGAACGGCAGGCCGAGCGCGTAGCTGAAGACGAGGAACGCAAACAGCGTCAGGCCGGCGGAGAGCACGAGCGCGGTCAGCGGCCTCATGCGGCCGCTGGCAAAGGATGCGATCAGCGCCGTCAGGAAGATCGAGGGGAGGAAGCCGAGGCCGCGCACGGTCAGGCCGAAGAAGATCGGGGCAGGGAGGATGAACAGCATGCCGCGCCAGGCTACATGGCCGATCGGCTCGCTCTCGAAGCGCACCGCTTCGATGAGGATGACGGCGCCAAGCAGGATCAGGACGATTGCCAGGACCAGGGGGAAATAGCCCGGTCCCATGCGGAAGGCGGTGCCGATTTCGAGGTCGAGCGACTGCAGCGCGAAAAATCCGCCGAGAAAGATGAACAGCGCGGCGCATATGCCGTTGGTCGTGTCGATTGTGAAAGGTTTCATGTTGTCCTCCCAGGCCCGCGCCGCGGGCGCACCGCAATACGAAAACAGGGCCAAAGCAAAAACGGGGCGCTGGTGGCGCCCCGTTCAAACCCTCAGTCGGCGTACTGGCCGGCGGCTTCGATGATCGGCTTCCAGCGCGCGATCTCGCCTTCCAGCTTGGCCTTCAGCGCGGCCGGCGTCGCGTCTGCGTCGGACGACGGCTTGGTGCCGAGCTCGGCGAAGCGGGCGGCGACATTCGGGTCCTTCAGCGCGACTTGAAGCGACTTCGACAGGCGCTCGGTGACCTCGGCCGGCGTGCCCTTGGGCGCGTAGAGGCCATGCCAGATGCCGACCTGCACCTCCGGGAGCCCGGCTTCCGTCGTCGTCGGGACGTCCGGCAGAACATCGAGGCGTTCAGGCGAGGTGACGGCGTAGGCCTTGATCGTGCCGCCCTGGATCTGCTTGGTGGTATTGGTCGTCTGATCGCACATGATATCGACCTGACCGCCGAGAAGGTCGGTCATGGCCGGGCCGGTGCCCTTGTAGGGCACAGTGACCAGCGGCGTACCGATCGCACTCATGAACAGCATGCCGCACAGATGCGAGGCCGCGCCTATGCCGGCGTTGGCGACGGTGACGGTATCCTTGTTTGCCTTGGCGTAGTCGACCAGCCCCTTCAGATCGGTCGGCTCGAGGTCCTTGCGGCCGACGATGGTCATCGGCACCTCGGTAACCAGGCCGACATACTCGAAGCTGTTCAGCGTGTCGTATGCGAGCTTTCTGTATAGCGTCGCGCTTGTCGCCATGCCGATGTGATGGAGGAGCAGCGTATAGCCGTCGGCCTCGGCGTTCGCGACGCGACCGGCGCCCAGCGTGCCGCCGGCGCCGCCGACATTCTCGACGATGATCTGCTGGCCGAGATCCTTCGACATGGCTTCCGCGACGAGGCGCGTGACCGTGTCGGTCGGGCCGCCGGCCGAAAACGGCACCACGACGGTGATGGTGCGTTCGGGATAAGTTTGCGCGCCCGCGGCGAACGAATACAGCGTGACGGCTGCGACGGCGGCCAGAGCGGCGGCGAACTTTCTCATCGTGATTTCCTCCCAGGATATGAATTCCCAACCAACTGCCTCGAGTCCCTCTCAACACCGGCTGTGGATGGACCAATAACTAGCGCATGTTAGCGGATTGCAATCGGACTGAAACCGCAAACTGCGATTATGTACAACCGTCCACGCAAAATCGGCCGGAGGCGAGGCCGACCCGCGGCGAACTAAGCTCTTGTCGACTTTCGAATGGCATGTTCGACGCCGCGGAGTTCGGCCAATCCCTTGAGCCGGCCGATGGCCGGATAGCCGGGCTGGGCCCCACGCGTCAGATCATCGAGGATATCCTGGCCATGGTCGGGGCGCATCGGGATGACGGCGTCCTGGCGTCCTTCCTTCTTACGCCGCGCTTCCTCACGGAGTAGCGCCGCCACCACCGCCACCATGTCGGTGTCGCCGGCAAGATGCTCGTCCTCGTGGAACGAGCAGGGGGTGCCGGCCGCTTCCTTGCGCACATTGCGCAGATGCGCGAAGTGGATCTTTGGCCCCATCCGCCCGATCATGCCGGGTAGATCATTATCCGGTCTTGCGCCGAGCGATCCCGTGCACAGTGTCGCGCCGTTGGCCGGGCTGTCGACTGCGTCCAGAATGGACCTGTAGTCGGCCTCGGTCGACATGACGCGCGGCAGGCCCAGCAGCGGAAACGGCGGGTCATCGGGGTGGCAGCAGAGACGCAGGCCGAGGCGTTCGGCCGTAGGCACGACCTCCGCCAGGAAATCGACGAAATGCTGGCGCAGGGTTGTTGCGTCGATGCGGTCGTAACTTGAGAGTTGAGCCGCGAGGCCGTCGAGAGACGTGTCTTCGGTCGAGCCGGGCAGGCCGGAATTGACGCTTCTTGCCAGAATCTTCCGCGCAACGTCATCCATTCGCGCGTATCGCCGTTCCGCCTCGGAGACAATCTTCGGCGTGTAATCGCCGCGCGCCCCTTGGCGTTTCAGGATATGGATGTCGAATGCGGCGAAGTCGATCAGATCGAAGCGCATGGTGGTGCCGCCATGCGGCAGGCGCCAGGCCAAGTCGGTGCGGGTCCAATCCAGCACGGGCATGAAATTGTAGCAGATGACCGAAATGCCGGCCCGCGCCAGGTTTTCCAGCGATGTCCTGTAGTTGGCAATATGGCTGCGCCATTCGCCGACCTGCGTCTTGATCGCTTCGGAAACCGGCAGGCTTTCGACAATCTCCCAGTTCAGATCGCTTGCGCTTGCATCCGGCAAAGACGCGACTTCGCGCTGGCGTCTTTCGATTTCGGCGGGCAGCCAGACCGAGCCGTGAGGAACGTGGTGAAGCGCCGAGACGATGCCTTGCGCCCCGGCTTGACGCGCATCCGCGATCGTCACCTTGTCGACTGGGCCGAACCAACGCCACACGTGTCTCATTCGAATACTCCGTAAAAAGGATCCCCGCGAGGCTGCCCGCCCGCGCATCCCGCCGCGACCGACCTGCTGCTTCTCTTCATCGGCTGCTATCAGATTCCGGTGTCGGCGCGAATGCCGATAGCGGCTGGCGTCAATCAACGCCAGCGCGAAATTTCCTGGCTAAAGCAGCGCTTCGTAAAGGTCCCCGATCTTTTCAACTTCGAAATCCGCTGCCCTGCTCTCCAGGATGGCGGCAGAAGTGGGGTGGTCCAGCATCTCAGCCATCGCCTTTGCCAGGGCCGCGGCATCGCCGACCGGCACCAAGGCGCCGAAACGACCGTCACCGAGAATCTCGCGCGGGCCATGCGGCGCATCTGTGGAGACTACGGGAATACCCGCAGCCATGGCCTCGACCAGCACATTGCCAAAGCCTTCGCTCGTCGAGGAAAGGACGAACAGATCGGCTGCGCCATAACAGGCCGCGGGGTCGTTGACGTAGCCGGCAAAGAGCACATCCGCGCCGATACCGGTTTCCTGGGCATAGGTGCGCAACTCGGCAGCCAGCGGGCCTTCGCCGAAGATGACAAGCCGAACGCGGCGGCCGGCGCGCAGGATAGCGAAGGCCTGGAGCAAGGTCCGATGATCCTTGACCGGCACCAGGCGCCCGGCGGTGGCGATGACCGGGCCATCGCCCATCGTCGCCAGCTTTGCCTGCCATGCATAGGAATCTTGCTGGAGCGCCGCAACCGGCGGCAGCGGGTTGTTTATGACGACAACCTTGGATTGAAGGCCGCGGGCCGCGATGTCTCGGCCGACACCGACTGAGACGGCGATGGCTTTGGTTGCGCGCGCTGCAACCAGCGCGGAAAGCCAGACCGCTATTCTCGCGCCAAGGCTGCTGGAAGGCAGTGAGGCCGCTGCGTGGAAGCTTGGAAAGAACCGCGCTCGGCTTCGCGCCAAGAGAAGCGCCAGCGCCACGACCAGATTGGCAAATTCGGGGGCGCTATAGACCGCATGGGGACCAAGGCGGCTGAACAAACGTGCGCTTCGCACGATGCCTTTCAGTGTCTCCCATTTGCCGTAACCCTCGCCCCGGATGGGAAGGTCGAAATCGACCATATGCACGGCAGGGGAGCGCAGCGCGGCGTTGGGTCCTTCGGCGTTCCAGGTAAAAAGTGTGACATCGTGCCCACGCGATGCCAATTCATTCGCCATGAGGACGAAGACACGCTCGGCGCCGCCGCCCCTGAGACTGGCAATATGAAAAACAATGCGCTTCGCCATGCCTGGATTCAGGCTCGGCTGACGTCGATGCCTGATCGGTTCGGCGGTTGGCGCACGTCGCGCACTATTCCCATGGCAAGGGCAAGCAGCATGCCTAGAGCAAAGCCAGCGAACGCTCCCAGGCCTGCCGTCAGCGGGGTGCGGGGCGGCCACGAGCGCCCCTTTGGCGGCACCGCGGTGGAAATCACCTGTACATTCGTGGTGTCGATCTGCTCGCGCTCGGTGATTTGGCGCGCGCGAGCCAGGAAGCTTTCATAGATCGTCCTCCTCGAGGCGGCATCGCGTTCAAGCTCACGCAGGGCGACCTGGGACTCGCTGTCGGTGAAAACATTGCTCTTCAGATCGTTCATTTTGGCGCTGAGAGAAGCCAACGAAGCGTTGGCCTTATCCAGGTTGGCTTTTGCCGTTCCGACCGTGCGGGAGAACTCCGCCCTGAGTTGAGAACTGACGGTTTCGAATTCTGTCCTCAGCCGGACAATCGTCGGGTGGCGCGGACCAAAGGTCATGGACTGCGAATCGATTTGCTGCCGCAAGCTATTTGCCTTGTCGCGCAGTGCTGCGAGTGCTGCCGAAACCGCGGGGTCAGGATTGGCTCCATTGACACCGGAAGCAACCAAGGCGTCGTAACTTGCCTGCGCAGCGATGACGCGCGATTGCGCCTGTCCAATTTCGCTATTGAGCTGCGTCATCGTCTGCGAACTGACAAGCTGGCCATTGCTGGAGGACAGGTTGTGGCTGCGCCTGTAGCTCTCGACCTTCTCTTCGGCCGCCTGCACGTCGCGCTTGAGTTGGCCGAGCCGGCCCTCAAGAGCAGCTGCGGCACGGCTGGCACCAGCAGCTTCGGCCTTGGCCAGTTCTTCCTGGAAAACCTTCACTATGGCTTGCGAGATCAGGATCGCCTTGCCGGTGGTTTCTGCCGACACCGAGAGGGTTGTGACGAACGAGGTTTCGTCTGCAGCGACGCTGACCCGCTCCACCAGGCTTTTCTGGGCGATAAGCTTCGGATCGGACTTGCCTCCACTCGCTGCACCACCAGACGTGGCGGCGCTCTGGTCCGGGTCGAAAAACTCCGGATCGTCGGCCAGACCGAGTTCGTCCACTACACGTGCAAGCACGTTGCCCGAGGTCAAGATGCGCTGCTTGCTGCGCGCGTTGAGCAGTTGGCTATCGACCTGGCCCGGTTGCGAGTAGAGATCGTTTTCCACAACCTGCAAATTGGCGGGATTGATGAGGATTTCTGTCGTAACGGTATAACGCTGTTTGCTCAGCAACCCATAGGCGGCTCCGACGACGCCGCCGGCCACTGCCAGCATCAATGCCACGACGAGCCCGGCACGCAGCCAGACAAACAGGCGTCGAAAATCGAGCTCAAGGACATCGCCGATTTTGTCAAGCGTCACCGTCGGGACAGGCTCGGGCGTGTGCGGAGTGACAGGGGCGGAGGTGCGTGCCATGACTGGGGCATCCTGTTGCAGCCTTGCCCTGCTGGCGCGCCGCGCATTGGCGATCCGCTCGAGTGCGCTGATATCGGAATCCGCCGCAGAGGGAGGGGTTGTGCCGGAAGCGGCGGACATGGTGCTAACTCTGGTTATTCGCTACGCGGGACAGCACTACAGAAAGATCGTTAATATCTCATTTTCCAAGTTGCCATATTTTGCCGCTTCGCGCACCGCGTCCGTTCGGCGGACCTCTGAATGGATCTCGTTGGCCAGAATGCCGTTTGAATACCCCGACTTGGATGGGCCATGAGCTATCCCGCTGCCGCATCGGAACGATTGTTGTCCAGCCAGGCGCGCCGTCAGAACGCACTGTCGCTTCTGTTTTTCCTATGCACAGCGTTCGCGTTCCTGCTCCGCTTCACGGTGTCACCGCAGATTATGAACATGGTCGTCGACTATACTGCCGACGGTGGCTCATTCTACGAGAAACTGCATTTCGGAACCTATGCTATCTTTCTGCTGCTTCCTTTCGTTCTTTTCAGCCGACCGTTTCTGCTGCAGGGCGACGAAATTGGAATATTCAAGGCATTGATGCTCTATTCCGCGCTGATTTTCGCGCTGGTGCCGTATCTGTTCATCACCGGCCGTGCGGGCTCCTCCGGGTTCATCATCGATACCTATCTGGTGGCGGGCGCCGCAGGCCTGTTGATGCTGGCCTTGAACGCGGAAGTGCGGCGGGCACTGGGCGACGTGGTGCTTGGAATGGTGATCCTCAGCGCCGTGATGGGCACGATCGAAGCGGTGACTCAACATCGATTTCTGCCTTACGGTCTGAACGAACTGCAGTTCAGGCCAATCGGCCTATCGGCGCACCCGCTGGCACTAGGCGCGCTCTGCGCCACAGCCATCGGGTTCGTGCCGCTGACGCGCTGGCGCATATGGGTGCGGGTGCTGGCGATCTTCGTATTGCTTATCGGTTGTGCTGCGTCAGGCGCTCGCGCCGCCCTGATGCTCGCTGCCGCAGAAACCCTCATTCTGCTGATGTTCGTGCCTTGGCCGCGCCTGACGCTCAAGCACCAGCGGCAGGCCAAGTCCGTGGTGCTGCTGTTCGCCCTGGCGGGCGGCGCAGTGCTGGTGGCCATTCTGTTTTCGGGCGGACTGCTGAACCGATTCGGCAACACGATCTTTGACGAAAATTTCATGGCTCGGGTGACGATCTACCAGGTGTTCGGACTTGTTAGCTGGAAAGACATCCTGTTTGGCATGAACGTCGACGACCTGCTGGCGATCGTCAACGAGAAGCTGCATCTGCCCTACATCGAGAGCGCGCCGGTGGTCATCATCATGCTCTTCGGCCTGCCCATAGCCGTGCTCTTTATCGCGCTGGTATTCTGGTTCATTTTTCGGCTGCTGCGCGCGGCGCCGCTGCCGGCATGGATCGGCACCATGACGTTCCTGCTTGCTGCGCTGTCGAACAACGCGCTCTCGTCAAAATCGCCGGAGATCGCGATCATCGTGGTGCTGCTGCTTGCCTATAGAAACGCGCCGTATAGAAAGCAGCCGAAGAGCATTTCTTCGGCCGCGGTTGCATCCGAGCCGAAACTGGATCGGCTCGACTAAGCGCAACCTCCGGACGCGTCAGCCGGCGCTATCCACAACCTCGACATTGCCTGCGCGGTTAAGCGTGTGAATGCCCGCGCGGAGCCATGCCGGCCCCGGGCCGATCGGGCGGGGTGGCGCAAAACGAACATCGAAATCGTCAAGCCGATCCAGCCGCATCAACCCGAGACCGCCGCCATAGGCTCTCGACCCGTTTTGCACCGGCAGAACCAGGGTGTCACCCTGGCGAATAAAGGTGCCGCCGGGCCGAGCGGCCGAGTGATCGACGGCGATGGGATTGAGCGCATGCGCAACCCACGGCCCACGCAGCGAGGGTGAGGAATAGACCGTCATCGTATCCGACGCGCTGCCAAAACCGAACCGCTCCGTCCCCACCAGCCAGAAGCGGCCATCCGATTCGAGCAGCGTGGCGTCATTGAAATCCTTGTCCGTCATCAGCACGGTGTCGCGTACCCAGCGATCTGGAAACTGCGTGGCGCGGTAGAGCACAAGCTCACGCGCCGCCCCACTTTCCGGAATCATGAAAATCTCGCCGGCCTGAGCGAACACCTGCGGATACGACAGGTGGTGCGCTTCCTCCAGCACCACCCTCGGCATACCGAAGCTGCCGTCGTCAGCCAGTTCGGCGACAGAAATCACGCCGCGACCGGTAGCGTAGGGAAATTCCTCGACAAACAGATAGTGGCGGCCATCGCGCTCGAGGACGAATGGATCGGCATAGAATCGCCGGCCATCGTCCGCGAGGACGGTGAACGGCGTACCATCGAGTCGCCCGGTTTCGGCGACACCTGGTCCGTCGATCAGCCGATAGGCAACCTGCCAATAGAAGGGACGCCGTCCAAGTCTGCGTTTTTGCACGGCGCGATCGATCAATCCCTTGAAGAAAAAGGGCAGGTAGTGCCGGACAAAACCGCCGTTCCTCAGGATCGGTGCCGGGCTATCAGCAACCGGCACAAGTTCGCCCGCGGAAAAACGGGCGACGCTTTGCGCAACCAGCGAGATGGCCCCAGCGAGCAGGTCGTTGCAGCTGCGAGACAGCCAGAGCCGGTCGCTGAGCATCGGTCGCCCCCGGGCGACTGTGATGCCATCGAGGCGAACCGCAAGTTCTGGCAATCGCCCGCTTGCCAGCATCTCGGCCACACCGGCGGGAAAGGTGCCGTGGCCGCAAAATTCGAGCGTCAGTACCGGCGTGCCTCGTCGTGCGGCAGTGCCGGTGAGATCGATTACGAGGTCGGCTGGACCAGAACCGCCAGACGGCAACGGCTCGGAGCGGCTTGCCAATGAGGGACCGAAGCGCCGGCTCTCGATCGCCAGCACAATATCCAGGCCGCGTGCGGTCGGCGCGGGCGTCGGCGCGCGGCTGCTCGAAACCACGTGACCAGCTGCGTTCAACCGCACCAGAAGCTCATTTTTCCAGCGCCGAGATCCGGCGATGTGGCCGATGATTAAAATATTAGTCAATCGAATATGTTCTTTTTCAAGACTACTCTGCCAGGATACCTATCGGTCTAGTCTTTCATAAGAGTTACCTCAGGAGATCGTGGGCTTGGCTGTTAATCATATATTAAGATTTAAGGTCACGAAGGCGGCTTCTGCTGCTATTATAGCTCTTGTGGCGAATAATCAGCAGGTCGCGACGCCTTCTGGCGACCAGGATCAGCAATGAACGTCCTTTCACATCCGAAACTGCCATCCAGGCAAAAATTGCTGATCGTGTTCGGCACGAGGCCGGAGGCGCTCAAATGCTTTCCGGTGGTGCGTGCCGCGCTTGCCCATCCGGGTTTTATTACCGACACATGCATCACCGGCCAGCATCGCGAGATGGTCGACCAGGTCATCGAGTTGACTGGCCTGCCGGTGCATCACGATCTCAACATCATGCAGCCCGGCCAGACATTGTTCGACGTGACCTCGCGCGTGCTGCTGGGCATGGCCGAAGTGCTGGAGAAGGCGAAGCCCGATATCGTCCTCGTGCAAGGCGACACGACCACGGCGATGACTGCGGCTCTGGCTGGCTTCTACAAGCGCATCCCGGTCGCCCATATCGAGGCAGGATTACGCAGCCACGACATCAACTCTCCCTTTCCGGAGGAACTGAACCGCAAGATTGCCGGCGATATCGCGACCTGGCATTTCGCGCCGACCACCCAGGCGCGCGACAATCTCATCGCCGAAGGAAAGGCTGCGAACAGCATCTTCGTGACCGGCAACACGGTGATAGACACGCTGTTGCATTTTTCCAGCGCGATCGACGCCGACAAGCTGATGAGCGCAAAACTCGCCGCCCGCTTCCCGTTCCTCGATCCCGCCAAGAAAATGATCCTCGTCACCGGACATCGTCGTGAGAATTTCGACGGCGGCATCCATCGTATCTGTACGGCGCTGAAGGGGCTGGCAATGCGCGAGGACGTGCAGATCGTCTATCCGGTCCATCCCAACCCCAATGTGCGCTCGGTGGTCAACGCAGAACTGGGCGGCGTGCGGAACATCCATCTCGTCGACCCGCAGGACTATCTGCCGTTCCTGTTCCTGCAGAAGCAGAGCTATCTGGTGCTGACCGATAGCGGCGGCGTGCAGGAAGAAGCGCCTTCGCTCGGCAAGCCGGTGCTGGTGATGCGCGAGAATACCGAGCGGCCCGAGGGGATCGCGGCGGGTACCGCCCGTCTCGTCGGCACCGATATCCAAAAAATCCTGTTGAATGCCAACAGCCTGCTCGACGATCAGGCCGCCTATCGCGGCATGGCGGAACGACACAACCCGTATGGCGATGGCCGGGCCAGTAGCCGGATCGTTGAGGAATTGCTGCATCATGGCTGAGATCAAAACCGTTTCCGTTATCGGCATGGGCTATATCGGCCTGCCGACCTGTGCCATCTTCGCCAGTCGTGGGCTCGACGTCATAGGTGTCGACGTCAACGAAGCGGTGGTCGAGAAGGTCAATCGCGGCGAAATCCACATCGTCGAGCCGGATCTCGATGGTTTGATCCAGAAGGTTGTAGCCAACGGCAAGCTTAGGGCCTTCAGTACGCCGCAGCCGGCGGACGCCTTTATCATCGCAGTGCCGACCCCGATGACCGAGGACCACAAGCCTGACGTGAGCTATGTGCTCGCGGCGGCACGAAGCATCGCCTCGGTGCTGAAGCGGGGAGACCTTGTGGTGCTGGAATCGACATCGCCGGTCGGCACGACGCGCATCATGACGGGATTGCTTGCCGAGTTGCGGCCCGACCTCAAATTTCCTGTCGCGCATGGCGAAGAGGCCGATGTCCTGGTCGCCTATTCGCCCGAGCGCGTGTTGCCGGGAAAGGTCCTTACAGAGCTGATCAATAACGATCGCTCGATCGGTGGACTGTCGCGCAAGTCGTCGGAACGCACCGCCGCACTCTATTCAACCTTTGTTGCCGGCGACCTGTTCACGACCCAGGCCGAAAGCGCGGAACTGGTGAAGCTGACCGAGAACGCGTTCCGCGACGTCAATATCGCCTTTGCCAACGAGCTTGCGGCAGTGTGCCAGGATCTCTCGCTCAACGTCTGGGAGGTCATCGATCTGGCTAACCGGCATCCCCGCGTGAACATCCTCCAGCCAAGCCCGGGCGTCGGCGGCCACTGCATTGCGGTCGATCCGTATTTTATCATCGACGCCGCGCCTAACAGCACGCGGCTGATGGCTTCGGCACGCCGGATCAATTCCGAGCGTCCCTTGTCGGTGGTCAGGGATATACAAGCCTTGCTCGACCCGTCCCGCAAGCAGACGATCGCTTGTCTTGGCCTCAGCTTCAAAGCCAATATCGACGATATGCGCGAGAGCCCAGCTGTCGAGGTGGTGAAGCTTTTGTCAGATATTCCCAACCTGAAGATCATCGCGGCTGAACCCAACACACATAGGCTGCCGCATGAACTCGAAGGTAAAGGCATCGTCTTCACCGATGCGCTTTCCGCCATCGACCAGTGCGATATCGTCGTCCTGCTGGTCGACCATCGGCAGTTTAATCTGGTTGATCCCGAAGCGCTCAAGGACAAGAAGCTCATCGACACAAGGGGTTTGTGGACCTGGCGCAAGGCACGTAAGCCCGACGCCCGCATCGAAGGCAAGAAATCGACGATCGAACACCTGGCGCTTCCTGCAAATGCAGAGGAGGCCGCATGACCGCGCACGACCCGGCATGGGCGCAGTATCGCCTGTTGGCGTCGCGGCGTCGGGAGTTCCTTGGCGCGCCGATCCATGCGCTGACCATGGCCGAGACGCTGGCCATCGCCGATGAGGCGATGACCCTGCGGCGGCCGCTGCATCATGTGGTCGTGAATGTCGCCAAGCTTGTGAACATGCGCAACAATACCGAGCTGCGGGAAGATGTTGCGACGGCGGACGTGATTAACGTCGACGGCATCGGCGTGCTTTGGGGCGCACGTCTTTGCGGCGTCGCGCTGCCGGAGCGGGTAGCGGGTGTCGACATCATGATCAATCTGTTGAGCCTCTGCGCGAATCGTGGCTTCAGGCCCTTCCTCCTGGGCGCCGAACAATCCGTTCTCGATGCCGTTAGAATGAGACTTGCCAGGGATCATCCGGGCCTCGTCATCGCCGGCATGCGCAATGGCTATTTCAAGCCGGAAGACGAGGCCGGCATCGTCGAGGCGATCAACGCATCGGGGGCCGACTGCCTGTTGGTGGCGATGCCGACGCCGCGCAAGGAGCGCTTTCTCAAGTGCTATCGTGACAAACTCACCCCGAGTTTCGTCATGGGCGTGGGCGGCAGTTTCGACGTCTATGGCGGCAAGGTTGCCCGGGCGCCAAAAGTGGTTCAGGCGGCCGGTCTGGAGTGGCTGTTTCGCGTGGCACAGGAGCCGCGACGCTTGTGGCGCCGCTACTATGACACCAACACTGCCTACGCAGCGCTGCTGTGCCGGGAGCTCTGGGACCGTCGGGGACGCCGAAAGGTCGATCTTTAAGGAGCGATTGCCCCAGCAAACAGGGCGACCGCCTGGGGCTACAGCATCGGTCCGAAGTCGGAACCGCTTTTCCAGGACTACGGCACGGCAAATTCAAAATGCCATCGCGGGTCTATGCGAGCCGTAGCCGCGCCCTCAGCTTGGCTACGAATTGCATCGCGGCGGCAGGGTAGAACAGCCAGGTCAGCCCGAAGAAAACCACTGCGCCAGCGGTGCCGCCGGCGACGAGCGAGAAGATGGCCGGCATATCACCGAGTAGAGCGCTGGCAAGGCTGGCGGCCAGCCCCGTGCTGAGCGAGATGGCGACCGAAACGCCGATGTCGCGCCAAGGCACCGGCACCGGCGTGAGCCGCTCGCTGATGATGATGCAGGCTAAAAGGCCTGCCAGCGATCCGCCCGCCAGCGCCAACGCAGCGCCGACCTCCGCCATCGGGGGGATCAACAGCACGGACAGTGCGATTGTCGCCACCGAGCCGAAGGAATTGGCGATGATCAGCAGCCATGGACGCTTGTGCGCATGCACCACGGTGCCATAGACGAAGCTCGCGAGATTGGCACACAGCACGCTGAAGGCGATGATCGGAAAGAGCAGGCCGAAACGGCCGTGATATTCGGAGGGCAGCAGGAGCTGAGTGATATCGCTGCTGAGTGCGACCAGCATTGCAGCAACCGGCAGGCAAAGGCGGATCATCAAGGCCATCAATTGCGACAGCAGCCGGCCCGACGCCGCAGGCCCGTCGTCGTCGAATCGGCTGACCACCTCGGGAAAGGCGCCCATGTTGATGGCGTTGGCGACCATATCGATCGGCTGCCGGGCCAGTGCATAGGCTGCGGCGAAGATCGCCACTGCGCCGGCATCGTAATAGATCTTGAGGAACACACGCTCGGCGCTGTGCAGGCCAAAGCCTACCAGCGCCATGATGACCAGGGGCACACCGAGGACGAAGAACTCCTTTTGGGTGAAGCGTGTCGGACCGGCAACGACGCGTCGGGATGCCAATAGGCCCGCCACGATACCGGCGATTAAAACGCCGAGGCTCGAGCCGAGCGATACCGTCAGAAAGGAGTCTTGAAACATGACGATGGCGCCGATCGGCAGCGCGAGTTGCAGCACGGCGCGCAGGAACTCGAGCATCGAATAGACCGAATGACGCTGCTGCATCTGCAGCACCGTCAGCGCGAAGCGGCCGATGGAGCCGGCGATCAGGTAGCTGCAGACGGCGATCGCGAACTCGACCCAGCGCTCCGGCACGACCACTGCCGAGGCGCCCACGGATATAATCAGCGCCAGCGCCGTGCTGGCAAGCAACACCCGCCCGGCTAGTATCAGGCTGCCGCGGCTGATGTCGCCTTTGCCGCCAAGCCTGAGTAAAGCGATGCGCAGCCAGTTGGTGACGGCAATGTCGGTCATTTCGCCGACGGTCACCACCAGGGTCAGCAGGCCATACTCGGTCTGATCGATCAGCCGCGTCACGATGACCAGCAGGAGCAGCGCGGAAATCCGCGTCAGCAGGATCGCCGGGGCATAGATGAGCGTGGAGCGGAGCAGCAAAGGGTTGTCCCCGGGAAATTCATCTTCGATTAACCGTCGACCGGCGGAAAATCCAGCGCGATGACGGCAAAGGGTGAACAGATTCAGTTTGAACTAACGGATTCGTCGTAGACCTTATTTGAAACCTTTGCCTTGTCGTTCCGAAATGGGCTCATGTTGCAGCGTCTGGTTCACAATCGAAAAGTCCATGTGCTTGTCGCGACGCCTTCGGGCGTTTCGGGGCAGGGAGGCATCGACCGCATCATGGGGGCGCTGAAGCAGGAGTTCGAGCGGCAGGAGATCGCCGACATCGATGTGCGCTTCCTTGCCAGCCGCGGCCTTGGGCATGTCGGGTTTTCGATCTTCTATATGTTTGATTTTTGCTTGCGGATGCTCGCCGCGCGATTGGCGAAGCGCGCCGATGTCGTCCACATCAATATATCGGTCTCCGGCAGCACCTATCGCAAGATGGTGATCGCTGCCTGCGCACGGCTGCTGTCGATACCCTATGTCCTGCATTTGCACGGGGCGCAGTATGAGACATTCTGGAAAGACGATCGCAGTTTCATGAGCCGCCGCATCGAAGCTCTGTTCGAGCGTGCCGGTCGGGTGATCGTCTTGGGCGGGCTTTGGCGCGACTTCGTCGCCAGCCGGGCACCTGGGGCGGCCGGCAAAATTGTCATCGTTCCCAACGCCACGGCGGTTCCCTCCTTGGCCCATGTCGGCGGCGGCGACCATGTCCATATCCTATTCCTTGGCCGCATCGGCGACCGCAAGGGTGTGCCGCAATTGCTGGATGCGCTGCACCGCATGGAGCCGATCAAGACGTGGCGCGCCACGATCGCCGGCGATGGCGACGTCGAGGCGGCACGGATGAGAACGGCCGAACTGGGCCTTGCCGAGCGCGTTACCCTTCCTGGCTGGGTCGGGCCCGACGAGGTCGCATCGCTGATCGCTTCGGCGGACATTCTGGTACTGCCCTCCTTTGCCGAAAACCTGCCCGTCTCGGTCATCGAAGGCATGGCCGCAGGCCTCGCGGTAGTGACGACGCCTGTCGGCGCCGTGGAGGACATCATCACCAACGAGCAATCCGGGTTGCTGGTGCCGCCCGGCGATGTTGCGGCGTTGACCGAGGCGCTGACACGGCTGGTCGAGAATCCGGCATTGAGAGCCAGGCTTGGTGCTGCCGCGATGGCCGTGCATCGGGAACGGCTTGAGCTCGCACCATTTGTCGGCGCGATCTGCGACGTCTGGAGGTCGGTCGCGTTAAAGGCTCAATCGGTCAAGCGCTGACGCTGTCCTGTAAACGCGGACGCTGAGGTTGCGACGAGCAGCTGTGGGTCGAGCGCGACATCCGATCCCATTGGCGTCACTGCGGCGCTCCAAGCTCGAATTCGCGATGGAATATCTCCAAATTCAACAGCGCCCATATCAGCTTTTCGTGGTCTGCGGCGCCCTTGGCGTGCTCCGAGACGATTTGATCAAGGTATTTCGCGCTCAAATAGCTGCGAATAACGGATTGAGAGGAGCAAAGATGGTCGTGCACGTAGTTCCTCATCGACCCGCGAAACCATTCGGCGACGGGCACCTTGAACCCGATCTTGCGGCGGTTGAGAATTTCCTCAGGAAGCATGTTGGCCATGCTGTTGCGCAAGATCAGCTTACCGTTCCGCCAACCCACCTTGTAGCGATCCGGCAATTTGCTGACGAACGCAACCAGATCGCGATCGAGGAACGGCATTCTTCCTTCGATTGAACCGGCCATCATCATCCGGTCGCCTCGTTCCAAGAGATTGTCTGGCAACCACGATGTCTGATCGAAAAACAGCGCCCGGCGAAGATGGGATGCCTTCGCGCTTGAGGAGAACGGGACGTTGTTACGCTGATTGCCGCAATTGGCCGGCGCACCGGTGAGGCGACCGTGTTGCCGCGCTGTCATGGCTCCAAACCAGGAGATCATCCGGGTGGCAAAGTCCCTTTCGCCCGCGCTTCGGGCAAACGTATCGAACTTGGCCGATGCGCCAGGCATGGCGCGTATCAGAGGGGCGAGGACGTTGTTGTGGAGCAAGGCTGGAACGAGCGACCGGTAGATTCCAGCCAGTGACTCTGCGCGATGTTTGGGATACCCGCCGAGAATCTCGTCTGCCCCTTCCCCTGTGAGCACCATCTTGACGTCCTGCGAAGCTCGCTCCGACATCAGGTAAATTGGAATGTCCGAACTTTGTGAAACGGGCGCCCCCAGATGGCGGACCAACTTGGGCAAGTGGTCAATCAGGTCGTCCGCTTCAATGACCAGTTCGCAATGATCAGTCTTGAAATGATCGGCGACGCGTCGGGCGAATGGAAGTTCACTATAAGCCGGTTCGCTGAAACCGACCGAAAATGTACGAATGGGCTTGTCGCTATGCTTGGTCATCAGGGCGACGATTGCTGACGAGTCGAGGCCTCCGGAGAGAAAGGCGCCAAAGGGTGCATCGCTGCGCATTCTGATCTCGACGGAATGGTCGAGCAGTTCCAGAAATCGTCGCTTGGCGGTTTCGTCGTCGATATCCTCGGTCAGATCCGTTTGATCTGAAGGCGTATAATAGCGCGTTTCCGTCACTGTTCCTTGCGACCAAACGGCATAGCTTCCGGGGTTGAGTTTGCGGATTTGTTTAAAAAGCGTGCGCGGTCCAGGCACGTAACGCCAACGCAGATACTCGTGCACAGCGTCCAGATCGGGCTGCTGCGCATTTGGCTGCGATGACAGCAAAGCGTTGATCTCCGAGGCGAAGGACAGCAATTTTTCGCTTTGCATGAGGTAAAGGGGCTTTTTGCCGAAGGGATCCCGGCCGAGGATCAATTCGTGCCTCTGAGCATCCCAGAGCGCAAAAGCGAACATGCCGCTCAATCGGTCAAACATGGACAAGTGCCACTGAGCATAAGCTCTGAGCAGCACCTCGGTATCGGAGCGCGTTCGAAAATGGTGACCGAGGTCGATCAGTTCCTGGCGCAACTCGATATAGTTGTATATTTCGCCGTTGAAAATAATTCTGAGACGGCCGTCGTCGATATGCATCGGCTGATTTGATTCGGCGTTTAGGTCAATAATCGCCAGCCGGCGGTGCACCAATGCCAACTGGTTCTCGCCGGTGTTCAAGTCCAAGAACTCGATGCCTTCGGCATCGGGACCACGATGCCGCAGTGTGCTGGACATTCTGGCGGCCCGATCTTGTGGATTCTCGACCCTCGGCCCGATCCAGCCGGCAATTCCACACATTATCTCTTCCCTGGGCGCGCGTATTGGCGCCGCTATTTACGACGAATGTATTAA
This sequence comes from Mesorhizobium onobrychidis, assembly GCF_024707545.1. Taxonomy (NCBI): domain Bacteria; kingdom Pseudomonadati; phylum Pseudomonadota; class Alphaproteobacteria; order Hyphomicrobiales; family Phyllobacteriaceae; genus Mesorhizobium; species Mesorhizobium onobrychidis. Next base: position 2,865,480 of record NZ_CP062229.1, read on the forward strand.
ACACTTGGTTGCCGACGAAACCGGATCGCGAGGAAAAAGCCGCCAAGGTGATTCTACGCTGGGCTGACTGGTTCGATCGGACTCTGCCGGTCCTGAATGAAGTGCTACCGAGGGTTGCCGCCGGAGACGGCAGCTCTTGCCGTCGCGTGATTGATCGCCAGCTTGTCGCGGGGACAGGATTGGCGTTGCCGCCCGGCTGCTCATCCGCCAAGAGGCGCAATGGCTATGGCAGGCCCAGTGCCCGCAACATCTCCTGGTCCGGGACCGCAGGCCCTTCGGGCCGGATGACGGTCATTCCATAGGGATTGGAGAATTCCCAGACAGACCATGGTATCGCGAAGCGTTCCGCCTGCTGGCGCACCGCCGTGAGATAGCGCAGACGGTCAGCGTCGAACGCGCCCATTCGGCCGTCCGCCGACATGAGGATGGCGCCGAATTCGCCCATGAAGAGCCGCCGGCTTGGAATGCCATGCGCCTCGGCCCAGTCGACCGCCTGACGGAAGCTCGCTTCGAGTTGGCTTGGGCCCCAATTGTGCTCGAAATATCGGGCGATTGCTTCACCCGCCGCGACCATGTTCATCACCTGCTCGACCGGGCTCAAGCCGGCCGCGTCCATCTGCGCCTTAAGGGTTTCGGTCACCTTTTCGGGCGTACTGCTGTCGGCCGGCCAGGGCAGGCCCGAGGCGAAGGCGCCTGTCCCGTCGGGCCGCTGGTGCGTGAAACTGTGCGGCTCATACATGTGGAAGCTGTAGTAGAGGTTCGGATCGTCAAACCCCGGGGTGAGATTGACCAGTCCGGCAATGCTGCCGCCACAGGCGCCTGTTGCGACGATGGTGAGTTCGCTGCTGACTGCGCGAATATCGCGGACCGTGTCTGCCATGATCCGCTGCCAGTCATCGCTCCCGCTCGAATCACAGGGGTAGTATGCCGGCTCGTTGTAAGGCTCGAGGGCTACCTTGTCGGTGCCAACCTTGACCAGCATGGTGGCGACCGCCACAACCATTTCGCGATAGCTGGCAACCCCCTCGCTGTCGGCACCGTCATAGATCGTCTCCATGCTGTAGGCCGGAACCTGGGTGACGCCGTGCAGGTCGAAAACCACCTTAAGTCCGGCCGACGTGACCCGCTCGACCGCGGCGGCAAGTATGTCCAGCGCCTGCTGCCGTTTGGCGCCTTCGCTGGCAAGCAGAGGACCGGGGTCGACGCTCAGCCGGACGAAGTCGAAGCCCATCGATCGAATGCGCGCAAACGCGTCGCCGCCGGGCCAATCGGCGAGCGGCCTATGTCCAGCGCGCCATTCCTCCTCGCTGCGATAGGGCGGCCAACGGTAGGATCCATCGTCGTCTACCGACGACCAGTTCAGCCATTCATGCACGCCAACGCCGCGCTGGAGCGGGATCGGCGCAGCGTTGGCGGCTATCGCCATGCCGAGCACCCACGCTGCAACACACGCCATCCTTCTCATCGCCAGTCTCCGTATCATGCTCGGAGATATTAACCGCAGGATCGGAAAAGGAGGATTGCCGTCGCGCGGCTTTTCGACAGCATGGTATATAAGAATCGAAACCTTGGCGGAGCGCGTATGAGAATCGGCTGGTACATCAACCGGTTGCGCGGCATGGAGCCGGCTGAGGTGTTGCACCGGCTGGGCGAGCAGCGTCGAAGGATCGCTTCGCGCCGCCGCGACGATGGCTGGGAGCGCTTTGCTTCGCCCCAGTTGCACCCGGTGCTGCATGGATTGCGCGATGCTGCGCTGGCTGCGACACCGGCACAACGGCAAGCCACAGCGGCGGCGGCGCAAAACACGCTTGGGGGCCAGTTTTCCGCACTTGGGCGGACATGGCCACGGCGCGACTCCGATCGGCTGTTTCCTCCCGAGCTTTGGCGCCTTGATCCGGTGACCGGCAGGCTTTGGCCGGGCCCCGAGACCCATACTTTCGATATCGATTTTCGCCATGGCGGCGACCGCGGCGATGTAAAATATGTTTGGGAGATCAACCGGCTGCAGCAGCTGCCGCCACTGGCCGCCCACCTGCTTCTCGCCGGCGACGACCGGTCCCGGATGGCCATAGAGGCGGCGATCGACAGCTGGCATTCAGCCAATCCGCCGTTTCGAGGGGTTTGCTGGGCCTCCGGTATCGAAGTAGCGCTGCGAGCCATCAGCCTGATTGTCACCATGGACCTCGTCGGCGACCGACTGGGCGCGGCGACACGGCAGCAAGTGGGTGAAATACTAGCGGCAAGTGCCTATTGGCTGCCGCGGTTCCCTTCTCGATTTTCCTCCGCCAACAACCATCTCGTCGCAGAACTGGCTGGCGAGTATTTGATCGGCCTGGCGTTGGGGACCGATTCCGACGCTGCACGCGGCGCCCTCCTGGCTGAGGCGCGCAAGCAGATTCTCGCCGATGGCGCCGGTGCCGAGCAGACCCCGACATATGCGGCCTTCACCGCCGAACTCATCTTGCTGTGCGCCGCTGCGGCACGCCAGGCCGGAACGCCGTTTCCCTCGCCCGTCGAAGCGCGTCTGGCCGCATTTGCCAATTTCGTCGCCTGGCTCCCACCAGCCGCCGGTTTTGGCGACAACGATGAAGGTCGCGTGCTGACGCTCGGGGACGACCCGGACTATGTCCGATCCGTCGCCGCCGCCATCCATGGCTTTCTACGGATGCCGGGCAAGGCGGCGGCGCCAGACGATTTTCGTGCGCTTTTCTTTGGCACGCCGTCGGAACCGGCACCGGCGTCGCATGGGCTGCAAACGTTCACGCAAGGCGGGCTCTCCGTCTGGCGCGGTGAGATGAACGGCCGCGGCATCGATCTGACATTCGACCACGGCCCGCTCGGCTATCTCTCGATAGCGGCTCACGGCCATGCCGACGCGCTGTCGCTCACCTTGTGCGTCGATGGCGAGCCGGTGCTGGTCGACCCCGGCACCTGGCTCTACGGTTCGGGGGGCGTCTGGCGCGACTGGTTCCGCTCAACACCGGCGCATAACACGCTGAATATCGAGGGCAAAAGCCAAAGCATCATCGCCGGGATGTTCAACTGGTCGCACAAGGCGGCTGCGGCATTGGTGGAGAGCGAGCCGGGAACGCACTGGAAGCTGCGCGCCCAGCATGACGGGTATAGAAGCCGCTTCGGCGTTGTGCATCAGCGCACCGTGATGCACCAGGCCGACGGGATCGTCGTGACCGACCAACTGCTCGGCGGCAGGCGCGTGGCCGAGGTCGTCTTTCAACTCGCAGCCGGCCTCGGCACCAACCGGGACAGAAGCACGATCATGGTGCGGCGCGGCGATGAGCCGCTGATGGCCATTCGCTTTCCGGACGCTGCGGTCGAGATCCGCGCCGGCGGCGACGCACCGGGGCAAGGCGGCTGGGTTTCACCGCGTTTTGGCGCCAGGCAGCCTGCCGAACGCATCGCCTGGCACGGCGAAGTGGGCGAAGACGGAATTAAGATCCACCTCGCGGCAATCCCCCCGTCGTAAAGACAGCGCCCGGCGCCGCTGCAGAGCAGCCTATCCGGTGTTCCGGCCGTATTCGAGATTAATTACGCTCGGGCATTTAGCGTTTTGTTACGGTTGATCTGCTAGTTCTGGCACAAATCCGGCGTGCTTTGCTCGTTGCAGCCGCAATAGCCACCTGGTTGCGGGCAACATGCAGTGGATTTGGCAAGTTTTTTGCTTCGCAATTCGCCGGATCGCCATCTCACGGCCCAGGAGCCACTGCACCGATGTTTTCTGAATTCGCCAGATTGATTGTGGAAAAGCTTGCGAACGTCAATCTACTGACGCTCGGCCTGCTTTTTTTCACAGCACTGGGCAGCGCGGTGATCGCTTACTGGCGAACCGTCGAGCATAAATCCCTCAGGGACTTTTTCGATTTCGCTTTCCCGGCGGAAGTCATCCTGCACCCGTCGGCGCGAGCGGATGTTCTATTTTGGGTCACCAAACGGGCGATAATGCCTTTCCTGCTCATCCCTGCCGGCGTCACTTTCGTTGCCGCCGTGGGCTATGGGACTCACCAGGCAATCGGCTGGCTCTTTGATATCCAGGCGCCGCTCATCGACGGCCCGGCCGGACCGGTGACGATCGTCATCTTCACCGCAACCATGCTGATCGCCTACGATATTTCGTACTATCTCTACCATGTCGCCCAGCACCACTTCCCGTTCCTGTGGGAATTGCACAAAGTGCATCATTCGGCAGAGGTGATGGTGGGAATCACCAAGGATCGGGTTCATCCGCTGGACGACCTGATGAACCGTATCTGGGATGGCGTCATCCCGGGGATCTGCTTCGGCATCTGGAGCCTGATCGCGCTCGATCCAGTAGAGATCGCTATCTTCGGCATCAACGTCTATGTCATCCGCAACATCCTGATGATGGACTTTGTTCGCCATACCCATTTCAAGATTTCCTTCGGCCCGCTGAACAACATCATCTTGTGTCCGCACTGGCACCAGGTGCACCACAGCATCGACCCTCGCCACTACGACAAGAATTTTGGCCTGCTGTTTTCGTTCTGGGATCGCCTCTTCGGGACGCAGTTTGTCCCGGATCCGGATGAAGACCTCAAATTTGGCCTGATAGATCGCGATGTGCGCGACTATCAGTCGCTCTTTGGGCTTTACATCCTGCCGCTCAAGAAGATGGGAGGGCATGTCGTCCGACTGTTCCAGAAGCGTCCCGATGTCATCGCTCAGCCACAGGATCGTTCCCCTTCATGAACACCATTGTTTCGATTGACGCTTCGAGCGCAGAGCGCCTGGAAGTTGTCCGTTCGGCGGATCGCCTGGCTGCGATCGAAGCCGATTGGATGCATCTTTGGCATCGCACCGATGGGCTGATCTTTCAGAGTCATGCCTGGATTTCGGCATGGTGGAGTACCGTAGCGGAGCGTGACCAGCGCGCGCTGCGGATCGGCCTGGTCTGGAACGGTGACAGGCTGGTTGCCGTCGTTCCCCTGACGATCGGCAAGCGCAAAGGCCTGCGGTTTCTCGAATGGGCGGCCAGCAGCTATACCGATTACGGGGACATCCTCGTTGCTCCGGAATGCTCGTTATCGGCCCTGCAGGACGTATGGGCCCAGATCTGTGACGCCGGTGGCTTCGATATTGCCTTTCTCAATCATCTCTTGCCGGGTGCGGCGGTCCGCAAAATTTTCACTCCGGATACCTCCGGCGGGATCAGGCTTCGCCCCAATCACAGAGAGGAAGTCAGTTATCGCGTCGCCGGACAGTGGAAGAGCGGAGCCGCGTGGTTCGCGGAGCAATCGAAAAAGACGCGGCAGAACTATCGGCGCGGCGTCAAGACGTTGGAAGAAGCCGGGGAAATGAAATTTCGCCTGCTTGCGCCAGACGAGCCACTGCAGCCGGTACTGGACCGGCTCTCTGCCCTGAAGCGCAGATGGCTGGTTGAGCGCAAGCGTGAATCCCAACTTTTCGAAGAGGGAGCGCCAGTGCTCGCCGCACTCGTCGACGCGCTGGCGCGCGCTGGCGTGCTGCGCATTTTCGTACTTGAATGCGATGGCGCGATGGTCGCGGTCTCCATCAACTTCGTCCAGCACCACACCATGATGGCCTTCGTGACCACTTTCGATCCGGATTTCAGCCAAGCGTCGCCCGGCATGATCCTGATGATGGACTACATACAGTGGTCGATCGATCACGGCTTGGGCACGGTCGATTTCCTGTGCGGCGCAGAGTCGTTCAAGCACAAATTCGCAACGCAGGGTGTCGTCCTGCAATCCGTTCTTGGGGCGCGTACGGCGCAAGGCTCGATCGCTTCTCTTGCCGATCGTATGCGTCAGAGGGTCCGGCACGTACGCGGGCGCGGACCGGTGCCGACATCTTGATTTCGGCTTGATCGGCGCCGGAACACCGTGTCCGACAGGCAATGGCAAGCGGTGTCCTATCGCTTTCCTCATCGGGTCGCCGGCAGCACCAACCGCTCAAAGTGTCGATTGTGTCTGAGATGGAACAACCCGCCAGACCTTGTTGCCGACGTCATCCGCCACCAGCAGGGCGCCGCTCCGGTCTATCGCTACCCCCACAGGACGGCCAAAAGCCTTGTTGTCCTCGCTGAGGAAGCCGGTGAGGATGTCCTGAGGCGGACCGGAGGGCCTGCCGCCGGTAAACGGTACGAAAATCACCTTGTAGCCGCTGTGCGGCTTGCGGTTCCACGAGCCATGCTGCCCGACGAACGCGCCATTCCTGTATTGAGGACCGAACAGGTCGCCCGTGTTGAAGGTCAGGCCCAACGAAGCCGTGTGCGCCCCGAGCGCATAGTCCGGCTTGATCGCCTCGGCGACGAGGTCGGGCCGCTGCGGCTCGACGCGATCGTCGACATGCTGGCCAAAATAGCTGTAGGGCCAGCCGTAGAAGCCGCCATCCCGCACCGAGGTCATTTAGTCCGGCACGAGATCGCTGCCGATCTCGTCACGCTCATTGACGGCGACCCAGAGCTCGCCGCTTTCCGGATTCCAGGACAGGCCGTTCGGATTGCGCAGCCCGGAGGCGAAGAGACGCGACTGCTTCGAAGCGAGATCGATTTCCAGCACGGCGGCGCGGTTCTCCTCTTCCTCCAAGCCGTTCTCGCCGACATTGGAATTGGATCCGACCGTCGCATAGAGCTTTGTCCCGTCCTGCGAGGCGGTCACGTCCTTGGTCCAGTGGTGGTTCCTCCCCGCCGGCAGGTCGACGATCTTCTCCGCCGGTGCGGTGATCTCGGTCGCGCCCTCCTGGTAGGGAAAGGCCACAATTGCATTGGCGTTGGCGGAAGCGACGATGAGCGCAACCGGTTTGGAAGTTTTTGACAAAACCCTGCAGACGACAAACATCTGGCTGGACGAGATCATGGCCGATCACGGGCCCGATAGGCGCGTTGCCTGGCATATGTTGGGAGCTGTTTTACGCACCTTGCGGGATTGGCTGCAGTCCGAACTGGCTGCCAATTTGGGGGCGGGGCTGCCGCTTCTCGTGCGCGGGACCTACTATGATCGGTATCGGCCGCGTGATCTGCCGACCAGCAGCCGTTCGTTGGAGGAATTCCTGCAACGGGTGGCCGAGGAGATGAAATCCACTCGACCCGTGAATCCCGAGGATGCGACGAGATCCGTGTTCAAGGTTCTCGCCAGGCATGTCGACCTCGGCCAGTCGGCCAAGGTGCGAGACGCGTTGCCGAAGCAGATCCGGGCGCTTTGGCCCGAAAGTGTTGGAGTTTAGCAGCAGCAAGACAAAAGTCTGAGCTGCCGATACGGTTCTCAACTGCCTCGGCCCGGCCGGTCCTTTTCCTCGCGATACAGTCGCTGAGTGGCCCGATCGCTTTCTCTGCGCTCTGCAGGCCCCCGACGGCGCCACGTGAGGAGTGCGTAAGCGATCAGGATTGCTAGCAGTAGCGGGCCGCCAGCAACGACGATCAACCACATACTGTTCTCGAACATGGAACATCTCCTTTCCCTCGTTGCCGAGAAGGAGCGAAACCGTTGCTCCTGATGCAGGGGTGGACAGCGCAGTGTAGATCTCTTCACCGAATGACCTATGCACCGCCAATTCAACTGCTGAGCGCAGGCGGCATGGTTCATTCCTCCAGAAAATCAGCTTGTTCACAGCGGGCTGTTGCACTCGGCAAGCGCTGGTGGAAGAATGGACATCCCTCGGAAACGTTCCATTGTGCGAGCCATTCGCTGGCTGACTTCCAGGCGTTCACTATATCTGTCTGGACCCCTAACATCCGGTCGCAGACGCACTACGTGATGATAGGGAACCACAAAGGCTTTCCGACAGTTGAATGAAGGGCGACAGCAACCAGACCGGCCGGGGCGAGGATACCATGCGCGAGAACCAGTCCGACGTCTTCGATCTGTTTTCGGAGATTTACACGAATGTGGCGCAGGAGGAGATAAGCATCCAGCAATATCTCCTTGCCTGCCGCGAGGATAAATCGATGTATGCCTCGGCGCCCGAACGGATGGTCGAGGCGATCGGCGAGCCTACCCTGGTCGACACCAGCATGGATGAGCGGCTCGGCCGCATTTTCGCGAACAGGACAATCAAGGTGTATCCCACCTTCGCCGAGTTTTATGGCATGGAGGACACGATCGAGCGCATAGCCGGTTATTTCCGCTATGCCTCTCAGGGACTCGAGGAACGCAAGCAGATCCTCTACCTGCTTGGCCCTGTCGGCGGCGGCAAGTCCTCGCTCGCCGAACGGCTGAAGAAGCTGATGGAGCAGCGTCCGATCTATACGCTGAAGGTGGGCGGCCAGATCAGCCCGGTTTTCGAATCGCCGCTCGGGCTTTTCAATCCTGACCGCATGGGCGACCTTTTGGAGGACAAATACGGCATCGCGCGGCGCCGGCTGAACGGCCTGATCTCGCCGTGGGCGGCCAAGCGCCTCGATGAACTGTCCGGCGACATCTCCAAGTTCAGCGTCGTCAAGCTGATGCCTTCGCGGCTGCGCCAGATCGGCATCGCCAAGACCGAGCCAGGCGATGAGAACAACCAGGACGTCTCGGCCCTGGTCGGCAAGGTCGACATAAGACAACTCGAGCATTTCAGCCAATCCGATCCGGACGCCTATTCCTACAGCGGCGGCCTGAACCGGACCACGCAAGGGTTGCTCGAGTTCGTCGAGATGTTCAAGGCGCCGATCAAGGTCCTCCATCCGTTGCTGACCGCTACCCAGGAAGGTAGCTACAACGGTACGGAAAACTTCGGATCTTTCCCTTATCAGGGCATCGTCGTAGCCCATTCCAACGAGTCGGAATGGCTGCAGTTCAAGAACAACAAGAACAACGAGGCGTTCCTCGACCGTATCCTGGTGGTCAAGGTGCCGTACTGCCTGCAGGTCACCGAAGAAAGGCAGATCTACGAAAAGCTGCTGCGCGAAAGCGAGTTGGCTTCCAGTCCCTGTGCACCGGAGGTGCTGGACATTCTCAGCCGGTTCACCGTCTCGACCCGTCTCGCCGAGCACGACAATTCGCCGCTTTACACGAAGATGCGCGTTTATGACGGCGAGAACCTCAAGGACATAGATCCCAAGGCGAAGTCGGTTCAGGAATACCGCGATGCCGCTGGAGTCGACGAGGGCATGACCGGCGTTAGCACACGCTTCGCTTTCAAGATCCTGTCGCAGACATTCAACTACGACACCAAGGAAGTGGCCGCCGATCCTGTGCATCTGATGTACATTCTGGAGCAGGCTATCAAGCGCGAGCAGTTCCCGAAGGAAACGGAAGCCTCCTATCTCGACTTCATAAAGTCGGAACTGGCGACGCGTTATGCCGAGTTCATCGGTCATGAGATTCAGAAGGCCTATCTGGAATCCTACAGCGAATACGGCCAGAATCTGTTCGACCGCTACATCGCCTACGCCGATGCCTGGATCGAGGATCAGGACTACAAAGACCCCGATACAGGCCAGATCCTCAACCGCGAGGTGCTGGACAACGAACTGTCGCAAGTCGAAAAGCCGGCCGGCATTGCCAATCCCAAGGACTTCCGCAACGAGGTCGTGAAGTTCACGTTGCGCGCCCGGGCGAGGAACCATGGCCGCAACCCGTCATGGACAAGCTATGAAAAGCTGCGCGAAGTCATCGAGAAGCGGATGTTCGGCCAAGTCGAGGATCTGCTCCCGGTGATCAGCTTCGGCTCCAAGCAGGACAGCGTAACGGAGAAGCGGCATACCGAGTTCGTGCATCGGATGGTCGGACGCGGTTACACCGAACGTCAGGTCCGCCGGCTGGTGGACTGGTACATGCGGGTGAACAAGGCGGGCTGAGTCCGGCCGGGATGGTTCCATGCCGATCTTTGTCGATCGCCGACTGAACCCGAAGGACAAGAGCCTCGGCAACCGCCAGCGCTTCCTGAAGCGTGCGCGCGAAGAGCTGAAGCGAAGCATCCGGGATCGGATCCGTATCGGCAAGATCGCCGATGTCGACAGCGAGCACGCCGTCTCGATGCCGGCGAGGGGCACAGCAGAGCCGAGCTTCAGCGATGCGAAGGACAGCGGCAGGCGGCAGCACATCCTGCCGGGCAACAAGCATTTCGCCCCGGGCGACCGGGTTCCCAAGCCCGGCCAGGGCGGCGGCGGCTCGTCTCCGGGGAAAACGGTCTCGGAGGACGATTTTCGTTTCGTGCTCTCACGCGAGGAGGTGCTCGACCTCTTTTTCGAGGATCTCGAACTTCCCGACATGGTCAAGCTCAACCTCAAGGAGATACTTGCCTTCAAGCCGCGCCGGGCCGGATTCGCCGCGACCGGTTCGCCGACCAACATCAATGTCGGGCGCACGATGCGACACAGCCATGGTCGCCGGATTGCGCTCAGGCGTCCTAGGCGCGAGGAACTTGATGCGATTGAGAAGGAACTCGCAATCCTGGAGGCAGAGCCCCAGAGCGCGGCGGCACACCAGCGCATTACAACGTTGCGGGAAGAGCTTGAGCGACTTGAGCGCCGCCGGAAGCGGATCGCCTATGTCGACCCCGTCGACATCCGCTTCAACCGTTTCGACGCCCAGCCCGTGCCGAATGCCAATGCGGTCATGTTCTGTCTCATGGACGTATCCGGCTCGATGGGCGAACGCGAGAAGGATCTGGCCAAGCGCTTCTTCGTGCTGTTGCACCTCTTCCTGAAACGGCGCTATGACCGCACCGAAATCGTCTTCATCCGCCATACGCACGAGGCGCAGGAGGTGGACGAGGAGACCTTCTTCTACAATACCCAAAGCGGCGGTACGGTCGTTTCCACGGCACTCGAGGAGATGCGCCGCATCATCGAGCAACGCTATCCCAGCAATGAGTGGAACATCTATGCCGCCCAGGCATCGGACGGCGACAATTTCGTAACCGATTCCGAGCGCTGCATCGGTCTCATGGACGGCCAGATCATGCGCCTGTGCCAGTATTTCGCCTATGTCGAGATCATCGACGAACGCGAGAGCCATATTTTCGGCAGCACCGACAATGGAACCTCGCTCTGGCGCGCCTACAGCGCTGTCAACCAGAGATGGCCGAATTTCCAGATGAGCCGTATCGCCAACGCAGCCGACATCTATCCGGTCTTTCGCCAGCTCTTTGCCAGGCAGCCGGCCTTCCAGAAAAATGCTTGAGGGGGGAACCGATGGCGAACCAGGCCAGCAAATCCAGCCAAACCAGCAAATCAGGATTGCTTTTTTCCGGGTCCGATTGGGATTTCAAGACACTGTCGCGCGCCTACGAAGCGATCGAGGCGATCGCGATCGAAGAGCTTCACCTCGACGTCTATCCGGTGCAGATGGAGATCATCTCGTCCCAGCAGATGCTCGACGCCTATTCCTCGGTCGGCATGCCGCTGATGTATCGCCACTGGTCCTTCGGCAAGCATTTTCTCTATCAGGAATTGCTCTATCGCAAAGGCGGGCGGGGGCTCGCCTATGAACTGGTCATCAATTCCAATCCTTGCATCGTCTACCTGATGGAGGAAAACACCATGGCCCTGCAGGCCCTGGTGACAGCTCATGCAGCGCTTGGCCATAATCATTTTTTCAAGAACAACCACCTGTTCCGGCAATGGACCGACGCCAGCGCGATCCTGAGCTATCTCGACTTCGCCAAGGGTTACATTGCCCGTTGCGAGGAGCGGCACGGCGTCGCCGCGGTGGAGGCGATCCTCGATGCGGCCCATGCGCTGATGGAACAGGGCGTGTTCAGATATCACCGGCCGCCGAAGCTGTCGTCGGAGCGGCAGCGTGAAGGCGTTCGCGAGCGGCTGGAGTACGAAGAGCGTTCCTACAATGACCTGTGGCGCACGCTCCCGCGTTCGAAGGACGGGACCAAGGCCAGCGGAACGGACCTCGGCATGGCGGAGCGGAAGAAAACGCTCAACCTGCCCGAGGAGAATCTGCTCTACTTCCTAGAAAAAAACAGCCTGGTTCTGGAGCCCTGGCAACGTGAAATCATCAGGATCGTCCGCGTCGTCGCGCAATACTTTTATCCGCAGCGGCAAACGCAGGTGATGAACGAGGGTTGCGCCACTTTCGTGCACTACACACTCATGAACATGCTGTTCGATCGCGGCCTGATCAGCGAAGGCGCGATGCTGGAAATCCTGCGCAACCATTCGAACGTGATCTTCCAGCCGGGCTTCGACGACCCGCGTTTTTCCGGCATCAATCCTTATGCGTTGGGCCTCGACATGATGCAGGACATCCAGCGCATATCGACTGAGCCGACCGCCGAGGATCGTGACTGGTTCCCCGATATCGCCGGCAACGGCAATTGGCGCGAAACCCTGCTCGACGCGTGGGCGAACCATCGCGACGAATCTTTCATCCGCCAGTATCTGAGCCCGGCTCTGATGCGGAAATGGCGGTTCTTTATCCTCGCCGATGCCGCTAGCGAACCGCACTACGAAGTCGCGTCGATACACAATGAGCGTGGCTACGAAAAGATACGCGCCGGGCTTGCCCACAGCTACGACATCGGCTCGAGCCGGCCGGATATTCAGGTGGTGGATGTCGATCTGCTCGGCGACCGACAGTTGCGACTGGAGCACAAGGTGAAGAACGGCATCATGCTGGAGGAGGCCAGTCGCGACGCCACCCTGCGCCATATCCGTCGCCTGTGGGGCTATGAGGTCAGCCTGGCGGCGATCGACGCGCAAACCGGCGGGACGCTCAACGAACGGTCGACCAGCCAAATCGGGGAATGACCAAAAGCGGAATGGCCGGCGACGGCGTCGTTCTGCCGCCAATCGCTGCAAAATCCGCGCAGTTTCGTGATCAAGCCGTTGGACCCGGGAAGGTCGGTTCCGTGGGAATCTCGGATGGTGTCTCGGGCGGAATTTCGACGGGCTGCCTTTGCGGGCTGGGAACGGGATCAGGCGAAGGCGGAGGAACGCCCGGAGGCTCACCCGGCGGAGTTTCCGGCGGAGCAGGCGGCCGGGCAGGCTCGGGATTGGGATTATCCGGCATCGGCACGGGATTATTCGGATCAGGATCAGGATCGGTCATGGGACACTCCCGAATCTTGCTTCACATCTCCTCGACGCCGCTGTTTTCCAACTCAACAGTTCCGGCGCCAAGGACCTACTTGTTCGTCCGCATCTTTTGCCTTGGATTGATCCCGCCAAGGGCGTTCGTGTCGTTCTCGACGTCGCCCTCGATCGTGTTTTCGCCTTCGAGTACGAGTTCGTCGCCCTCCTTGATCGTGCCCTTCGAGGTCCCGATACCGGGATTGTTCCTCAGATCGGCATCGCTCGGCTTTTTCCACTTTGGATGTTTGGTTCCGCTCATGGCACAACTCCTTCGAAAAGGGGTCCTGTTCTAGAAACAGCAGGGCGCGATGAATGTTCCGCCGAAACTCACCTTGATAATACGGCCGTGTCGGAGGGGCGGCTAAAGCCCGAACGGATAGGTGTCGGGAACACCGGTTCCCAGATGCTCCGGCCCAAGCAGCGTCACCGCGGCGGTCTCGTCAAACCAGACGAACGCGTCAAACTGCTGGGAAAGAGAGGCATCCGCGTAATGGCTGCGCAGTTCGGTTTCCGGCCGATAGATCACGCCGATGAAGCGCTCCAGCCGACGCTCCAGAAGCCGCTCGCGCAACGTATCGTCGCGCTTGATATCGAGCAGGAAACGCGAGACGCCGCAGTCATGGCAAAGCCGCTCGTAGCTATCGCTATGGGAAGGCCGCACCTGCTTGATTTCCATCTCGCCATCCCAGTCGGAGGCCGCGGCGACTGTCCCGGAATGCGTACTGAGCCCGATCAAGGCTGCCTCGTCGCCGAAGCGTTGGCGGCAGAGCTGGCCAATGTTCACTTCGTCCCTGACAATCCCCATTTCGGTATAGCGGGCATCTCCGATATGGGAATTATGCGCCCACACGACCGCCTTGGCGTTAGGCCCGCGAGCTTCCAACAGATGCTCGAGTGTCTCGAACATATGGGTGTCGCGCAGGTTCCAGGACTGCGCCCCGCCATAGTACATGATCCGATAGTAGCGTTCCGCGGAAGCGATCAGCCGGGCATTCTGGGTGGCATCCAGGAAATCGACACCGTCCTGCTGGGCATAGTCGAGCTGCCTGGCAAGCAGTTCGCGGCACTGTTCGAGCACGGCCTGCTCGCATTTCTCGTAGCCGGAGGTGAGCGCGACACGGCCGTAGGTGGATGGTTCATTTTGCCAAGGCGTCAGGCAGCCATAGCGTTCACGTGCGATCTTTGCTGCCTGCGGATCGACCCTGTCGAGATATTGCAGAACCGCGGCGATCGATCCGCTCATATTGTAAATATCGAGGCCGTAGAACCCCGCCAGTCGGGACGATATCCTGATGCGCTCATTGTGCTGTCGCATCCAGTCGACGAACGCCGCGACGTCCGTGTTGCGCCACATCCAGGTGGGAAACCGCTGGAACGGCGGATCGGCGTTGGCCCGCGGCGGCCGATGGCGGACGTAGCGGTCGATCGCCGCTGCATCGGGCCAGTCGGCCTCGACTGCGACGATGGTGAAGCCGTGCTTCTCGATGAGCCTGCGGGTGATCGCCGCGCGGGCCCGGTAGAACTCCGACGTGCCGTGGCTCGCTTCACCGAGCAGGACGACGCGCCGGTCGCCAAACCGGTCGAACAATTCGCCGAATGCCGGATCGTCGAAGCCCGGCAGCGGTTCGGCCGCCGCCGCGATCATATCCGGCAGGCTGCGCGTGCGCGCGCGTCCGGACGGACGATCCGCGATACGGTTGCCGCTCTCGGGCCAGCCCTGCTCGCCGATGAGCGGGACAAACCGCACGCCGCCGAAATCCTCCTCGCTGTACGTTGCAGCGCCGGTTCGGGTGACCTTGAGAAGGCGCTGATCATGCGGTTCGTCGCCGACCGGGATGACGAGCCTGTCACCGACGTCGAGCTGTTCCTGAAGGGCAAGCGGCGCACCGGGTCCGCCGGCGGCGACCAGGATGGCGTCGAAGGGCGCTGCGTCGGGCCAGCCTTTAGTGCCATCGCCGGTGCGGACTTCGATATTGTCATAGCCAAGCTCTTCGAACCGCTGTCTCGCCGTTTCGGCCAACCCGGCGTGGCGTTCGATCGTGTAAACGTGTTCAACGATCCGGCTCATCACGGCAGCCGCGTACCCTGAGCCGGTGCCAACCTCCAGGACATGGTCGCCCGGTCCGATCTCTGCCATCTCGATCATCAAGGCGACGATGTAGGGCTGCGATATCGTCTGACCCTCGGCAATCGGCAGCGGCCCGTCCTCGTAGGCGAATTCTTCAAAGCCGGGAGCGACGAAAGCCTCGCGCGGAACCTCACGCATCGCTTCCAGCACCTCGCGGTCATGGATGCCACGGCGGCTGAGATGGACCTCGACCATTCGGTTGCGTGCATCGGAAAGATCGAGCATCTTTTACTCCTTTTGCGGGCTGGCGGTCCTCCGCACTGATTGTCCCCAATCGCGCCCAACGGCTCCCCGGCGACAATCCCTCGATCGGCGTGCGCTCGGCTCGGCAGCGCTTGATCTCATTTCGGCGGCTCGTCTCCTTAACCGTTGGCGAGCTTCCAGGTTCCTGCAAAAAGAGCGATTGGCGGGCGCAAATGGCGGCTCCAGCCGAACTTATTTCCGTGAAAATCCTTTCTCCGGGGCGATCTCACTCCAGATATCGACGAGCGAACGCATTCTGGAGACGTTTCGATGAACGACGAAGCTCGGACCACCGCGCAGCCAACAGGCCTTGATCAGGTCAATCTCATGGACCGCTATTGGCGCGCCGCGAACTACATTTCGGTTGGCCAGATCTACCTGCTCGACAATCCGCTGCTGCGCGAGCCGCTGAAGGCCGAACACGTCAAGCCGCGGCTGCTCGGCCATTGGGGCACGACACCTGGCCTCAATTTCATCTACGTCCACCTGAACCGCGTTATCCGTGAACGCGGTCTCGACGTTCTGTTTATCTGCGGCCCAGGTCATGGCGGCCCGTCGATGGTCGCAAACACGTGGCTCGAGGGCACCTACAGCGAGATCTATCCCGAAATCGGCCAGGGCGAAGATGGCCTGAGAAAACTCTTCCGGCAATTCTCCTTCCCTGGCGGGGTGCCAAGCCACGCTGCTCCGGAAACGCCCGGCTCGATCCATGAAGGCGGAGAACTGGGATATGCGCTGGTCCATGCTTTCGGCGCGGTTTTCGACAATCCCTATCTGGTGGTCGCCTGCGTCGTCGGCGACGGCGAAGCGGAAACCGGTCCGCTCGCGGCGGCATGGCACTCCAACAAGTTCCTCAACCCGGCATCCGACGGCGCCGTGCTGCCGATCCTGCATCTCAACGGCTATAAGATCGCCAACCCGACGATCCTTGCCCGCATGGATGACGTGGAATTGCGAAGCCTGTTCGCCGGCTATGGCTACGAACCGTTTTTCGTCGAAGGTCACGAGCCAGTTCCCATGCATCGGTTGATGGCCACGAAGCTGGACACCGCGCTCGACAGAATCCGCTCGATCCAGAAGCGAGCCCGTGCTTCGGGCTGGCAGGGAGAGCGTCCGCTGTGGCCGATGATCGTGCTGCGCAGCCCGAAGGGGTGGACCGGACCGAAAGAGGTCGACGGCAAGAAGGTCGAGGATTTCTGGCGCTCGCATCAAGTGCCGGTGTCGAACGCTCGCGGCAACGAAGGACACCGCAAGATCCTCGAAGACTGGATGCGGAGCTACGAACCGGAAAAGCTGTTCGACAAAAGCGGGCATCTGATTCCAGAGCTGGCGGCGCTTGCGCCAACCGGCTCCCAGCGCATGGGCACAACCCCATACGCCAATGGCGGATTGCTGAAGCGTGATCTCGAGCTTCCCGATTGGAGAAGCCTGGCGCTCGATGTGCCGCGTCCGGGAGGTGCCAAGGCCGAGGCGACGCGGGTTCTCGGAAGCTATCTCCGCGACGTCGTACGCCTGAATGCGCAGGCCAGGAATTTCCGGCTGATGGGGCCGGATGAGACATCCTCCAACCGCCTTGACGACGTCTTCGAGGTCACGAACCGGGTCTGGATGCAGCGGATCGAGCCCTATGACGTCCACCTCTCCCGTGACGGCCGCGTCATGGAAGTGCTCAGCGAGCATCTTTGCCAGGGTTGGCTGGAGGGCTACCTGCTGACCGGCCGCCATGGCCTGTTCTCATGCTACGAGGCGTTCATCCACATCGTCGATTCCATGGTCAACCAGCATGCGAAATGGCTGAAGACATCCCGCGAGCTTGCCTGGCGCAAGCCGATCGCCTCACTCAATTACCTGCTGACCTCCCATGTCTGGCGGCAGGATCACAACGGCTTCAGCCACCAGGATCCGGGCTTTGCCGATTTCGTCGCCAACAAGAAGGCCGATACGGTCAGGCTCTATTTCCCGCCGGATGCCAACACGCTGCTCTGGATCACCGAGCATTGCCTGAAAACCTACAACCGCATCAACGTGATCACCGCCGGCAAGCAGCCAGCGCCGCAATGGCTGTCCGTCGAAGACGCAGAAGCGCACTGCAGGGCGGGGGCGGGGACCTGGGAATGGGCCGGGACGGTTGCCAAGGGCGAGGATCCGGATGTGGTCATGGCCTGCGCCGGCGACGTGCCGACACTGGAGACGCTCGCTGCAACGGATATTCTGCGTTCGGCGCTTCCGGACCTGAAGGTTCGCGTCGTCAACGTGGTCGACCTGATGACGCTGCAGTCGAATTCAGAGCATCCGCATGGCCTCGCCGATGAGGATTTCGACGCACTGTTCACGAAAACCAAGCCAGTCATCTTCGCCTATCACGGCTATCCCTACCTCATCCACCGCCTGACCTACCGACGCGCCAACCATGACAACATGCATGTGCATGGTTTTCGCGAAGAAGGCACCACCACGACGCCGTTCGACATGGTCGTACTCAATGAACTTGACCGTTTTCACCTGGCGCTCGCCGCGATCAAACACGTACCTGGGCTCGCCGAACGTGCGAAAGGCCTTGCTGCCGAACTTCAAGCGAAGCTTGTGGAACATAGGGCCTATGTCCGCGAGTACGGCGAAGACATGCCCGAGGTTCAGGAGTGGAACTGGCCGGAGAACAGCGCGACGAAGGCTGGCGATTGATGCGACACGCAATTCTTGCACTGAACGCCGGCTCCTCCAGCATCAAGTTCGGACTATACGACCTTGAACCCTCCGCGGAACTGCAACTTGTCTCGCGTGGCAAGCTGGATCTGGGCGATGCGCCGAGGCTCAGCGCGAAGGCGGCCGATGGAACAGTGCATTGTGATCGGCCGCTTGCCGGAGACGCGCGCAACGCGGGCATCGACGCGTTGCTCGATTGGATCGAGAGCGAACTTGGCGGCAGGAAACTAATCGCCGCCGGCCATCGCATCGTGCATGGCGGGCGCGAGTTCGTCGAACCCGTCCGTCTGACGCCTGCCGTGATCGAGGGCTTGGACAGGCTGACGCCGCTTGCTCCGCTGCACCAGCCTGGCAGTCTCGCGCCGATCCGGACACTTGCAGCGCTGCGGCCGGATCTGCCGCAGGTCGGCTGCTTCGACACAGCCTTCCATCAGACCATCGATCCGATCGTGAGCCGCTTCGCGCTGCCGCGCAAATACGATGCGGAAGGGATCCGCCGCTACGGGTTTCACGGTCTTTCCTACGAATATATCGCCGGGCGGCTCAAGGAGATATCGCCCGCGCTAGCAGCGAAGCGGACGATCGTCGCCCATCTCGGCAACGGAGCGAGCCTGTGCGCCATGCGCGACGGGAGAAGCGTCGATACGACAATGGGCTTTTCCGCACTCGATGGCCTGGTCATGGGCACGCGTTGCGGTGCCATCGATCCGGGCGTGCTTTTGTACTTCGTGCTGGAACGAGGCATCGCGGGGGACGCTCTGCAGCACATGCTTTATGAGGAATCCGGGCTGCTCGGAATATCCGGCATCTCGGGCGACATGCGCACGTTGGAAGCAAGCGACGACCCCAACGCCCGCGAAGCGGTAGACCTTTTTGCTTTCAGGGCCGCAAGGGAAGCTGCCGCGCTCGCCAACACGTTGGGCGGCCTCGAATGCCTCGTGTTCACCGCCGGCATTGGCGAGCACTCGGCGCCGGTCCGCATGGCAATATGCGAAAGGCTTCGTTGGCTTGGCGTGGCGATCGACGAGCCATCCAACGCCGCCCATGCCGAGATCATAGGCCGACCTGACAGCAAGGTCGAAATACGCGTCGTCGCGACCGATGAGGAAAGCATCATTGCCCGCCACGCGCGCGCACAAGGGAATGCTTGATAACGCAATCATCGCGCGGTTTGCCAGGGCAAGGAACCCTGCGCGTCCGCGACCGTTTCCCTTGTCTGATTACCTAAGGGAGATCTGATTACCAAAGGGAGAAATCCAATGGCCGAAACCACCAGTATGGCAGGCGCCTCAAAGGCGGCAAACGAAGCCCAGGAGGCGATGAAGAAGCAGATCGCTGAGCTTCGCCGCGAAATCACCAAGATAAATCGGACCCTTTCCGACCGCGCCGAGGAGGCACAGGGCTGGTACGACAGCGCCGCCGAACGGGCATCGCGCGCCGCCCGGCAATTGCGTAGCCAGGCGCACACCGTGACTGAAACTGTCCAGCAGAACCCAGGCACAATTTCTTCGGCGATGATGCTTGGCGGCGTGCTCGGTGTTCTCTTGGGGATTGTGATTGCAAAGAGTTCCGAGCCTGAACGGCGGTGGTTCTAGAGCATTTTGCAGCCAAACGTCTTCGTTTGGCGTCCGACAAAATGCGTAAAACAAGGAGTTAGAGCGCGGTTTTGGTTCCACCAAAACGCAAAGCGCTCTAGGGACAGATCACCACCTTGCGATGCCCAGCCTAGTGGTCAAAATCTGACACTTGGTACCGGAGCCGTAGGGCCGCTCAGGGTGGAATGTTGCCATTCGTCTCGTCGACCGGAACGAGCAGGTAGCGCCACGAGCGGTCATTCCCAGCGATGGCGCAATAACGCTTGCCCACCGAAAAGCAGCCGTCCAAAAATTAGTTGTGGCGCTCATCAGAGCTGCCTTTCGATGGGGGAGCACTTGACGCGAGTCAGTGGCTGTCGCTCATTGCGATGGCGATCCGTCACGATCGCCGGCCGCACCGGCGATCGCTGTCTCGAATTCCCGGAGTATTCTCGACACTCGCTCAGGCTGCTCCCAATGCAGATTGTGCCCACAACCGGCGAGTTCGATCATATTGCTGCGTGCCAGACAGCGCTTTAACATTCCCGCTTGCGATACGCTGAACAAAGGGTCGGCGCTTCCGTGGATAATCAGGCTGGGTTGTTTGATGATTGGGGCCTTATTTGTCAAATCGCAGCTTCGGATTTCTTCGAGAACCCGCCTCCACAGCCTTGCAGGAATTTCAGCCGCGTCCCGCGCAAGAGCGGCCAGGAATGCGGCATCGACCGGTTCCTTGCATGCGTGCCAAACGCCAAAGAACTCGTCTTCGGGATCGATCGGATCTTGCAACGATGCCACGCCCAGGCAAATTGGACTCATCTCGTCGATCTCGGGCTTCAGACATCCCGAAAGGGTCACGAGCGCGCCGACAAGGTCTGGTCGGGAAGCCGCTAACTCCATTGCCACCATCGCGCCCAGCGAGTGCCCGGCGACGAGAGCATCGCGAACCCCGAGCGCCCCCATCAGGCGAACAATGTCGTCCGCAAAATCCCCGAGGCTGTAGGCATCTTCCGGCCGATGGGAGGCACCATGACCGCGCAGATCGGGCATGATCAGGCGCATGTCCTGCAAATGCGGTTCAACCAGGGAGAAGCTCCAGCTGGAATCGGTGAAGCCATGGACAAGCACCGCCACCCGGTCGGATTTTCCCGTATCGACATAGGCGATGGTTTGCCCGCGGCCGATATCGATATGCCGCTTGCGCGACTCCCACTCCGGACAACTCATAGTCCGAGGGTGGCCTTGACCGCATCGAGGCCCGGCTTGCCATCAAAGGTTGTGACGTTGGTCAACCATGCATCGAGGCGCTGCGGATCGGCTTTGATCGCCGCGCGGGCTGCCTCGTCCGGCGCCATCCCGTCATTAATCAGGAATCCCATGCCCTTGTTCTCGAAGTCGATATCGAAACCCAGGTTCTTCAGCAACTGACCGGCATTCGGGCACTCTTCCAGATAGCCTTTTCTCACCTGAGTGCTGACAGTGGCAGCGCCGAAATTGGGACCATAGAATTTGTCGCCGCCCGTCAGGTACCTGAAATCAAACGTCGTGTTCATCGGATGCGGCGCCCAGCCCTGGAAGACGATGAACTCCATGTCCTTGGTCTTGCGGGCTAGCTCCGAAAGCATGCCAACTTCGCTGGATTCGACGACCTCCCATCCTGAGAGCGCAAAATTTGGATCGGCGATCGCGTCCAGCATCAACTGGTTGGAGCCGGGTTCGATGCCGTACATCTTCTTGTCGAATTTGTCGGCAAATTCCTGCAGGTCTTTGAAATCGCGAACTCCTGCTTCCCAGACATAGGACGGCACCGCGAACGTGTATTTCGCGCCCTCAAGATTGACGCGAACCTGATCAACCGAGGTTCTATACGGCTGGTAATAAGTTTTCATGGCTGGATCCCAATAGCCGAGGAATACGTCGAGATCGCCGTTCTTGAGGCTCTCGTAGATGACATTGAGACCAAGCGTCGTGCTCTCTGCCTGATAACCCAGCGCATTGTAGAGCGTCACCCCGATGCCGGTCGTGAAAGCCAGATCATTCCAACCCGGCTCGGCCATTCTCACCTGCCGACAGCTCTCCGGATCAGCGGCCGCCGCGCCGGAGAGCGAAACAAAGAATGCGATGGCAGAGGTGCCGTAAATCAGCAAATGGCGCATGGGTTCTCTCCTTTTATTGACCGAAAAGCATGTAAATTGACCAGCTGGTCAATCATTGATCTAAGCAGGCAAGTTTGTCAATATAGCCCGGAGAGGGGCCGCTCATGAAACTCACGCGCCTAAGCGACATAAGACGGAAGGAACTGCGGAAGGCGGCCTTTGCCGTGCTGCAGCGGGAAGGCATCGCCGGTGCGACCCTCGAAAAGGTGGCAACCGAGGCCGGAGCCTCCAAGGGCATTGTGCTTCACTATTTCCACAACAAGCAGGAATTGTTCGAGCATGCGATGCGCGAAGCCAATGCCGAATTGCGTGATGCGGTCGTCATCCGCTTGCGGCGTGCCCGGACACCGCGCGAGAGGCTCGACGCTGTGATTGAGGGCAACTTCGAGCCCAGTTTCTTTCGGCCGTTGATCTGCCACGCTTGGCTGTCGCTTTGTGCCGAAGTGCCCCGCGATGATAAGCTTGCGCGCATCCAGACCGTTATCCACGCCCGTATGAGTTCAAATCTCGTCTCCGCCCTGAAGGATATGGTGGCGAAGGACGAGGCAGCCGACATAGCGCTCGGTATTACGGCGCTGATCGACGGACTTTGGCTGCGCCTCGGGTTGCAGAAGAGCGGTATTTCGAGCGAACAGGCCGTTCTGCAGGTCAGGAACTTTGTGGCCGGGCGCCTTGCGCTCGCTGCTTCTGGCCGTCCGAAGGCGCAACGTCAGCTTACCAGCACCGGCGCTTCATGAGCGCGGCCTCAAATTGTGGATCGCCTGTCTGTCGCCCCATCCAGACCTTCGAAAGATCGCTGGAAGGTCCGGGTCGGGTCATGGGCGTGAATTCAGCTGGGGGCGAACGAGCTTCCGCTTAGGGTCGGAACAGGTAATCCGTATCGGGTACCAAGCGCCAGATTTCTACCACTAGCCGCACTCAAGCATGGCTTTTGCGCTTTCAGCATCCGTTACGACGACCGTCGCCAACCCGGCCCGCCACAGCTAAAAGAATGGCATGCTTGTGCGTTCCGGCGGAGGCGATGGTGCGGCAGAGAATATTGCGGTAGTCGTCGAGCTCCGGCGAAAGCGCCTGGCCGTTGAGAGTGTGGTCGATAGGCTTGCCGTCGGCATCGGGATAGCGGCCCGGCCAATAGAACTCAACCGGAAAAACGCGCTGTTTGCGGGGCACGACACTGGAGCAAAAAACTGGGCCACCATCGCCTCGCTCGTCGAAACCTGCAAGCTTAATGGTGTCGATCCACTGGCCTACCTGACCGCAACGCTCACGTCGCAGCAGCTTACTGCATCCTCGTAAGCGCGTCGAAGGAGCTTTAGTCCTCTGTGGATTTGGCTCTCGGTAAGACTTGCGTATCCCATCACCAGGCCGAGGCACCTCCGATCCAATGTCTGATCGAAATAATGAGGTGATATGGAGTAGATGCCGACTCCGAGCGAGGCGGCTCTCTCGATGAATGATGTCGCCATAGAGGGCGGCATGTCGCGGAACCAGACGACGACGTGCAGACCGGCCTCCGCGCCTTCGACCCGAACGAGATCCCGGAATTCAGCGTGCAGAGCGTCGAGGAGCGTTGCACGTCGGCGGGCATTTTGACGACGGGCCTTGCGCACGTGGCTTTCGTAGACGCCGGTTTCCACCAGGGTCGCAAGTGCCTCCTGTTCGAGCATGGGGGCATGCCTGTCCGTCAGGCGCTTGGCCTGGGAAAAAACCTCCTGCAACACTCGCGGAATGACGACGTAGCCGATCCGGAGCGTTGGCGACAGTGTCTTCGAAACCGTACCAATATAGATGACGTTCGACGCCCCTCCAAGCGCGCGAAGCGGCGGTATGGGGTTCATGTCGAATCGATATTCGCTGTCGTAGTCGTCCTCGACGATGTAGGCCCTCTTCTCTTCCGCCCATCTTAGCAGTTGCTGGCGTCGCCCCATGGACATTACGCTTCCCAGGGGAAACTGATGTGAAGGCGTGACGTAAGCCAGCCGCGCGCCAACATCCGCCAACAAGTCCGCTCTGATGCCTTCGGCGTCAACCTCCACCGGGGCGGCGATGGCCCCTGTCATCTCGAAGACGCTCCGTGCCATCGGATAGCAGGGCTCTTCGATGGCGAACCCGTCGCCCTCATCGAGAAGGAGGCGGGCGCAAAGATCTAGTCCCTGCTGAGAGCCGTTGACGATGACGATCTCGCCCACCTCGCACCTGATGCTCCGCGCTCGCCATAGATAACCCTGCAGGGCGGTACGCAGGCGGATCAAGCCACAGGGCTCGCCATAGGATAACTTGGGCGGCCGTCCCAGCGCAGCATCGTTCATGGCCTTCCGCCAGGCAAGGGTCGGGAAGTCAAAGGCCGACATGTCGCCGTAGCGGAAGTCGGCGACGAGCTTCTCCGACGGAACCCGCATCGGAATGGCTCGGGATCGAAGCCTTTCCCCGAAAGCGGAGAGGCTGTGTGGCTCTCCGGCTGTATGAAGGACTTCTCTCGGCTCGCTGTGCGCGATCTTGATGGCCACCCGTGGCCGAGCGCCATGTCGAATGACCACAAACCCCTCGGCGGCGAGCTGTTCGTAAGCGGACGTCACAGTCGTTCGTGAGACGCCAAGCTCGACCGCCAGTGCACGAGCCGACGGAAGGACGTCTCCGCGGCCGTATACCTCCGCCACGATCTGTTCCCGCAGATCCTCATAGATCCCGCGCGCGCCCAGTCCCGATGACGAATTCTGCTTGCGGGGTGGCAACTGGACCATCGTGATTACCCAAATGAAGACGTTTCGTTGATCCAGACATTACCGGGAAAACTCAGTCAGGCAAAGGCCTGAGGGCAACTGGACCAGCACCTTTTATCCAAAAGTGGTTCTAGGTCAGGGCCAGTTGGACGGGTATTGATGATGCCAGTTTGCACCTTCCGAAGAAGTAAAATGCTGGCCGACGTCCACCAATTCATCATCGTCTTTACCGCCTACGTCATCGCTGCCGGTAGTCCCGGCCCGAGCAATATGCGCATCATGGCCGTCGCCATGAACGACGGCCGCAGGGCCGCGCTGGCAATCGCGTCTGGCGTAGTCAGCGGCTCGATCTTTTGGGGCCTGATGGCGGCGACAGGTGTCTCGGCGATCCTCAGTCGATACGCGCAGGCACTCGTGGTCCTGCAGGTGCTCGGAGGCCTATATCTTCTCTATCTCGCCTTCAAAGCGGGCAAGGCTGCGCTTTCTTCAGACAAGGATCAGCTTCGCCCGACTAACGAACGGAAGGCGACGGCGGCCACTCTCTATAAGCGCGGACTGCTAATGCATCTCACCAATCCGAAATCTATCCTGGCATGGATCGCACTGATGACGCTGGGGCTCGGTTCTGGGTCGTCGCCGTATACGGTTCTCGTGATCCTCACAGGCTGCGCGGTCCTGAGCGTCACCATCTTCTGCGGCTACGCGATCGTCTTTTCGACCGCTCCCATGATCCGCCTGTATCGGCGGGCGCGGCATTGGATCGAAGGCACGCTGGCCGTATTCTTCGGATTTGCCGGGCTGAAGCTTCTCCTGACCCGCATCTGAAAGGTTCTTTCATGTCTATCTTCCAAGGCCTTTCGGCATTCCCGATCACCCCGGCGGACGCTTCCGGCAGGCTCGATACCGCCGCCCTCGCGCGCCTTCTGAGGCGCATCGAGGAGGCGAGAGCGGACTCCATCGGACTGCTCGGCAGTACCGGCGCCTACGCTTTCCTCACGCGAGAAGAGCGTCGACGCGCCGTCGAAACGGCGATGGACACGGTCGGCGGCAAAATCCCGGTTATGGTCGGCGTCGGAGCGATCCGGACCAGCGATGCGGTGGACCTTGCCCGTGACGCGAAGGCTGCGGGCGCCGACGGCCTGCTGCTCGCTCCGGTTTCCTATACGCCGCTCTTTGACAACGAGGTCTTCGAACACTTCGCCGCAGTCGCCGACGCGGGGCAGCTCCCGCTTTGCATCTACAACAATCCCGGCACAACCAAGTTCACTTTCAGCCTGGACCTAATTTCCCGCTTGTCGAAGGTGGCGAACATTGAAGCCGTGAAGATGCCTTTGCCGTCCGGTGGTGACTTCGCTTCCGAACTCGCCTCCCTCCGGTCTGCGACCGCGTCGGCATTCAAGATCGGCTACAGCGGCGACTGGGGCGGGGCGCCTGCGCTGCTCGCCGGGAGCGACACTTGGTATTCCGTCGTCGCAGGACTTCTGCCGTCACAGGCTCTGGCCCTGACGCGAGCGGCGCAAGCCGGGGACGCCGCGACCGTCGAGCGATTTGACGCCGCC
The DNA here is from genome assembly GCF_024707545.1 of Mesorhizobium onobrychidis. Lineage (NCBI taxonomy): Bacteria > Pseudomonadati > Pseudomonadota > Alphaproteobacteria > Hyphomicrobiales > Phyllobacteriaceae > Mesorhizobium > Mesorhizobium onobrychidis. The sequence continues at coordinate 2,891,572 of NZ_CP062229.1, forward strand.
TTCGGACCGCTTTGGGCGCTGTTCAAGGAATTCGGCAGCTTCAGGGTGATGTATGTCATCGCCAAGCTTCTGAACCTCTGCGACGCCGATCCGCCACGCCCCGTCCTCCCACTGAAGGACCAGGCACGTCAGCGCGTCGCCGCCGCTCTCGACCATCTCGATGCGGTTTTCTCCGCTGGTTCCACAGTTTGTATTGAACTTCGATAGACAGTCTTTCATCAGGACATTTCCATGCTGAATTCCAACGCCTTCACCGTCTACCTGTTCACGGCATTCCTTCTGGCGATTACTCCGGGTCCGGGGATTTTCTATGTCGCCGCCCGAACCCTTTCCGGCGGCCGCTCGGAAGGAACCGCTTCGAGCCTTGGGAATGGTCTCGGCGGGCTGTTTCATGTCGTAGCCGGCAGCCTTGGCGTCTCGGCGATCGTGCTGGCAAGCGCCGAATTGTTCACGGCACTCAAGGTGGTCGGCGCGCTCTATCTGGTCTGGATGGGATACCGAACCATTCGCCATGCCAGGCTCGACTACAAGTCTCTGGGTCATTCAGAGCCGCCCGTCGGCGCAATGCGGGCCTTCAGGGATGGCGTTCTTGTGGAAGCGATGAACCCGAAGACGGCCGCATTCTTCCTCGCCTTCATTCCCCAGTTTGTCGATACATCGTCGGATCACGTTGCCCTGCAGTTCGTGATCCTCGGCGCCATCTCGGTTGCTCTTAACACGCTCGCCGATATTGTCGTGGCGTTTGCAGCCGGAAGACTTCGCGATGGCGCGGCGTCCCGTCCGAATCTCATTCGCTGTCTTCGTGAAGGCTCGGGCGGCGCTATGATCATGCTTGGATGTGGGCTGCTGCTGGCAAAGCGCCCGGTTGCTTGACCGGTTCGGCCGGCCGCACTGCCGCCGAAGGCTCGTTTTGGCGATACAACCAACTGACGGAGAAGAATATGCGGCAAGCGTTGATCGTATGGGGCGGCTGGGATGGACACGAGCCGGAAGAAGGTGCGCGCGTCGTCAAGGCGATGCTCGAAGAAGAAGGGTTTGGCGTGCGCGTCGAAACCACGACCGAGATATTCGCCGACCCCGCGATCGCCGATTTGAGTCTGATCGTCCCGATCTACACGATGGCCAAGCTTGCGAAGAACGAGGAGCTCAACCTGACAAAGGCGGTCGAGGGCGGTGTCGGCCTTGGCGGCTATCACGGCGGCATGTGCGACGCCTTTCGTGAGGCCACGGAATACCAGTTCATGTGCGGCGGTCAGTGGGTGGCCCACCCGGGCAACATCATCGACTACCTGGTTGACATCACCAGGCGCGACGATCCGATCATGAACGGCATCGATGATTTCTCGTACCGCTCCGAGCAGTACTACATGCACGTGGACCCATCGAACGAGGTGCTGGCGACCACCACCTTTTCCGGCGAGCACGCCTCCTGGATCGAAGGCGTGGTCATGCCGGTCGTCTGGAAGCGCCGGCACGGCAAAGGAAGGGTGTTCTATTCGGCGCTCGGCCATGTCGCCAAAGAGTTCGCGGTGCCGCAGATGCGAACGATATTTCGTCGCGGCCTGGTCTGGGCGGCGCGTTGAGAGCGCCGACGATTGGCTATGTTGGGAACTGGTCGCCACGCCAGGAATCCTGTCACGCCGCCGGATCTGGATTTTGGAGCCTTGTGAAGAATGGCGCCGAACCTGAAACAAAAAAACCCGCCTCGGCGGCGGGTCGTTGGCGCGAATAGGCATAGATGACTTCATAGCACGGCTGTCGGCACTAGAACAAACATGCTGCCGACACGAAATCGCTCACGAATTGCTGCCGGAGGCAAATGCCGAACGCGCCGTTGCATCACCGAGCAATGCGGCGCAGGGCCAAGGCAGCGACAGTGGTGGCCGCTGCAAGAAGCGGCAGCCAGGCTTGTGGATCGCCCATGGCATGGAGTGTCAGGCCGCTGAGCAGCAGCCACAGCAGCGGGATCGCAAACAGCAGCGGCACAAGCCCGCCGCTCGCTGCAAGCAGGACGCCGAGCGCTACGATCGCCGTCGGGTCCGGCGCGATGCCGAAGACCTCGGCGCTCGCCCATGGCCGTCCGAAGAGCGGCGGCAGGAGGGGATAAGCGACGAGGCCAACGACCGCGATCAGCAGCCCGAGCCGCCCTGCGATGTCCCTCCGGCCGAAGGCGAGGCCGCCGCGCGTGGCTCCGAACGCCAGCAGCAGCGCCTGCAGGCCGAATGCCGGCGCGACATAGGCGATCGCCCAGTTGATCACGGCATAGCGGCTCCACAGGAAGGACCAGCCGACGAAGGCAAAGAGCGCGGCGAGGATGAGCGCAATCCAGAGACCATGGCGACGCGGCCGCCGCAGCATGAGCAGGGCGATGGCAATGCCGGCGGCGAGCGTCAGGAGATGCAGCGGCCAGGAGGCGGCATTGTTCAATTCGAACAGGCGCCAGTAGACGCGTGGCGAGAAGAGCAGGAAATCTTCCAGCCGGTAGGTCCACCATTCCGACATCTAGAGGTCCCGGAAGTAGGCCGCCATCCGATCACGCATGGATGCGTCGGGGAGGGGACCGGTCGCCGCCATCACGTTCTCGCGCACATGGTCGACGCGGGTGGTGGCGGGGATGGCGACGGTGACGGAGGGATGCGAAAGAATGAACTTCAAAATGAACTGCGCCCAGGTCCCGGCACCGATCTCGGCCGCCCAAGCCGGCAGCGTCTCGCCTTGGAGCTGGCGCGTCAGCGCGCCTTGGCGAAACGGCCGGTTGACGATGACGGCCATGCCGCGCTCGGTCGCCAGCGGCAGGAGCCGTTCCTCCGCCTCGCGGTCGACGACGTTATAGGTGAACTGCACGAAGTCGAGCGGATGCGCGCGCATTATTTGTTCGAACAGGTCGTGCCGTCGTCCTTCGGACGTCGTGATGCCGACATAGCGGATCCGCCCGTCCGACTTCATGGCGAACAAGGTTTCGAGATGGGTCTCCCAGGCGACGAGGTTATGGACCTGAACGAGGTCGAAGCGCGGCACACCCCAGAAGCGGCGCGACTGCTCGATCTGCGCGGGTCCGTCGGCGGCGGAGGAGGTCCAGACCTTCTCGGCGGAAAACAGCGCTTCGGGCCGGCCGAGCTTCTCGAGGCCATAGCCGATCACGGGCTGCGAAGAGCCGTACATGGGCGAGGAATCGATCATGCGGCCGCCTGCCGTAAAGAAGGCCGCGATCACCTCGGCGCATTCGTCGCGCAGCACCGGATCGTCGCCGACATTGAAGGTGATCCAGGTGCCCAGCCCCACTGCGGGAAGCATCTCTCCCGAGGAGGGCACGGCCCGCATCACCGGCGCACGCGGCGCGCCGGGCGCGGTTCCCGGCAACACCAGAGCCGCTCCGGAAGCGGCGGCAGCCTTCACGAATGTCCTGCGGGTGATGATCATCGTCTGCCATCCCTGTACTCCCGACTCCTTGTACTCCCGACCACAAGAATGGTTCCGGGCGACCGCCTTCGCATGGGTGATCGGCGGGGAGTGCGGTCGGTCTCTGGCGACTGTTCGGAATATAGAACGTCTGCCTGAAATGGGAACGAACGGTGCAGGCCTGGGTTGCGCCAACCAGCCCGATTACCTGGAGATGGCTCCTGTCCTGACTTGATGGCGCTGGCGGGCATATGCCACGCAGCCGTCTACCGTGCTGACGCAGAGCGCATCGCGGTGGTTCGGCGTGTTGTTGTCGCCGGCGTAGGCAACCTCGGCAACACGGCCATCGACCATTCGGATTTGCGTGTTGCAATAGCCGCCAGGATCGACATTGAGCGATCCTCCAACCGTCGGGATCGCACCCACGGCCAAAGTTGGAACCACGACGTTGAGGTTGCCGCGTTGAACGGTACGCTGATAGGTCCAGATCTGGCTTCCGCCCGCATCAGCGGTAGCAGTCGGAAAGCCGGCGCACATTCGAACGTCCGCCTCGCTGAGACAGACCATCTCTTTGCGGGCTGCCGCCGTTGTGACGTCTTCCTTTGGGAGGTTCGACGTGTCGTCAGGGGCGACGCAGGACGACACGATCGAACTGCCGGCCAAGAGAACAACAACAAGGACAAGCGTTCGGATGCGGGAAGATATCATACCGACTGTGGTGATTTGCGCTGAGCCCCGAGATCCTAGTTAGGCAAGCAGACAATCGAGTCAACCTGCACGGCATCACGATGTCGTTTGTCGTGCCGCCCGGCCGACCTTGAGCTGACGGCGCCGATGCGATCGTCGCCGCGATCGAAGCCAGATGGGCCACGCGCACGCGCCGCTATCGTGCGCGACGAAAACGAGGCGAGCCGTGAGGCCTATGTCGACGAGGTGCGCTTCATGGTCATTCCCGACACGGCGGCAGCGGAGACCGCGCTGTTTGCCGGCGAGCTCGACGTCCTTCCCGATCTTGAATCATCGCGTGTCGAGGAAGCCAAGTCGCGGGGCATGACGGTGCTGTCGACGCAAGACCTGTCGTGGACGGCGATCCTACTACAAACCAAGGATCCGCTGCTGTCGCACGCCAAGATGCGCGAGGCGCTGGCGCATGCCACCGACATCAACCAGATCGCCGCCGCCCGCACCAACGGTGTCGCCACGGGAGATCCCTCGGCCGTCGCCCAGGCGAGCTCGTTCTTCGACGACGAATTCCTCAAATGGCCGGAATACGACCCGGTCAAAGCCAAGGCACTGCTGGACGAGGCCGGCTACAAGGGCGATCCGATCAAGATCCAGACCAACACGCGTTACCAGGGCATGTATGAGAACGCCGTGCTGCTGCAGGCGATGCTGACGGCCGCGGGCTTTAATGCCCAGCTCGAAGTGCTGGATTGGGCGGCACAACTCGGCAATTACCTTGCCGGCAAATTCCAGATCCAGTCCTTCGGCTATTCGGCTCGTCTCGATCCGTCGCTGATGTATGGCGTCATCCTCGGCGACAAGGCGACCGATCCGACTGCGCAGTGGGACAGCAAGGAGGCCCTCGACCTCTACACGAAGTCGATGGCCACGACCGACCCCGCTCAACGCAAGGCGCTGTTCAAGCAGCTCCATGCCCTCATGGCAAAGCATGTGCCGATCCTTGGCCTCTATTACGAGCCATCCGTCGACGCGGTGTCGCCGAAGGTGAAGGGCTATTCGGTATGGCCCGCGGCAAACCCCCGCGTATGGGGTGTCTGGAAAAGCGAATAGGAGCTGGCGATTGTCTGTCGCTCGAAGGATCGGAGGCGTGTTGCCTCCGATCTTTCGTTTGAGCTACCTGGTGGTGAAAGCCTGACGCTTGGATCCGGGGCCGTAAACCCGCTCAGGGTGGGAAGGAGACCTAAACTGCTCTCCGACGGCGCGTGTGCGCTAGGAGCGGTCGTTCGACAGCGATCCGAGCAGCAATGGCCGTTGTGCATGGCCGAAGTGCTACTGACGTTTAGTATGAGGTGACGGTTGACCGTGGAGGTCTGTGACCTAGCTTTGTGACTAGCTTAAAGCTCATACCGTCCAGAACCGGAAATGGCGGAATGTTACGCACCGTGGGAGAACTCTCGGGACATTGAGATGCAGAGGTGCAAGTCGGGTTTCAGAGCCTGTGCGCCCGTAGCGGCCGATAATCGGCGGCCACGGCATCTTCAGGTTTCGATTCAAACAAAAGTCATCTGCGCCGGCATGTCTATCAGCGCGCGACCGGCGCTCCGTCATGCAACAGCAATTCGAGCACTGGAGGGATATCGAAGCAAGTGACAGCTTTGAGAGCGATCGAAGGCTTTAGCCAGCACAAGGCGAGGGGCCGAACACCGCTTCACGAGCTTGAGAATACACCCAAGAACGCACAGGCACGGCAATGTCAAACCATCTTGCCGAAATTTACGCAAATGACGCAGATCTCGCCATCCTGGGCGGGATAGCAGCATTTGCCTCGGTGGGCCTCTATCTTGTGCTCCGGCGTATCCTTATCGCGGTGCAACGGCGTCGCCTCAAATCAGATGTGAGCGAAGGCGGATCTGATCCCCCCCATGAGGCATCTTGGGATTGGGAAAGCCCGGTCGACCTTGCAACCGAGCCTGCTTCTTCTTCTCAGGTTGCGGTGCCCTCAGACACGGCAGACCTGGATATTCGGCGTCAGGATGCCAATTGCCTTCGGTTCGGGGTGCGAATCGAGTATTTCGACGTGATCTCCGAATCTTGCGAGAGCTCGTCTGTGGCCCAGACCAACGCTTTCGCTTCCGCGACGAACATAGCGCAATCCGGCCGACTTGCGACATCGATCAGAGAAATCGCTGGCTATGTTCATAGGCAGGTGGCGGCTAATGTTGCCGCCCTAACTAGTCCAGTATTGAGGGCTCTGGGCCGTATGCCGACACAACTCGCCCTCCCGGAACGTGGGGAGCGAATTTGCGGGTCAGCATGGGACCAATTGGGTCGTAAGGCTTCCCCGCGCAAAGTTGCTCAGTTGGCCAAACCGGCGCATCGCGGCTTGAACGTCACAGCTCAAAGGGGAACGATCAGCCTGGATCCCGCCCCGACCATCGCGACGGCCTCACCTCCACGCGTTCGCAACCTGATCGGTCTTGTGCCCCGCTTGGGCGTCGCCGCAATCTGTCTGGCCGTGCCGCTTAGCTATGCGATGAGACAAAACTGGGTCGAAAGCGCCCCCGTCATTTCGCGGGCCCAAGGCACGAGTGTCGAACTGCTCAGCCCGGATTTCACGGCTGCCCGGGCGCAAGTCGGGGCAGCCGGTGCTCAGGCAGCCGCTGCAGGGGAATTGGGCGGCCAGGAGCACCGTGCGGCGGAAGGCGAGCGCGCCAGCAGCGCTGCTCTGCAGGGAGCACTCCTCGAGTCACGCAAGCAGATCGATGCGCTGAGGACAAGCATGGCAGCCGCCGACAACGCACGCGAGGAGCGATTGCGCAACGAGCTCGCGGCAGCCCGCACACTTGACGCATTGCGGCGCATAGCGGGAGATGCCCGCACAATGCTGCGCGAGGCCACCAACTATGTCTTTACGGAGATGCCCGCTGCTCATCTGGAGCGTCAGCGAGCCGAATGGCGGGCGCGCGATCTATCGCGAGCGCGGGCGAAAATTGAACAGCTTGAGGCCAAGGCCGCCGAGGATCGCGCCAAGGCCAAGGCTTCGCTGGCGCAAGCGAGCGGAATGCTCGACGACGAACGCCGGAAATCAGAGGACCTTCGTGGCGACCTCGCCGAAGTGAAACTGTCCAATGCCGCGCTCATGGAGCGCGCTTACGCGGCTGAGCAGGAACGGACCGGTGCAGTCACAGCGAGAGAACGAGTGGAGCAGACCGCAGCCGAGACGGAGGGCGCGCTGGCTCGAGAACGCGCTGCAGCAGCGTCGATTCATGAGGAGCTGAAAAAAGCTCGCCTCGAGCGCGACGCGGCTGAACAGGAACGAGCCAGAGCAGTCTCAGCGAGAAAGCGTGCCGAGCAGACTGCAACCGAGACAGCGCAGACTTTGGCATTAGAACGCGCTGCAGCAGTCTCGACGCGAGAGGAGCTGAAAAAAACTCGCCTCGAGCGCGACGCGGCTGAGCAGGAACGAGCCAGAGCAGTCACAGCGAGAGAACGAGTGGAGCAGACTGCAACCGAGACGGCGCAGGCTCTGGCACGAGAACGCGCTGCGGCAGTCTCGACCCATGAGGACCTCGATAAAGCTCGCCTCGAACGTGACGCCGCCCGAGCACTTTTGGTAGGGGTCGCCAGGCTGAAGGAGGCTCTGGACAAGCAACGTGAAGTCACTGTTTCTCTTGCCCGCGACCTGGCCGCCGCGCGCGCGGACAATGACAGGCTCAGGGCTGAGCGTCGCAGCGCTCAGATTGAGCCGCCGCTGAAGCCGCGCGCTGGCCGCTCAGCAGCCGCTGCCGGCGGGGTGAAGGCTGTCAGCCAGAAGACTGCACGCAGCAAGGTTCGCAACCCGTCGCGGATTGCCCGGGTGCGTTCTCTCACACTTCCCTATCCCCTCAGGCCAAGACAAGCGACGTTGGAGTGATTTCCAAAACGACTGTGCGGTCCTCCTATCGAAGGCCCAGGTCCTTTGGGAGGCATTGCCTCGCACCCTCTCACGACGCCGCGGATGAGTCACCCGTTCGAATTCATCCTGCTCTCGTCGGCGAGGAGTCTGCGCGATGCGCTATGTCAGCCCGATCACGCCGCCAGTCGCGTTCAATTCGCATCTGATCGGCGCCTGCCGCGTCTCCACCTTGCCTTGCCGTCCATAGTCGATGCTGACCTCAACGGGAGCCGAGATCGTATCTGGGCTCAACCGACGTATGGAACCTGCGCTGCTGACGCGCACACTGATCGCGCCAAACGGGGCGGCGGCCGACTCGATTGCATCATGGCAGGCGCGAACGACTTCATCCGGGACGCCCGGCAGCGCCTTGATTGGACTGACCGTTGATGGACTGTTGACGTCGCTGGGAGGCTGGAGGTTGGCCGGGAGGTCGAGCGACCGTCCGGCCCCTGCGGACCGGGCGACACTGACGGCAGTGGCGGCCGTAGTTGCCGCCACTGCCGCCGTTGCAGTGGTGCTGGTCCCATCGTCGTCCACCGGTGACCTACTGCTGGAGCCGCTGGGATCGCCGCCAGGTCCTTTGTGCGCGCCGCCTTTGCGGCCTTCACCGTGATGGCTGCCAGCGCTATTGCCTCCGCCACCATGGCTGCCAGCGCTATTGCCTCCGCCGCGCTCGCCGCCGGCGGCAGCTCCTGCGCAAGCTACCGCGATCGAGCAAACGAATGCGAAAAATGCCCAGCTGGATCCAGGGGATTGACGCACGACCACCTCCATAAAGTGCGTCGGTCGAACCGTCTTTCCGCGGCATGCAGTCAGGACGGCGCAACCGCCGCCACCCCCAGGCAAACTCGCGACTAAGGCGCCCACGGGAGGTAACTAGGGGATGAATCCGGTGTATCAAGGACGCGGGTACCGGGGTAGTGGCCTCGCACGGGACGCGAATTGACCGGACGGTCATGGTCGGGACCGGTCTCATGGATTGCCTCTCGATGACCATTCACCATCAAGAAGCCAGGTGTCATCGAACTCGGTAGTCCCGGCAGCCACATCGCACGATGCGATCACCGTCGTATGCGTGGCTCGCGCGCACGCAAGAACGGCGGCAAGCAAATCCCGATCCTTGCAAACATCGACATCGTCGATCAGAAGCACGGCTGCCGCTCGGACCAGCGCTCGCGCTGCCCGGATCCGGGCAGCCAGCATGGGATTAACGCTGTGAGGCGCCGGACGAAGGGAAGCGGAATTCCGATCTCGCGATAGTCGCGGTCCGATTCGAGATAGTTCGCGGTGATGCCGATGCCGGCCGCGTTGAAGCCGCTGCGCGCCAGTCCGCCGGCTTCGGTGAAGGTGAGGAGGTCCGGCCCGTCCGTTCGCCGGATGCGCAGCACCACCGAGGTCTCGGCGCACTCGGCCTTCCAATCCCAGTTCTGGCCGTGGATGAGCCTGCCGTTCCGGGTTGCCTCCGGCAGGATCGCCGCGCCCGTGCATCCGTCGGGCTCGTCGTCGGAAATGCCTTTCTCGCGCCGGGCAAGCTGAAGGATTTCGGTACGCGCATTGACCAGGACGATCGAGGACAAGTCGAGGTTGGCGCCTGACGCAATCCCTTCCATTTCCTCGACGAGATCGGGCGCCCATTGCCGCAAGCGAGGCAGGAAGATGCCGGAGAACCGCGCGACATCGTCCCGCCTGAAGCCGAAACGGTCGAGCTGGCCGGCATAGAGCGCTACCGAAGCGCCGATACGCCCGCGCGCCTGTTCGCCATAGACCATGCCGCGCGCTCTCGGCGCTCCATCGATCTCGACAAGCGGAAAAGGTGCGACTGTTGTCATCAAAGGGAAGCCTCAACTCGTCTGAGTCCGGATACTAATGCATTTTGATTGAATGAAAAGCAGGAAAATTCGCTAGATTGCCAGTTCGAACTGCGTGGCGCATATCTATAATGCGAACGCTTGAGGAAGTGCCTATGAACGAAACGATCATCGACCGGCCGGCACGCAGCGAGGTAGCCAGTCCGCTGCAGATCGATCTGGCGCGGCGGATCCTGGAGCGGATCAGGGATTCGGGCTGGACGGTTGGAACCCGCGTCTCGGTGCCGGACCTTGCCCGCGCGTTCGGCGTTTCGCGTTCCCCCGTCAGCGCGGCGCTGGAACTGCTGGTCGCCCAGGGCGTCTTAAGCCCCTTCGAGACGAGGGGGCTGCAATTGGCACGCGATGTCGCCGACCTCGACCCTGAGGATATCCTGCCCAGTTCTCCGCTCGAGGAGCTTTACTGCAGGATGATGCGGGAGCGCGCGCTCGGTCAGTTGCCCCAGGAGGTGTCCGAGGCGGAATTGATGCCGCGCTATCAGGTGTCGCGCGGCATCGTGCGCAAGCTTTTGCTCCGCTTTGCCGCCGAAGGACTGGTGCAGCGCCTGCCGGGGCATGGCTGGCGTTTTGCCGACACACTTGTCGGCGAGGACGCCTACCGGGAAAGCTATGAATTCCGGATGGCCGTCGAATGCGCGGCGCTGCGGTCGCCCATGTTCAATGCGGATCCCCAGCAGCTGGCGCCGGTCCGGCGCGCTCACGAGCGCATCCTGGCGATCGTGTCGACGGGCAAGACGCTGATCGGCGGCGACGAATGGTTCCGGATCAACGCATCCTTTCACGAAGGGCTTGCGGCCTGTTCCGGCAACCGGTTCCTGGCGGATGCGGTGCGCCAGCAGAACAATCTGCGCCGGTTGCAGGAATCGGCAGGTTTCGAGGAACTGCCGGCGGAACGCATCGAGCAGTCATGCCGGGAACATCTGGCCATCCTCGATGCTGTCGAAGCGGGCGAGATCGAATGGGCCGAGGCGCTGCTGCGCCAGCATCTACGGCAGGCCTCCGAGTTCGCTTCGCCGCAGCGCTCGATCTGATGCCTGCTACGGTGAGCATCATTCCATCATCATTCCGCGCCGCCTGAGCGCCACGCGCTCGATGGCCGCGCAATGCGCCGACACCAGCCCCCATGAGGAACTGGGCGATCTTGAGCGAGCGTCTCCCCGATCGCTTCACGCCAATCCGCTCCGTCAAATGTCGGGATTGGATGTTTTAGGACCGATTTTCAGCGGCGCATCATTTTCATCCGGATTGGGGACGGGAGCTTCGTCGGGAAGTCTGTCCGGGTCCGGCTCACGCACCGGCTTCGGTTCAGGAAGCGGCGGTGGCGTGGGCGCCGGAGTGGGCGTTGGTTCGGGAGTGGGAAGAATGGCCATGGTGTGATTTCCTTCCGCTCGCTGCACTCTGCCTTGGCGGGTCATCGACGTCGGGTGGGATTTTTGACGCCACCCGTTTCGACCGGTTTCGCTCTACGGGCTGATGGACGCAGAACGACCACGCGTGGCTATGGTTCCGATGGCAGCCTCCGATGATCCCGCAGGCATCAGGCGCTCGTGGCAGGACGGCTTCGTTAGAAAGGCGCCGTTAGAAAAGTGATCGAATTGTCCGCGCATGCGGGCCTTGTCGGCGTCGTGGAGCGCCATAATTTCCATTCAGGGTGGGATGAACTCACCTGTTGAATAGGAGGCGGCCGTGAAGCACCAAACACTTGACCAACTGCATGCCGTTGCCGACGTTCACGCTGAAGCAACAGACCTCGTGGCGACTCGAAGCCAGCGTCTCGAACGTTGGGCGAAACTGCTGGAGCAAAATCCCGATAGGCGTCTCGAAGCGCTGACGGGCACCGAATACAAATCCCCTGAGATACGCGAAAAGATGCGTTACAACGACTCGCCTCTCACGGTTGCCTTCGAGGACCCGATCTTTCGCGCACAAGGCTTGAGAGACGACACCTACGGTGAAGCCAGGCGCTTCTTCGAACTGACCGACTGGCAGTTGCACGAAATCGTCTGCCATTGCCATGTCGGCGCCACGATACGAGCGCGATGGGCTGCCTCCCGCGTCCGTGCGGCAATGTCCGAGAGGTTCGGCTTCTTCGCCTGGCTGCGAGGAACATTCATGCATTGACGCAGCATTGACGCTACGGGCATTGAAGCTACCGGCATTCACGCTAGGGGCCGGCATGTTCAGTTGATGGAGGCGGCGAAGCGATTTCCACGCCTCGCATCAGTGGTCGTTGATGTGCGGATATGCCGTTCGGCGGCGATCCGCCATCGGCGAAGCTCGATACAATCGGCCTCGATACCACAGGGCATGGGCGGATTTCAGTCGGCGGGCGCGGTGTAGCGGCGATGGACCGCTTCCGCGATGGCGGCGCGGCTTCTATGCGGATCGAGACTATCGTCATCCTCGATGACAGCCGCTTCCTCCGCAAGTCCCTGGTCCTTGACCTGGTCGCGGAACCAGGCCGAATAATCGCCCGCGCGCAAGTGATGCTCCCAGGTGCGGTCGTCGATCCCCTCGGCGATATGGAGGAACATCATGAGATTTTGCGCTTTCAGGTTGAGCTTGCGGTCCGCGCCGCGGAAATAGAAACTGTTGTCGCCAAGATCGCCCTCGGCATACTTCCGAATATGGCGCTTGCGTTCCTGCCGGGGACGCTCGATTGAGATCGGCCTTGCGGGATCGGCTGTCGACCGGTTCCAATGCAAGACCTTGTTTTCCGGTGGCGGCACGACGCCCGGCGGTACGCCCTCGCCAATTGCGGCACAGAAGCTTTCGACGACCTTGTCGGCTTCCGGGCCAAGAGCCAGCACCGTGTCGACACCTGCCAGCACGTCCCGCGAAACCAGATCGGGATGTACTGTGACCAGAATGGTCGCCGAAAGGCTTTTTGGAAGCGCAAAGGATGTGCCATCGCGCGCGTGCGGCAACAGGTGGTGTGCCTCGTCGATGATCAGCCAGTGCGGGCGTCCGGTGCGGGCGCGAAGCGCGGCAAGCTCCGGCAGCAGCTTGGCGAAGGCGTTTGGCCGCTCCGCGGTCTTGATCCCGAGCATGTTGACGGCGACATTGTTGGACGGCTTCGACAAGAGGTCGAAGATTTCGCGCGAGCTCGGCGGGCTTTTGGCGTCGCCAACCACCAGCACGTCCTCCAGTTCCTCGTAGTCGCCCTCCGGGTCGAGCACGCAAAATTGGAAGCCTTGCTCGACGAAGCGCTCGGTCAGGGCGGTGGCGAGGGTGGATTTTCCGATCCCCGACGTGCCGGCCAGCAGCACGCCGCCGCCGCGCGGTGAAAGCTGCATCACCGCGCCCGATCCGTCGTCCGCGCCAATCTCGATGCGTTGCCGCGCCGTGTCCAGCAAGGCGGCGTCATGTGAGATGAGGCCCTCGATCAACTCCCTCACGCCCGCGCCGCGGGCACCATTCGTCACGTGGCCCGCCGTCTCCCTTACCTTCGGCAGTGCATTGGCGACTGCAACTCCGAAGCCGACGGCGCGCAGAAAGGCATGGTCGTTCTCCGCATCGCCGATGCCGACGACATTGTGGGCGGACAATTCCAGATCCTCAAGGGCAGCCGCAAGACCGGTCGCCTTGTTGACCCCGCTCGGCAGCACCATGACGGCACCCTTGTTGAAGATGATCTCCAGCTCCAGGCCAAGGTCCTTGATCACTTCCAGCACGATGGTCTCGTTGGGCTCCCTGGTGGCGACGACGGAACGTCCAATCGACAGGGGGGCGATCTTGCGCATCATCAGCCTGTCGACGAATTCCGCCGGAGGCGCAGGCGCCAGGATGCGCTCCTCCTTCGAAGCCGGCGTGTAGACGAGCGCGCCGTTTTCGGCGACGACTTTGTCGAAAATGCCAAGCTCCGGGAAAACGCTTGCGAGGTCGGCAAGCTCGCGACCGGTGACCATTATCAACTTGCGGCCGGTTTCCTTCAGCCGCCCAAGCGCGGCACGGGTCGCATCGGAAACGACCCCGTTTTCCGCGAGTGTGCCGTCGTAGTCAGTGGCTAGTGCAAGAGCATACATCGAGTTGTAGTCGGCAGTCCGAAAGCCGAACCGAGATGCTTTCTTCGCCGAAACTGGGTGGAAAGCCGTCTGCTCGGGTGACGTCCATTGGCCGAATCCCGTCTTCGTTTGTCATGGCCGCCCGTAATCATGGCTGATTGGTCCAAACGGCGCTGGCTGTCGATTGTTCCCGGCGGCGCAAGGCAAAAGTCGCGGAGGCCTGGCTTTTGGTTGAGCATCGGCTTTTCCCAAAGCCGGTATCCGCTTGCTAGCCGATGATCCTGAATCCGTTCGGCTCCTGGCCGGGATCGACGTCTTGGGATGTCACGCCGGAAACCGACGCCCCGGTCGGCCCTTTCCACAACCGGTTCATCATCGTCGAAACCGCGCCCTCGGCTCCGACGATCAGTGCCGTTACGGATCCGTCATCCTCGTTGCGAACCCACCCGGACAAACCGAGCTTCTCGGCCTCGGTCCGTGTCCACACGCGAAAGGAGACGCCTTGCACTCTGCCACTGAGCCTGACGCGTACCGCCTTGCGCCCATCCTCCATCATGATCACCTCCGTGCCAGTGGTTTTCTCATATCTTCAACTCCCCGGCGACGGAAAAGGCTCCGCCTTCGCGTTTCCAACGGCGTCGGCTGCCCGCCAGTCCGATACAGACATCCGTCCGCCTGATGTCGGCCAACGGAACCATGCGGCGGCGGCTTTGTTAAGGACGAACAGCTGCAGGTTGCTGGGCTTCGGAGCCACGACTTCATGACCAACGATTCTCCAACGGGCGGCGCCATCCCGGCATCCGTTCCGACGATCGATCCAAAAGCAGCGCCGACGCTTCAGCACGCCGAGGCCGAGGTCTTTTATACAGAGGCGATCCGCGAACTCGCCGCGACGGACATTCCCTTTCTTGTCGCCGGCACCTACGCGGTGAGCGCCTATACGGGTGTCACGCGCCAGACCAAAGACCTCGACATTTTCTGCAAGGCCGGCGACTACGCCCGCATCCTTGCCCATTTCAAGCAGGCCGGCTATGCGGTCGAGATCGTGGACGACCGATGGCTTGGAAAGGTCTTCAAAAGCACGCATTTTTTTGACGTCATATTCGCATCGGCAAACGGCACTATGCCGGTCGGCGACCAGTGGCTGGAGCATGCACGGCAGATCGAGCTGCTGGGCAGTCAGGTGCGGATCGTAGGTCCGACCGAGCTTATCTGGTCCAAATGCTTCATCCAGGACAGAGGCCGCCACGACGGCGCCGACATCGCTCATACCATCCTCAAGGCGCAGGATCAGATCGATTGGCACCGGCTGCTTTCCTACCTCGAAGTTCACTGGGAGGTGCTGTTGATGCAACTTCTCAATTTCCGGTGGATCTATCCGAGCGAGCGCGATCACATTCCCGCCTGGCTGCTCGACGAATTGCTTGACCGGCTCGCCAAGCAAAGGGAGTTGCCTACTCCCCGGATGAAAATCTGCCGCGGACGCCTGCTTTCGCAGGCCGACTACGAAATCGACGTCAAGGAATGGGGCTTTGCCGGCGTCGGCGGAACAGGAGAATTTCGTGATGGCTGAGAAGGGTACAACTGCCACGGCAAGGGTTGGGAACGGCGGCACCGTGAGGATTGCGGCCGTCGGCGACCTGCATGTGAAGGAAGACGCCCAGGCCTCTTGTCGTGATCTCTTCGGCGAGGTCTCGCGCGAAGCGGACGTCCTCGTGCTCACTGGCGACCTCACCAATCTCGGCAAGCCGCGTGAGGCCGAAATCCTTGCGGAGGATTTGCGCGCCTGCGCAATCCCAGTCGTCGCCGTGCTCGGCAACCATGACTATGAATCCGATGCGGTCGATGACGTCGCCCACATCCTTCGGCAGGCGGGCGTCCATCTTCTCGACGGCCAGACGACGGAAATCAAGGAGGTCGGCTTTGTCGGCGTGAAGGGTTTCATTGGCGGTTTTGGATCACGCATGCTCGGCTCGTTCGGCGAGCCGGCGATCAAGGCGATGGTCGCCGAAAGCGTCAGCGAGTCGATGCGGCTCGAAAACGCAATGCGGCAGGTTCGCACCAACCGTACGGTCGTCGTCCTGCACTACGCTCCGGTGGTCGAGACGGTCGCTGGCGAGCCATTGGAGATTTTTCCGTTCCTGGGATCGTCGCGCCTGGCCGAGACGATCGATCGGTTCAAGGTCAGCGCCGTGGTGCATGGCCACGCGCATCGCGGCGTCTATGAAGGTCGTACGCCGGGCGGTGCCCCGGTATATAACGTCGCCATGCACGTGGCGAAGCCGACCGGCCGTCCCTACGCCTTGCTCGAAATCTGAAACCTCCTGCGCGTGGTTAGAGCGGACGCGTTCAAGTTGAAAGAGGCATCCCGCTCTATCTGTTTGTTTTAGCCGCATTTCTTGGCTGCAAAAATGCTCTAGCGGTCGATCTCGCCGAACACGATATCGAGCGACCCGATGATCGCGGCGACATCGGCGATCATGTGCCCCCGTGACAGAAAATCCATCGCCTGCAGATGGGCAAAGGACGGCGCCCGGATCTTGCACCGATAAGGAGTGTTGCTGCCATTCGAAACCAGATAGACGCCGAATTCGCCCTTCGGCGCCTCCACGGCGACATAGACCTCTCCGGCGGGCACGCGAACACCCTCCGTGTAGAGTTTGAAATGGTGGATAGTCGCTTCCATCGAGCGTTTCATCGTCGCCCGCGGCGGCGGCGTGATCTTGTGGTTCGGAATCGCGACCGGTCCGCGGCCTTCCGGCGATCGCAATTTCTCCAGGCATTGTTTCATGATCCGCACCGACTGGCGCATTTCCTCCATGCGGACGAGGTAGCGGTCATAGCAGTCGCCGTTCTTGCCGATGGGAATGTCGAAATCCATCTCGGGGTAGCATTCATATGGCTGCGCCTTGCGCAAATCCCATGCTGCGCCCGACCCGCGCACCATCGGGCCGGAGAAGCCCCAGGCCCAGGCGTCGTCCTGCCCGATCACACCGACATCGACATTGCGCTGCTTGAAGATGCGGTTGCCGGTGAGCAATTCGTCGAGGTTGTCGCAGACCTTGAGGAACGGGTCGCAGAAATTCCAGATGTCGTCCAGCAGCTTCGGAGGCAGATCCTGGTGCACGCCGCCGATCCTGAAATAATTCGCATGCATGCGGGCGCCGGAAGCGCGCTCGTAGAAGACCATCAGCTTTTCGCGCTCGGCGAAACCCCAGAGCGGCGGGGTCAGCGCGCCGATATCCATGGCCTGCGTCGTGACGTTGAGGAGATGCGACAAGAGCCGGCCGATTTCGCAAAAGAGAACACGGATGAGCTGTCCGCGCTTCGGGACCGATATTTCGAGCAGCTTCTCGGCGGCGAGGCAGAACGCATGCTCCTGGTTCATTGGCGCGACGTAGTCGAGCCGGTCGAAATAGGGCAGGGCCTGCAGATAGTTCTTGTATTCGATGAGTTTTTCCGTGCCGCGGTGGAGCAGACCGATATGGGGATCGGCGCGGTCGACGATCTCGCCGTCCAGTTCCAGCACCAGCCGCAGGACGCCGTGAGCAGAGGGATGCTGCGGCCCGAAGTTGAGGGTGAAGTTGCGAACTGCGGCTTCGACCATGACGGTGCTCCGCTGTGGGTTTTCAGGGCCGAAGCCGCGTGCTCCGGTCCGCCACGCCCGGACCGACGATCAGGTGCCCGCCGATCACGTGGTTGTCTGGATGATCAGCGTCAGCATGCCATCGCCATCGATGTTGGCGGCGACAACCTGCGAGGAATCAAGCCCGCTCGCCGCCAGCGCCGTTGCTGCCTGCGGCGACGCATCGATCGAACTCTGCAGGGTAAGCAGATCTTCAACGCTGGTCTGGGTGATCACGGCCTCGGCTTGTGTCTTGAGTTCCGGCGGCAAATCCTCGAGGGCGACAATCGCAATGCCAGTAAAGTTCTGGTCGGTGAAACCTTGATCCGGCAGGGCTTGGTCAGGCAGGGCCTGGTCAGGCGTTTGGTTAGGCAGGCTTGGATCGGGCAGGGCTTCCGGAGCCGGGGGTGCGATCTGGGGAAGCTGCGGCTCGGTGGATTGCGCGTGGATCGGCTGCGCCAAGGCCAATCCCGAAAGGGCGGCAATTGTCGTCAACATGCGCATGATCGTTCCTTCCGTTTTCCGTTTGCTCGGGGAGGATCACTCGGTGATCACACAACCATCGTGCCGGATTATGGTTCCCGTCCGGCACGGATGTGGCCAGGTGTCGCGCGTGGTCGAACCATGGGAACGATTCCGACAGGCGTTCATTCTCCCTTGATCACACCTTCATCACAGGATCGGCGGGGCGCTGCAGCTCGAGGAGAAAGCCATGAGAATCAGCGAGTGCATGACACGGAAAGTTCAGGTCGCCAGTCCGGACCAGTCCTTGCGGAATGCCGCACGAGCCATGGCCGATCTTGACGCCGGTGTTCTGCCCGTGGGTGAGAATGAGCGGCTGGTCGGCATGATCACGGACCGCGACATTGCCGTCCGTGGGATCGCGGTGGGCAGAGGTCCCGACACCAAGATCAGGGATGTGATGAGCACGGAGGTACAGTGCTGCTTTGACGACCAGGAAGTCGGTGATGTTCTTCAGAATATGCGCGATCTCAAACTGCGGCGAATGCCGGTGATCAGCCGCGACCGGCGGTTGATTGGCATTGTCTCGCTCGGCGACCTCGCCACGAATGGCGAGCCCGCCTGGGCCGGCGAAGCGCTGGGCGGCATTTCGCAGCCGGGCGGTGACCATTCGCAGACGGCGCACTGATGCATCATAACCAGATTTGAAGTTCCTGCTCGATCGACGGCATCTGCGTTCAGGAAGTTCGGATCCAAAACCGCACTGGATTTTCAGTCCTTGCGCTACAGCGCGTGCGCGTCGGACGCGCAAGGACGCTGTGGCGCTTGGTTTGCGCATGATCCCCAGCGAAGCTCATGCGTCGGGCGGACGCTAGAGCGGGATACGTTCAAATTGAACTGCATTCCGCTCTATCTATTTGTTTTAGCCGCATTTCTGCGACGCCAAGTGATTTCACTTGGCTGCAAAATGCTTTACGCAACGGAGAATCGATCGATGACCCATAGCCATGTTCCGTCGTCTTGGCGGCGGGCGACCTCGGCGGTTACGGTGCCATCGGGAAGACGGGTTGACGTGAGTGCCAAGTCTCCGCTGACAACTGCCGGTGCCTGAGTTCCGGCAGCAAATTTTCGGCCCGTTGCGGTGATGTCCGCGAAGAGTGCCCGGATCGCTTCGCGGCCACGCGTCAGTCGGCCTTCACCGCTGTCGACGACGGCATGCGGCTCAAAAAGCGCGGCCATGCCGTCGATGTCTCCCGCCCACTGACGGGAGATCAGCAGGCGCTCCAAATCCTGGGGATCACGCGCCGGTTCACGGCTTGGTTCATCGGTCATGGCGAGACTCCTCCGACGCTCGGTACCAAAGCGTTCGATCCTGCGTCAAATTTCGTTGGAAGACGAGCCGCCGTGTTGCGGGGAAGCTCCGCCATAAGCTGATCGCCAGGTAGAGCAGCTAGGCGATCATCCTCCTCAGTCGACATCGCGGGCCGCAACGTGCCATTCGGCGGCGCCGGCGCGGCGCCGATGGCTACTGCTGTCGTTGAGGAAGTCGGCGATCCTTGCCGCCGACTTCGCCGAGGCGAAGGTGAGCAGCCGATCGTGATGGACCACGGGCTCGCCGGCCTCATTGTCCCAGATCTCGAACCGGCAGCTTGGGTTCGGTATGGCTTCGAAACGGTTCTTCACTTCGATGGTTCCGGTGATCGTCGGACCCAGGTTCCGCGACCCCGGCTTACGGATGGCTTACGGGCGTTTTGGATTGTGCTTTTGGCAACGGGCGCGCTCGCGCGGGTCGCCCTCGGCTAGCTGGCCTTCGGCGCGAGGCGCTGCGCGACATGGTCGGCGATCGCCAGGCTTGACGTCAGGCCGGGGCTCTCGATGCCGAACAGATTGACCAGGCCCTCCACGCCGTGCACCGCCGCGTCCTGGATGATGAAGTCGGCATTGGCTTCGCCGGGACCGGAGAGCTTCGGCCGGATGCCGCTATAGGCCGGCTGCAGGCTGCCATCGGCCAGGTCCGGCCAGTATTTGCGGATCTCGTCGTAGAAGCGCTCGCCACGCGTTGGATCGACGCGATAGTCGAGTGTCTCGGTCCATTCGACGTCAGGCCCGAAGCGGGCGACGCCGTCGAGGTCGAGCGTCAGATGGACGCCGAGCCCGCCGGGTTCGGGCACGGGATAGACCAGCCGCGAGAATGGCGCCCGGCCGGCGACCGAAAAATAATTGCCCTTGGCATAGCGAAGATCTGGCACGAATTGCGGGTCGAGCCCGTCAAGCGAGCCGGCAAGTGCTGTGGCGCCAAGCCCGGCAGCGTTGATGAAGCGCGTGGTGGCGATTTCAAAGCGCTGGCCGCTGGTGCTGTCGACCGTGTCGAGCACGATGTGCCCACCCTCGACGCCGCCCCCGATGCGGCCGCAGACGATGCGGGTGTTGAGGCTGAGCGCCGCCCCGTGCTCCTCGGCGTCGCCCAGCAGCGCAAGCATCAGGGCATGGCTGTCGATGATGCCGGTGGCGGGAGACAAAAGGGCCGCCGTGCACCGCAGCTTGGGCTCCAGCCTGCGAGCCTCTGCTGCGGTCAAGGGCGTCAAATCGCCCGCGCCGCAAGCAGAGGCGTTGGCCAGGATGGAAGCGAGCACCGGCTCCTGTTCGGCATCGGTGGCGACGATGAGCTTGCCGCAGCGCGCATGCGGCACCGCCCGCTCCTGGCAATAACGGTAGAGCTTTTCCCGGCCTGGCACGCAGAGCCGGGCCTTCAGCGATCCGGCCGGATAGTAGATGCCGGCATGGATGACCTCGGAATTGCGCGAACTGGTCCCGGTGCCGATGGCGTTCTCGGCCTCGAGGATCAGGGTATCCATGCCACGCCGCGCCATCTCTCGCGCGATCGCGAGGCCAATGACGCCGGCGCCGGCGACGATGCAGTCGACATGGTCCACGATCAGGCCACCTCAGCCTTGTTGTTGTGCCTGCTGGTGACCCGTTCGGGGATCAAGTCTTGGCGACGCGCACCGCCGGCTTGGCGCAGGTTCTCGCGTTCTGCAGCCTCGAAGCTGAAATTCTGCATGTCTTCCGTCCATCCGCCAGCCCTTCCGAAAGGGCTTGACACCCTTACAAGAAACGGATGCACCAAACAGCATTAATCCAGAGGCCGATGCGCGCGCCGAACGGCGGCAGGACGCACGTCCCGGCATGCAGGACAGGAGCCATCATGGACGCTCGACCGAATTCTCCCGAAGCCCGCGACATCAGCTACCACATGCACGGCTACACCAATGCCCGCAAGCATGAGGAAGCAGGGCCACTCGTCATCGAGAAGGGCGACGGCATCTATGTCGAGGATCTCGCCGGCAACCGCTATATCGAGGCGATGGCCGGGCTTTGGAGCGTCGCGGTCGGCTTTTCGGAGAAGCGGCTGGTCGATGCGGCGGTGCGCCAGATGTCCAAGCTGCCTTACTATCACGACTTCGGCTCCAAATCGCATTCGCCGCTGATCGATCTCGCCGAGAAGCTGGTGCAGATGGCGCCGGTGCCGATGAGCAAGGCGTATTTCACCAATTCCGGCTCCGAGGCCAACGATACGGCCATGAAGATGATCTGGTACCGGTCGAATGCGATCGGCCAGCCGGCACGCAAGAAGATCATCAGCCGCAATCGCGGCTATCACGGCGTCACCATTGCCGCGGCAAGCCTGACCGGCCTGCCCAACAACCACACTTCCTTCGACCTGCCGATTGCCAATGTGCTGCACACTTCGACGCCGCACCACTGGCGCGAGGCGCTGCCAGGCGAGAGCGAAGCAGAGTTTTCGAGCCGGCTTGCCGACGATTTGGAAAAGCTGATCCTGGCCGAAGGACCGGAAACCATCGCTGCCTTCTTCGGCGAGCCGATCATGGGCGCCGGCGGCGTCATCGTGCCGCCGGCCGGCTACTGGGAGAAGATCCAGGCGGTCCTGTCGAAATACGACATCCTGCTCGTCGCCGACGAGGTCATCTGCGGTTTTGGCCGAACCGGCGAGATGTTCGGCTCGCAGACCTTCGGCATCAGGCCCGACATCATGGTGCTGTCGAAGCAGATCTCTTCCTCCTATCTGCCGATCTCGGCCCTGCTGATCAACGAGAAAATGTTCGAGCCGATTGCCGACGAAAGCAATCGGATCGGCACCTTCGGTCACGGCTTCACCGGCGGCGGTCACCCCGTCGCGGCCGCGGTCGCATTCGAGAACCTGAAGCTGATCGAGGAGCGCGACCTTGTCGGCAATGCGCGCACGGTTGGCGCGCATATGCAGAAGCGGCTGCGCAAGCTGGCCTCGCACCCGCTTGTCGGTGAGGTGCGCGGCGTCGGCCTGATCGCGGCGGTCGAACTGGTCGGCGACAAGGCGAACAAGACGCCGTGGGAGACGGCCGGCGCGCTGGGCGGGCTCGTCAACGGCTTTATGCAGCAGAACGGCGTGATCTCGCGCAACATGGGCGACGCGCTGGCCTTCTGCCCGCCGCTGATCATCACCGAGCCCCAGGTCGATCAGATGATCGATGCGCTCGAAAGATCGCTCGAAGCCGCCGTCAAGCAGGTCGGCCCACAGAGCTGAACAGGTCATCGGAACGAAGAGGTCGCGGCGCCGCATGGCCATGTCGCGCTCGACCTCACCGTGTCGGCGAACAGCCCAGGCCTGCCATAGTCCTCTCTGTCGACGCGCTACGCGGCGCTCCCAACGGCGTCCGGAACGACCACCAGCTTGCCGACGAAATCCTTGGCGATGAAGTCCGCCTGGGCTTGGTGGAAATCGGACAGCCTGTAGACGCCGCCGACCAGCGGCCGGATCTTCTTCTCCTCGATGTAGCGGACGATACGGCGAAAGTCCGCCCGCGTGCCCTGGCTCGAGCCGTGAAGTTGGAGCTGCTTCAGATACATGGTGCGCAGATCGAACTGCACGACCGGGCCGGCAATCGCGCCGGCGGTGGTGTAGCGGCCTTCGGGCCGAAGAATGCGCAGGAGGTCATTGAAGATCGCGCCGCCGACCAGGTCGGCAACCACGTCGATCGGCTGTCCGCCGGTCGCCGCGTTGACGGCGGCAGGCAGGTCGGCGACGCCACGGGTGATCACCGCCTCGGCGCCAATGTCGAGCACGGCCTTTTCCTTGCCCTTGCCGACTACGGCATAGGGGATGGCGCCGCGCGCCCGCGCCAGCTGCACGATGCCGGAGCCGACGCCGCCGGAGGCGCCGGTGACCAGCACGCGCTCGCCGGCCTTCAATGCGGCGCGTTCCAGCATCTGTTCGCCGGTGAGATAGGCGCAGCAAAACGTGGCGAGTTCGACATCGGTCAGCTCGGTGTTGACGACATGGGCATTGTCGGCTGGCACGGTCTGGTACTCGGCATAGCCGCCGTCACGGCCGTGGCCCATATAGTCTATATCGGCGAGTGAATCGTCGTCGCGATTGTAGATCGAGAAATCGACCATCACCCGCTCGCCGATGCGGGCCGAAGAAACAGCGTCGCCGACGGCAACGATGTGGCCGACCGTGTCGGTGCCCTGGATGCGTGGGAAGGTCAGCGTGTTGCCTTGGCGGCGCCAGGTCGACACGGCGGCAGCATCCTCCTCCGTGCCATAGGCGCCCTGTCGCACCCAGACATCGGTGTTGTTCATGCCGCAAGCGGTGACCTTGACCAGCACCTCGCCCGGGGCGGGCGAGGGCACTTTCACGTCGGTGCGGTAGACGAGCTTTTCCGGCCCGCCGTGACCGATCAGCTGCACGGCGGCCATGGTGGCGGGGAGGGTTTTGGTCATGGCATTCATGTCAGTTTTCAGATGTTGGCAAACACGCTCTTCACCGCCTCGGCCGTCTTCGACACGACGATGTCGGCCTCTTCGCGCGTCAGGCAGAGCGGCGGCGCGAAGCCGAGAATGTCGCCCTGCGGCATGGCGCGGCCGATGACGCCACGCTCGGCAAGGGCGGTCGCGACCTGCGGCCCGATCTTCTGTGAGGCGTCGAAGAACACGCGGTCGTCCTTGTCGGCGATGAACTCGACCGCCGCCAGCATGCCGTCGCCGCGCACCTCGCCGACATTTTTGTGGCCACCGACGGCTTTCGTCAGTTCGGCGCGGAAATAGGCGCCGGTTTCGCCTGCGTTGGTCACCAGGTCCATCTCGTCGATCAGTTCCAGGTTGGCGACGCCGGCGGCAACGCAGATCGGATGCGCCGAATAGGTCCAGCCATGGCCTATGCTGCCGAGCTTGTCGGAACCCTGCACCAGCACCTGCCAGACCTTGTCCGCGACGATGACGCCCGACAGCGGCGCGTAGGCCGAGGTCAGGCCCTTGGCGATGGTGATCAGGTCGGGCTTGATGCCGTAATGGTCGGAGCCGAACATCGTGCCCAGCCGGCCAAAGCCGGTGACCACTTCGTCGGCGACCAGCAGCACATCATATTTCTTGAGCACCGCCTGGATCTTTTCCCAGTAGAGAGCGGGCGGCGGCACGATGCCGCCGGTGCCGAGGATCGGCTCGCCGATGAAGGCGGCGACGGTTTCGGGACCTTCGGCGAGGATCATTTCTTCGAGCTTGTCGGCGCAGTATTGCGAGAACTGCTCCTCACTCATCGAGCGGTCGGCGCGGCGGAAGTAGTAGGGTGCCTCGGTGTGCAGGATCGGCGCACGCGGCAGGTCGAAGGCGTTGTGGAACAGGTCGAGCCCGGTCAGCGATCCGGTCATGACGCCGGAGCCGTGATAGCCGCGCCAGCGCGAGATGATCTTCTTCTTCTCCGGCCGGCCAAGCACGTTGTTGTAATACCAGATCAGCTTGATGTTGGTTTCGTTGGCGTCGGAACCGGAGAGGCCGAAATAGACCCTCGACATGCCTTGCGGGGCGCGGTCGATGATCATCTTGGCAAGCGTGATCGACGCCTCGGTGCCGTGTCCGACATAGGCGTGATAGTAGGCGAGGTTCTTGGCCTGCGCGGCAATGGCGTCGGCGATCTTCTGGCGGCCGTAGCCGACATTGACGCAGTAAAGCCCGGCGAAAGCGTCGATGCTCTTGCGGCCATTGTTGTCCCAGATGGTGACGCCTTCGCCGCCGGCGATCACCCGGGTCGGCGATTCACCCCGTGCATGCGTGCCCATATGGGTCGAGGGATGGAAGAAGTGGTCGCGGTCCCAGGCGGCGAGTTCGTTGGACTGGTCGAGCATTTTTTTTACTCCTGAGGAAAAGTATCGGGTGCGGCCTAGGCCACGTCCAGGCAGAGATATCTAAGATCGGTAAAGGCTTCGAGCCCGTGGCGCGAGCCCTCGCGGCCGATGCCGGACTGTTTGACGCCGCCGAACGGGATCGGCGCGCCGGTGATCTTCACGCGGTTGATGGCGACCATACCGTAGTCGAGCGCGCGGCCCATGCGCAATTGGCGGCCGCCGTTCTCGGTGACGACATAGGCGACGAGGCCGTATTCGGTGGCGTTGGCGCGGGCGATGACCTCGTCTTCGCTGTCGAAGGGCGTCACCGCGGCGACCGGACCAAAAGTTTCCTCGCGCATGATCAGCGCGTCGTCGGTGACATCGGCCAGCAGGGTCGGCCGGTAGAACAGTGGCCCGGCCGGATGTCTGCCGCCGCCGGTTAGGCAGTGCGCGCCATGGGCTAGCGCATCGGCAACTTGCTCCTCGACCTTCTTGACGCCGCGCTCGTGCATCAACGGCCCGATGTCGGTGTCATCGGCCAGGCCATTGCCTGTCCGCAACCCCTCGATGCGCCTGGCGAAGGCGGCGCAGAAACGATCATAAATCGGACGCTGGACATAGATGCGGTTGGCGGCAAGGCAATCCTGGCCGGACGTGGCGAATTTGGCATCGATGGCTATGGTCACAGCCTTGTCGAGATCGGCGTCGGCAAAGACGATCAGCGGCGCAGAACCGCCAAGCTCCATGACCAACCGCTTCATCGTCGGCGCACTTTGCGCGGCGATAAGCCTGCCGATCTCGGTCGAGCCGGTGAAGCTCATGGCCCGGACGCGAGCGTCTTCGCACATCCGCCCAACGATGGTCGAAGCCTTGCCGGTGAGAATGTTGAAGACGCCAGCCGGCAGGCCGGCGCGTTCGCCGAGCTCGGCCAGCGCCAATGCCGACAGCGGCGTTTCCGACGAAGGATGCGCCACGATCGTGCAGCCGGCGGCAAGGGCGGCCGCGGCCTTGCGGGTCAGCATGGCCGCGGGAAAATTCCATGGCGTGACGACGCCGACGACGCCGAGCGGTTCGCGCCGCACCATCATTTCGGCGTTCGGCAAATGGCTGGTGACGCTTTCGGCGTTGAGGCGTTTTGCCTCCTCGGCATACCACTCGACGAAGGAGGCGGCATAGTCGATCTCGCCAAGCGATTCCCTAAGCGGCTTGCCCTGTTCCAGCGTCATCAGCAGCGCCAGATCATCTTTGGCGGCGATGATCAGATCGAACCATTTTCGTAGGATTCTTGCGCGTTCCTGCGGGAGCGCTGCACGCCAGGCGGGAAAGGCGCGGGATGCCGCATTGATCGCCTTGTTTGTCTGCCTGCTATCGAGCGCGGCAACCCAGGCGACGGTGGCGCCTGTGGCAGGATCGGTTACCTCAAAACTTTCGGCGGCCTCACTCGCCGTCCAGTGGCCATCGACATAGGCGAGTTCGCGCAGCAGCCGGCGATCGGCGAGGCGGTCGAGCGCTTCGTGGCGTTGTGGGCGAGCAAAATGCGCGGACATGTTCGAAACCTCCCGGTTCGGAGTGGATACGGGAAGATTATCGCGCGACCCTAGACAGAGAGGCTGTTTCGGCACGTCCCCAGAGAGAGATTGTCTCTATTCGCCCGCCCCGGCAGACGATCTCTCTAGCGCTACCGGCAACAGATCCGCCACCGGCAAGGCGACCTCCTCCTTCACCGTCTTGGTGACGATGTAGGTGAAATAGCGGTCGATGCCGATCTCGCGTTCGAGCAGGGCGTCGACCAACCGCTGGTAGGCGTCGATGTCGCGCGCCATCACTTTCAGCAGATAGTCGACGCCGCCGCCCACCGACCAGCAGGCGACGATTTCTGGGATATCGCGGATGACGCGCTCGAAACGGTCGAAATCGGCCTGGCGGTGGCTGGCCAGCGTCACCTCCATCAGTACGGTTGCGACCGGCGCGACGGCGCGCATCGCAACCTTGGCGTGATAGCCGGAGACGATGCCGGCCTTTTCCAGCTTGCGCAGCCGCATCCAGCACGGCGTCGGCGACAGGCCGACCTTGTCGGCGAGCGCCAGCTTGGTGATGCGCCCGTCGCGCTGGACCGCGTCGAGGATTTTGAGGTCGATCTGATCGAGTTTCGGTGCGGCCATGAGCGTCCACTTTTTCGTCCCCGACACCATGACGGCGCATTATTTCGATTGTCAATTGCACTGATTTCGATCTCTAATATGTCATGACATTGTGGCGTCCAGATCCCGCGCTCATCCGGCGGCCGGCCTATCAATCACTCGCCGATCAGTTCGCGCGCGCCATCCATGATGGGCGGCTGGCCAATGGCGCGCGGCTGCCGACGCATCGCCGGCTGGCCGACGAATTGAAGCTTTCGGTGCAGACAGTCAGCCGCGCCTATGAGGAACTGATCCGCCGAGGCCTGGTCTCCGGCGAGATCGGCCGCGGCAGCTTCGTGCAGACGCAGCGCCGCGAGCCGGAGCCGCCCTATCTGCCGGAACGCCTTGGCGAGGTCATCGACCTCTCGATCCTGAAGCCGGTCTGCGAGCCGATGCATCTGGAGCGGCTGAAGCAGGCGCTGGGCTGGCTTGCCGAAAACCTGCCGTCGAGTTCGGCGCTGTCGTTCCGGCCGAACATGGTGTTTCCGCGCCACCGTGCGGTGGCGGTCGAATGGCTGCGGCTGTGCGGTCTCGATGTGTCTGCGCAGAACGTCAGCCTGACCAACGGCGCCACGGCCGGCATGACGGTGGCGCTGATGAGCGTGGCGCCGCCCGGTTCGACCGTCGCCACCGAGGCGATCGGCCACCACACGCTGATCCCGCTGGCGCGCTATCTCGGCTTCAACCTCGAAGGCTTGCCGATCGACGACAACGGTCTGATCCCGGAGGCGCTCGATGAGGCGTGCCAGCTTTCCGACATCCGCGCCGTGTTCGTGCAGCCCTCGGTGATCAACCCGACCGCAACGCTTATGGACGCCGCGCGGCGCGAGCAGATCGCCGCGGTGGCGCGCCGGCACGACATCGCCATCATCGAGAACGACGTGCTCGGCCCGTTGGTCGAGAGCCGTCCGCCGCCGGTCGCCGCCTTCGCGCCCGAGCGTACGCTCTACGTCACCTCCTTCACCAAGATCGTGGTGCCGGGCCTGCGCATCGGCTATCTCGCGGCGCCCGACCGCTATGCCGCCGCCGTCGCCAACCGGCATCTCGTCTCCAACTGGATGGCGACGCCGCTGGTGGCCGAGATCGCGACAAAATGGGTGGCCGACGGCACGGCGATGGAGCTCGTCCGCTGGCAACGTTCGGCGCTGCGGCGGCGGCAGGAGATTGCTGCCCAGGTGCTTGCCGGGGTCGACTATCGTGTCCATCGCGACGGATTGCATCTGTGGCTGCAGCTGCCCGGCGACCGCGCCGAGGAAAGCTTCGTCTCGCAGGCCCGCCTGCAGGGCGTGGCGATCGCACCAGGCACATCGTTCCGTATCTCGGCGGCGCCCTGGCAGCCAGCGGTTCGGATCTCGCTGGGCTCGACAACCGAGGGGGAACTGCGCGCCGGCCTCAGCGTTGTGACCAAACTTCTGCTCGGCGATCCGGAGCATCTCCTGCTGGCGATCTAGGCAGACATTGCCGCGAAATTGTGCGGAGCCAGAAACATTGTCATGAGTTTATTTTCATGATTGACATGATTTGGCGCGTTCCGCATCGTTAAGGCACAGCTTCTCCAGCACGGGGAAATTCTTTGTCCGCGCCCATCATCAAGATCGACGCCATTTCGAAAAGCTTCGGAACCTTCAAGGTGCTGGACGGCCTGTCGATGCAGGTCATGCCGCGCGAGAAGCTTGCGCTGATCGGCCCGTCCGGCTCGGGCAAGACGACGATCCTGCGCATCCTGATGACGCTGGAGCGGATCGACAGCGGCCACATCCAGATCGACGGCGAGCAGCTTTATCACATGGAGCGCAACGGTCAGTTGCTGGCCGCCGACGAACGGCATCTGGCAAGAATGCGCCAGAAGATCGGCATGGTCTTCCAACTGTTCAACCTGTTTCCGCACAAGAGCGTCATAGACAACGTCACGCTGGCGCCGATCTTGACCAAGGGCATGCCGCGCGCCGCCGCCGAAAAGCGGGCGATGGAACTGCTCGACATGGTCGGCATGGCCGACAAGGCCAAAGCGATGCCGGCGCAGCTTTCCGGCGGGCAGAAGCAGCGTGTGGCGATCGCCCGGGCACTGGCGCTGCAGCCCAGGATCATGCTGTTCGACGAGGTGACATCGGCGCTCGATCCGGAACTGGTCGAGGAGGTGCTGAATGTTTTGTGGCGGCTCTGCTCCGAGACCGACATGACCATGCTGCTCGTCACCCACGAAATGGGTTTTGCCCATGATTTCGCCGACCGGGTTTTGTTCTTCGACCGCGGCAAGATCGTCGAAGAAGGCAAGCCCGACGAGATTTTCCGCAATCCCAAGCAGGAGCGCACGCAAGGCTTCCTGAAGAAGATCATCGCGGCCGGACATCGCGTCTGACTGCCATGCCAAGGCGGCAACGCCGTCCTCAAGGGGCGGCGAAGCCGTCTCGACCAAAGCGAACCAAGAAGAGAAGCAAGGAGTTGGGAACAATGAAGAAACTTGGCATTCTGGCCGGCCTGGCCGG
This sequence comes from Mesorhizobium onobrychidis, assembly GCF_024707545.1. Classification (NCBI taxonomy): domain Bacteria; kingdom Pseudomonadati; phylum Pseudomonadota; class Alphaproteobacteria; order Hyphomicrobiales; family Phyllobacteriaceae; genus Mesorhizobium; species Mesorhizobium onobrychidis. The sequence continues at coordinate 2,921,374 of NZ_CP062229.1, forward strand.
TGTTGCACTGACCGCGATTCTGGCCGCCTCGACCGCGGGATCGGCCGACGACAGCAAGCTCGAAGAGCTCAAGGCACAGGGCTTCGCTCGCGTCGCCATCGCCAATGAACCGCCCTATACGGCGGTTGCGGCCGACGGCAAGGTTTCGGGTGCGGCGCCCGACGTGGCGCGTGAAATCTTCAAGCGCCTCGGCGTCAACGACATCGTCGCCTCGATCTCGGAATATGGCGCCATGATCCCCGGCCTGCAGGCGGGCCGTTTCGACGTCGTCACCGCCGGCCTGTTCATGAAACCGGAGCGCTGCGCGGCGGTCGCTTATTCGGAGCCAGTGCTGTGCGACGCCGAGGCGATGCTGGTCAAGAAGGGCAACCCGAAGGGCTTCAAGAGCTACGAGGATGTCGCCAAGGATGCCACCGCGACGATCGGGGCGCCGGGCGGCGGCACCGAGGAGAAGCTGGCGCTCACTGCCGGCGTGCCGCGCGACCGCGTCATCGTCGTGCCGGACGGCCAGAGCGGCTTGAAGATGCTGCAGGACGGCCGCATCGACGCCTATTCGCTGCCAGTGCTGTCAATCAACGATCTGGTCAAGAAGGCCAACGATCCCAACCTCGAAGTCGTCGCCCCGGTGGTTGGTGCGCCGGTCTATTGCGACGGCGCGGCCTTCAAGAAGGGCGACGAGGCGCTGCGCGACGCCTATGACGTCGAACTGGCCAAGCTGAAGGAGTCCGGCGAATTCGCCAAGATCATCGAGCCCTACGGCTTCTCGGCGGCGGCGGCGATGTCGACGAGCCGCGACAAGCTCTGCTCGGCGAAGTAAAAAGTTGCCCCTCACCCTTACCCTCTCCCCGTGAAGAACGGGGAGAGGGGGGCGCAAACGCTGGAGCTTCACCCTTCTCCCCGTCCTAAACGGGGAGAAGGTGCCGGCAGGCGGATGAGGGGCAGCGCCGACATTCTGTAATGATCACCCAGCGGAGAAAAGCTTAGCCCAATGATCCAATGGTCCGGCTATTTCGGCCTGATACTGCAGGGAGCACTTGTTACCATCGAGCTGACGCTGATGGGGTCGGTGCTTGCCCTGATCTTGGCCTTTCTCGCCGGGCTAGGACGGCTGTCGCGTTTTTTCGCCGTTCGGGCGCTGGCGACCGCCTATATCGAATTCTTCCGCGGCACCTCGATCTTCGTGCAGCTGTTCTGGGCCTATTTCGTGCTGCCCTTCATCGGCATTTCGCTGACGCCGCTGCAGGCCGGCGTGCTGGCGCTTGGCCTCAATGTCGGCGCCTATGGGGCGGAGGTGGTGCGCGGCGCCATCCAGTCGATCGGCCGCGAACAGTACGAGGCCTGCATCGCGGTCAATCTCGGCCGCTGGCAAGCCATGCGCCATGTCATCCTGCCGCAGGCGCTGCTGGTCATGCTGCCGACCTTCGGCAACAACGCCATCGAATTGCTCAAGGCCACCGCCGTCGTTTCGCTGATCTCGCTCACCGACCTGACCTTCCAGGCGCAGGTGGTGCGCTCGCAGACCGGCAACACGCTGGTGCCGTTCACCACCATTCTCGTCATCTATTTCGCCCTTGCGCTGATCATTTCCTGGGTTGTGCGTTCGCTCGAACGCCGCATGGCGCGCGGCCTCGACGGTGTGCGCGTCTGATGAAGTGGGCCCTGTAATGGAGTGGGATTGGAATTTCGTCTGGGAGATCATGCCGACGCTGATCCAGGGCGTGAAGATCACCATCCTGGCGACGCTGCTCGGCTCGGTTCTGGCAGCGATCGTCGGCTTGGCCATCGCGCTGGCGCGACGCTCGCCGAACAAGGCCTTGTCGCGCACCGTCGGCTTCCTCGCCGAGTTCATCCGCGGCACGCCGCTGCTGGTGCAGCTCTACTTCATCTTCTACGTGCTGCCGGACATCGGTATCCTGCTGCCGCCGCTGGTGGCCGGCGTCATCGGCCTCGGCCTGCATTACGGCACCTACACGGCCGAGGTCTATCGCGCCGGTATCGACAATGTGCCGCGCGGCCAATGGGAAGCCGCCAAGGCCTGCAATCTGAACGCCAGGCAGACCTGGACCCACATCATCATGCCGCAGGCGATTCCGCCGATGATCCCGGCGCTTGCCAACTATTTCATCGCGATGTTCAAGGAGACCCCGCTGCTGTCGGCGATCACCGTGCTGGAACTGATGAACCAGGCCAAGAGCGTCGCCAACACCTATTACCGCTATGTCGAGCCGATGACTTTGGTCGGCGCCTTCTTCCTCGTCATCAGCCTATTCTCGGTCGTGCTGCTGCGCTGGCTGGAACGCCGCTACGGCAAGATCGAGAGATAGTCTTTCATGGAACACTTGCCCGAAATCAGATTGACGCCGACACGGCCGGCGCTCGACGCGCGTCCGCTGGAAAAGCGCATCGGATTGATCATCCTTGCCACCGACCATACGACCGAACCGGATTTTCGCCGCATGGTGGCAAGCGACCGGATCGGCGTCTATGTCGCGCGCATTCCCTACGCCAATCCGACGACGCCGGACAATTTGCGCAAGATGCAGCCGTCGCTGACGGCGGGCGCCGCGCTCATCCTGCCCGATGAGCCACTCGACGCGATCTGCTATTCCTGCACCTCGGCCTCCGTGGTCATCGGCGATGCCGAGATCGAGGCGGCGGTGCAGGCGGCCAAGCCCGGCGTGCCCGTGGTCACACCGCCGATGGCAGGGGTGCGCGGCTTGAAGGCGCTGGGCGCCAGGACGATCAGCATTCTCACCCCTTACACGGTCGAGACCAGCCGGCCGATGGCGGCCTATTTCGCGGCGCACGGTTTCGAGATCGCCAGCTTCACCTGTCTCGGCTTCGACGACGACCGCGAGATGGCGCGGATTGCGCCGGCGTTGCTGGTCGATCTGGCGCGCGAGGCGACCGATGCGCAGGCGGACGCGCTGTTCGTCTCCTGCACAGCGCTGCGGGCAGCACTTGCCGTGGTCGGCATGGAAGAGGCAATCGGCCGTCCGGTCGTGACCAGCAACCAGGCAACGGCCTGGAACTGCCTGCGGCTTTGCGGCGACGACGAGCCGCGCGCCGAATTCGGCCGTCTGATGACGCTGCCTTTGGGACAATGAGGCCATGACGCTTGCGCCCATCACCCTCTCCGATATCCGCGCGGCGCGCGAGCGCGTCGCAGGCAAGGTCGAGCGCACGCCGACCGTGCTTTCCCCGAGTCTTTCCGGGCACTTGGGCGCGCCCGTTTATCTCAAGCTCGAACATCGGCAGACCACCGGCAGCTTCAAGTTGCGCGGCGCCTCGAACGCCATCGCTGCGCTGAACGCTGAGGAGAGGGCGCGTGGCGTGGTCGCCGCCTCGACCGGCAATCATGGCCGGGCGCTGGCTCATGCGGCAAAACTCGAAGGCATGCGTGCGACGATCTGCATGTCGCGACTGGTGCCGCAGAATAAGCTCGATGAAATCCGCCGGCTTGGCGCCGAGATCCGCATCGTCGGCAACAGCCAGGACGATGCGCAACAGGAGGTCGACCGGCTGGTCGCGGAAGAGGGGCTGATCATGCTGCCGCCCTTCGATCATCCTGATATCATCGCCGGGCAAGGCACGCTTGGGTTGGAGCTCATCGAACAGCTTGCGCATGCCGCCCTGGTGCTGGTGCCGCTTTCCGGCGGCGGGCTGGCGGCGGGTGTGGCCGCGGCCGTAAAGGGCGTCAGCCCCGGCACGAAGGTCATCGGCGTTTCGATGGCGCGGGGTGCGGCGATGAAGGCAAGCCGCGATGCCGGCCGGCCGGTGCTGGTCGAGGAACTGCCAACACTGGCGGATTCGCTCGGCGGCGGCGTCGGCCTCAACAACCGGCTGACCTTCTCGATGTGCCGCGACCTGCTCCACGACGTTATCCTGCTCAGCGAGGACGAGATCGCCGCCGGTATCCGCCATGCCTATGAACAGGAGCGCGAGATCGTCGAAGGCGCCGGCGCGGTTTGCATCGCCGCCGTGCTTGCCGGCAAGGTCAGGGCGAGCGGCCCCACTGTGCTCATTCTGTCGGGCCGCAACATCGACATGACGCTGCACAGGAAAGTCGTTTGTGGCGAAGCAATTGAGGAGAGCGCAGCATGAGCCGGATGACGATACTCACCGAAGCCGAACTGCGCGCGATCGTGAAGCTCGATCTCGATGCCGTCGCCTGCGTCGAAAATGCGTTCCGAGCGCTTGCCACCTTGCCGGTGGCGATGCCGCCGATCCTGCGGCTCGACATTCCCGAGCATCGCGGCGAGGTCGACGTCAAGACCGCCTATGTGCCAGGGATTGACGGTTTTGCCATCAAGATCAGTCCCGGCTTCTTCGACAATCCGAAGCTCGGCCTGCCCAGCGTCAACGGCATGATGGTGCTGCTGTCGTCAAAAACAGGGCTGGTCGAGGCTCTGCTGCTCGACAACGGTTATCTTACCGATGTCCGCACGGCGGCGGCCGGAGCGGTCGCGGCGAAACATCTTTCGCGAACCGACTCCTCTGTCGCCGCGATCTTCGGCGCCGGCGTCCAGGCCGGGCTGCAGCTCGAGGCCCTTATGCTGGTGCGGCCGATCGCCGAGGCGCGGATCTGGGCGAGGGATGCCGCGAAGGCCGAAGCCGCGGCGGATGCATTGCGCGAAAAGCTGGGCATCGTCGTGCGCGCCGAGCCCGACGCGGCCACGGCGGCGGCCGGCGCCGACATCATCGTCACCACTACGCCGTCGACCGAGCCGCTGATCAAAGCCGGCTTCGTCTCTGCCGGCCAGCACATCACCGCTATGGGCTCGGACGCCGAGCACAAGAACGAGATCGCGCCGGCGATCCTGCGCATGGCCGATCTCTACGTCGCCGACAGCGCGAAACAGACGCGGCTGCTGGGCGAGCTGCATCATGCCATCGCGGCGGGCGTGATGGCGGCCGATGCCGAGATTACCGAGCTCGGCCAGATCATCGCCGGCGAAAGACATGGCCGGCGTTCGGACAGCGACATCACCATCGCCGACCTCTCCGGCACCGGCGTGCAGGACACGGCGATCGCCACGCTCGCCCGCGACCGTGCCCGGGCGGCCAAGACGGGTACGATTTTCGAAAGCTGATGCCGGCCGCGAGGCCCAACAAACGAGGACCAAGAACAATGCAGCCTAATTTGAAATTCTCGCGCGGCGAATATGCGGAGCGCCTCGCCAAGACACGGAAGGCCATGGAGGCCAAGGGTGTCGATCTCCTTGTTGTCAGCGATCCGTCCAATATGGCCTGGCTGACCGGCTATGACGGCTGGTCGTTCTACGTGCACCAGGCCGTCATCGTGCCGCCGTCGGGCGAACCGGTGTGGTACGGGCGCGGCCAGGACGCCAACGGTGCCAAGCGCACCGCCTATCTCGCGCACGACAACATCGTCGGCTATGCCGACCACTATGTGCAGTCGACCGAGCGCCACCCGATGGATTTTCTCTCGCAGGTACTGGCCGATCGCGGCTGGGGCAAGCTCAGCATCGGCGTCGAGATGGACAATTACTGGTTCTCGGCCGCTGCCTTCGCGTCGCTGCAGAAACACATGCCCAGCGCCCGCTTCGTCGACGCCACTGCACTCGTCAACTGGCAGCGCGCGGTGAAGAGCCCGACCGAGATCGATTATATGCGCAAAGCCGCCCGCATCGTGGAAGTGATGCACCAGCGCATCGTCGACAAGATCGAGGTCGGCATGCGCAAATGCGACCTGGTCGCCGAGATTTATGATGCCGGCACCCGCGGTGTCGACGGGCCAGAGGGAAAGATTGGCGGCGACTATCCGGCGATCGTACCGCTGCTGCCGTCGGGTGCCGATGCGTCGGCGCCGCATCTGACCTGGGACGACAGGCCGATGAATTCGGGCGAGGGCACCTTCTTCGAGATCGCCGGCTGCTATAACCGCTACCATTGTCCTCTTTCCCGGACTGTGTTCCTTGGTAAACCCACGCAGGAATTCCTCGATGCCGAAAAGGCGACGCTGGAAGGTATGGAGGCCGGGCTTGCGGCGGCAAAGCCCGGCAATACATGCGAAGACATCGCCAACGCCTTCTTCGCGGTGCTGAAGAAATACGGCATCGTCAAGGACAACCGCACCGGCTATCCGATCGGGCTTTCCTATCCGCCGGATTGGGGCGAGCGCACGATGAGCCTGCGCCCCGGCGACCGCACCGAGCTGAAGCCGGGCATGACCTTCCATTTCATGACCGGCCTGTGGCTGGAGACGATGGGGCTCGAGATCACCGAATCCATCCTGATCACCGAGACAGGGGTCGAGTGCCTGGCCAATGTGCCGCGTAAACTGGTGGTGAAGGATTGAGCCCGATGCCCCACCTCCGCCCATCACCGATTACGCCGACCGTCGATTTCGAACGCGACGGCGTGCAGCACGGGTTCCTGCGACTGCCCTATAGCCGTGACGATTCCGCCTGGGGATCGGTGATGATCCCGATCTGCGTGATCCGCAACGGCAGCGGGCCGAGCGCATTGCTCACCGGCGGCAATCATGGCGACGAATATGAGGGGCCGCTGGCGCTTTACGATCTCGCCCGCACGCTCGATCCGAAGCAAGTCAGCGGCACGGTGATTATCGTGCCGGCGATGAACTATCCGGCCTTCCGTGCCGGCACCCGCACCTCGCCGATCGACAAGGGCAATCTCAACCGCAGCTTTCCCGGCCGGCCCGACGGTACGGTGACCGAGAAGATCGCGGATTACTTCCAGCGCGAACTGCTGCCGCGCACCGACATCGCGCTCGACTTCCATTCCGGCGGCAAGACGCTCGACTTCGTGCCGTTCTGCGCCGCCCATATCCGGCCCGACAAGGTGCTGGAAGCGAAGGGGTTCGCGGCGGTCGAAGCATTCTCGGCGCCGTGGTCGATGAAGATGCTGGAAATCGATGCGGTCGGCATGTTCGACACTGCCGCCGAAGAGATGGGCAAGCTGTTCATCACAACCGAGCTTGGCGGCGGTGGGACTTCCCGCGCCGAAACGGTGCGGATCGCGCGTCGCGGCGTGCTCAATGTGCTGCGCCATGCCGGCATTGTCGCCGGTGCGGTCGAGATGCAGCCGACCCGCTGGCTGGACATGCCGTCGGGCGATTGCTTCTCATTCGCCGAGGACGACGGGATGATCGAGACGATGATCGATCTGGGCGAGCCGGTCGAAGAGGGCCAGGTCCTGGCGCGCATCCACTCCATCGGCCGCACCGGTGCCGCACCTCAGGAGATCAGGGCGACGATGTCGGGTCTATTGGCCGCGCGGCATTTTCCCGGACTGGTCAAGGCGGGTGACTGCACCGCCGTGGTCGCTGTGCTCGTCGATTGAAGGCAAGGCAATCGCTTCCAGATACGTACGAAATTCCTCAAGCTCGGCCTCGGCGCCCGCACCGAGAGGCACCGCGCTCATTGGCGGTCTGCAACTCTTTGCGGACAGTGCTACTCGATCAGCAGCAAGCCGCGCTTTTTGTCGCCATCGCTATCGATTGTGTCCATGGCTGAGAACAGGCGCTTTCGCTCGATCAGCCAGGGCTTGTAGTCCTCATTTACATCGAGGACGAAGACCATGTCCTCGGCCTCCAGATACCCTCCGACCGGGGAAAAATGGCCAGCGCCGGCGCCGAAGATCTTCTCACGGGTAAAGTTGACGATGTAACGGCGGCCGGGATCGTTAGCGCGCTTCATGTGCTCGCGAAACGCATCGGCGCTCAGATTCCGAAGCACGGAGACCTTCCGCCTGGTGTTCGTTTGAGCGACTTCGGCCAGCTCATCCAGCGTGAGCCCGATAATGCAAAAGCCTGTCCAGCACTTTCCCGTTCCCGCGAGGACTTCGGCTTCGCTTGTCTCCTCCTCGCCGATAGAGCGGAATGTGTTTGCAACGCTTGCCGGGCCGCACCGCGACCCGTTTGATTGCCATGTGACGTCGGCATTGAACGTAGCAGCCACCGGCAGCTTCCAGGCGCTGTCGATCAATTCAGGGGTGCGGGTAACCGACGACTGGATTGCGTCTTGCGAAACTCTGGACTGACCAGCAATCAAAAGTGCGGCGCCGCCCAGCAGGCCCACGACGGCAATCACAGTGCCGACAATCACACCGAAAGCGAGACTGCGCTTCATTGCTGAACCTCGGAGCAGGCAGCAACAGGACAATGAAGAAAAGGCGCCGCAGCGTCAATCAGCGCCGCACGCACCGGCCAACGAGCCATCCGGGTTCTGCAACAGATCTCGCGCTCAGTCGGCGATCACAGGGCTTTTTTGCCGAAATTTCGAATGACAGCTTGAGCAATCCTGCAGGATAAGATGCAGGAGGTGCTCGGCAGGAACCTTGGCAGGATCGGCTTCCGCCGCTGCCGGCCGCTTGCCAAGCAGGCTGCCGCCGCCCATCGCCGGGCCGGAACCCATCCTCATGTCGTCGGTAATGCTGGCGGGCGCCCGCTCGGCCTTGGCGGCCAGCGTGGTGGCCAGCATCCCGATGTGACGGGCCAGCGCCTCGAATTCCGAACGGGCTTGATCAATTTGCAACTTGGCGCCCGAAGGCGCGCCCAATGTCGCGCTGGGAAATTCCGCAATAAGCGTAGGGCCGGTGCGGGCGCGGATGGTCTCGGCCGCGGCCTTGAACGCCGCGGCGTCATAGGCCAGCTTGTCATCGAACATCCCGGCGATGGTTTTCGCGGCGGCGGCCATCTCCTTCATCGAAGACTGGCGCGTCGCGACGATTGGGTCAGGTCCGGCCGCGGCCATCACTGCGGAGGCGCAGGCAAGCGACAGCATCACGGCGGCGGTCCATTTCACTGAACCATGCCTTCTCCCGCCAGTTCGTCGATGATCGGGCAGTCCGGCCGCTCGTCGCCATGGCAGTGCTCGACCAAATGATGAAGCAGGCCGCGCAATCCCACGAGTTCGGCGATCTTCCTGTCGATCTCCACCAGCTTGGCTTCGGCGATAGTCTTGACATCGGCGCTCTCGCGGTCCTTGTCTTGATAGAGCGACAGCAACTGGCGGCACTCGTCGACCGAAAAACCCAGGCTGCGCGACCGCTGCAGAAACCGGAGGCGGTGGATGTCTGCCATCGAATAATCACGATAGCCATTGTCCGTCCGGGCCGGGCGCAAAAGCCCGATGTCCTCGTAGTAGCGTATCGTCTTGGACGGCAGCCCGGATTTTTCGGATGCGATGCCAATGTTCATGATGAAATCTCCTTGCTCGGCTGAAAAGTAAACCTTCCTGTTACTGGAAGGTCAACCCGGCGCGGCAACTTAGGATGCGCCGCTGCAGCCGCCCGACAGTTCGAGCTGCCTGCCTGGCAACAGCACATGCTTGAATCGCGGGACGAAATCCGTTTTCAGAAACGTTCATCGAACAACACTCAAAGCCTGATGTCCAACATCTGGTGCCGATGAGCAATCAACCTCGGCGGTGGCCCTAGATTATACCTTGCACGACGCCGAGGAGACAGAATATGCCGGCCAAAGCGTATATCAACCGGATCGCGACAGCGGTGCCGGAATACGAGGTTCATCAATTCTATCTGCGTTTCGCGGCCTCCATGCTTGCGGCCGATCGCCGAAGAATTTTCAAACGCATGGCTGACCTTGCCGGCATCGAGCACCGCTATTCCTGTTTTGCACCTGCCGGCGACCCCGAAGGACTATCAGCAGATCTAGCCGGGAGGTTCATCCGGGGCGCCTTTCCAGGAACGGCCGAGAGAATGGCAATGTTCGGAGATGCCGCACCTGCTCTGGCGAAAAAAGGCGTCGACGGATTGGAGCTTGGTGATGGCGCTTCCCGCATCACCCATCTCATCGTTACCACCTGCACCGGTTTTGTAGCGCCGGGCATCGACCTGGAGCTGGTTACGCGATGCGGCGTGCCGGACAGGGTCGAACGCACGATGATCGGTTTCATGGGTTGCTACGCGGCGATCAACGGCCTCAAGCTTGCCCGCCACATCGTCCGCTCCGACCCACACGCCAAGGTCCTGCTGGTCAATATCGAACTTTGCACGATGCATCTGCGGGAAACCAGCGAACTGGAAAAGCTGCTGTCGTTCTGCCTCTGGGGCGACGGCTGTGCGGCCGCGCTCGTCACCGCCGAACCGCACGGCATCGAGCTCGATAGCTTTCACTGTATCGTGGCGGACGAAAGGCGGGAACTGATGAGCTGGAGCATTCGCGACCACGGTTTCGAAATGGTTCTTTCCGGCCAGGTCCCGGCAGCGATTCATGAAGCGTTGCAGAGCAACCGCGACGCCATCCTCGGCGGCCGGCCGACCGAGGCGATCGACCTCTGGGCCGTGCACCCGGGTGGACGTTCGGTTCTCGACGCCGTCGAAAAGGCACTGAAACTTGCACCCACCGCGCTGGCGCCATCGCGCGAGGTGTTGCGCCGGTATGGAAACATGTCGTCTGCGACCGTCATGTTTGTGATGAAAGAGATGTTGAAGGCGCCACCAGGCCTGCTCGGCTGCGGCATGTCGTTCGGACCCGGGCTGACGGCCGAAACCATGCTTTTTCGAACGGTGTCATGAGTGGCCTGGAGCACCGGCAGCTTGAGCCGGAAATCCTCGACGGACTTGCGGGCGACGATCCGCGCGCGCTTGCCGCGCGCCGTGACCTCCGTCGGATCAACGCGCTGATGTTTCAGGCGAAGATCATGGCGTCGCTGCTCAGGAAATTTGTGCCAAAGCCGCCACGCCGGATTCTGGAGATCGGCGCTGGCGATGGCAGGTTCATGCTGGCGGTAGCGCGGCGCATAGCCGGGCATTGGCCTGAGGTCGAGCTGGTGATGCTCGACCGCGTCGACCTCATCACCGCGCAATTGCGTGGTGATTTTGACAGGCTGGGATGGACGGTCGAAGGCGTCACCGCCGATGTCTTCGACTGGGCAAGAAAGAATGACGGCACGCGGTTCGACGCGATCACCGTCAATCTGTTTCTGCATCATTTCAACGATGCCGAGGTCGTGCGTCTGTTTTCGCTGATGGCGCCGAAGGCCCCGTTGCTGTTGGCGACAGAGCCGCTGCGCACGAAACTGGCGTTGGCCGCGACCCGTCTCCTTCCGGCAATCGGCGCCAATGACGTCACCCGAAACGACGCGGCTCAAAGTGTGCGTGCCGGCTTTCGCGGCAGCGAGCTTTCCGGTCTCTGGCTTGCGGCAAACGGCAAACCGGTCGAGGAACGGCGCGCCGGCCTTTTTTCCCACATTTTCGTCGGTGCCAGCGCTGGGTGATGACGTATGGCGCGATTATCGACCCACGACGCGATCATCATAGGCGCCGGCCCGGCGGGCACATCCGTCGCGCTCACGCTGGCCCGGCGCGGATGGGCCGTGGCTATTGTGGAAAAGAGCGCGTTCCCGCGTCGCAAGGTCTGCGGCGAATACATGTCGGCAAGCAATCTTGCGCTTCTGGACCAGCTGGAGATCGGTGAAGCGTGGCGTGCCAATGCCGGCCCCGAAATCCGTCGTGTCGGCTTCTTTTCCGGCGAGACCTGTGTCGAGGCGCCAATGCCTCACGCAAAAGATGGGCCTCGTGCAAACGACGGGCACTGCGCAAAAGATGGCTTCGGCCGGGCGCTTGGCCGGGACATTCTCGACTGTCTGCTTTTGCAGTCGGCGCGATCGGCCGGCGTTGAAATCTTTCAGCCTTGCCGCGCCGTCGCCATCGATCGGGATGGCGAGATGCAAATGGTGCGAATTCAAGCCGGAAACGAAACGACGATGTTGCGTGCGCCGGTGATTGTAGCCGCACACGGCTCCTGGGAACCAGGACCGCTGCCCAGCCAGCCCGGAAAGACCAACCGCCCGTCGGACCTGCTCGGCTTCAAGGCGCATTTCACCGGGTCGTCCCTGGCGCCTGATTTGATGCCTCTGCTGGCGTTCCCGGGCGGCTATGGCGGCATGGTCTCGGCCGATCATGGCCGGTTGTCGATCTCGTGCTGCATCCGGCGCGATATGCTCGCGCGGTTACGCACACACCATGGCCCCAAACACCAGAGCCGCGTGTCGGCCGCCGATGCGGTCTGCCGTCATCTGATGGAATCGTGCCGGGGTGTCAGGGATGCCCTGGAGTCAGCTCACGCTGACGGTGCATGGCTTGCCGCAGGTCCGATCCGGCCGGGAATTCGCTCCTGCTACGAACGGGACATCTTCCGCGTCGGCAATGCAGCCGGAGAGTCTCATCCGATCATCGCCGAGGGCATCTCGATGGCGCTTCAGTCCGGCTGGCTGCTGGCCTCGGAACTCGCATCCGCGCCAGACGGCCGTGCAGGGCGCGAGGCTGCCGGCAAACGCTATGAGGCGGCCTGGAAAAGACTGTTTTCGACGCGGGTCTACGCAGCTGCAGCACTTGCAGGGATTGCCCTTAGCCCCGGTAGCGCCACCTTGATGGCGGCAATTGTCCGGAATTTCCCGCAGGCACTGACATTGGGCGCGCAACTGAGCGGCAAGACAAAGCCGGTGCCCGGCTTTGTATAAGAAGTGGTGCGGCGCGTCATGGGCAAACCAAGGTATTCCTCAACAAGTGCTAAGCTCCGTCACTTCGGGCAGTTCTCCATGTCCGAAGTTGCAGTGCCACTGGCGGAGTTTGTATCCGCGTCGGCACCCGCGGTTTCCTTGCACCGGTCACCCAAGCCGTCGGAGCCTATGGTTGTTGAACCGGTTACGTTTGGATCGGCAGGAGTTGCATTATCGGTGCCGGGAGCCATGGTGCCAGTCCCAGAGCCGGTGCTTGCTCCCGGATCGCCGGTGCCGGAACCGGTACCGTTTGATTGCGCCATCGCCGAAGTGGCAAGGGCGATGCTGAGTGCGGTTGCGGAAAGAATTTTCTTCATCATGGTCGGTCTCCAATTCGAGTTGCATCGCTGATTGTGATAAATATCCAACGAGCGTTTTTTGGAGTTGTTCCGCCAGACAGAAATCGTGATCGAAGGGTTGAGCCCTATGGCGATCAAGCAGCAACGCTGGGCAGCAATGCTGGCGAAAACGGCAAACGGGCGCCGTCTTTTTTCGGTTTCGATGGAACAAGATCCGCCGGCCATGGTTGGAAGCGCAGTCGTTCTACTCCAGCGACTATGAAAGCCGTTCGCACGGCGTTCGGACAAAGGCCCCGCGCTTCCTCCCCGCGGGGTCTTTTCTGTCGCTGGAGGAACTTTCACGGAATTTGGAGCGCACCCGAAACGGGCCGGCTAGGCGCGCTGTTGAATGCCGCCGTTCACGGCTCGTCGATATCTTGCTTCGAGGGGTTGCGCGAGATGGCGCGTTCCTCTTCGTCGTCCGGCAGCGCCTCGTCACTTTCCTGGTACGGATTGTCGTCGTCTTCCTCGGGCAGTTCAGCCTCCTTCTCGACGTCGTAGCGGATGTCGCCGTTTCCCGGCACGCTGTCCGGTAGAATTTTGCCGCCTTTGATCGCGTCCCAATCCTGCTGTTCGATGGTCGGGCCTTCGGGCGGATCGTCGGGTTTTCTGCGCGGTGCCATCAGAGTTCTCCTCTGCATTGGTTGCTCATACGCCTAACTCCGCGGACCGCTGCGTAGTTCCTCGATCGAACCGGCGGAGACCGCCTTACGGCGATCCAGCACCCATCTCGGCTTGGCCTACCGGCGGGGCTTTTTACCCAGTCCTTAGTCTCAAAGAGAGCTAACCATTAGGCGGGTTGGGCAACACCGCTCAGCAAGCGACTAGGAACTTGCGCGTCTTCTAACATAAGGGCACACTTCGAAACGGGTGGAGGGAAAAACGGCCCAAAAACAATCGGGAGGAAAGCCATGGATAGCATGAGCCTCACCACGCTTGATCGCGGCAAGACGACGGTCGATGCCGCGGCCCTGGACGCGCTTTCGGCACAATTGCGCGGCACTGTGCTGAAGGAGGGCGACGCCGCTTATGACGACGCACGCAGCATCTGGAATGCCATGATCGACCGGCGGCCCGGGCTGATCTTGCGCTGCGCCGGCGCCGCCGACGTTATCGCCGCCGTCAATTTTGCTAGGGAAAACAGGCTGCTCGTCGCGGTTCGCGGCGGTGGCCACAACATCGCCGGCAGCGCTGTCTGCGATGGCGGCCTGATGATCGATCTGTCGCCGATGAGATCGGTGCGGGTCGATCCGGCGACGCGGCGGGCATGGGTGGAACCTGGCGCGACGCTCGCCGATGTCGACGCGGAAACACAGGCCTTCGGATTGGCGGTGCCGATCGGCATCAACTCGACCACCGGCATTTCAGGGCTGACGCTGGGCGGCGGCTTCGGCTGGATCACGCGGAAATTCGGCCTGACCATCGACAATCTTCTCTGCGCCGATGTGGTTACCGCCGACGGCAAGCTGCTGCGCGCCAGCCAGACCGAAAATCCGGACCTGTTCTGGGCGCTGCGCGGTGGCGGCGGCAATTTCGGTGTCGTCACGGCTTTCGAGTTCAAGCTCCACCAAGTCGGTCCGCAGGTGCTGTCGGGGCTTGTCGTTCATCCCTTCGCCGATGCCGAAAACGTGTTGGGGGAATACCGAGCCGCGCTCGAAGCAGCGCCCAATGAGCTGACCTGCTGGGTGGTCATGCGGCAGGCGCCGCCGCTGCCGTTCCTGCCGGCCGAATGGCATGGCAAAGAGGTGCTGGTTCTGGCCATGTGCTATTGCGGCGGCCTTCAGGAGGGCGAGAAAGCGACGCAGAGGCTTCGCGCCATCGGCACACCGATTGCCGATGTGGTCGGCCCTAATCCGTTCACCGGCTGGGAGCAGGCATTCGATCCGTTGCTGACGCCCGGCGCCCGCAACTATTGGAAGAGCCATGACTTCACCGAGCTTTCCGACAGCGCGATCGAGGTCGTCACGGCCGCGATACCCCGGCTTCCGGGGCCGGAATGCGAGATATTCTTCGCTCATATCGGCGGTGCCGCGGGCCGCGTGACAGCGGATGCAACGGCGTTTCCGCAACGCAGCGCGCATTTCGTCATGAATGTTCACGCCCGCTGGCGCGAACCGGAAATGGACCGCGCCTGCATCGACTGGGCGCGCGGTGTTTACGAGGCGGCCAGGCCCTATGCCGCCGGCACGGCCTATGTGAACTTCATGCCCGAGGACGAGGTCGACCGGGTCGAAGCAGCCTATGGCGGCAACTATCGACGGCTTCTGGAAATCAAGCAGCGTTATGACCCGCTGAACCTGTTCCGCATGAACCAGAACTTGCGGTCGGTGGAAAGCCTGCGCGCCGCATAGGCGCGCGCGCGCATGACAAAGGCCCGCGCCTCCGACGGAGGACGCGGGCTTCATTTTCGGATCATGCGCTGGCAAGACGGCCGGCAGCGCAGCCTGCGTGCAGACGATCACGGGTGATGCGATGCCTTTATCCCGAAACGGCCTTCAGCTGACGCCCGCCCAGGCAAGGTCTAGTCCTTTCGGTTTCTTGACTCGGCCGGCAAAAACGGGCAGCAAAGCCTGATACGGCGGGCATTTCCGCCATTTTCATACTTGTGGAGGGAGCTTTTTTGATATCGACCTTCGCCCAATCGGCGATCGGTAGAGGGATTGGTTAACCAAGTTTGTCCATCTTTTGAATCAATCGGCAACAGACGCGAAGCGTGCAGGGGGCACTAGGCGACTGTGATTGTGACGGCTGCGAGCCCCGCATGCCGCGAGGCCGATTGAGGTTGGTTGTATGGTGTTTGTGCGTTTGAAAAACCGGGGTGACAATCCTGATTCTCGATTGACTTTGATGAGGCCCGGCCTGCGCTGGGCCGCGATTCCCATTGTTGGCGTGGCGATCGCTCTGTGGTCGGTGGCGACCGTGGCCGGCCTCCATTCGATGGGAACCTCGCTCACCGCCGCCTCCAACAGTCTTCCGCCAAGCCTGCTCGCGCCGCGCACCATCGCGCTCGCCGATCCCCAGCGCACGCTTGCCAATTCATCGGCCAATTCATGGGCCAGTTCATGGGCGCCGTCGCTGGCGGCCAGCCGGCAGCGTCAGGCGTCGCTGCTCACCCGATGTGATGCCGGCTGCGCGCACGCTGCCGCGAGCTTCGTGCATGAAGGCAAAATGGCGCGTCTCAAGCCGTTAGCGAAGGCGAATACCGTGCCGGTTGTCGCAGAAATCTCGCCGCAAGCGCGTTTCGACAGCGTGGTGGCGAAAGCCGCGCTGTCGCCGCAAAAGCTTGCCGCTGCCTTTGCCCGAGCTTCCAGCGCGACCGCCCCTTTTGCGGTCGCCAGCCTTCCGGCGGCCGGGCGCTTTGCGGAGCCGGTGCGCCTGCCCGATCAGAACGGCCCGGCCTCGGTGCGCTTCGGGCCGGAGATCGCTGAGATCGAACGATCCTCGCGTCTGGCGCTGGCATTAGCGAATGCATTGCCGGAACAGATGATCGATGTGCTACCGGACGTGGCGACAGCCGACCCTGCTGTCCCGCAAGAGGGCGAGGTGCAGATGGCTTCGCTGCCGCCGCAGGACGAGATGCCCGACAGTGTTCCCTTGCCGACCTTTCGCCCGCATGCGGAAATCGATCAGTCAGACGAGGCGCCCGAGGTCGACGCACCCAAGGTCGACGCACCCAAGGTCGACGCACCCAAGATCAAAGCGCCCAAGGTCCAGGCATCGAAGGCCGCCAAGGCCCAGTCTCAGCCATCCAAAGCCAACAAGATGCAGACCGCCGACGCTCCGCAGGTCGATACGCCCCGGGCGCCAGCCTTGTCACCGAGGAGTTCGTCACCGGCGGCGATACCAAGCATGCAAGGCAGCCAGGGCATGCAGGGCAGCCAGGGCATGCAGGGCAGCCAGGGCATGCAGGGCAGCCAGGGCATGCAAGGCAGCCAGGGCAAGCCGGCCAAGCGGTCGAAGGCCGCAGACATGATGGCCTATGCCAAGCCCGACAGCCCGACGGGCGGCGGGGCCTTCCGTAACCTGTTCACCAAGCCCGGCAGCGGCGTCGCCGTCTACGACATCTCGGCGAAGAGCGTCTATATGCCGGACGGCTCGCGGCTCGAGGCGCATTCGGGACTGGGCTCGATGGTCGACCAGCCGCGCTACGCCAACCGGAAGAATGGCGGCCCGACGCCGCCTCACACCTACGATTTGAGGCTGCGCGAATCGCGCTTCCATGGCGTCGAGGCGCTGCGTCTCACTCCCATCGACGGCAAAAACAAATATGGCCGCGACGGCTTTCTTGCGCACACCTATCTGCTGCGCGGCGGCCGCGCGGAGTCGAATGGCTGCGTCGTCTTCAAGGACTATGCCCGCTTCCTCGCCGCCTTCAAGAAGGGCAAGATCAAGCGTCTCGTCGTGCGCGGTTAACCAAGCCGCTGATGCAGGTTGCGTCGGAAGGGCGCGGCCGCCTGACCCATCTGTGGCGGCGTAGAAATAAGCCGTTCTGTAGCGATCCTTCGCGCCCCCTCTGTCCTGCCGGACATCTCCCCCACAAGGGGGGAGATCGGCAGCTTCCACGCTCCGCTCATTCCTACAACGTTGGTGATTTGCGAAGCCGGCGTGACATCCAATCTCCCCCCAAGTGGGGGAGATGCCAAGTGGTGGCAAAGAGGGCAGGACAGAAGGGGGCGCTGTCCCGCCGACATCGCCGGATTTCCACCCAATTGTCAGCAGCCAGCCTCGAAAACGTTTTCATTCGCGGCCGAGGATACTATGACTGACCGGACCGAGGCGGCGGCTTCAACCAATCGAGAGGATGTCATGACTATACGCGCTGTCGTTTGGGGCGAGAATATCCATGAGCGGACCAACGAGGTGGTCGCGGGGATCTACCCCGAGGGCATGCACGCGACGATCGCCGACGCCCTGAAGCTCGACCCCGAAATTTCCGTATCGTGGGCGACGCTCGAACAGCCGGAACATGGCCTGCCGGCCGACCGTTTGGCGCAAACCGATGTGCTCATGTGGTGGGGACACAAGGACCATGGCGCCGTCGCCGACGAAGTCGTCGAGCGCGTGGCGCGCCGCGTTTGGGAAGGCATGGGGCTGATCGTCCTTCATTCTGGCCATTTCTCGAAGATCTTCAAGACGCTGATGGGCACGCCCTGCACGCTGAAATGGCGCGAGGCGGGCGAGCGCGAGCGGCTCTGGGTGACGAGCCCCAACCACCCGATCGCTGCCGGGATCGGCGAGTATTTCGAGCTCGAGAACGAGGAGATGTATGGCGAGCAGTTCGCCGTGCCGGAGCCGCTGGAAACGGTGTTCATCTCCTGGTTCCAGGGCGGCGAAGTGTTCCGGTCGGGGCTGACCTATCGCCGCGGCGCCGGCAACATCTTCTATTTCAGGCCAGGTCACGAGACCTATCCGACCTATCACGACGCGAATGTCCAAAAGGTGCTGCGCAATGCGGTGAAATGGGCGCACAACCCGCAGGGCTCGCATCCAGCCATCCTCGATGCGCCGAACGTGCCGGTGGAAAAGGCGCTCGAGCCGATCGTCGAGCGCGGCGGAAAACTCCATGCCGAGGGCGAAGCCGGCTATCGCTAGACCATGATCCCGAACCTTCGGTTCGGAAAATCCACGGTCGAATAAGAAGATAAAGCCTCATCCTAAGGATAAGAATCATGCGTCTCCTGATACTCGGCACCGGCTGGATGGCTGAAGAGCACGCCAGGCAGTTCAGCAAGATCGAGGGCGTCGAACTGATCGGCGCCGTCGATCTCGACCGCGCGCGTGTCGACAAGTTTTCGGACAGCTACGGTATCCCCAACCGGTTCGCGTCGCTGGAAGACGCGCTCGCATGGGACAAGTTCGACGCAGTGGCGAACGTGACGCCGGATCGTATCCACCATCCGACCACCATGATGCTGGTCGCGGCAGGCAAGCCGGTGCTGTGCGAAAAACCGCTGGCCGAAAATTACCAGAGGGCCAGCGAGATGGCCGATGCCGCACAGCAGGCCGGCATCATCAACATGGTCAACTTGACCTATCGCAACGTCGCCCCGCTGCAGAAGGCGCGCGCCATGGTGCTTGCCGGCGAGATCGGGCAGATCAGGCATGTCGAGGCGTCCTATCTGCAGAGCTGGCTGGTTTCCAAATTCTGGGGCGACTGGCGCACCGATCCGAAATGGCTGTGGCGACTGTCGCGCGGCCACGGCTCCAATGGCGTGCTGGGCGACGTCGGCATCCACATCCTCGATTTCGCCAGCTATGGCGCCGCGCTCGACATCGATCATGTGTTCTGCCGCCTCAGGTCATTCGACAAGGCGCCCGGCAACCGGATCGGCGAGTACGAACTCGACGCAAACGACAGTTTCACCATGGCGCTGGATTTCAGCAACGGCGCCTTCGGCGTCGTCCATGCCAGCCGCTGGGCCACAGGTCATCTCAATGAATTGCGGCTGCGCATCTATGGCGACAAGGGCGGCATCGAAGTCGTGCACAATCTGACCGGCTCGGAGCTGAAAGCGTGCATGGGCGAGAACATTGAGAACGCCAAATGGCAGGTTCTCGATGCCGGAACGGTGCCGACCAACTACCAGCGCTTTGTCGATGCGGTGCGCAACGGCGTGCAGGCCGAACCGTCATTCCACCATGCCGCCGAACTGCAGAAGGTGCTCGACCTCGCCGTCGTCTCCGACGAGAAGAGGGCAGAGCTGAGAGCGCATGCGGATACACAATAAGCTTGGGTTCCTCGCCCAGCGCGGCACCGCCGGTCGCAATCGTTCCGTCCGGTAGTTCCTCACCGTCCGCCAGCCCGGTCTGGTCGCCATCCCGGTGAGCGGCTTTCGCCGAGCTCGTTCCCGCCGCGCTTCCTGTCTTCTATCACCACAGCCGACGCTGCCAGTGGGGCGAGGTCCGCACTGAGCCTCTGGCGACGTTCGGCTGAAGACGCCGGCCACGGCAGGGTGACGTTTTAACGTCAAAATCCAATCACTCTGAACGTTCGACCCTAAGCGTTCACGAGCCACCGGCCAACTCATGCGCCGTTTCGGAAGTCGGCTCGCCCTGCAGGCGTTCAAGCTTGCATTTGCAGACGGCAGCTGGTCGTCACCCGATGGATCGGACCAAGCGGGCCGCGCTAGAGCGACGTGCGTCCACTTGGACGCACAAAGTACGCTCTAGCACTTCTGAATCTATGCATCGTGCTTTCCGAAAATCGATTCCGATTTTCGGGCCGATGCGCTAGGCCTCAAGGAAGTCCAGGGCCTTTTCCACGAAGGCGCCGTGATACTGGAAAATGGCCGTATGCCCGCCGTCCTCGTACAGGACCAGCTCGGCATTGGGAAAGCGCCGTGCCATGTCGACGGAATTGCTGGTGGGCACCATTCTGTCGTGATCGCCATTCACCACGAGGACCGGGTGCCGGATACGCGACAGGTCGGCAGGGCGCTCCTGGCCAAAGGCACGGACCGCCTTGAGCTGCTGGTTGAAGGCGCCGAGCGCGATGGGCTTGTCGCGGTCATTGGTCCGTTCCTTCAATCGCTGCAGAAACTCGCGCGCCGCCTTCTTGCCGTTGGGGCTTCGGGTGAAGAAGAGGTAGTTCTTTGGGTCCTTGATGGTCAGCGCGGCGCGGATCATGTCGAAGATGGTGACGAACGTCACCCTATCGATGCCGGTACCCCCGGCTGGGCCGGTTCCCGCGAGGATGATCTTGCGAACCAGATTAGGCTCCAGCTGAACAATCGCCTGGGCGATGAAGCCGCCAAGAGACAGGCCGAGCAGATCGACCTGCTCGAAACCGAGGGCCCGGACGAAGGCGATCGCGTCGCGGGCCATCGCCTCCACCGTGTTGGGAGTGGACCCGCCTGATGCACCAACACCACGGTTATCGAAGGTGATAACATGCCGCTTTGCGGCAATGCCGTCGACGACCCGGGGATCCCAATTGTCTAGAACCGCACTCAGATGGGTAAGAAAGATCACCGGTATCCCGGTTGTGGGCCCGAGCTCCCGGTAGGCGAATTTCGTACCGCCGACGTCGACCGTTTTCGTCGGCACGTCCCTGTGTTTGACGATCGCGGCAGGTCGCGACAGATGATGCACGTTCATGATGGTTTCCTTTCTTCTGGCTTGTCGTTCTCGCGGGGCTGGAGCAGCGCCTTCGCCGCCACCGCGCCTGCCTCAAGAATGCGATCGGACAGTTCGGTTCCGTTCACCGCGCGGGACAGCTCAAGCGTGCCTATCAGGGTCGCGAAGACGCCGAACGCGACACCTTCGGGGTCGCGAGCGTCGGGCGTAAGTTCGGCCGCCACCTGGCGTACGAGCTTGAGCAGGTGTTCGGCGTAAACTTGGCGCGTCTCGACCGGCTCACGCGCAATTTCGGGCAATAGCGCGGCTGAAGCGCAACCTTTGCCAGGGTTGTCTCGGTGTTCCGCTGACAGATACGCGTCGATGGCCATTGACGGGCCACCGGTGGCCAATAGTTCCTGAATCTGGGTCGCCTGAACCTCCAGGGCGGCCGCAACGCTCTCACGCACAAGCGCCGCCTTAGACGGAAAATGGGGATAGAAAGCTCCATTGGTCAGTCCCGCCTCGCCCATGATGCCGGCGAGACCTGATGCAGCGATGCCGTCGGAGCGAAACCGTTCGGTCGCCACATCCACGATCCGCTGCCGCGATGCGTCCTTCCTGCCCTTCTCGTAGCGCATGTTTTTCCCCTTCGATCAGCTATTGCATTACGATCATATTATCATTAAGTGATCGTAATGCAATAGGGCGACGCATCGGAGATGGCACCCCGGGTCTCCTCAATTTGGGAAAGCTACAATGAAGGCCTTCATCGTCGATCGATACGCAAAGAACGCTCGCCTCCGGCTTGGAGAAGTTCCGGAGCCGGAAGTCAGGGAGAATGACGTGCTGGTGCAGATCCATGCCGCCAGTCTCAATCTGCTGGACTCCAAGATCAGGGACGGAGAATTCAAACTCATCCTGCCTTATCGCCCGCCCTTCGTTGCAGGCCATGACATGGCCGGAACTGTCATTCGCGTCGGGTCGAAAGTCCGACAGTTTAAGCCGGGCGACGAGGTCTACGCGCGACCGCGCGATGGTCGGGTCGGGGCTTTCGCCGAGTACATCGCCATAAACGATGCGGACGTGGCCCTGAAGCCGAAGAACCTCAGCATGGAAGAGGCTGCGTCCATTCCCCTGGTCGGGCTGACCGCTTGGCAGGCGCTGGTTGAAAGAGCGAAGCTGAAGAAAGGACAGAAGGTCTTCATTCAGGCTGGTTCCGGCGGAGTGGGGACATTCGCCATTCAATTGGCAAAGCACCTCGGCGCGACGGTCGCCACGACAACAAGCGCGTCCAACATGGATATGGTCAGGAATCTGGGCGCCGATGTCGTCATCGACTACAAGAAGGATGACTTCGAGAAAGTCCTTTCGGGCTACGATGTCGTCCTGAACAGCCAGGACAACAAGACGCTCGAAAAGTCGCTGCGTGTGTTGAAGCCAGGTGGCGTTGCCGTTTCGATCTCCGGTCCGCCCGATCCCGAGTTTGCCAGGGAGAAGGGTCTGAGCATGGTGCTGAGACTAGTCTTGCGCCTTTTGAGCGCCGGCGTCAGGAGGCGAGCCAAACGCGCAGGTGTCCGATATTCGTTCCTGTTCATGGCGGCCAATGGGGAGCAGTTGACCAAGATCACGTCTCTCATCGAAACGGGCGTCATCCGCCCGGTTATAGATCGCGTCTTCCCGCTTGAGCAGACCAATGAGGCCTTGGCCTACATCGAGCAGGGCCGCGCCAAGGGCAAGGTTGTCATCAAGGTGAAATAGCCTTGCAAGGCTTCAGGCGGCGAACCTTCGCTTCCGGCAATCCTAATGCCGCAGGATCTTGCTCAGGAAGGCGCGGCTGCGGTCGGTCTTGGGATACGAGAAGAACTCGTCGGGCGTGCCGCTCTCGACGATGGCGCCGGCATCCATGAACACCACGCGCTGGGCGACCTTGCGGGCAAAGCCCATTTCGTGGGTCACCACCATCATGGTCATGCCTTCCTCGGCCACCGCGACCATGACGTCGAGCACTTCCGAGATCATCTCGGGGTCGAGCGCCGAGGTCGGCTCGTCGAACAGCATGATTTTGGGGCGCATGCCGAGGCAGCGGGCGATCGCCACGCGCTGCTGCTGGCCGCCTGAGAGTTGCGCCGGATAGGCGTTGACCTTGTCGGCAAGGCCGACCTTGGCGAGCAGCTCGCGCCCGGCCTTTTCGGCTTCAGCGCGTGGGATCTTGCGCACATGGATAGGCGCCAGCGTCACGTTCTCGAGCGCGGTCTTGTGCGGATAGAGGTTGAACGACTGGAAGACGAAGCCGATCTCGGTGCGCAGCCGCGTCATGTTGGTGGCGGGGCCACCGAGGCGCTGGCCGTCGACCACCAGGTCGCCGTCGCGGATCGTCTCCAGACCGTTGATGCAGCGGATCAAGGTGCTCTTGCCCGAGCCGCTCGGGCCGCAGACGACGACCACTTCGCGCGGCTCGACGCTGAGCGTGATATCCTTCAGCACATTGAGCGGGCCGAACCATTTGTTGACGCCGCGAAACTCGATCATGCCGGTACCATTTTTGCGCGGTTCAACGTCACAACTGCACCTCGCCATGAGCCGCACCGATGCGCTGCTCCAACCGGCGG
Organism: Mesorhizobium onobrychidis; assembly: GCF_024707545.1. Taxonomy (NCBI): domain Bacteria; kingdom Pseudomonadati; phylum Pseudomonadota; class Alphaproteobacteria; order Hyphomicrobiales; family Phyllobacteriaceae; genus Mesorhizobium; species Mesorhizobium onobrychidis. Next base: position 2,944,891 of record NZ_CP062229.1, read on the forward strand.
GCCAGCATGATCAGCGGATAGCAGACGATGAAATAGCCGAGGCCGACGAGGAAGAAGACCAGCAGGCCGTTCGGCACGCGCTGCACCACCAGCCAGCCGACGCGGGTGAGGTCGGTGAGCCCGATAGCCGAGACGACCGAGGAGTCCTTGATCAGCAGCACATATTGCCCGACCAGCGGCGGCAGCACGATGCGCATCGCCTGCGGCAGCACCACCTGGCGCATGCGCTGCCAACGCGACAGGCCGGATGCCAGCGCCGCCTCGACCTGGCCGGTCGGCACCGAACGGATGCCGGCGACGACGATCTCGCAGATGAAGCAGGCGGCCAGATTGGTCAGCGCGATGATGCCGGCGGTGAAGGCGTCCAACTCGATGCCGAGTTCCGGCAGGATGAAGAAGATCAGGAAGATCTGCACCAGGAACGGCGTGCCGCGGATCAGGTCGACCCAGGCGCCGATCGCGCCGCTGATCAGCCGGTTTCCGCCGGTCCGCAGGATGCCGAGGCCAAAGCCGATCAGCGTGCCCAGCACCAGGCTGATCAGCGACAGCACCACGGTCATGCCGAGGCCGCGTAAGGCGAGGGGATAGCTGCCGGCGAGGATTTGCAGCTGCTGCCAGATCATGTCCGTGCCCCCGCTAGGCCGAGCCAGCGCCCGGACAGCGCCGCCAGTCCCTTCAGCCCGTAATAGAGCAGCAGGTAGAAGGCGGCGATGGTGATGAAACCTTCCGCCGGCATGAAGCGGTCGGAGGCGAGCAATTGCCCGGCGCGCGTCAGTTCGGCGACCGCGATCAGCGAAAGCAGAGCGGAATCCTTGACCAGCACGATCGCCTGGCCGAGCAGCGGCGGGATCGTCACCTTGAACGCCTGCGGCAGGATGACCAGTCGCATGCGCTGGATATAGGTCATCCCCGAAGCGACGCCGGCCTCGACCTGGCCGCGCGGGATCGACAGGATGCCGGCGCGGATGATCTCGGCGACATAGGCGCCGCTGTTCAGCGACAAAGCGAGGATGCCGACGACGAGCTCAGGCAGGATGATGCCGAGCCGCGGCAGGCCGAAATAGAGGAAATAAAGCTGCGCCAGCAAGGGCGTGGCGCGCACCGCGTCGATATAGGCCTTGGCCGGCATGCGGAACAGCCGGCCGCGCTGCAGGTTCATCGCGGCGAGCACGATGCCGATGGCGAGCGCGCCGGCAAAGGCGAGGACAGACAGCCACACGGTCGTGACGAGGCCCTGCCCAAACAGGGGCAGATATTCGACGATGGTGCGGAAGCTGAAATTTTCGAGCATCGCTGGAAGGGGTCCCTCGGGCGGTCAAGCGGCTTCGCGAAGCGCCGAGGCGCACGCGAAACCGCTCGGATCTACCGCTGCTTAGTGGTCTTTCTTCCAGTCGTCGGAATTGACCCAGTAGTCGAGGTTCTTCTGCAGGCGGCCATCGAGGCTGACCTGGTCGAGGAACAGGTTCATCCAGGTCAGCAGATCCTGCTCGTCATAGCGCGTGGCGAAGGCCAGCGGCTCCTTCGACAGCATGTCCGGCATGATGGTGAAGCTGCCGGCCGGGTAGGCGGTCGACTGGCCCTTGACCGCCGAGACGTCGTTGACGCCGCAATCGGCCTGGCCGTTGTTGACGGCGTCGAGCAGCAGCGGGCCGCCACCCTTGTAGCTCTTGATGTCGGCGTCGGGGAAGGCCTTCGTGGCCTCTTTCTCGCCGGTGGCGCCGAGCAGCACGGCGATCTTGGTGCCCTTGGCCTTGCAGTCCTCGGTGGATTTGAACTTGCCGTCGGCCTTGGTGAAGACGGTGCTGCCGGTGTACATGTAAGGCTTGGTGAAGGCGACCTTCATCGCCCGCGCCAGCGTCGGCGTCATGTCGGCGACCAGAAGATCGGCCTTGCCCGACAGCAGCGCCGGGATCAAGCCGTCCCAATCGAAATCCAAAAAGGTGATCTTCACGCCCATTTCCTTGGCCATCAGTTCGGCAAGCTCGACCGAACTGCCGGTGCGTTCGCCGGCGGCTCCGACCAGTGAGAAGGGAGGTCCCTGCGTCTGCACGGCAACGCGCAACTCGCCGCGCTTGGTGATCTCGTCGAGCGTTCCGGCACTGGCCGCGGCAGTGAGGCCGGCGAGCGCAAGGCCTGCGATGAAAAGCTTGGCAATCGTCATTGGGCATTCCTCCTTGTTGTCGTTTGTTATTTCACTTTGTTGTTCCACCCCTTGGGGGTGCTTTTTGAGCGGCAGCGCCGTTGCCGGCGGCGACCACCGTTCGAAAACTTTCAGTCCCAGTCGATCGTTTCGGATACGCGTATACCGCGCCGGGCCAGCTCATCGAGAAAGCGGCCGTCTGGCACATGCAACAGTGGGTTGAGCAGGCCGGGCTCGGTGATTTCGCCCCGCGCCAGCATCTGCGCTACGATGCTTGCGGGATAGCCGACGCCGAGGCTCATCCCGAACAGGCCGGATGCGAGGTCGCGTTCGATGATCAGGTCTGATGTCACCGTCTTGCGGCCGCCGCCTTGGGTGCCTGAGAAGACATTGCGCATCACGCAAAGGTCCTTCTCATCTGCGCCATATTGCAGTTGCGGGCCGAGCAGTCGGCCGAGAAATTCACGTGGGCTGGCGCCAACGCCAGGCACCTTGTCTTCGGATAGAAAGCCAAGCTCCTTCAGCGGCGCCCAGAACGCCGACCAGCCCGGCCAGCGCAGCGAGTAGCGGCCGGAGCGCTGCAGCCCCTTGGCGGCGGCAAGCATGCCGGCATAATGCGATGCATCGCCGTTCGGGAAGGCTTCCAGCCTGCCCAGCCCCGCGACCTCGATCTCGTGGATAAAGCGATTTTCATGTTGCTGGCCGGCCGGCACATCGACCCGCTTGCCGTCCTCGACCAGCACGCTGTCGCGGTTCTGGCTCATCAGAACCATGTCGAAGTTCCAGCTCACCTTGTAGCACAGCGGCTTGGCCATCGCCTTCGGCTCGGGGATACCGCCACAATAGGAATCGATCGCGGTGATGGCGTCGAACTGCCTTGCAGCGCGCGCGTAGAGCACGAGGTCGATTCCGGGGTCGAGCCCGCATTCGGTCACGATCGAGACGCCGGCCTCTTTCGCCGCCGGCGCAAGGTCGGCGATCGTCTTGCCGTAATTGGTGGTGACCAGCGGCGTGCGCGTCGCGATCGCGGCCTGCACCGCCTCGCGCATCAGCGGCTGCGGCAACAGGTCGATGGCGGCGTCGACACCCGTCAGCACCTCCGCCAATACTGGAGCGATTGCGCCTTCAGGCACGACGAAACGCACGCGGGCAAGATCGGTCAGGCCGCCAAGACGTGCTGCCCCATGCGGCGCTGTATCGACGCAGACGACTTCTTCGACGCCGGCGCTAGCGACGAGATCGGCGATCGCCGCCCGGCCTTGCAGGCCGAGGCCGCCGAGAACCGCGATCTTCATGGCATTTCCTTTCGGCCAGTTTCGTCGCGCTTGGTCTCGTCCGACCAGCAGCCTTCCGGCAGGCTGACCCATTTGTTGCAGGAGGCCATGACGACGAACGTCTCGCTGCGCACGACTTCGCCCGGTTCGCCCGCGCCGGGAATCAGCTCGCTGGTGACGCGGTAGAGATCGGCGACATCGCCGGCCACCGTCACGTCGACGATGATGTCGAAGCGTCCGGTGACGACGGAGGCCGAGTTCACGAAAGGCAGTTCGGCGATGCGCTGCGCCAGTTCCCGAGCCCGGCCTCGGCCCTGCGCATTGATGCCGACGATCGCCGAGATCAATTCTGGGCGCTCGGTCAGGTTGAGCAGCCCGACGATCTTGAGCAGGTTGCGGTCAAGCAGGTTGCGTAGCCGCATGCGCACCGTCGGGACGGAGACGCCCATCTTCTCGGCGAGCCGATTGACGCCAAGCTGCGCATCCTGCGACAGCAGCTTGACAAGTCGCCGGTCGGTCTGATCGAGATGTTCCCGCAAACACTCAAGCTTTCATAAATGAAAAGAAATGATGGAGTTTTCTTTCTGATATGAAAATAGCTTAGGGTGTTTCTTTTGAAATCGCAAGAGCGTTCGGCCGTCTGTCAACAGGGCCGGACGGTGTATCTCGGAAGACGGGAGGGTTTTGCCGGTGCCGTAGCCGACCGAGGGCATGCCGACTAACGCGGTTTCTCGATCCCCGGAATGCCGCCAATCCGCTCGGCGAGAAAAACGACCAGCAGCCGGACCCTGGCAATGCCCGCGCGCTCCGGGACGATCAGCATGCTCAGCGGTACGGGAGGCGGGGTGTAGTCCGGCAGGATCACTTCCAGCCGGCCGGCGGCGAGGAGATCGTCGACAAGCCAGTGATGGGCAGGTGCGATGCCGCGCCCGGCGACGAGCGCTTCGCGCGCGGCAAGCCCATGGTCGATCCGAAATCGGCCGCCAAAAGGCACCGCATGGCGTTCGCCGCCCGGCCCCTGCAGGGCGAGCGTGTCGCTTCCTGCGATGTTCGACATCCGGATGCCTTCATGGCCAGGCAGGTCCTGCGGGACAGCCGGTCTGCCCCGCGCCGCCAGATAGGCTGGTGCTGCCACCAGCAAACGCCGGGACTGGCCTAGCGCCCGCAGTTTCATCGAGCTGTCGGTGAGCGGACCGAGGCGAAGCGCGATGTCGACGCCCTCCCGCACGAGGTTGATGCGCTCGTCGGTGAGGCTGAGATCGATCCCGATGTCGGGATAGCGGTCCTGAAAGGCGAAGATCAGCCGGCTGATGTGCAAGACCCCGAGCGCCGCAGTGCAGGATATCCGGATCGTGCCGGCCGACGCGCCGCGGGTGCCCCGCGCTTCATCGCCGGCCTGCTCAACGAGGCGCAGGATTTGGACGGCGTCGGCATAGTAACGGCTGCCTTCATCGGTCATCATGACACGCCGGGTGGTCCTGCTGAGCAAGGCCACGCCGACGGCCTCCTCGAGCTCGCGCAGATGCCGTGTGACCGTCGACTGCCCAATTCCGAGTTCGCGCGCCACCGCCGAGAGGCTGCCGCGCTCGGCGACGCGAACGAAGGTGCGCATGCGCTCGAGTGTGACGTCAGACCTATCCATTATTCGGCATAATCTTATGCATTGCTCAGATGTAGCGGATCATCCCGGGGCTGGCTACCTTCAGCGCCATCATCCTTCTTCGGAGTTGACCCATGAAAGTCCTGCTTGTTTTTGCTCATCCTGAACCGCGTTCGCTCAACGGCGCACTGCGTGATGTCGCCATCAGGGAACTCGAGACCCAGGGCCACGAGGTGCGGGTGTCGGACCTTTACGCCGATGGCTGGAAAGCCGAGGTGGACCGCGCCGACTTTCCGTCGTGGCAGCCAGAAGCACGCTTCCTGCCGGCTGGGGCATCAAAAAAAGCTTTTTCGACCAACACGCTAACCGAAGATGTTAAAGCAGAGATCGACAAGTTGCTGTGGGCCGACACGCTGATCCTCCAGTTCCCGCTGTGGTGGTACGCCATGCCGGCGATCCTCAAGGGCTGGGCCGACCGGGTGTACGCCTACGGCTTCGCCTATGGCGTCGGCGAGCACAGCGACAAGCGATGGGGCGACCGCTTTGGTGAGGGAACGCTCGCCGGCAAGCGCGCGATGCTGATCGTGACCACCGGCGGCTGGGAGGAGCATTACTCCGCCCGAGGCGTCAACGGCCCGATCGACGACCTGCTGTTTCCGATCAATCACGGGATCCTCTACTATCCGGGCTACGACGTGCTGCCGCCGTTCGTGGTCTATAGAGTGGATCGTTTCGGGGAGGCCGATTTCGAGCCCGTCGCGGAGCGGCTGCGCGAAAGGATGCGGACGCTCGAGACAATCCGGCCGATTCCCTATCGGCAGCAGAATGGCGGTGACTACCACATCCCGAGCATGCAGCTCCGCCCCGAACTGGGCGATCCGGGCGCGACGGGCTTCGCGCTTCACGAGGATCGCGCCGGCGCCAAGTCGGTGACGCCACGTTCGACTTTGCGGGACGTGGCCTGACGCAGGATCCCGAAAGATCGGGCAAGGCGCCCGAAACCTATGGGATGAATCAGCGACTGGCCCGGAGAATCGCCACCGCAGCAGCCGTCAGTGCGGCATTGCCCCATGCCGTAGTGCCGTCCGGAAGCGCCTTGCCGTCTTCCAGCCCGACGCGCGTCGACCAGTTGCGCTCCGCCGCCCTGCGCACGAACGGCCACACTGTGGCGTCGGCGCCGTGCAGCAATATGGCGCGACGCACCCCGGCGTGGTCGAGCACCGCCGCGATGCCGTCGCAGACCTCCAGCGCCGCGTCCAGCTCCTGCTCGGAAATCTCGATCAGGATGCGCAGCACCTGGCTGCCGCGGTCGAGGCGGACCAGGCGCTCGGCATCAGTGACGGAGGCGAGCCCGGCCTCGATGCCGACGCCGCGCTGCCGCAGCCGCTCCATGACCTCGGGCGCGGCATCCTCGCTCAGATTGACCGACGCGTAGTCGGGCAGCTCGCCCCAGCCGGCGATCGCCGCCAGCGTCCGCTCGTCGTCGTTCTCGATCCAGGTGCCGGTCGACACGCCGATCAGCGTTCCCGGGCAGGCGCGCCGGAGCGCCAGCACGGTCGGGTTCATCGCGTCAGGTGCGAGGCTTTCGCGGCCATCGAGCCCGCGTGCATGGACGTGCAGCTCGGCGGCACCGGCAGCCACGCAGGCGGCGCCGACCCGCGCCATGGCTTCCGCGTTAAGCGGCAGTTGCGGGTGGAAATCGGCGCTGCGCGCGCCATTGATGCAGGTCTGGACAATCATGGACGTGCGCCCGGTTGCGGTTGCTCAGTCTAGCGCAGGGCCGCGAAGATCGGAAACTCCTCCGGGATGCATTCCTTACAGATGGCCTTACAGATGAGCGCGGTCCGGCCTGAATTAGTTTGGCAGGGTTGGGCTCTAAGGCCGCATGCCGAGTTCGCGCAGGGCAAGCCTGGCAGCACGGTATTCGTCGAAATTCCTAGGGCAAGTGCCGACCGCGATCTTGTAAAGCCGCAAGGCTTCATCGTCGTGTCCCTGAAGCCGATTGAGTTCGGCAGTATAGAAATTGGCCTCACATACTTGTCCAGTTTTCGTGGTCACATCCAAGTCATCGGCAGCCGCCAGCACCGCGGCTGGCGTCTGTTCCCCAAGCAGCATGTGAACCACCGGCGCTGGCCATTTCGTCATGTCGAGCTTGCTTGCCGCTTCCCGCAAATAGCCCGCCATGGCATTGCCCGTTTGGCCATATCAAGCCAGATCGCAACATAGATATCATCGGGCTCGAGCTTTGCTGCCTGCTCGAAATCGGCTTGTGCCTTGGCAAGCCCGCCGGAATAGAAATTGAGAATACCTCGACCCAAGTAGCCGTAGACATATTTGGGATTAAGGCGGATCACCGTGCTGTATTCGGCAATGGCCCGGGCATTGTCACCCTTGGCAGCCCAAATCAGTCCTCGATTCTTGTACGCATCGATGTTTTTGGGATCGAGACTGATCGCCTGGTTGTAATCGATCATGGCGCGATCGTCGTCGCCCTTGGCGGACCACGCCATGCCTCGATTGTAATGAGCATGGGCGTTTTTCGAATCGAGGCTGATAGCCTGATCGAAGTCGGCCATTGCGCGGTCGACGTGACCCATGCGTCTCCAGGCCAGTCCTCGATTGCTGTAAGCGTCGGCCTGTTTCGGATCGAGGTCGATTGCCTTGTCGTATTCGGCGATAGCGCGCTCAGTTTCGCCCTTGCTGAACCAGACGAGGCCTCGACCGTTGTGGGCTCCAGCATGTTTCGGATCGAGCCTGATCGCCTTGTCGTAATCGACCAGGGCCTGGTCGAAATCGCGCTTGTGCATACGGGCCAAGCCTCGATTCACATAGGCGTCGATCTGCTTCGGCTCGATGCGTATGGCCTGATCGAAATCGGTGATTGCGCCGTCATAGTAGCCTTTGCTTAGCAAGGCAGCGCCCCGGCTGTTGTAGGCGTCCGCGTATTTCGCATCGGCGCCGATCGCGTGATCGTAGTCGGCGATCGCCGCGGTCATAGTCGCCCTTCGCGGCTCGCATCAGGCCTCGATTCCGGTAAGCGTATGCGTATTTCGGGTCGAGGCCGATCGCTTGAGAAAAATCAGCGATCGCTCGGTCGCCGTCGCCCTTGTGTGACCAGGACATACCTCGGTTGTTGTAGAAGATTGGCTCCCTCGGATTGATGCTGATCGCCCGGTCAAAATCGGCAATGGCGAGGTCGTATTGCTCCTTGTTGTACAAGGCCAAGCCGCGGTTGCTGTAGATCTTGGCATTAGTCGGATCGAGCCGAATTGCTTGGCTGTAGTCGGCAACGGCGCGGTCGTTGTCGCCCGTTGCTGTCCAGGTGTTGCCTCTGTTGTAGTAGGCATCGCCAAATTTCGGATCGAGCCTGATCGCTTCGTTATAGTCGGCGATGGCACGGCCATTGTCGCCCTTATTGGCCCACGCCAGACCTCGGTTGGAATAGAAGATGGCATTTTTCGGATCGAGGCTGATCGCCTGGTTGTAGTCTGTAATGGCGCGGTCGTGCTCGCCCTTCTCAATTAACAGCAGTCCTCGGTTGTTGTAGGCGTTTACGAATTTCGGATCGAGCGTGATTGCCTGTTCATAGTCGGCGAAGGCGCCGTCACTGTCATTTACGCTGGCTCGAGCTACGCCTCGCCCATAATAGGCTTCGGCCTGCTTCGGATCATTGCTGATCGCTTCGTCATAGTCGGCGATTGCCTGTTGATAGTCGCCCTTGTAGGCCCTAGCAGCGCCTCGATTCGTATAGGCATATTCGGTTTTGGGATTGAGGCTGATCGCTTGGCTATAGTCGGCGATGGCGCGGTCGTAATCGCCTTTGTGTGTCCAGGCCACCCCTCGACCATTGTAGGCGTCGCCCTGTTTCGCATCGAGGCTGATCGCCTGGTCGAAATCGGCGATGGCACGATCAAAATCGTTTTTGCGTGTCGAGGCGAGACCCCGATTGGCATAGGCTTGGGCGTTTTTGGGCTCGAGGCGGATCGCCTGATCGAAGTCAGCGATGGCACGAATATCATCCCCGTGGTATGCCCAGTTCAAGCCACGGCTGTTATAATATTTGCTGACGCTGGGAGCGAGGCCGATTGCCCGGTTGTAATCCGCGATGGCGTGGCTGAAATCGTGTTTGTTCGACCAGGTGACACCCCGGTAAAAGTAGTATTCGGCATTGTTCGGATTGAGGTCGAGCGCCTTGTCGAAATCGACAATGGCACGGTCATAGTCCGCCTTTACGCCCCAGCTATTGCCGCGCAGGAAATAGGCGGTGCTAAGCTTGTCGGCGGGTCCACTCCCGCTCTCGATGATCTGCGTGCAGGCCTCGATTTGCCGGATGGTCCCGACGGCTTGACCAACGCAGTCCGCAAAATTTTGGTCAACCGGGGCACAAGATGCCATTGCCAGCAAGACGATAACGCCCGTCAGTGCCCGCCAGAAAAAACTATGCCGTTCTCGAAACATGCGCCCACCCCCGCCAGCCTATGGGTCATCATCTCATGGAAATGGCAAATGGATATTTACTTATCGCAGGAAGGCTTGAGCCAATCGAAGGTGCGGCGAAGCCTCGCGTCCCGTTCCACGCCAAATCCGCTTTTGGCAGGAAACGGTTGGTTGCGCGCGCTGTTTCACCCATATGACGGCCACACCGTCGGCGTCATCTTCCACGACGCGAAGTAGCCGAGCCGCTCGGCCGAGGCGCCGGCCCCTTATCTGGAAAACTCGCTGCGCACGATGCCGTGGCGCTGGAGCTTGTCGTAGAAGGTCTTGCGCGGAATCCCCAGCGCTTCGATCGTGCGCCTGACATCGCCCTCGTTGCGGCCAAGCGTCTCGCGGATGATGTCGGCCTCGTAGCGCTCCAGCCGCTCCGGCAGCTTCATGGCGGCATCCGGCTGGGTTGGGGCAGGGGATGGCGCTCCGGCACCTTCCTCCAATCCAAGCACAAACCGCTCGGCGAAATGCGCGAGTTCGCGCACATTGCCCGGCCAGTCATGCTCCCTGAGATGGCGGTGCACCGAGGCCGGCACCGCCGGCACCGGGCGCCGGAAGCGGGCGGCGGCGCGCTCGGCGAAATAGAAGAACAGCAGGGCGACGTCGTCGCGGCGCTCGCGCAGCGGCGGGATGGAGATCGTCACCACGTTGAGCCGGTAGTAGAGGTCCTCGCGGAACGTGCCGCGCTGGTGCGGGTCGCCGAGATCGACCTTGGCGGCCGCAACGACGCGCAGGTCGACGGGTCGCATTTCGTTGGTGCCGAGCGGCGTGACCTCGCGCATCTCCAGCACGCGCAGCATCTGCACCTGTGTCGAGACCGGCATGCTTTCGATCTCGTCGAGGAACAGCGTGCCGCCGCTGGCATGTTCGATGCGGCCGATCCGCTTCTTCTGCGCGCCGGTGAAGGCGCCCGCCTCATGGCCGAACAATTCGCTCTCGATGACCGTCTCCGGCAGCGTGCCGCAATTCAGCGCGACGAAATTGCCCTTGGCGCGGCGGCTCCAGCGATGCAGAAGGCTGGCCACCACCTCCTTGCCGGAACCGGTTTCGCCGGTCACCAGCACGTCGACATCGGTGTCGGCGATCTGGCGCAGCGTGCGGCGCAGCCTTTCCATTGCCGGCGTCTGGCCGATCAGCGGCAGGCCGTCCTGCGCCTCTCCGGCCGCCTCGCGCAAGGCGCGGTTTTCCATGACCAGGCCGCGCTTTTCCGCGGCGCGGCGCACGCTCTGCACCAGCCGGTCGGCGGCGAAGGGTTTTGTGATGAAGTCATAGGCGCCGTCCTTGATCGCCTTGACCGCCATCGCAATGTCGCCATGCCCGGTGACGAGGATGACCGGAATGTCCGCGTCCAGCCGCAGGATGCGGTCGAAAAGTTGTAAGCCGTCGATCTGAGGCATCCGGATATCCGACACCACCACGCCGGCAAAACCGGCGTCGAGCCTGGCCAGCGCCTCGGCCGCCACCGAAAAAGCCAATACCGAAAAGCCGGCAAGCTCAAGCGTCTGCGCGGTGGCCTTGAGAAGGTCGCTGTCGTCATCGATCAGGATGACCGGCGCTGCGTCGTCGTTCGTCATGCTGCCTTGGCCATTACGCTGCTTTCAAGAGATGGATGGTGAAGCGGGTGCCGCTGTCGTTGCTCGAAACCTCGATGCGTCCGCCATAATCGGCGACGATATCTTTCGAGATGACGAGGCCAAGACCGAGGCCTTTTTCCTTAGAGGTGTTGAACGGCGTGAACAGCGATCTGAGAATCCCTGGCGGAATGCCCGAGCCGTTGTCGGACACGCCGACCGTCACGCTGTCCGCCGTGTCCTCGACCGAAACCCGCACATGAGCGTCGTCGCGGCCTTCCAGCGCTTCAAGCGCGTTCTGGAAGAGGTTGATCAGCACCTGTTCGAGCCGGACCCGGTTGCCCATGACCTTGAGGCTCGGTGGCGGCAGGTCGATGGCCAGGGCGTCGAGCCGGCCGGCGAAGCGGCTTCTCAAGAGCACCACGGCGCCCTCGATGACACCGCGCAACTCGACAGGCTCGGCAGCGGTGCGGCCCTTGCGGGCAAAGGCCTTCAACTCCTCGGTGATGGTGCCGATGCGTTCGGTAAGTGCTGCGATGGCGCCGAGGTTTTCCTCGGCAGGCGCAGTCTGCTTGCGGTCGAGGAAGACGCGGGCGTTGTCGGCATAGGCGCGGATGGTGGCGACCGGCTGGTTGATCTCATGGGCGACGCCGGCGGCAACCTGGCCGAGGATGGCGAGGCGGTTGGCCTGGACAAGGTCCTGCTGCACCACCTGCAGCTTGGCCTCGGTGCTGCGGTGGCCTGATATCTCGGCCTGCAGCCGGTCGCGGGCGCGGCTCAGATCCTCGGTCCGTTCGACGACGCGGCGTTCAAGCTCGGTGCGCGCCGCCTGTTCGGCTGCGATCCGCATCTGCGCCGACTGCCGACGCCACAACAGATACGCAGCAAGGCCGAGCAACGGAACGATGACGCCGAGCGCAAGGAGCCGCATTTCACGGACCGCGGCGGCGATCGGCGCCTCGGCCGGGACGAGATAGTCGAGCCGCCAGGGGGTCGAAGGAACCGGCGTGGAAAGCCTGAGATATTCCGCATCGCTGCCGCCGGGCGTCACGGCATGGACGATCGACATGTCCGGGCTAAGCGCCTGCGGGCGCGTGATCGGCAATGGCATCAGCAGTGCATCGCCGAACTGCTGGCTGTCCTGGATGGCGGCAAGATCAGGCCCGGCAAGCCGTGTCGTCGTCATGAAGCGCCAGGACGGCACGCTGGTGATCAGGACGACGCCATGCTCGTCGCTGACATAGGCCGGGCGGTTCGCCTCGTGCCAGTCGGCTTCGAGCTGGTCGAACTCCGCCTTGACGACGACGACGCCGAGCGGTGCGGCAGCATCGCCGACGCGTCGCGAGATGTAGAGGCCGGGGCGTTTGCTGACATTGCCGAGCGCAAAATATTCGGCGGTTCCGGATTGCATCGCCCCGGAGAAATAATCGCGGAAGCGGTAGTCGTTGCCGACGAAGCTGATCGGCTCGCGCCAGTTGCTGGAGGCGATCGCCAGCCCGTCGGTGCCGATGACATAGAGCACCGAAGCCTTGGTGCCGGAGACCAGCCCTTCGAGCTTGCGGTTCAGCACATCGATTGCAGCGGCGTGTTTCTGCGCCAGCGCGTCTCGGACCTGCTGGTCTTCCGACAGCAGCAGGGGCAGGGCGCGTGGGCTTTCCAGCACGGCGCGCAGCAGCGCGACCTTCAGATTGGCATCGGTGCGGCCTTGCGCCGCCAGCGCCCCGACCTCCGTGGTGCGGCCATAGAGACCGGCGCCGTAAAGTGCGGCCGTGGCGATCGCAAGGGCGATGGCCGCAAACAGCAGCCAGGCATGGCGCGCTCGCCTGCCGAGTTGCTCGGGCGTCGACGGCAAGGCAGCGGCGGGGCGTTGCAGCATCACCCATTTGTGCATGATTTCGCACAAAGCACAATTCGGCCACGCGAATATCCGCACTTTCTGGATACGAGGCGAAGCCTTGCGTTCGAGAATAGTCAATAAAATCAGATTGATGGTCTCTTCCGCGCGGTCTGGCACGGCAGTTGCAAACGCAAATTCAGCGGTCGCGAGGCTGCTGGGGGTCAATGCAATCGCTCCGGGAGGTCGAGCTTTCGATCGGAGCACAATGGAGGACGTCATGCAGACAGCATTCGCTGCCGCCGAGCCGCGCGGCAAACTTCCCTTCTACCGGCATCTCTATGTGCAGGTGCTGGCGGCGATCGCCGCCGGCGTGCTTCTCGGCCATTTCTATCCCGAAACCGGTGAGGCGATGAAGCCGTTCGGCGACGCCTTCATCAAGCTGGTGAAGATGGTGATCGCGCCGGTGATCTTTTTGACGGTGGCGACCGGCATCGCCGGCGTTTCCGACCTGCAGAAGGTGGGCCGCGTCGCCGGCAAGGCGATGATCTACTTCCTGACATTCTCGACGCTGGCGCTCGTCGTCGGCCTCGTCGTGTCGAACGTCGTGCAGCCGGGCGCCGGCATGCATGTCGATCCGGCCACGCTCGACGCCACGCAGGTGGCGACCTACGCCGAAAAGGCGCACGACACCAGCATCGTCGGCTTCCTGCTGAACATCATCCCCGACACGATCACCGGCGCTTTCGCAAAGGGCGACATCCTGCAGGTGCTGTTTTTTTCGGTGCTGTTCGGGCTCGCCCTGGCACTGGTCGGCGATCGCGGCCGCCCGGTCGTCGATTTCCTGCAGGCACTGACCACGCCGATCTTCCGCCTCGTCGCCATCCTGATGAAGGCCGCACCCATTGGCGCCTTCGGCGCCATGGCCTTCACCATCGGCAAATACGGCATCGGCTCGATCGCCAACCTCGCCATGCTGATCGGCACATTCTACCTGACGGCGCTGCTGTTCGTGCTGGTGGTGCTTGGCGCGGTTGCCCGCTACAACGGCTTCTCGATCCTGGCGTTGATCCGTTACATCAAGGAAGAGCTGCTGCTGGTGCTCGGCACCTCGTCCTCGGAAGCGGCACTGCCGGGCTTGATGGCCAAGATGGAGCGCGCCGGCTGCAACCGCTCGGTGGTCGGGCTGGTCATCCCGACCGGCTATTCCTTCAACCTGGACGGCACCAACATCTATATGACGCTGGCCGCGCTGTTCATCGCGCAGGCGACAGACACGCCGCTCACCTTCGGTGACCAGATCCTGCTGCTCGCCGTCGCCATGCTGAGCTCCAAGGGTGCCGCCGGCATCACCGGTGCCGGCTTCATCACCCTCGCCGCGACGCTCTCGGTCGTACCCACGGTGCCGGTCGCCGGCATGGCGCTGATCCTCGGCGTCGACCGCTTCATGTCGGAATGCCGGGCGCTGACGAACTTCGTCGGCAATGCGGTGGCGACCGTGGTCGTGGCGCGCTGGGAAGGGGAACTCGACCAGACCAAGTTTGCCGCCGCGATGGCCGGCGACTTGCCGGAGGAAGCTGACCTGTCGCTGCCAGGGCTTCAGGCCGCCTGACTGTTCAGGTCTGCGACCATACAGACCCGGAGCCGGCTCGCCGGCTCCGGGAAGAGCGCCGGCCTTCGTCTGAAACGCAATGCCAACCCTGTTTTTTGGCGCAGGGCTTGCCCCGGCCGCATTTGAAGCTCAGTATCCACCTGCCTTCATTCGTCCGCCTCGATCCCGACCTGATCGCGATCGAGGGCGAGACATTCCGTCGGGCTCGGCTGCGACCGGCCGAAAACCGTCGGAGCTTTTGCTGCCGCCGACCACGACCTTGACCAAGGCGGCAGCCCTCGAAGGCATGGCGGCCTCAATACGAAGTCGCAAAGAGACACGTGACCCGTCTCCTGCTGGAAAGCGCAGGCCTTTCTCTCAGGAACTCGTCGCGCTTGAAGAGGGGGCAGGCCCGTGAGCGGGTTTTGCCGAAACCAAAGCAAGATGCGAGGTCAAATGCGATGCAGTCTGTTCCGAGAATTCCGGTATCCATCATCATCCCGAACTACAATTACGCGCGTTTTCTCAAACGCAGCATCGACAGTGCCCTGGAGCAGGACTACGCGGATGTCGAAGTCATTGTCGTCGACGATGCATCGCAGGACAATTCCACGACAATCATGAAATCATATGGGGACAGGATCCTCGCCTGCCCGCGAGCGCAAAATGGCGGGCATGCCGCCGCGTTCAACACCGGCTTTGCGGCAAGCTCGGGCAAGATCGTCCTGTTCCTCGACGCCGACGACTTTCTCTATCCGACCGCCATTTCCAGGATCGTCGACGTCTGGGACGCGGCAACCGCCCAGGTGCAGTCCAGGTTGCATATCGTCGACGAACGACAACGCATCAAGGACGTCTTTCCGCCGCCCGAACTGCCCTTCGACAGCGGTGACGTCATGCCGAAACTCCTGCACAAGGGCCGCTATCAGACGACTGTGACCAGCGGGCTGGCCTTTGACCGAACAACCCTCGAATCGATCATGCCGATTCCCGAGCCGGAGTTCCGCCAGGGCGCCGATGGCTATCTTGCAACGCTGGCACCCATGTACGGGCACGTCCGGTCCATCGACGAATGCCTCGGCGCCTACCGGATCCACGGCGCCAACCATTCGGTCTTCGGTGAAAAGCTCGCCGAGCGGGCACGCTGGAGGGTAACCCACGATTTCCGCCGCATGCAGGCGCTGTCGGACCAGGCTTCCGGGATCGGCCTGACCATTGTGCCGTCGGAGGCTGTCCGCCACGATCCGGTCCATCTGGAAGAGCGGCTGGCGTCGCTGTGCGCAGACAAGCGCCAGCACCCCGTGGCCAATGATTCCCGGCTGGCGCTCGGGGCGGCGGGCGCCGTGGCCAGCCTCGAAATGACGGCGTCCCTGCGCCGGCGCGCCGTCCTTGCCGCCTGGTTCCTGTCGGTCGGGGTGTTGCCGCGGAAAATGGCGACGGCGGTGCTGTCGTGGAAGCTTGACGCGTCGTCGAGACCGGCATTCCTTAGCCGTCTGTCGAAGACCATTCGCCACGCCATGGGATAGGGCGATGCCGTGTCATAGCTCGGCCAGGTATTCGGTCCGGTCCGGCAATCCAATACAACTAAGGGACATGGCGGCCCAAACCAAAGGATAATCAACCATGACCTCTTATGAGCCGAAAAGGCCGATCGAGCGCTGCCCCTCCCATCCCGGCGCGCTTCTCGATGACATTATTCCCGCAACCGGCAAGACCAAGGTGGAAATCGCCAACCTGCTCGGGATCTCGCGCCAGCAGCTTTACGACATCATCCGTGAGAAGAAGCCAGTGTCGCCGGCTGTCGCCGCCCGTCTTGGAAAGATGTTCGGCGACGGCGCCGCGATCTGGCTCAGGATGCAGGCCGGCTACGATGCCTGGCATGCTGAACGCGAAGTAGACGTCAGTGCCATTCCAAGGCTGCATGGTGCCTGAAACGCGCGCCCAACGGACGCGCTGGCGAGCCGCGCTCCGTCCGGCTCCCGAATTCACGACGAATGCTCGATGGCCAGGGCGAGCAGGCCCGGCCACTCACTCGACCAGAACATGCGCCTCCCGCGCGGCGCCGACAAAGGCATCCCTTGCGGCTTCGGTTGTAACATCGCCGCTCATGGCCCGGCGGCATGCGCGCAGTGCGGCGCCATGTTGCAGGCTGCCAGCGTCGCGCCACTGGCCTGTCAGCAATTCGACAGCCTGTTGTGCGTTGGAAATATGTCGGATCGTTCCAGTGATGCCGACCGAAACAGCAACCGGCTTGGAAAACCATCCTTGATCCATGGTGGAACCTTTGGTGAGTTGAACGCACCAAAACGCATGGCGTGGTACAAGGTTTCATTTGCGGCTGTCATCATGGCGTGAAAGCGGCGTTCCGCCGCCAGAAGGTCGGCGGGCGTCCCGTTCCAATCGGAGTCGCCAACGAGCCGCTCACCAGCATAGCAACGAACGCATGCCGACCCCGGGTAGGGCAGGCACGCGTCTGCCTACCACTACTGCGCCCGGCGCAGCCTGACCACAGCACCGCGCGCCGCGAGCACCAGCACCGTGATGATGATCAGGATCACTGAGAGTGCGGCAATCGCCGGGTCGATGTTGTCGCGCAGGCCCATCCACATCAGCCTGGGTAGCGTGATGGCGTTGACCGAGGTGATGAACAGGGTGACGCCGATCTCTTCCCATGACAGCACGAAGGACAGCAGGGCGGCGGTGACGATGCCGAATTTGATGTTGGGCATGATGATGCGTGTGGCGCGCTCCCACACGGTGGCGCCGAGGCCGCGTGCGGCAAGGTCGATACGCCGGTCGAGCTGGCTGAGCGACACCAGGATCAGCACCGTGGCGAAGGGCACCGTCATCACTGCATGCGCCATGGCGACACCGAGCCAGGTGTCATAGCCGAAGAACGAGCTGGCACCGGAGATCGAGGTCAGTAGGAAGTAGAGCGTGATCGCCGAGACCACCGGCGGCACCACCATCGGCAGCAGCACGAAGCCGACCAGCGCGGCGGTAAAGCGCGGCTGGAACATCCACACGCCAAGGCTAAAGCACAGCGCCAGCACGGTGGAAAAGGCGCTGCTGACGACGCCGATCCTGATCGAGAGCAGGATCGAGTTGATCCAGCGCGGATCCTCGATCAGCGCCCGGTAGTGTCGCAGCGACAATTCGCCGGACGGCATCGCCAGCATGCGGGTCGGCGTCAGCGACACCGGAATGACGGCAAGCAGCGGCAACAACAGGAATAGCGCCACCAAGGCGGCGAGGATCAGCGAGACGGGGCCCGGGCGGTAGGTCGGCATCAGATCAGCTGCCTCGGCCTGACATAACGGAACACCAGCGCCATCAGTGCGCCGACGAATAGCACCAGTACGACGCTGATCGCCGCCCCCAGGCCCCAGTCCGGGCTCTGGAAGATGCGGAGATAGATCAGCTCGGCGACCATCACGCTGCGGCCGCCGCCGAGGATCGCCGGCGTCACGAAGAAGCCGAGCGAAAAGACGAAGACGATGAGCGCCGAGCCGATGATGCCGGAGCGCGTCATCGGCACGAACACCGACCAGAAGGTGCGCATGCGGCTGGAACCGAGCCCGCGCGCCGCCAGCAGCACGCGGTCGTCAAGGCTGCGCATCGAAGACGCCAGTGGAAACACAGCGAAGGGAATGAGGAAATGCGTCATGCCGACGATGACGCCGAATTCGTTGCGCACCAGCGTCAGCGGTTCGGAGATGAAGCCGATCGCCTGCAGCCAGGTGTTGAACAGGCCCCGATTGGAAAGCAGCGCCACCCAGCCGAAGGCGCGCGTCAGCACCGAGATCCAGAACGGCACCAAGATGCAGAACTCGGCGATCACGCGCTGCGCCGGCGTGCCGCGCACCCACACCACGGTGATGGCGTAGGCGGCGGCAACCGAAACAATCGTGACGATTGCGGCGATGCGCAGCGTGCGGACAAACACCGACTGAACCAGCGGGTCGCTAAGCAGCGTGCCATACTGCCCGAGCCCCGGCTCGGGCAGGGTGAAGCTCCAGTTGACAACGCCGAAGAATGGCCAGGCGTAGGCGGCGCCAAGGAACAGGAGCAGCGGCGCCATCAGCAGCGCCGCGCCCATCCTGTCGGAGAGATATGCTTTCATCTCGGCCCCGGTTATCCCGGTCTATCAGGCGGAGATGATCTTCGTGTATTCGTCGAGTGCTGCCCCGTAGTTCTTGGCGTACCACTCCATGTCGAGCGGGATCTGCTTCTTCATGTTTTCGGGGTCGACCGGGTTGATGCGCTTCTTGTCGGCGGGGATCAGCGCGTCGGTGGCCGGATTGGCC
Source organism: Mesorhizobium onobrychidis (assembly GCF_024707545.1). Taxonomy (NCBI): domain Bacteria; kingdom Pseudomonadati; phylum Pseudomonadota; class Alphaproteobacteria; order Hyphomicrobiales; family Phyllobacteriaceae; genus Mesorhizobium; species Mesorhizobium onobrychidis. The sequence goes on from NZ_CP062229.1 coordinate 2,963,693, forward strand.
GGACCCTGGCCGAGCTTGTCGAACATGATCAGTTGCTTCTCCGGATCCTGGGCGCTGGCGATGAACTTCATCGCCGCGTCCGTGCCGCCGGGATTGCCCTTGAGCACGGCGAGCGCGCCGGGCGAGATCAGGCCCTGGTCCCAAATGAACTTGATCTTGCCGCCGGAATCCTGCTCGATCAGTGAGGCGCGGGTCGACCAGACGATCGCCATCGAAGCCTCGCCGTCGAGCAGCACACTCTGGCTTTCGGCGCCGCCGCCCCAATAGGCCACGACGTTTTCCTTGAAGGCGGCGATCTTGTCATGCGCGCGCTTGAGGTCGAGCGGATAGAGCGAGGCCGGCGCGATGCCGTCGGCGAGCAGTGCCGCTTCCCAGCTCGACACGCCCCATTTGTAGAGCGAGCGCTTGCCGGGGAATTTCGTCACGTCGAAGAAATCGGCCATGCCGGTCGGTGCCTGGCTGCCGAATTTCTCGGAATCATAGGCGATGACATAGGAGAAGAAATAGGTCGAGGCGGCGTGCTCCCAGCCGAAGCCCTCGCGCATCTTGTTCTTGTCGACGATCGAATAGTCGATCGGCTCCAGCATGCCTTGCGCACCGAGCGTGATCGCCGAGAACGGATCGACGTCGACAAGGTCCCAGGTCGGGGCGCCGCTCTTGAACTGCGCCGCGATCGCGCCCTCGGTCGGGCCGGAGCCATCCATCTTGACGGTGATGCCGGTTTCCTTGGTGAAGGCCTGGCCATAGGCCGCGTCATAGGCGGTGATGGCGTCGCCACCCCAGTTGACCAGCACCAGTTCCTTGGCTTGCGCGAAGGCGTCGGTCGAGCGCAGCAGCATCGGCGTCCCGGCCAGCACGAGTGCGGCCAGCTGCGTGAACTGCCGGCGCGAGATCTCGCCGCGCACCGCCCTGGCGGACAGTGTCTCGATGGAGTGTTTCTTGGTTTCGCTCATCTCTGAATTGTTTGTCATGTCAGTTCCCCTTTTTTGTCGTTGATATTTCCCGAAAGCCAGCCTGGCGAATTTCAGCTTCGCCACGCCGGTCGTCATTGTCCTCCGTCCGGAAGGAGGAAACCTTTTTCCGCAGGCCATGTCAGCCACACGGAATTGCCCTTGCTGAGTGCCGAAGCGGCGACCTCGTTCGGCACCGAGACCGTCACCTTGGCACCCTGGCGCGTCGTGAGATCGAGCCGCGTCGCAGCGCCGAGATAGGTCGAGGCGACCGCAGTCGCGGCGATGCCGTTCTCGCCGGCTGTCGCTTCGGGCGCGATCGACATGTATTCGGGCCGGATCGCCAGGATGGCGTTGCTGCCGACGGCGCTTGCATTGCCGCGCAGCGTGATGGTGCGGTCTTCGCACAGACCGGTGGCGCCGTTGTCGGCATTGCGCACGCCCTTCAGCGGCAGCATGTTGATCTCGCCGAGGAACTCGGCGACGAAGCGGTTGGCCGGCCGGTCGTAGACCTCGTCAGGCGCGCCGACCTGCAGCAACTTGCCGTGGTTGAAGATGGCGACGCGCGACGACAGCGCCAGTGCCTCGCTCTGGTCATGGGTAACGAAGACGAAAGTGGTTCCGGTTTCCTGGTGCAGCCGCTTCATCTCGGCCTGCATCTGGCCGCGCAGGCCCTTGTCGAGCGCCGAGAACGGCTCGTCGAGCAAAAGCACGCCCGGCTCGAACACCAAGGCACGCGCCAGCGCGACGCGCTGCTGCTGGCCGCCGGACAATTGCGACGGCAGTTTCTTCTCGTGGCCCTTCAGCCCGACGCGCTCGATCATCTCACTGATGCGTCGCTTGATCTCGGCCGCCGATTTCTTGCGCACCTTGAGCGGGAAGGCGATATTGGCCTCGACGCTCATATGCGGGAACAGCGCGTAGCCCTGGAACACCATGCCGGCGGCACGCTGCTCGGCCGGCCGCTCGGTGATGTCGACGCCGTCGCTGAACAGGCGACCGTCGGTCGGCTGCACGAAACCGGCAAGGATCATCAGGAAGGTAGTCTTGCCCGAACCCGACGGCCCGAGCAGGGTCAGGAACTCGCCGCGGCCGATGTCGAGCGTCAGATCGTCCAATGCACGGAACGAGCCGAAGCTCTTGCCGATCCCGATTGCCTTGATCTCTGCGGCACGGCCGGGTTGCTGCATCCTGCCTTTGTCCTCAACGCTGATTGAAATCGTAGGCAGGGCGGCGGCTCACCGCAACCGAATAGTTTTCGCCTGACCGGCAAATTTGATTCATCTATGGCGCCAATCTCCCCCCTCGAGGGGGAGATGTCGCCGAAGGCGACAGAGGGGGTCGTCTCGCGTGGAGTGGCGACTTCCTCTTTCTTTGAAAGCAGACCGGGCCGAGCCCAGCCGAAGCGACCCCCTCTGGCCGCTTCGCGGCCATCTCCCCCTCAAGGGGGGAGATTAACGCTGGTTCTCCGACAGCTTCGACCGCAACCATCCAACGAAAACATTCAGCACCGGGTGGCTCGCCTTCGCATGTTCGGAAACGAGGAAATAGGAACGCGGCGATTTGATCGCGATGTCGAACGGGCGGACCAGCCGGCCTTCGCTCAGCGCCCGACGGCTGGTCAACTCGTCGCCCATGGCGATGCCCTGGCCGGCGATCGCCGCCGAAAAAACCAGGTTCATATCGGAAAAGAAAATGCCCCCTTCGATGTCGGGATTCTCGACCTTCGACAGCGCCAGCCAGCGCGCCCAGTCCTCGGTGTCGCCGAGATGCAGGAGATTGGCGCGCAGCACGTCGGCGGGCCTGGAAAACCCGCCGATCTTGTTGAGCAGGGTCGGGCTGCACAGCGGCGTGAACGAGATTTCGCACAACAGCTCGACGGAGCGGTTCGGCCAGTTGCCGACGCCGAAGGCGATGAAGGCGTCGGCTTCGGCATTGCTGACATCGTCCAGCCGCCGCGGCGTCAGGATACGCAGCGCGACATCGGGGTACATCTGCCGGAATTCGCCAATGTGAGTACACAGGAACAGCGACGCGAAGCCCGGCGTGCAGCTGACGCTGAACGAGCCGCCGACGCCGGTGCCGGCATGGCGCGTTACCGCATCGCCCAGCACCGTCAGCGCCTTGCGCACGTCACTGGCATAGCGTTGGCCGCGCGGCGTCAACGCCACGCCCTTGCCGATGCGCTCGAGCAGATCGAAGCCGAGATCGCGTTCGAGCAGGCGAAGCTGATGGCTGACGGCGCTGCGGGTCAGATGCAGTTCGTCCGCGGCGCGCCAGACGCTGCCGTGGCGGGCAAAACTGTCGAGGGCGCGCAGCGCCTGCGTCGATGGAATTCTCAAGAGGTGAACCGAATTTGCATGAGCCGGGAAAACATATCACTTTTTGGCGAGGCGCTTCACTGCTTTCTTTCACCCATGGAGGAACCGGTGACCACCTCGGCCCAAGCAACCGCGCTTTCCTGTCTCGACGATATCCAGCCGTCGCTGTCGGCGTGGACGCGGACGATCTTCGATTTCGGCGAGACCGCCTGGCGCGAATACCAGTCGGCCGCTTGGTATGTCGAGCATCTGAGGCACGAGGGCTTTTCGGTCGAGGAAGGCTCCGGCGGGATGCCCACCGCCTTCTGCGCCCACTGGACCAACGGCGCCGGGCCGACCATCGGCATGTATGCCGAGTATGACGCGGTACCCGGCAATTGCCAGGATGCGGCGACCGTCAAGCGACCGCGTCCGGGTCTAGGCGCTGAGGCCGGCGGCCACACCGATCCGCATTCGGGGCTGGGCATTGCCAGCCTCGGCGGTCTGCTGGCGGCCAAGGCGGCGATGCAGCGCCACGGCATATCGGGCACGCTGCGTTTCACCGGCGAGCCGGCGGAGAAAGTGCGAGGATCGAAGCCGATCCATGCGGCAAAGGGCTACTATGATGGCCTCGCCGGCATGATCTCCTTCCATCCCTTTTACATGCTGCCGCTCTGCAACACGGCGCGCTGGGACACACATTGCGGATCGGCCTGCGCGATGATCTACCGCTTTGTGTGCGACGAACCCGAAAATTGGGTTCGCGCAAGCGATGGCGCACCGATTCCGCAGGCGCATTCGGCGGTGAGGGCGCCCGGCGCCAACGACGCGCTCATGATGATGTACATGGCCTCCAAGGCGCTGCGCGATTCCATGCTGCCGCATCAGGGCGGCTGGTCGATCAGCGAGGCGATCCTGACGGCAGGGCAGGCGACCGCCGACAATCTGCCGGCGGGCCTGGCCGAGATCCAGTACATGATCCGCGTGCCGACGCTTGCGATGGCCGAGCAGGTCACCGCCGTGCTCGACCGCAATGCCGAAGCCGCCGCGAAAATGAGCGGCTGCCGCTACGAGCGGCACTGGGTTTCGAAGTCGCGGCCGGGGCTTGCCAATCACGTCATGTCAGGCATCGCCTTCGATGCGCTGGCGACCGTCGGGCCGCCGCGCTGGGACGAGGCGGCCAAGGCGATCGCCCGCGAAATCCAGGTCAATGCCGGCGGCGCGGCGACCGACGAGCCGTTTATCGCCGAGTTGGAGCAGCTGATTGCGCCTGAGGAGGCGGAGGCGATCCTGCGCCGCGACCTGCCGCCGTCGCAGCTGAATTCCACCTCCGACGATTACACCGACATGTCGTGGCACACGCCGACGGCGCGGTTCTACGTCGCCCGCCCGGCGTTGCGGTCCGAGAACGGCCACGCCTATCCGTCCTGGGCGATGAACGCGCTGGGCGGCATTTCTGCGACGATCGATCCGATGGTCACCTGTGCCGCGAAGACGATTGCGCTCGCAGCACTTCGCCTGCTGGAAGACAAGGCCGCCCGCGATGCGGCGATGGACGAATTCGTCGCCCGCACCGGTGGCGGCATCGGCGGCAGCAAATGGCTGGCGCCGCTCTGCGACTACGAACCGCCGATCCATTTCCGCTGGCCGGAATATGTCACCACCCCGCGCGGACGCGACTGGTGGATACCAAGCAACCCGCAAGCCGCGTGATCACCCAAGCCAGGAGACCCCCATGACCGTCCATGACCGCATCGTAGCAGAACCGTTTTCGTTGCAGCGCCGCAATCCGGCCGGCGGCACCAAGCCGCTGACCGCCTGGGGTTTTGCCAACGAGACCGATGTGCTGACCGACGTGCTGCTCGGCTCGCCGAATTTCCTGCGCCACCTTTCGACCAGCTCGCTGTCGCGCAAGCATCTGCGCGAGGCGCCGTGCAACGTCCAGATCGCGCAGGCGCAGCACAAGGACCTGGTCGCCGCCTACGAGCATTTCGGCGTCAACATCCACTGGCACGAGCCGACGCCGGAACTGCCGATGCAGGTTTATTCGCGCGATTCCAGCGTCATGACGCCGTATGGCGTCATCATCACCGCAATGGCCAACTGGTGGCGGCGCGGCGAGAACTATGCGGCGATCCGCACGTATGAGAAGCTCGGCATCCCGATCTACGACATGGTCACCGCGGGCACTTTCGAAGGCGGCGACTTCAACGTCATCGAGGACGGCGTCGTGCTGATCGGCTGCGGCGGCGCCCGCACGCAGGAGGAGGGCGCCCGCCAGGTCCAGGCCTGGTTCGACAAGGAGGGATGGGAAACCCGCATTGCCTTCATCGACGAATATTATGTTCATATCGACCTGATGGTGGTGCCGATCGCCGAGAAACTCACCGCCGTCTGCCTCGCCTGCACCGAGCCTGGCATCGTCGACTGGCTGAAGGGCAAGGGCCACGAGATCATCGACGTGCCGTTCCAGGACACGATCGCGCTCGGCTGCAACTTCATGTCGCTGGGCAAGGACAGGGTGATCGCGCCGACATCCAGCCAGACGCTGATCGGTCAGCTCAAGGCGCGCGGCTTCGAAGTGGCGGCCATCGACATGAGCGAGATCTCGAAGACCGGCGGCGGCATCCACTGCATGGCGCAGGCGCTGAAGCGCGAGCCGACATGAGGGGCCGGCCTTTAAGCCCGACCGCCTCGGCGAAAACGCCATTGTCAGCAACGTCGATCCCAACCTGGCTCGCGGCACGCGCCTACAGCACGACGAGCTTTCCCTTGGGCACACGCCGGGCGCAACGGTAGGCGAGATCGGCGGCGACCATGTCTTCCATGGCAATGCCCATCGCCTTGTAGGTGGTGATCTGTTGATCCGAAACGCGGCCCGGCGCGCGATCGAGCAGCATGGCGCCAAGCTCGGTGCCGAAATCAGGGTCGATGCCGGCAAGCTCGCAAGAACCGACCGGGGTCGGTTTGAATGCATCCTTGGTCTCGACAAAAAGACTGGATTTGCCGATGAGCTCGATCGGCATTTCACCGCCCGGCGGCGCCACCCCTACCGACGAGACATGCGTGCCCGGCTGGACCCAGCCTGCGTCAATCACCGGATGGTAGGAGTGGGTCGCCAGGCACACCACATCGGAACTGCGCACTGCCGCCTCGAGGTCGGCGACCGCCACCACCGACGGATGCAGCCGGGCAAGCGCTGCCGCATCGTCGAAGCTCTTCGAGGTGACGCGGATTTCGGCAAAGTCGCGCACCAGCGGCAACAGATGCAGGTGCTGGTTGGCCTGCACGCCGGCGCCGACCACTGTCGCTATCCTGGCATCCCGGCGCGCAAGCGCGCGCACCGACAGCACGGCGGAGCCGGAGGTTCGCACCGCGGTTATGAAGGTGCCGTCCATGATGCAGACCGGCAGGCCGGACAGCGGATCGAACAGGCTGATGGTGGCGAGGTGGCTGGGCAGGCCGATTGCCAGGTTGCCTTCGAAGACGTTGACGATCTTGACGGTCAGGTTCATTCCCTCCATCCAGGCCGGCATGGCGAGGCTGTAGCCGGCCCCGGGGATGTCGAGTTGTGGTCGGGGTGGATTGACGACCTTGCCTTGTGACAGCGCCTTGAAGCCGTCTTCCAGAGCATCGAGAAGCTGGCTGAGGTCGATGCACGCCATCACGTCGGCTTCGCTCAGCACCAGGATCTCGGTCGGTCCCTTGCTGATTTCCGTCGCACTCTTGGCGGCTGGGCTGAACGCTTCCTTGGTCATCCTGCACTCCTGTGGTCTAGAAATCGGCTCACCACGTTTGCTTTGAGCGGGTGAGGGAAGCGCAGGCTATTGCGAGATTTCATGTGATGAAATACGTTTATTTTGACGCTCTGCGTGAAATCAGCACACAAATCTCTGAAATAGCGTGGATTGTGAAATGGGCGACCTCGACCAGATAGACCGCAGCCTGCTCCGGCTGCTGCAGGAGGACGGGCGCCGGACGACGCTTGATCTTGCCGGGCGTGTCGGGCTGTCGCCGACCGGAACCAGCCAGCGGGTGAAGCGCCTGTTCCGCGACGGGTTCATCACCGCGGTCAGGGCCATGCTCGATCCCCACAAGGTCGGCAGGGGAACGCTGGTTTTCATCGAGGTCCGGCTTGACCACACGGCGCCGCATGTCTTTGACCGCTTCGCCGAAGCCGTGGCGAAAGCTCCGGAGGTTCTGGAGTGCCATATGGTGGTTGGCGGTTTCGATTATCTGGTCAAGGCGCGGATCGCCGATATGGCGGTGTTCCAGGATTTCCTGCAGCAGGTCATCCTGCCACTGCCCGGCGTGCGCGAAACGCACACTTTCGCCTCCATCGCCGATGTCAAGCCGAACGCCCTCTTGCCGGTGTGATCGGGTGGGGGACGGGAACGCTGTTCAGGGCGACCTTGCATCGCATCTTCGCCTTCTTATCGCTCCCCTGGCACGCCTTCCGGTGCAGAGATGCCGGAGACCGGCTCTAGCCTTGCGGGGTCAGCAGGTTCGCATCGCGGGCCAGCCGCCACTCACCATCCGCCTCCTTGCGCAGGAGCGTCAGCGTATATCCCGATTGACGCACCGGCTTCCCGTTCGGCGGCGTCGCGGTCATATCGATACGACCGCGCATAAAGGCCCAGTCGCCGAGCAGCTGTAGTTCAACGATCTCGTTCGTGCCGTCGACATGAACGCCGGCCATCTCCTGCGCGGCCGCCGCGAAGATCTCCTTGTCGAAGGGCTCCCGGCCGGGAACCATGAAGATCGCGTCGTCCGTCATCAAGCTGAGGACGGTCGCGGTGTCTCCACGCTTGCTCGCATCCATCCACGTCTCGACCAGCTTTCGGATTGCTCTTTCGTCGTCCGTCATCCGTTATCTTCCTGGCTTCTCGCCGTCATCGGTACCGAACGGCGCTCCTCCTCGCCGCAATATAGGGCTTAGATCGCTACCGTCATCGATTGCAGTGTTTATTGACGTCGCGCTGCGTGGGGCATGGTCCGTGAACGACCGGTCCGCGCCCCTCTATGCCTACCGCCAACCGCCCGAGGCGGTGATGCGCTCGCCGGTCAGCCACGATGCCTCGTCGGAGGCGAGGAACACTGCGATGCGGGCGATGTCATCGGGCTGGCCGAAGCGCCCGAGCGGGGTCATGGCGACGATCTGCTTTTCGAACTCGCTGCCGACGATGCCGATCCGCTGCAGGCCTTCGGTGTCGACGCCGCCCGGGGCAATGGCGTTGACGCGGATGTTGCGGGCGCCGAGCTCCCGCGACATCGACAGCGTGATCGAATCCACCGCGCCCTTGGTGGCGGCGTAGACCAGCGAGTTTGGCTGCGGGTTGAGGCTGGCGACCGAGCTGATGTTGATGACGCTGCCGCCTCCGGCGCCGAAATGATTCACCGCTTCCCGGATGGTCAGGATAGTGCCCAGCACATTGGTGTCGAATTCGCGGTGAAACTCGGCCTCGGTCACTGCTTCCAGCGGCTCGAATGCGAAGACGCCGGCATTGTTGACCAGGATGTCCACCGCGCCCAACGACGATTTGGCCGCCTCGAACAGGCGGCGCACGTCGGCGGCTTGCGACACGTCGCCGTGGACGGCAACGGCCCGGCCGCCTGCGTCGTTGATCGCGGCAACGACGCAGTCGGCACCTTCCCGCGACGAGGCATAGTTGACGACCACGGCAGCACCGGCCGCCGCAAGACCCTTGGCGATGCCGGCGCCGATACCCTTGGAGGCGCCGGTGACGATGGCGACCTTGCCGTTCAGTTTGCTCATCAAATCTCTCCTTTGTCGATGATGAGCGGTACTTAATGATGATCGGATAGCGTATAAGGATCATCTCGATCGGTTCTTTCATGCCTGGAATTCTTGAATGACCACCATCCTCGAAAAGACCGCTGGTCTTGTCGCCTTCGTGCGTACAGTCGACGCCGGCTCGTTTCATGCCGCCAGCCGGCTGGTCGGCTCCAGCCCGTCGGCGGTGTCGAAGAGCGTGGCGCGGCTCGAGCGCCGGCTGGGCGTGCGGCTGATCCAACGCTCGACGCGCCGGCTTGGGCTGACCAGCGAAGGCGTCGCCTATTACGAGCGGGTGGCGCCCTTGCTCAGAGCGCTGGACGATGCCGAGGACATCGTCCAGATGGCTGATACGGCGCGCGGCCTGCTGCGCGTTACGGTCTCCGTCGAACTCGGGCGCGGCCTGATCGCCTCTTGGGCGCAAGCGTTCCTGGCTCAACATGGCGAGGTGAGACTGGAGCTTAGCGTCACCGACCGCCATGCCGATCTGATCCGCGAAGGCTATGACGTCGCGGTGCGCATGGGGGCGCTGTCGGACACTGGGCTCGTGGCGCGCAAGATCGCCAATCTGCCGATCGTGCTGGTGGCCTCGCCGGCCTATGTCGAAAGGTGCGGCCGGCCGGCCTCGATCGAAGCGTTGCAGAGCCACGATTTCGTCCGCTACCGGATGGCCGGCCGGCCTTATCCGGTCACCTTCGCCGACGGCACGGCAATCGTGCCGAACGGGCGGCTCGATACCGATGACGGCGGCGCTATCCGGCAAGCGGCGCTTGCCGGAGCCGGCATCGCGCATCTGATGCAGTTTGCCGTGCAGGACGATCTCGACGCAGGCCGCCTGGTCCGCATCCTGCCCGAGGTGGCGATGCCGACCATGCCGGTGCACATCGTCCATGCGTACGGGCGACAGCTACCGGTCCGCGCCCGGCTGTTCGTCGATTTCCTGGCGGGCCGGATGGCGGCGCTGACGCGATAGGGCGGGCGGGCTGGCCTTCGCCGTGATCCGACACCCGGTCATCAAAACGCAATCTTCACCGAAGCGGCGCTGCGGTTGGCTGGGCCGTGAAAGACGGCCTCTATGTTGTTGCCGTCGGGGTCGAGCAGGAAGGCGGCGTAGTAACCGGGATGGTAGTGCTGCCGCTCGCCCGGTGCGCCATTGTCGGTGCCGCCGGCCTCGAGCCCGGCCTTATAGACGCCGTCGACCATCCCGCGGTCCCTTGCCTGGAAGGCAAGGTGGTGGCGCCCCGTTAGTTGTCCGCTGGCCGCCCGGCTGTCGATGCTGGAGACGAACAGTTCGTCGGCCCAGAAATAATCCTCGGCGCTGCCGCCGATGGGAACATCGAGCACCTTGAAAACCGCCTCGTAGAAGCGGCGGCTGGCCTTGAGATCCCTGACCACCAGCTGGACGTGGTCGATGAGACGGCCGCGATGAAGTTCCATGCCTGTTAGCTCCTGATCGCCAGGTTGGAAATCTAGCTCAGGGCGGTGCACGGTCAATGCAATGGAGCAATTGAGTGGCGCGATTTCCTGACTAGATAAAAAATGCAACCGGATTGTAGGATTCGAAATGTCGCCATCGTCCTTCGGACGCAAGCGGTGTGACGAAGCTCGAAAGAAGTCGCGCCGTGTCCAAACGATCTCGGGAGAAAAATATGCGCATTTCCTATCGTTGGGTCATCGTCGCGGCTGGCGCCCTGATGACCTGTGTCGCCCTCGGGGCGATGTTCTCGCTGGCGATCTTCCTCGAACCGATTGCGCTCGACACAGATTGGTCGCGCGCCGGCATATCGAGCGCGATGACGCTGAACTTCCTGGTAATGGGCCTCGGCGGCTTCGCCTGGGGCGCCATTTACGATCGCTACGGCGCTCGCATTGTCGTGATGATAGGTGCGGTGCTGCTCGGGCTGGCGTTGGTACTGGCCAGCCGCACCGGCTCGCTGCTTGTCTTCCAGATCACCTATGGCGTGCTCGTCGGCCTCGCGGCAAGCGCCTTCTTTGCGCCGATGATCGCGCTGACCACGGCCTGGTTTGACAAGAACCGCAGCCTTGCCGTTTCGCTGGTTTCGGCCGGCATGGGCGTGGCACCAATGACGATCTCGCCCTTTGCGCGCTGGCTGATCTCGGCCTATGACTGGCGCACAGCCATGTTCGTCATCGGCGTCGCGGCCTGGGCACTGCTGGTGCCGGCCGCATTGCTGGTGCGCCAACCGCCCAAGCCCGCCGCTAACGACGCCGCCTCCGATCTTGCGGCCGGCGATACCGGCATGTCGGTTCCACAGGCGCTGCGCTCGCCGCAATTCATCGTTCTGGCACTGACCTTCTTTGCCTGCTGCGCGGCGCATTCCGGGCCAATCTTCCATATGGTGAGCTATGCGATGTTGTGCGGCATAGCGCCGATGGCGGCGGTCAGCATCTACAGCATCGAGGGCCTGGCGGGGCTGGGCGGCAGGCTTTTATACGGCGTGCTTGCCGACCGGCTGGGCGTCAAGCCGGTGCTGATTACCGGTCTGGCGATACAGTCGGTGGTGATCGCAGCCTATCTTGCCGTCAGTGAGCTTGGTCAGTTCTATACGCTCGCCGTCATCTTCGGCGCCACCTATGGCGGCGTGATGCCGCTCTATGCGGTGCTGGCGCGCGAATATTTCGGCCAGCGAATCCTCGGCACGGTGTTTGGTGCTGTGACCATGCTGTCCAGCATCGGCATGGCCTTCGGCCCGCTCGCCGGCGGCATGGTGTTCGATGCCTATGCCAGCTACTCCTGGCTGTTCATCGGCTCGGCCCTTGTAGGACTCGGCGCCGTGGCGGTGGCGATCGCCTTCCCACGGCTGCCGCGCAGGGAGTTGCAACCGGCGTAGCACGGCTGAGAGAGGATGCAGGGGGTCGAAATTGGACACGCTTACGTCAGCTTTTGACCCCGTTGCGAGGCGTCCATTGGCAACCATAGAGCCAGGTCAAGTCTGTGCAGGACCCAGCTCCCTTTATTAGAAATCGATCATGATGCAGCGCAGTGCATTCACGTCCAAATGTCGATTGCCGGTAGGCTGAGGTTCGGACGACCGTCAAAGAATGGCAAATCAAGGGCTTTTTCATGGATTGTGCGCCGCGCACTCACGCGACTATTTCAACTACGTTAACATTTTGTGTTTGCGGCGCAGCATTTTTTTCCTATCCTCCCCTCAGGGCTTTGCGCATTCGATTGCGTGAAGAACTGGCGTGAGGATCCCTAAAATGCAGCAGGCAAAGCGAGTCTTGGTGACGGGGGGCGCAGGTTTTCTGGGATCGTTCTTATGCGAGCGGTTGCTTGCTGAAGGCCACGAGGTTGTATGCGTCGACAATTTCTTCACAGGAAGTCGGAGAAACGTCTCGCATTTGCTCGACAACAGATCCTTTGAGATCATTCGCCACGACGTGACATTTCCACTCTACATAGAAGTTGATGAAATATACAACCTTGCTTGCCCGGCAAGCCCAGTTCACTATCAGTTCGATCCGGTCCAGACGACAAAGACCAACGTCCATGGGGCGATCAATATGCTGGGGCTCGCCAAGCGGGTTCGCGCAAAGATCCTTCAGGCGTCCACGTCTGAAGTCTACGGCGATCCCGAGATTCACCCGCAGACCGAGGACTATTGGGGCAGGGTAAACCCGATAGGTCCCCGTTCCTGTTACGACGAAGGCAAGCGGTGTGCCGAAACCCTGTTTTTCGACTATTGGCGGCAGCACAGGCTGCGGATCAAGGTAGCGCGCATCTTCAACACTTACGGTCCGAGGATGCGTCCTGACGACGGCCGCGTCATTTCCAACTTCATCATGCAGGCACTGCGAAACAAGCCGATAACTGTGTACGGCACCGGCCAGCAGACACGCTCATTTTGCTACGTCAATGATCTCATCGACGGTCTGGTTCGCCTGATGCACACGGCCGACGATGTTACCGGTCCAATCAATCTCGGCAACCCGGTCGAATTCACGATGCTCGAACTTGCCAATCTCGTGATCGAACTTACCGGAAGCCGATCCAAGATCAGGTTTTTACCTTTGCCCGTCGATGACCCAAGGCAGCGACAGCCTGATATCGGGTGTGCCTTGCGCGAGCTCAATTGGAAGCCAAGAATCGCATTGCGCGACGGTCTCGCCCCGACCATTGCCTATTTCGAAGACTTGGTCTCATCGGGATATGCTCGGTCCGCTGCAGCCGAATGAAAACAGTCTTGGTCACTGGCGGGGCGGGCTATATCGGCTCACACTGTTGCAAGGCCTTCGCCGAATCCGGTTGGTCGGTCATTGCGTATGACAACCTCTCGCGCGGCTGGCGCGACGCGGTCAAATGGGGACCGCTTGTCGAGGGCGATATTTGCGATGTCGCAGCGGTGGCAGCAGCGCTGCACCAGTATCGGCCGGATGTGGTAGCGCATTTCGCCGCTTACGCCTATGTCGGCGAGTCCGTCGAGCGCCCGGAACTCTACTACCGAAATAACAGTTTTGGGACGCTGGTCTTGCTCGAGGAAATGCTGAAGATCGGCGTCGACAAGTTGATCTTGTCGAGCACCTGCGCGTCTTACGGCGTTCCGATTCGTTCTCCGATTGACGAAACGCATCCGCAGTCGCCCATCAATCCCTATGGATGGTCGAAATTCATCGTAGAACGAATGGTGGACAATCTTTCGGATGCCCATGGCCTCAACGCGGTTGTGCTGCGGTATTTCAACGCGGCCGGATGTGATCCCGACGGCGAGGTCGGTGAGCGGCATGAACCGGAAACGCATGTCATTCCGCTCGCTATCGAGGCGGCGGTTAGATCGGGCCGGATTTTTACCATTAATGGCACCGACTTCGACACCCGGGACGGAACCGCGGTGCGGGACTATGTCCACGTCACCGATCTCGCCCGTGCGCACGTTCTGGCAGGGGAGAAGCTTCTGCGCGATCCGGGAGTCCACGTCTACAATCTTGGCACCGGAACAGGAACGACGGTGAGCGAGTTGGTCGATGCGGTGAGCCGGGCTTCGGGAACGCGCCTTCCTGTGGCGTACGGTCCGCGCAGGGCAGGCGACCCGCCGGCGCTAGTGGCCGCGGCCGGCAAGGCGACCCGGGAACTCGGCTGGGTACCCGGGCAATCCGGAATCGACCGGATCGTCGAAACGGCGCTGGCCTGGTATCGCCGCCGGATGTGACGATCTTTTTGCGGAAGAGCCCTACCGCCTGGTCAACAAACAATCGAGAGCGGCGGCGACTGCGGCAAGCGAGAAATATCCGTTTTCGCGATGCCTACCGAGGCGTTCCCGCAAGCCCGGATTGTCCTTCAGTCTTTGCAGGGCGTGCGCGATTTCAGCGCTGCGGTCGCGCGGTCGACGGATTGAACTACATACATCGAAGATTCATTCGCCAGGACGTCACTCCACGCGCCTTCAATCCACCTTAAGCAACTGGGCAGAATGCGACAGTCGCACAATCCCGTGCTCTTTCAGATATGGCCAATAGGAGTCATTGACTGTTGCTGCAACAACGTCGAACGTTAGCAAGTTCTCGCTTGCGAGGTCCGGGTCATCCTCTCCCCACGCATAGAGAGCCGCTCCAGCGCTATAAGTGCCAGGCAACAATCCCAACGATCGCACGCTGAATACGACCTTGGCCTGCCCAACTATGTCAAATTGACCAACACCTTCCGCGAGGCTTTCGAGCACAGAGATCAAGTTGCCTTCCTGATCAAAAATCTGGATATGAACCACGCTTCGGTGAAACGAATTCCTCGCGCCCAGCTTCAGCACAAAATCGTAATCGCCGCCAAACTTGAGCTGGCTGCAGCGCTCGCGCGTACCCGGATACACAATAGCCACTTGCATCCAGAGGTCATCATCGCCAACGCGCTCGGATCCGTTGCTGCTCGGGGCGGTGTTCGACAGGTACGCATCGATGATCGATGATGCCTCGCCAAAATCCTTCAGAAGGCCGCGGTCCAGATAAATCGCTTTTGTGCAATGCTGCCGAACCATGGCCATGTTGTGGCTCACGAACAGCACGGTCCGACCTTCACCCGCGACGTTCTTCATCGTGCCGAGACATTTCCTTTGAAATTCAGCATCGCCAACAGCAAGCACCTCGTCGACGACGAGAATCTCCGGCTCCAGATGAGCAGCGATCGCGAAGGCAAGCCGAACATACATGCCGGACGAATAACGCTTGACCGGCGTTTCGAGAAAGCTGCCGATATCGGCAAATTTGATGATCCGGTCTAGCTTACGCGTGATCTCGGCCTTACTCATGCCGAGGATCGCGCCGTTGAGGTAGATGTTCTCGATCCCGTCGAGATCCGGATGGAATCCGGCCCCTACCTCCAGCAAGCTTCCGATCCGGCCTCGCATCACTGCCTCGCCCTCATCCGGAGCCGTGATCGAGGTCAAAACCTTGAGCAGCGTGGTCTTTCCCGAGCCGTTGCGTCCGATGATACCGCACACGGTGCCAGTCGGAACGGAAAAAGTGATGTTCCTGATGGCGAAGAATTCGTTGAGGGAAGCTTCGGCTTCCCGCGAGCGCAAACGCGCGACAAGTTGTTCGACTTCCTCACGCAATGAGCGCACGCCGATCGCGCCGCGCCGGTAGCGCTTGGAAAGTCCTCGGACCTCAACGGCTGGCAATTCTGTCATCGATCTCAAGCCGTAACATTTGCGGTTCGACTGCCGGGTTGATCCGCGGTCAGCCCGTCCTTCACGACGCGCGCCGTGACAACGATAGGATAGGCGGTATCCCGGACGTCGAGCTTCTGGTCAGAAACTTCTTCCTTGGCGAGTCCCTGGAGAAAACAAACTGCCGCAAAGACGTTGCCGTGGGTTTCGAGCGCCATATTCGCCGTGCTGAAGGATTTCGCAAGCAACTTCGCCAACGCCGCCTGCGTCAATGACCAGAACCACGTGCTGCCCCACTCGCCGCGATCGACAGGGGTGATGCCAGGAACAGTTAGCAGCAGCACGCCCCCGGGCTTGAGCGCTTCGGCCAGTGCAGCGACCGCGGCCGACATGTCGAAGATCAGATGAAGTGTTTGCGTGAGGATGATGCAGTCGAAGGCGTTTGGCGGCAGGACTCCGGGCTGCGACAGGTCGCCTATGATGGTCGCGTTTGGATCATCGGGATCAACATGCAGCACGTCGCTCTTGACGACATGAGCACCGCCAAAATGCATCGTGTAGCTGTTGTCGCCGATTTCCAGCACACGGCCATGTATGTCGGCCGCATTCAATTGTAGGAAATTCTCGATATAATACCGATCTATTGGCTTGCCGCGATCATATCCAAATGAGCGGCTCATCGGCATTGTGCGCGCGAAATCCCCAAACTGCACCGAACCGACGCGCGGAGCCCGCCAATCGGCGCCGGAAGCTCCGAGCAGCCGTTGCACATGCCTGCCGACCTTGCGTGTTATCTTAAATGCCGCCGTTTGCAGCGTGATCGGCGGCGACATCTGCAAAGCCTGCCGCAGCATGCGAATCGCTTTGGCGGGTTCGGCGCGGATCGCGCGCAAGGCATCAGTAGTCAACTCTCCGGTATAGTAGGTCTTCCAGAACCGCCTACCATCGCGGACTGCAAGACGCACACCGTCGTCAACCGGACCTGCCAACTGCTTGTCAAGCACCGACAATGCTGCAGCGAGCATCATCGATCGATTCTTCGACATGTTGTCGCCGTGCATGCGATACTCGGCGACGACATCGTCGTGCGTTACGATCGAACCGCGCCGGGCGATTCGCAAGAATAGCTCATAGTCTTCGCAGGACCGCATTGAAACGTCGAACCCGCCCATGGCCGCGAGCCTCTCCCGCCGATAAACCACGGTCGCATGCATCGCAATGAAGTTTCCCGTCCGCAGTAACTGAACATAAGGATCTTCAACAAGCGCGATGTGATGCTTGTCTGAGTCAATCGCACCGCTTCCATTGATGAAGCGATGAGCTCCGTAGGCGAGAACCGTATCTGGATGCGCAACCAGCATTCGCACGCCCGTCTCCATGGCATTCGGAAGGAGACGATCATCCGCGTCCAGAAAGGTGATGTAATCGGATCTGGAAGCCGCCAGTCCGGTGTTTCGGGCGGCCGCGAGCCCGCAATTGTCCTGCCTGATCAGGCGCACGCCTGGATGACGCTCGACAACCGATGCCGGATTGTCGGTGGATCCGTCGTCGACCACAATAATTTCATCCATCGGCCGGCTTTGACGAAGACAGCTCTGAATGGCTTCCTCGAGAAAGCGAGTATGGTTGTAAGTTGTTATGACGACTGCGATCATGAGACAGCCAAATTCTCCTTAGCTTCGCAGAGAGGCAACGGGCTGGTGTTCGTTGCCAGAAATCGAACGCGACCGTAGGCCTCACAAACAGAATTTTGGCACAGAAATGATGGACACTGGTCAGTTTTAGCACGTCGCCCCCAGTGAGGCGATGCGACTTGTCATTCACGTAGAACGGTATCGTTAATATCAGAAATCTCAGGCTCGGTCGCGATCCAATCCGCGCCACCGGTCCTGCCCACTACTTCAGCCTGAACACCTTCGACAGGATGCGACGTGGCGTCAGCCGCCGAGCGAACCGGCGTCCGGCTTCGATGGCGAGGTCAAACCTATCGCGAAGTGTCAGGGGCCGACGCTGGGCGGGATAGCGCGCAAATGCGAAGCGGAGCGCCCGCTGCAACTTCGGCGTCATCAATCCCGAGGCCGATGCATGCATCTCAACCCATTCGAGGAAGCCAATGCGAGCAGCATGCGGGTGCAGTCGATCGTAGATGCCGGAAGCAGTCGCCTTGGCCGATGTCGAATCGAGGTGCTGCCTGTATCGGCCGGTGGGCGTGGATGTCACGAATACCGGATAGCGCAACAGCAGCTTCACTAGAAGGGTCTGGTCTTCGTAGAGCTCGAACGCCTCATCGAAGCCGCCCACCGCTACCAAAGCTTCGCGGTGAACCATGATCGAGCAGATGCACGGCACATGAGCCCGCTGGCGCACGATGACCTGGTCGAGCAGGTCGGGCGGCATGTGCAGACGGTCCGATTGGCGTGGCATCGAGTCGGTCCAGTTCCTGTGCGGCTCATCGGGGAACCACCACAGGGTCGGTCCGTAAAGGACCTTGGCGCGAGGATGCGCATCAAAGATCGCAAGTTCCGTCTCGAATTTTTCCGGCTCAAATATATCGTCGCCATCCAGGAACGTGAAGAACATGCCCGACGCGGCCGCGATTCCGGCATTGCGCGCCGCGGCGGCGCCGCGACGCTGGCCGTTCGATCGAATGAAACGGATTCGCGGATCGCCGGTTGCTGCAGCCACCGCGATTGCAACGCTCCCGTCGAATGATCCGTCGTCAATGAGAAGCATTTCCCAGTCGGTGAAGGTTTGCGCGCGCACGCTTTCGATCGCGTCCGGAAGAAACCGCTCGACATTGAGGAAAGGCGTGATGACGGAGATCAATGGCATCGGCGTCGTGCCCATTGTGCAGAATGCGCGGCGGCCGACGAAGGGCGACCTTCACTCTCTACGGGGCCGCAAGGGTTGTCATTTCTCTTCACAGCATGTCCATGGCCGTTCGTTCGACGCGTTGAAAGATCACGACGCCGATGAACAGCACGACCGAGGTCGTGACAAGCGCTGCAGCGATTTGTGGCGCACCGACTGCCGAAGTGCCGAAGAAGCACCAGCGCCCTTCATCAATTATGACAGCGAGCGGATTCAGAAATCCGATCAGCGTCCGGTACTGCTCGGGAATAGCCGAAAAAGGAAAGATGATCGGCGTCACGAACAGCCAGATCTGAATCAAGAACGGAGTCATATGAGCTGTATCGCGGTACTTCGCGGTTGACGCTCCTAGACAAAGCCCAACAGCCAACGAGAATGCCGCGATCTGGATGATCACCAGCGGAAAGAACGCGAGGCGCCACGACAACCCGTCCACTTTTCCTGTCAGCTGGTACCAGAGCAAGAAGGCCAATGCGACGCCAAGCTGGATCGCCAGGGCCACAGTGTTCGACAGTAGCGACGACACGGGAACGACGAGTCGCGGGAAGTAGATCTTGCTGAAAAGATGACCGTTAGCAATGAAGACCTGGCTCGCGGTGGAGACGACTTGGGAAAAATACGACCACAGCACCAGCGCTGTCAGATAAAAGATTGGCGCGGGATGGCCACCGGTTGAAATGCCCGCGATACCGCTGATGACGGTGGTCAACGCTGCGGTAAGCGCCAGGGGCTGCAGGATCAGCCAAGCCGGACCAAGCAAGGTCTGCTTGTAGCGGACTTTGATGTCGCGCATCGCGAACAGGAGCAGCAGATCGCGATAGCGCCACAGGTGCCAGAAATCGAGGTCAAACCAGCCGCGTCGAGGAGTGATAATGGTAATCTGCTGTGCGTTCATCAGAACAGATGATCCTCGATTTTTCGCAAGAATTCGTCCCCTGACCAGTTGCCGACATACAATCGAGGTAAACGCAGCACGTCTGCCTCGGGCGTAACGCACCCGGCGCGCGTCGTGCATGCGAACTCAAATCCCGCTTCCCTGACGGCAGTTACCGACAGAGCGTCATGGTCTCCGAATGGATATGCAAAAGAGAGGACGCGTTTTCCGGTCATTTGCTCACAGGCCGAACGGCCGTCGACGATCTCGCGAAGCTGGGTCGCGAAGGAATGGGCCGGAAGCGTGGGATGACTGACAGTATGACCGCCGATCGTGATCAGGTCGTCACTGATGTCACCAACCTCCGCGGGAGTCATAATACAGTGCTCTGGCCTGGCGTCGAGACCAACGCCCGCCCATTTCGCAATGTCTTCGACGTGTGCGTTCTGTCGCTCATACGGCAGCGTTCGGAGCGCCGACCACACCTCCCGGTAGACTTTGTCACGGCCGGCCTGATCCACCATCTTCGGGATAAGCCAGTGATGCCTGCCTCCCTCGATCGTGATGTCGAGTTGGTCAGGCAGTTCAGGCGTCTCAAGACAGATTCGCGTGAGCGCATCCCACCAGAATTCTCTGCCGCTTCCGATTGCTCCCGTCGCAACAAACAGCGTCATCGGGCAGTCGTGACGCTGCAGGATCGGGCGAGCGTTGCTGTAGACGTCGTGATAGCCGTCGTCAAACGTGACAACCGCAAGCGGTTTGCCTGGCTTTCCCCGTGCGATGACATCAAACAGCTCATGCAAATGCACCACCCGCCGACTCCGCGTCAGCGCTTCGATTTGTTCGTCGAACCTCGCCGGATGGACGGCTAGGCTCCACGGATCGACGGCGATATCTGCCACGCGATGGTACATCAATATGATGGGAGCACGGCGCAGGCGTCGACGCCGGACCAGCCGACCAAGCTGCAGGAGAACGCGCGGAATCACCATCGGTCTCCCGCCGCAGGAACCGTAAAAACCACGCTCATGTCCGATCGTGGATGCCATCCCGATCGGCAGAAACGCGATACATGTGAGTGTTCAAGCATATAGCTGATGGCAATAAGACCACGAGGCCACGGGCACGGATGTGAGCGAAATGAAAGGAAGCATGAAGGCATCCACAAGTTTGGGCGGATTGAAACCAGCATATTAGCACGTGTCGCCGCCGTAAGTGCGAATACCGGGCGAATTCTCAGACGTTGAAGTAGCCGTAGGGAGAGGCGCGGCTTGATACTAGCCCGCTCGAGCATGCTAGTATTTAGGCCGGTGGCGCTCCCGTCTTTCTTTCATCCTTCATCAAAAGCAGGCTTTTTTCGATATGCAACCCGCAGTTTCCGTCATCATTCCTGCCTACAATGCGGAAAAGACCATCCGACACACCCTTCAGTCGGCCGCCTCGCAAACTTTCAAACAGCTAGAGATCATAGTTGTCGATGACGGGTCGACCGACCGGACCGCTGAGATCGTCGAGGCATTTGCAACCAGTGATCCGCGTATTTCCCTTCTGAGACAGCAGAACCGAGGGGTTGCTGTCGCCAGAAACCTGGCAATTCATGCGGCGAAGGGTGAATTTATAGCGCCACTTGATGCGGATGATGTGTGGCACCCGACAAAGCTGGAAAAGCAGCACAGCCTCTTTCAGTCGCGGCCTTCTCTCGGCCTTGTCTACGCATGGTATCGGGTCATCGATGATGATGATTGGGTGATCGAATGCTCCCCGCCAACTCTCGCTCGCGGGGACGTCCACAACTGGCTGCTGGTTGAGAATTTTATCGGCAATGCAAGTTCACCGCTAATCAGGCGATCAGTTCTTACGGCAACCGGGGGATACGACCCGTCGCTCAGAGCCGCAGGCGCCCAAGGAGCCGAAGACTTGCAGATGCAGCTCAACATTGCCGCGATCTGCGATTATGATGTCGTTCCCGAGTATCTGATTGGTTACCGGCGATCACTATCTTCTATGTCGACCAGGTATGTCGTCATGCTGACATCGCACCGGATCGTCCTTGAAACAGTCCGCACGCGACATCCCAAGCTAGCTTCTTTCTTGTTTCGTTGGTCCGATGGCGTGGCTTCAGCGTATTATGGCAGCGAAGCCGCCCGCACGTCGCCAGGCGCGGCCATCGCTCCGCTTGTCCACGCAACACGGATCGATCCGGCCGCGCTGTTTCATGTCTTCGCAAAGCCGTCCGCACAAGACATGTGGCGGCGGCTGCGTCGCTTTGTGCCAAGAATGCTTGCCGTTAAACAGCGCATGATTCCGACCTCACCGCATTCCATCTGTACCTCCGAGCGTTTTTTCGACGCCGATCCGACCTTCATCTGCCAGCCATTTCCTCCGGAGTGGCTTCGAAGGCGAGTCCAGGTGGCCCTCAAGACGCCGACGCCGCGCCAGCTTCGCGAGTCAGGTCCGAGGAGAATTGATCCGTCCGCTCTCGTCGAAGACGGCGCTTAAGGTCTCAGATCACGAGGTGCACCTAGACCCCCGTGACGGAAGAGCCGCTGCAAGCGCGCGAACAGGAATACGCTCACATTCACCAGATAGTCTCTTCATAAAGGCGTCGAAACTCGGCGTTCTCGTTTCGCATCCGCTTCACTCGAATTTTGACCCAGCGAGGAACCAGCCTGGCCCGGCAGTACATGTCGATCATGTTGGGCAGGCGGGAAATTGCCGTGCGCGGTTCCAGGACGAAGTATCTCTTCAGCAGGTCGCCGGCTGCGAACAGCCGCCCGCCGACCAAGGCTCTGATGGCAAGCCAATGGATCATGTCGACCAGATGCGCATCGAGATCGCTGCCGAACTGCGGATATTTTTCGCGATACTCGGCAAGGACGATTTCACATGAACGAAGCATCTGCATGACATCGCTCGACATGTTGACGTTCGTCATCCGATAGCCCACCAGGTGCTGAGGCACGACACGGAATTCGTAACTTTCCGCTATCCTGAGGCACATCAGAAGGTCCTCGCAGCCTTGTGCATTCCTGGCCCTCAGGGAAGGATCGAATTGTCCCGCCTGCTCGAATGCGGAGCGACGCATCAGCATCGAACTTCCGTTGCCGACAAAATTCATTCTGCACATCCGTTGCAGAACGCGGCCATCGGCATCGGGTCGGTATAGTGAGAATACCCGGCCGTCCTCGTCGATTTGGGCAAACCAGCAATATGCCAGGCCCGCAGAAGAGCCGCCTTCCTGCAGGGCGCGCAGTTGCAGTGCGATCTTGGATGGGGCCCAGAGATCATCCGCGTCGACAAACGCCAGAAACTCCGCATCGGTAGAGGCCGCACCGCTGTTGCGGGCCTGCGCAACACCGGCGTTCGACTGCCTCATTAGGCGTATACGCCGGTCTCTCTCAGCACAGGAGGCCACAATCGAGGCGGACTGGTCCGTCGACCCGTCGTCCACCACGATAATGTCCAGCGCCTGATGGTCCTGCTGGCAGATGCTGGTCAAGGTGGCGCGAATGGTTCGCTCGGCATTGAACATCGGCACCACGACGCCGACCCTGGCATTGTCCTGGATCATAGGAGCCTTCGTTTTGTCTGCAGGAGTTGGTAAACGGATGGCGCCAGCATTGCAATCAGCACCGCTCTTCAATGATTGGAGCGAATTCGAGGCAAATGTGGTCGGTCATTCAGCCTGGCCTACCGTAGCTGGCGGATTCGGACCGCGACGAAAGCAACGCCAAATCCGAAAACAGACACAAGGATCGGTCGCGTAACGCTGCCCTATTAGCCTTTACTGAATAAGCCGGTCAACCGGTGCCGCGCGACGCGGATTGGCGGCCGCCCGCAACGCCGACTAGCGCGTGCGCGGGGCCGTGCTGGTCTTCGTTGTTGATGATTGCCAGGTCCTGGGCGACTATCTCAGTGATTGGCAGCGACACTATGCCACTGGGAACGGGTCACCTGGGGAGGCCGCGTCGAGATTGGCGATGCCAGCGATCTGCCGTTTACGATCAAACGGTCGCCGGTCCGCGAGCGACTGACCCTGATGTCCATCCCGGCGGCTTTGTCCTGGGCTGCAACATGACGATGTACGGCGATCTTGATGCCCGTATCGGCCTTGGACGAGCGGTTCGGACCCGGGGGCCACGTTGGGACGAGGAAGGTCATCACTCGGCCGGGCGCGAGAAGTTTGTGGCCGCAGCCTTGCCTCGTCGTATCGGTCGCTTCCCCGATTGCCGATCGGATGCCTCCGTTGTCGCGCGATCCGGTGCCGAGACGTTTCCGACGAGCGATGCAAGTTCAGCCTCGCTGAGCGTCTCGATTTCGAGCAGCTTGCGCGCCGTCTTTTCCAGCAGATCCCGTCGCTCAGTGAGCAGGCCGACGGTTCGCGCGAAAGCTGTGTCGACGATGCTGCGAACTTCCGCGTCGATAGCTTCGGCGGTGGCCTCGCCGTAATCATGCTCGCGCGGACCGCCGGCGAGTGGGTTGGGGCTCAGGAAGGAGCGCTGGTCCTTTTCCAGCGCCACATGGCCGAGCTTTTCCGACATGCCGTAACGCGTAACCATGGCGCGGGCGATATCGGTCACTTTGGCAAGGTCATCGGCGGCCCCCGTCGACAGATGCCCGAACACGATCTGCTCGGCCGCTCTGCCGCCGAGCAGCACCGCCATCTTGTTCTCCAGTTCCTCGCGCGTCATGAGGAATCGGTCCTCGGTCGGCCGCTGGATCGTGTAGCCCAACGCGCCGACGCCGCGTGGGATGATCGATACTTTGTGCACCGGGTCGACGCCGGGCAGCGCCATGGCTACCAGAGCATGGCCCATTTCGTGATAGGCGACGACCTCACGTTCCCTAGGGTTCAACAGCCGGTTGCGCTTCTCGAGCCCCGCCACGATGCGCTCCACCGCATTGTTGAAATCGTCCATCGTCACGACATCTGCCTTCCGGCGCGTGGCAAGCAGGGTCGCCTCGTTGACCAGATTGGCGAGGTCGGCGCCGGTAAAGCCCGGCGTCAGCGCGGCAACTTTCTCGGCCTCGACATCCGCTGCCAGCTTCGCCTTCTTCATGTGGACCTGGAGTATCTGGACGCGACCTTGCTTGTCCGGCCGGTCGACCAGCACCTGCCTATCGAAACGGCCGGCGCGAAGAAGTGCCGGGTCAAGGATTTCCGGACGGTTCGTCGCGGCGAGCAGCACGACGCCGATTTTTGGATCGAAACCGTCGAGCTCGACCAGGAGCTGATTGAGTGTCTGCTCCTTCTCGTCGTGGCCGCCCATCATCGGGCCCGCACCCCGGGCGCGGCCCAGCGCGTCGAGCTCGTCGATGAAAATGATTGCCGGGGCTCTGGCGCGTGCCTGCTCGAACAGGTCGCGCACACGGGCGGCGCCGACGCCCACGAACATCTCGACGAATTCAGAGCCTGAGATCGAGAAGAACGGAACTTTTGCCTCGCCTGCAACGGCCTTCGCGAGCAGCGTCTTGCCGGTGCCTGGCGGTCCGACCAGCAGTACGCCCTTGGGCATGCGCCCTCCAAGACGGCCATATTCCTGCGGGCTCTTCAGAAAATCCACGATCTCCTGCAGCTCGGCCTTGGCCTCATCGACGCCCGCCACGTCATCGAACCTCACGCCGGTATTGGCCTCGACATAGACCCTGGCCTTGCTCCTGCCGATTTGCATCAACCCGCCCATGCCACTGCCACCGCCCATGCGTCTCATCAGCAGCATCCACAAGCCGAAGAAGACGAGGATCGGGACGACCCAGGAGAGCAGGTCGCTCAGGAATGTGCTTTCGATCTGGCCAGTGACGGTGACGCCGTGTTCCTGCAGCTGCCGCGCGAGATTCGGCTCGACCCGCGTTGTAATGAATAGAGGCTTCCCGTCCTGCGGCTGCTTGAAGCGGCCCTGGATGAAGCGATCGGAAACCTGCACGTCGGCGATCTTGCCGTCGCGTAGCAGGGTCTCAAACTGGCTGTAGGGAATCTGCGCGACGTGCTGCGTGGCAGTGTAGACATATTGGAAGATCATCAGCCCGACGAAGGCGACGATCCAGTACCAGATATTGAACTGCGTCTTCCTGTTGCCCATGTCCATGGCGTCTCCTCCAGCGTCACATCGATGCAGGTTGCCGAACTGCCACGGCACGCTTGGGTGCCGTGGCCAGCCGGCGAACCCGACATCCCTCGCTCCAGCAATTGGATTTGCCATTGGAGCCGCGACAATCGGCTTCGGAGCGTGCCTTGGGAGAACGTCGGGGAGCGCAAAGTGTTGCAAGGAGTGCTGCGAGGGAGCCTTGGGATTCGCAGTCGCCCGCGACAGCTATCCGCCCAATCGGGACCTTCTTGAACGGAAATCGATTGCCGAAGGAGACGTAGCCGGACTCACGATGCCGAGCCTGCTGCAAGCCAGGCATCGCTTGGTGATCCGCCCTCAAGAGGCGGCTGCTTCGGGCACGCCTTCCAAGCAAAGCCATCTATTCTTTCTGTGAGGCCAATGGAGCATTGTCGGGGGTGGGAATTCCGGGTCCTCCAGGCAGCCGACCGATACCGACAGCGCATCCTTCAGCCCTTCTGCTCGCATGAAGACGACCGACCCGCATGTGGTGCAGAATGTCTGCTCCAACCATTGTCCCGACGAGCCGGTTCTGCGCCAGGATCTGGTCTCGCCTTTCTGGCCGACGAGGGCGGAACCGGCGTAGATGGCCCGGTACGAGAACGCCGTTCCGGTGCAGCGCTGGCACTCCATGCAACTGCACGCATAGACGCGTCGCGGCTCTCCGGCGAGGACAAGTTCCACGCCCCGGCATGAGCAGGTCGCGGTTCGTTTCGTCTTGCCGCTATGCATTCGCCGGCTCCCGGCTCTGGCGTGGCGAACCATTTCGAAACAGCGGCGCAAGAGATGCAAAATCATCTTCCATGCTGCCGAGCGAGAGCGCCTGCTGGAAAATCATGTCCATGGCGCGCGGCATAGCCGCGTTTAAGCGCCGCTCCTCGCAGGCCTCAAGCAGGTGCTGGAAGGCGCTGTAGTGGGCACCCAAGGACGCCAGCGTTGCGTCGTCGCCGGCAAAACGGCGCGCATTTGTTCTATCCACCAGGTTGAACAGAGCGGCATCGACAACAGGCTTGAATGCGGAAAGATGGTTCCTGAACGTCTCCAGGTCGAGACCTTCGGCCTCGGCGACAGCCATGCCCTGGAGTGCTCCGAAGAGCCCGCCCCACATCTGGGTGAGCAGAGCGGTATCAAGCGCAGAGGCTTGATCCGGCAGCTCCCCGACATAGCTCGTGCCGCCGCCGAGTGCGAAAAGCAGGGGCTTGTGCTTCTCATAAACGTCGCGGGAACCCGAATAAAGCAGTGCGGTCTCTGGTTTGCCGATAAAATCCGGAGTGGCCATGATCGCCCCGTCCAGATAGCCGGCACCATGTGCCTCCACCCAGCGCGCTTCTTCCCGCGCCAGACGCGGCGATCCGGAGGTGAGTTGCACGACGGCTTTGCCGGCCAATGCCGAGGCGATGCCATCCCGCTTCAGCAAAGCGTCGCTGGCGGCATAGTCGAGAACATTGATGATCACGACGTCGGCCGCTCGGATTCCATCCTCCACTGACGGGGCGACCTTCGCGCCAAGGGCCGCCAATGGGTCGCACTTTGCCACGGTTCGATTCCAGACCCATGTTGGATAGCCGCGGTCGAGCAGCGTTCGAGCAATGGACGAGCCCATTCGGCCCGCGCCGAGCACGCAGACATTCGATGCCATAGTAACTTCTCCGATAGACTGATGGCCCTCTCGCCGAGGGTCCGTTTTCATGTTTGGCGCGCTCGATCCGAAGATATAAATTCTTGCTGCGTTGAGAAGTACGCACCTTGAGGTAAGCTATCGCCATCATGACAGGAGCTGCCAAATGAGGCGCAAGGAACCAGACAGCTGCGGTTTTGCTGCCGCGCTGCAGGCCATCGGCGGAAAGTGGAAAACCTCGCTGCTATGGGAACTGCACCTGCGGCCATACCGCTTTGCCGAACTGCGCCGGTTGCTGCCTGGCGTCAGCGAAAAGGTGCTCACGCAACAATTGCGGCAGATGGAAGCCGACGGGCTGATCAGCCGGCGCGCCTATGACGAGGTGCCGCCTCGCGTGGAATACTCGATCACGCCGCTCGGCTTTAGCCTGAACGATGCGGTGACAGTCATGTCGGCGTGGGGCAAGCACCACGAGACATGGAAATCGCACCGTAAAGCGGCCTGACGCGGGCAGGCCTATGGAGGCTTTGGCCGACCGCCGCACGACATTCCTAGTCGATGCGCGGTCGCTGCTTGCCACGGCGGGCCAGAAGATTGGCAACGACGAGCAGCACGATCGACAGTGCCATCATCAGCGTCGCGGCGGCGGTGATTGCCGGGCTCAGCTTCTCGCGCAGGCCGATGAACATTTCGAGCGGCATGGTGCGCTGATTGGCGCTGGCCAGGAACTGCACCACGACGACCTCGTCGAACGAGGTGACGAACGCAAAGGCCGCCCCTGACAGCACGCCGGGCAGGATCAGCGGCAGCATCACCCTGAAGAACGATGTGATGGGCTTTGCTCCGGAGATGGCGGCGGCGCGCATCAGATTACGGTCGAAGCCGGTGAGGCTGGCTCCCACCGTGACGACGACGAAGGGACTGGCGAGCGCGGTGTGCGCCAGGATGATGCCGGCATAGGTGCTGGCAAGGCCGACGCGTGCATAGAACAGATATGAGCCGACGGCGGTGATCACCACCGGCACGATCAGTGGCGACAGCAGCAGCGGCATGACGATGCGGCGGCCGGGAAACTTTTCGTCGGAAAGCGCAATAGCCGTCAATGTGCCGAGTATCGTTGCGATCAGCGTCGTCCCGAACGCAACGATCAGGCTGTTGCCGATGGCTGCTTGCCAGCGATGGGTTCCAAGCACGACCTCGTACCAGCGCGTCGAAATTCCCTCCAGCGGAAAGATGAAGAAGGCGCCGCTGTTGAACGACAAGGGAACGGGAATGAGGATCGGCACGAGGAGGAACAGGATCACCATGCCGCACCACAGCCAGAGCAGGGTGATGCGGATTCTCTCGCCTGTCGTCGGATAGGGAGACAGCAACATGGCTACACCAGCTTGAGACGGTCGAGGCCGAGGATGCGGGCGAAGATGCCGAACAGCGCCAGTGTGAAGACGAGCAGGATGAAGCTGAGCGCCGCCGCCATCTCCCAATTCAGTTCGACATTGACGTAGCTGGCGATAAAATTGCTGATCAGCTGGTCGCTGGCGCCGCCGATCAGCGCCGGCGTGATGTAATAGCCGAGGCAGATGATGAAGGTGAGCAGACAGCCGGCCATCACGCCAGGAAAGACCTGTGGAAGGTAGACGCGGCGGAAGGCGGTAAAAGGTTTTGCGCCGAGCGAATAGGCAGCCTTCATCTGCGAGGGTTGGATGGTGCGCATGACGCTGTAGATCGGCAGCAGCGTGAACGGCAGCTGGATGTGGGTCATGGCGATGATCAGTCCGATGCGGCTGTACATCAGGTCGAGCCGGTCGTCGGCAACGCCGAGCCACAGCAGCAGGTCGTTGACCAGGCCGAATTTCTGCAGGAGCACCGTCCAGGCCGCGGTTCGCACCAGGATCGACGTCCAGAACGGTAGCAGCACCGCGACGATGAGGATGGCGGCGAGGCCCTTGGGCACGGAGGCGATGAGGTAGGCGAGGGGGAAGCCCAGTATCAGCGTGGCCAGCGTCACCGCAGCGGCGACGAAGAATGTGCGCATGAACACCTGCAGGAAGATGGCCTGTTCGGGCGGCACCCTTTCGATGCCGCCATCGGCATTCCAGCGCAGATCAAGCGCGCTCAGCAGGTAGAACGACGTCACGCTATGGGTGCCGCTCTCGATGACCGGCCATGTGCCCGGGGCCGACCAGAACGGCACCGCTTTCATCACCTCCAGCGGCGGCCTGTCGGCGGCCTCGAGTTGACGCACCGTCTTGAGCACCTGGCTGCGTGCACCTGGTAGACGGGCGTTCAGGCTCTTGGCGAGTTCGTAGGCGGTGCCCTTGGCCTGATTGCTCCGGAGATCGGCGGCAAGGGCCAGGAACGCAGCATCGTCGGGCAGTCCCGTGCCGTTCCAGCCGGCCAATGCCTGGCTGGTCTGCGGCAAAGCGTCGGCAATCGTCGGATCATAAACAGCGCGCGACAGAAGCAGGACGATCGGGATGCCGAAGCTCAGCGCCAGCAGCACAAGCAAAGGTGCCGCCAGCGCCAGCGACCGCAGACGGTCGCCGAGATCGGCGCGGCGAAGCGCCGCCGCGACCGACCTTGCTGTGCCGGAATCGGCGGCCGACCAGTCGCGGCTTGCCCGCGGCCGGTCCAGTTTCGTGGGCTCAAGCGCCGACATTTTCCCCTACTGCGCGAGCCAGGCGTTGAAGCGCTTGACCAGATCCTCGCCATAGTCGCCCCAGAATTCGGTATCGGCGACCAGGTAAGCGGTCATGTGGTCAGGTGCGTTCGGCAATTTCGGCAGGGCGTCCGGCGCGACGAAGGAAGCCGCATCGATGCGCACCGGCCCGTAGGTGATGTAGCTGGCGAGCTTGGCGTTGATTTCCGGCTGGCTGATATAGGCAAGATACTTGTAGGCCAGGTCCGGGCTCTTGGCGCCCTTCGGAATGGCAATCATGTCATATTCGAGGATCTGGTTGTTCCAGACGATCTTGAACGGCGCCCCGTCCTTGTCGATGGCGTTCTGGATACGGCCGTTCCAGGCGGTGGTCATCACCACTTCCTTGGATGCGAGGAGCTGCGGCGGCTGTGCGCCGGCATCCCACCAGACGATGTCCTTCTTGATGGTGTCGAGCTTCTTGAAAGCACGATCGACACCTTCGGGGGTTGCCAGCACCTCGTAGACATCGGCCGGCGCGACACCGTCGGCCATCAGCGCCCATTCGAGGTTCTGCGCCGGAAACTTGCGCATCGCGCGCTTGCCCGGAAACTTCGTCGTGTCGAAGATGTCGAGGACCGAAGTCGGCGCCTCCTTCAGCACGTTGGGATCATAGGCAAGCACGTCGCCATAGGCATCAAGGCCGACGCCGCAGTCGAGTGCCGAACCTTCGATGAACTTTTCACGGGGCGCGATCTTGGAATAGTCGAGCCGCTCGAGAATGCCGGCGTCGCAACCCTGCAGCACGGTCGCGGTTTCGACCGTCACCAGATCGATCGGCACGTTGCCGGTGTCGACCATGGCTTTGACCTTGCCGAGATCGCCAAGATATTCCTGCTCGATGATCTTGATCCCGGTCTCCTTGCTGAACGGCTCGAACCATGCTTTGCGCTGGGCATCCTGCCAAGCGCCGCCGCTGGCCATGATCGAAAGCTCGTCGGCGAAGGCGGCATGTCCCGACGTGATGAATGCTGTGGCTGCCGCGATAGCAAACAGCCGAGCTTTTGTGATTTTCATTGTTCTTATTCCCCTGTTTTCGAGATGGAACCGGCCGTTCCGGCATCGGCAGGAAAAGCACGGCAGTCGTTGGGCGCGCAGGAAACCGTGACCGGTTCCCCGTTGCCCATGGTCGCTTCGGGGCCGACTTTAACGGTCAGCACCTGTCCGTTTTCAAGCCTGGCCAGAAGACGCTGGTGGTCGCCGAGGTAGATGCGGCCATCGACGGTGGCGGCTAACGCATTTGCTCCGTTCGAAGCGGACGCAAGCTTCAACCGCTCCGGGCGGACGGCGAGATGGCAGGCCGCACCCTCCGCAACGCCGATGGCCAGCGCGGTTACCGAACCGCCGCCGTGCAGCGTGACGCGGCACTCCTTGCCGGAGATGCGCTCGACCTTGCCTTCCAGCGTGTTGTTCTCGCCGATGAAGCTCGCGACAAAGGAGCTCTCCGGCGTGTTGTAGAGGTCATCAGGCGAACCGAGCTGGGCAATCCCGCCATTGTTGAACACGGCAACGCGGTCCGACATGGTCAGCGCCTCGCTCTGGTCGTGCGTCACATAGACGATGGTGACGCCGAGCATCGTGTGCAACTGCTTGATCTCGAGCTGCATATGCTCGCGCAGCTTCTTGTCGAGCGCGCCGAGCGGCTCGTCCATCAGCACCAGGCTCGGCTCGAACACCAGCGCGCGGGCAAGCGCGACACGCTGCTGCTGGCCGCCGGAAAGCTGTGCCGGCCGCCGGTCGCCGAACTGCCGCAGCCGCACCATATCGAGCGCGCGGCCGACGCGGGATGCAACGTCCGCCTTGGTGATCTTGCGGACGGAGAGCGGGAAGGCGACGTTCTCCTCGACGCTCATATGCGGAAACAGCGCGTAGTTCTGGAACACCATGCCGATGTTGCGTTCGTAAGGCGGCCGCCGGTCGACCGACCGGCCTTCAAGCGTAATGACGCCGCTGGTCGGCCGTTCGAAACCGGCAAGCATGTTGAGCGTCGTCGTCTTGCCCGAACCGGAGGGGCCGAGAAGGGTGAGGAACTCGCCGCGCGCCACGCTGAGGTTCAGCCGTGTTACCGCGAACGTGCGGCCGTCATAGGATTTCTCGACATCGACGAACTCGACAAATCCTTGGCGGGCGTCTGGTGCCGCAGCGGCGCTGTCGGCTGACAGGACTGTCGCTTCGGCGATCACGGACGGAAATCCGTTGAGCGGCGGCAATGGCCGCTTGTCGAAACGAGGTGGTGCTTGCCGTGCATGTGTCGGTCTCGCATGACGCTGGCCGCGCAAGGCGGCAAACCAAACTTGTATGCTCACACAATCAATCGCTAAAGAACCATAGATGCAGACAAGTTTGCCCGTCAAGCGGCTTTCTTCGAGATTGTGTGAGATTTTTCGGCCGGATTTTGAAAACATGTACCGGACAAGTGCTATTGTCCGGAGCATTGTCTTATGCTAGATGCGCCGGTAGCCAGAGAGTCAACACACCGAAACCGCCAATCCGCATGCTTCAGGACCTGCAACTCGCCTCGGATGAAGGCCCGGTCTACCGGCGCCTTGCTGACGCTATTGCCGAACGGATTACAGCCGGCACGCTTGCAGTTGGAGACCGGCTGCCGCCGCAGCGCGAGATTGCCCGCGCACTTGGCATCAACGTCACCACGGTGACGCGCGCGCTGTCGACGCTGCAGCAGCGCGGACTGCTCGAAGCGCGGCCTGGACGCGGCACCACGGTCGCCGCCCGTGACGGCGGCGAAGGACCAGGTTTCGTGTCGGCGCCGAGCGAAGACACCGGCGTCATCGATCTTTCCGTTAACCGGCCGGCGACCTCGGCCTATCTCGACGCGCTGGCGCTGCTGTTGCCGCGCCTGTCCAAGGACCGGCACTACGCCACGCTTCAGGACTATCATCCGCCCGAGGGGCCGCTATGGGCGAGGGCGGCAATCGCCGAGTGGATGCGGCCGGCGGCGGGCGACGGCGATCCCGGCCGGGTAGTGCTGGCGGCGGGCGCCCAGCATGGGCTGGATTGTGTGCTTGGCGCCGTGACCAGGCAGGGCGAGGTCGTGCTCGCCGACGAAGTGACCTATCAGGGCATCAATGCACTGTGCCGGGTGCATGGGCTCGATCTCAGAGGCGTCGCAATGGACCGTGGCGGCATGCGGGCCGACGCGTTCGAGGCTGCCTGCGCGCAGCTTCGCCCGCGCGCGGTCTTCCTGGTGCCGACCCTGCACAACCCGACCACCATCACACTGGGCGAGGAACGCCGGCACGAGCTGGTGGCCGTCGCCCGTCGCCATAACGTGCTCATCATCGAGGATGACGTCTACCGGCCGCTGGCGGACAGTCCGCCGCCGTCGCTTGCCAGCCTCGAGCCCGAATTGACGGTTCACATCGGCGCCTTGTCGAAATGCCTTGCCCCAGGGCTGCGCCTCGGTTTTGTGATCGCGCCACGCGCCATAGCCGGCCAGGTCGCCGCAGCTTTGCGCATCAACTGCTGGAGCATCAGTCCTTTGACCGCGCTGATCGGCGCGCGGCTGATAGAAGAGGGCTCGGCGGCGCGTATCATCGAAGCCCAGAAGCAGGAGCTTCGTCAGCGCCAGGCCATCCTCACCGAAATCCTCGGCCGCTACGATGTCCAGAGCCACGCCACCTCGACTCATGCCTGGCTGCGCCTCCCGGAGCCGTGGCGGGGCGCGGGTTTCGCTCGCACCTGCCTGGAACGTGGCGTTGCCGTTCTTCCCGGCGATGCCTTCGCGGTTGGGCGCGAGCCGGTACAGCACGGGGTGCGCATCAATGTCGGCGCCGCGCGCTCGCTCGACGATCTGCGCACGGCCCTGAACACGATGGCCGAACTGCTCGCGGCCGGGCATCTGCAACTGCCTGGCTTTGTCTAGACCATGATGCCGGAAAATAGGCGCCGGTTTTCGGAAAAGATCGTGGTCAAACAAGAAGATACGGCGGTGGCAACATCTGAAACGACCGAAATCGCCATAGTCGGCGCCGGCATTGTCGGTTTGGCAACGGCACTTCGGCTTGCGGCCGAGGGGCGCGAGGTGCTGCTCATCGACCCCAACGAGCCTGGCTCCGGCGCCTCGTTCGGCAACGCCGGAACGCTCGCCGAATATGCCTGCATGCCGGTCGGCAATCCGGCCCTGCTGCGCCAGCTGCCAAAACTGCTTCTCGATCCGGCCAGCCCTTTCGCATTGCGCTGGACGGCATTTTTCCAGCTTGCGCCCTGGCTGGTCCGCTTCGTGCGGCAGTCGCTTCCGGCGGCCACTCGCGCCAATGCGGTGGCGCTCGCCGGGCTTCTGGCTGAGGCCCTGCCGGCTTGGGAGGAGATGGTGAAGGAGGCCGGCATAGCAGATCTGATGCGCCGCAACGGCTGTCTCTACCTGTATCGTCGCAAGAGCGATTTCGCCAAGGCCGCTGGGGGCAGGGCACTGCGCGCCCGGTTCGGCGTCCATCAAGACGTTCTGACGCCGGATGAGGTGGTCGCGCTGGAGCCCGGCCTGCCGGCGACCGGGGCCAGCGGACTGTACTTCCCGGATTCGATGAATGTGACCGATCCGAAGGCGCTGATGCGGCGGCTGCTCGATGCCGCGACCGCCCGCGGCGTGTCGGTGGCGCAGGCTGCTATAACCGGGCTGCGGGTCGAGGCGGACGGTGTCAGGCTCAGCGGTTCCGGCCTTCGCGTCAAGGCGAACACGGTGGTGATCGCCGCAGGCGCGCAATCGCGGGCGTTGGCGGTGCAGGCCGGCGACAGGGTCCCGCTCGAGACCGAACGCGGTTATCATCTCGAATTCCCGACCGATGCGCCTCTGCTCAATCGTCCGGTCTGTCCTGTCGATCTCGGCTTCTACATGACGCCGATGACCGGCCGGCTGCGTGTCGCCGGAACCGTCGAACTCGGCGGGCTCGCAGCGCCGGCAAATCCGCGCCGGCTGGCGCTGCTCGATCGCGGTGCCAGGCAGTTCTTTCCGCAACTCGGCCGGCCTTCATCCGAGTGGCTCGGGTTCCGGCCGTCGCTGCCCGATTCCCGGCCGGTCATCGGTCCGTCGCGTGGCAGCCCCAGGGTGATCCATGCCTTCGGTCATGGTCATCTCGGCCTCACACTGGCGCCGATCACGGCCCGCATGGTCGCCGACCTGATTGCCGGACGCGGCAGCTCCGTAAGTCTTACGCCCTTTGCAGCACACCGCTTCGGTGCATGAAGTTACCTCGGCTCAGCCGCGATAGCGCAGCGCGTCGACCAGCACCGCAAAGGCCGGCGAGTTCTGCCTTCGGCTCGGATAGTAGAGGTGACAGCCTGAGAAGGGCGGGCACCAGTCGGCGAGCACACGGACAAGCTGCCCGTCGGCAATGTAAGGCCGCGCCTGATCCTCGGGCAGGTACGCCAGACCAAACCCGGCCAGCACCGCGTTCAGCCTGAGCGCGGAGGTGTTGAAGACGAACTGCCCTTCCACCCGCACCTTGAGCTCGCGCCCGTTTTTCTCGAACTCCCAGGCGTAGAGCCCGCCATAGGTCGGCAGTCGCAGATTGATGCAGTCGTGCGCCGTCAGATCCTGCGGTGTCTTTGGTGGCTTGCGCCTGGCGAAATAGGACGGCGCGCCGACGACCGCCATGCGCATATCGGGCCCGATGCGCACGGCGATCATATCCTTTGCCACCTGCTCGCCGAGACGGACGCCGGCGTCGTAGCGTTCCGCGACGATGTCGGTGAGGCCGTAGTCGACGATGATCTCGACCTTGATGTCGGGATAGTCCGGCAGCAGCCTGGCCAGCGCGGGCCAAAGGACCGTGTCGGCCGCGTATTCGCCTGCCGTGATGCGGATGGTGCCGGCGGGCTTGTCGCGCAGCTCGCTCAGCGAGGCGAGCTCCGTCTCGATCTCATCAAACCGCGGGCCAACATTTTGCAGCAGGCGTTCGCCTGCCTCCGTCGGAGAGACGCTGCGTGTTGTGCGGGTCAGCAGCCGGAGGCCGAGCCGCTCTTCAAGCCCCCGGATCGTATGGCTGAGCGCCGACTGCGAAACGCCGAGTTGCGCGGCCGCCCTGGTGAAACTTCGCTCCTTCGCCACAGCGAGGAAGGCAAGGAGGTCGTTGACGTTTGTGCGCGCCATTCATGAATCCATCTCATAACTTCATGCCAATTCCAGCATCTAATTGCAAGCAGGCGGTTCCCTTAGATTTACAAGGCCGCCTTTCCCTTCGGCTCAATTCCACCCACGCAAGGCTATTCATGAAGACCATATTGAGCCGCATTCCATTGATTGCTTTGATCTTTGGCGCTGTTGGCCTTGCCGGCTGGCAGGTGAACGCCGAGCCCACTCGAGCGACGTTCCCCGACAACCTTGATCAACTCGTGCACTACGCAACCATCAAACGCGGTAATGTCACGGAGCATATTCTGACCACGCGTGAGGCGGTTGATGCCGTCAAGAACGGTCAGTCTATCCCCAATGGCACGCATTTCGTTCTGGTCGACTACCGGGAGGGTGAAGTCTTTCGGTACTTCGTCATGGAGAAGGGCGAGGGCTGGGGCACGGAGTTTCCCGAGGACCGGCGTACGGGCGATTGGCAGTTCCAGTGGTTCAAGCCCGACAGGACCATCAACATGGCCGAGAACACAGCCCGCTGCCAGTCCTGTCATCAGTCGCGGGCGGACCAGGACTTCCTCAACACCTTCGGCCAGCTACAGCAATTCGACGGAACCGTAGTGGATTAGGAGGCGCGCCTTGAGCCATGTGTTCCTTTTGCGATTGGCGCTCGATTTCACGGCGGCGGGCCTGCTGCTGGCAGGCCTCGCCTATTATTGGCTGGACAATGTTGCCCACGAACTGATCGGCACGGGCATGTTCCTGCTGATCTTCGTCCATAATGTCTTCAACCGCCGTTGGTACAGCACGATCCCGAAAGCCAGGGCACGCGGGCTGATCAACATCGCAATCACCCTATCGCTTTTGACAGCGATGGTGCTGCTGCTGGTTACCAGCTTGATGATCTCGCGCACGGTGTTCTCCTTCCTGCCGCTGAATGGCGGATACACGGCGCGCCAGATCCATACGCTCGCCGCCTACTGGGCCTTGATCATCGTCTCGATCCATCTTGGCCTGCGCTGGTCAGTGATCATGAACGCGGTACGCAGCAAGTTTGGGATCACCACCAAAAGCACAGCTCGTGCCGTCGCACTGCGTGCGACCGCCGTCGCCATTGCCGCCTATGGCGTCCGGAGTTCGTTCGACATGGGTATCGGATCAAAACTTGTCGCCCACGTCACCATGGACTTCTGGGACTTCGAGAACTCGACGCTGGGCTTTTTCCTGCGTGTCCTATCGATCATTGGGCTTTACGCATCCCTCGCCCACTACACATTGAAGCGGATCCAGAACAGGAAGCGCAGAGAAAGCTCTGGCGTTGCTGCTTCCGAACCGTGCGGCTGAGCGCAGACTGCGAACGCCGAGTTTCGCGGCCGCCCTGGTGAAGGAAGGCGAGCAGGTCGTTCCCTCGCGCCATTCATGAATCCATCTCATAACTTCATGCCAACTCTGCCAGCTAGTTGCATGCCGGTGCAGTCGCTAATTATCCGCCATCAGCAATCGCGCGACGGACGACCTTTTCCGTCACGCCGGCAGTCAAGAAGAATCAAGCCTATGGACATCAAGAGAAGTGGCGCGCAGGCGTCGGGCAAGGGACCGGCCGAGTGGTTTACCGGTACGGTCCGCATCGATCCGCTGTTTGCGGCCAATGCGCCGGCGCGTGCGGCCGGCAATGCCGTCACCTTCGAACCCGGCGCGCGCACCGCCTGGCACACCCATCCGCTGGGTCAGATCCTGATCGTCACCGCCGGCTGCGGCCGCGTCCAGCGCTGGGGCGGCCCGATCGAGGAAATCCGGCCGGGTGACGTGGCCCGGTTCGAGCCGGGCGAGAAGCATTGGCACGGTGCTGCCCCGACCACGGCGATGACGCACATCGCCATTCAGGAAGCGCTCGACGGCAAGGCTGCCGACTGGATGGAGCATGTCTGCGACGAGCAATACGCCGGCTCGACGGCGGAGCGCGTATGATGACCGCTGCTTCTGCCTCCAACAAAACGGCCGTGCTGACGATTGTGCTCACCAGCTATCTGATGATCGTGCTGGACATTTCGATCGCCATCACCGGCCTGCCGAAAATCCGTGAGGATCTCGCTTTTTCCGCCACCGGCCTGTCCTGGGTGCAGAACGCCTATATGTTGAGCTTCGGCGGCTTGCTCATGCTCGGTGCGCGTGCCGGTGACGTGTTCGGGCGGCGGCGCATGTTCCTCATCGGACTGGTGCTTTTCACCGTCGCGTCGCTCGCCATCGGCCTGGCCGAGATGCCCGCCTGGCTGCTCGCCGCGCGCGCCGTCCAGGGCGTCGGCGCGGCGATTTTGGCGCCGACGGTTCTGGCCCTGCTCTCGACGAATTTTCCCGAAGGTGCCGCGCGCACCCGCGCCTTGGCATATTACTCCATGGTGGCCGGGGTCGGGTCGAGCCTGGGGCTCGTGCTCGGAGGCCTATTCGCGGACTGGATTTCCTGGCGCGTCGGATTTTTCATGAACGTGCCCATCGGCATCGCCCTGATGCTGGCTGCGGGTCGTTTCCTGACGGAAACCGAGCGGAGATCGGGCGCCTTCGATGTCGTCGGCGCAGTCAGCTCCACCCTCGGTATGACGATGCTCGTCTATGGAATGGTTCGGTCCGCCGAAGTGGGATGGAGCGATGCCTTGACGCTGTCGGCGATAGCGGCCGGCCTTTTCTTTCTCGTCGTTTTCGTCCTCAACGAAAGGCGCGTCCAGCAGCCGATCCTCCCACTTTGGCTTTTTGCGAGCCGCGAACGCTCGGGGGCATATGTCGCACGCATGCTCTTCGTGGGCTCGGTAATGGGTTTCTTCTTCTTCACAACCCAGCTGATGCAGGGCGTTCTGGGATACACGCCACTCCAGGCGGGTCTCGGTTTTCTCCCGATGACGGTTCCGACCTTCGCCGCTGCCGTGGCCGTCCCTTCCTTCACGCGGCACCTGGGCAACGGCGGCCTGCTGACCTTGGCCCTGGCGTTTTTGGCCGCCGGGATGCTCTGGCTCGGCAGGGCAGATGCGGAAACCAGCTACGTGGCGGGCATCGCACTGCCGATGATCCTGATTGGTTTCGGCAACGGCTTTGCCCTCGGTCCGCTCACGGTAGCGGGGGTCGCCGGCGTTGCCGACAAGGACGCGGGCGCGGCGTCGGGACTGGTCAATGTCGCCCACCAGCTTGGCGGTTCGCTAGGCCTTGCCATCCTGGTGGTTGTTTTCGCCGCAGCCCGGACCGGGGGATTTGAAGGCCGGGAGCCGTTGGCACATCAGATCGCGACCGCGATCACTGGCGCCGGCGTCATGCTCGTTCTGGCGCTGGTTCTTGTCTTCACCCTGATCGTCTGGCCGCGCATGGCTGTTCGGCCGCCAATCGCATCAACCATACAGGATTGACCGGTGAGGCGGCCCTGACAACGGCCGCCTGCCTCAACAAGGAGAGAGCCAGTGCAGAAACGCAAACTTGGCAATGACGGCCTCGAAGTCTCGGCCATCGGTCTGGGCTGCATGGGGCTGAGCTTCGGTCTGGGACCTGCCGCGGACAAGAAAGAAGCGATCGGTGTGATCCGGTCGGCTGCGGAACGCGGCGTCACGCTCTTCGACACCGCCGAAGGCTACGGGCCGTTCATCAACGAGGAACTGGTCGGCGAGGCTCTGCAGCCGGTTCGCGATCAGATTCTGATTTGCACCAAGTTCGGCTTCAAGATCAACGAGAAAAAGGAAACCGTCGGGCTCGATAGCCGGCCCGCGCACATCCGCGAAGTCGTCGACGCTTCGCTCAAGCGTCTGCGGACTGACCGCATCGACCTTCTTTACCAGCACCGGGTCGACCCGGCCGTGCCCATGGAGGATGTCGCCGGTGCGGTGAAGGAGCTCATCGGACAAGGCAAGGTCAAGCATTTCGGGCTGTCCGAGGCGAGCGCCGCGAGCATCCGCAAGGCTCATGCCGTGCAGCCGGTGGCGGCGATCCAGGATCACTATTCCTTGTGGATGCGCGAACCCGAGCAGACGAAGTTTTCAGTCTGCGAAGAGCTGGGCATCGGTCTCGTTGCATGGGGACCGCTGGGCCAGGGGTTCCTCACCGGCGCGATCACCAGGGACATGAAGTTCGACGACCCCAACGACCTGCGGAAGCATTTCCCGCGCTTCACGCCAGATGCGCTGGAGGCCAACTTCAAGGTGGTCGATTTCCTGAAAGGGCTTGCCGCCCGCAAGGGCATCACGCCGGCCCAAATCGCGCTGGCCTGGCTGCTGGCACAGAAGCCATGGATCGTGCCGATCCCGGGCGGCACGAAGGTGGCACATCTCGACGACAACCTGGCGGCAGCCAGTGTCGAACTGACGGGCGAGGATCTGCGCGAAATCGACAATGCCTTCGCCACCATCGACATCAAGGGCGCACCTTTGTCGGAGGGACTGGACGCGGCGATTGATCGCTAAGCAAGCAAGGAGAAGAACAATGCAAAAGCGCAAACTTGGCAATAGCGGCCTCGAAGTCTCGGCCCTCGGCCTGGGCTGCATGGGGCTGAGCTATGGCCACGGCCCAGCTACCGACACGCAGGAGGCGATCAAGCTGATCCGGTTGGCCCATGAGCGCGGCGTCACCTTGTTCGATACGGCCGAGGCTTACGGCCCCTTCGTCAACGAGGAACTGCTGGGCGAGGCCTTGGCCCCCGTTCGCGACAAAGTGGTCATCGCAACCAAATTCGGCTTCGCCGGCGGGGAGGTTTCGCGTGGCATGGACAGCCGCCCCGAGCACATCAGGCAGGTTGCCGAGGCTTCGCTGAAGCGGCTGAAGACCGATGCCATCGATCTCTTCTACCAGCACCGCGTCGACCCTGATGTGCCCATCGAGGACGTCGCCGGAACCGTCAAGGAACTGATCTGGGAAGGCAAGGTCAGGCATTTCGGGCTGTCGGAAGCAGGCGCGCAGACCATCCGCCGTGCCCATGCCGTGCAGCCGGTCGCAGCGCTGCAGAGCGAGTATTCGCTGTGGTGGCGGGAGCCCGAGAAGGAGGTCCTGCCGACGCTCGAGGAACTCGGGATCGGCTTCGTTCCCTTCAGTCCGCTGAGCAAGGGCTTTCTTACCGGCGCAATCAGTGAGAACACCACCTTCGACAGCAACGACTTCCGCAACATCGGCCCGACGCTGACCATGGGCGCGCAAGGCAAATCAGGCCCTGGTCGACGTGCTGGGTTATATAGCGGCAAGCAAGCAGGTCACCGCAGCTCAAATCGCGCTGGCCTGGCTGCTGGCGCAGAAGCCATGGATCGTGCCGATCCCCGGCACCACCAAGCTGCGCCGCCTCGAGGAGAACATCGGCGCGGCGGACGTCGAACTGACGCCAGGTGATCTCGACGCCATCGAGAGTGCCGTCTCACGGATCACGGTGCAAGGCGACCGCTACCCGGCCCATCTGCAAGCCCGGGTCGGCCGCTGAACGGTCCGTCGCGGCCTCTGGACAATCACGAAGGAAAAATCATGGCAGAAGGTATTCAAAACAAGGTTGTCGTCATCACCGGCGCCAGCAGCGGACTGGGCGAAGCGGCGGCACGGCTTCTTGCCCAGCAGGGCGCCAAGCTGGTGCTGGGCGCGCGGCGCCTCGACAGGCTTCAGACGCTCGAAAAAGAGCTGTCGCTTGGTGATCGCGCCGTCGTGCAGACGGACGTCACCAGGCACGAAGAGGTCAAACAGCTGGTGGACCACGCGGTCGAGGTGCACGGACGCATCGACGTGATCATCAACAATGCCGGGCTGATGCCGCACTCGCCGCTTGAACGCGGCAAGATAGAGAATTGGGATCGCATGATCGACGTGAACATCAAAGGCGTGCTCTACGGCATCGCCGCCGCGCTGCCGCACATGAAGGCGCAGAAGAGCGGCCACATCATCAACGTGTCCTCGGTCGCCGGTCACAAGGTGGGGCCTGGAGGCGCCGTCTACGCCGCGACCAAGCATGCGGTGCGGGTGATCTCGGAAGGGCTTCGCCAGGAGGTGAAGCCCTACAACATCCGCAGCACCGTCATCTCGCCGGGCGCGGTCGCGACCGAGCTGCCCACCAGCATTACCGAACCGGACGTCGCCAAGGGCGTGCAAGAACTCTACGACCGCGTGGCGATTCCAGCCGAGTCTTTCGCCCGCGCCGTGGCCTTTGCCATGAGCCAGCCTGAGGACGTCGATATCAACGAAATCTTGTTCAGGCCGACGCGGCAGGAATACTGAGCGCCGCGGCCTGCGCGGACGCGGCGGATACAGGCGAGCAACCACCATGACCAAAGTTCTTATCCTCGGCGCCAATGGGCAGCTTGCGCGCAACACGACCAAAGTGTTCCTGGTAGATGCGGTTTTCCTGGAAGATGCCGATTTCACGTTGACGCTCTACCTCAGGCGAGCCGGTCGGCTCACCAATCCCGACCCGAGGCGGGTAGCCATCGTCGAGGGCGACGTGCTGGATGCAGGCACGCTGCGAGCCGCCATGCAGGGCCAGGATGTGGTGTACGCCAATCTTGCCGGCGACATGGCGCGGCAGGCCACCGCGATCATCGACGCGATGCATGCCACTGGCGTGAAGCGGCTGATCTTCATCAGCTCGATGGGCATCTACGGCGAAGTCCCCGGCGAGCGCTACCGCAGCATTCTGGACCCCTATCGGGATTCGGCGGCCCTGATCGAGCAATCCGATCTCGACTTCACCATTCTTCGGCCGGGCTGGTTCACGCGCGACGAGGAAGTCAGCTACCACATCACCCAAAAAGGCGAAGCCTTTGAGGGACATGATGTTTCCCTGAACAGCCTGTCCGACCTGATCGTCAAGCTGGCGAAATCTCCGGCGCTCCATGCCCGCTGCAGCCTCGGGATAGGTCAGGCATGAGGCGCCGCAAGTTTCTCACCTCTTCCGGTTTTCTGGCGGGCGGACTTTTTCTGATGCCGGCAAAGATTCTTGCCCATCCGGCAATACCAGGCATTGCGGGGCGAAAGATCCTGATCCTTTATTATTCGCGCACCGGCCACACCAGGACTGTCGCCACCCAGATCCGCTGGTTGGCGGCGACCTGGTGGAGATCCGGACCGTGGAGCCCTATCCGGACGACTATGACGCGCTTGTCGCACAAAATGCCGAGGAGCAGCGCTCTAATTACATGCCGCCATTGCGGACAACCGTCGACAATCTGGCGGAGTATGACCTCGTCTTCATCGGCTCGCCACTTTGGAACATCAGGCTGACGCCGCCCGTCCGCAGCTTCCTGTCCAGCCATGATCTGTCGGGCAAGATCATTGCGCCGTTCGTCACCTACATTGTGAGCGGCCTGGGGCGGTCGCGGCGGGATATCGAAGAATTATGCCCGGATGCCACCATTCTGGATGGCCTCGCGGTCTTGGGTGAGGATGCGAGCGAGGCTCAGACCAAGGTGCTGGACTGGCTCCGAGGCATGCGATTGCCGTGAGCCCCTCATCACACTGAGCGTTGGATGAGCAGTTCGGCATCCTCTTCTGCCCCCCAAACTGAAGCCAGCCTGCGTCAATTGCGGATGCCG
The DNA here is from genome assembly GCF_024707545.1 of Mesorhizobium onobrychidis. Classification (NCBI taxonomy): domain Bacteria; kingdom Pseudomonadati; phylum Pseudomonadota; class Alphaproteobacteria; order Hyphomicrobiales; family Phyllobacteriaceae; genus Mesorhizobium; species Mesorhizobium onobrychidis. The sequence goes on from NZ_CP062229.1 coordinate 3,007,133, forward strand.
GCTCCGACCCGGAGCACCATTCAAGCAAAAACCCGCCCCGGTCTCCGGAGCGGGTCTGTTGCCTGAGGCGGAACTCAACACATGTCCGCAGCAGCAAGGTCGCCTCGCGATGCTGAAGATCTGGTTAACCGGCCAAAATTGATTCAAATCCAGCTGTGGATATTCGCCTTTGGGTAAATCGAAATGGCCATCCTTGTCGGACGGCGGGCAAAAGGAGAATCCATGACTAGCGACTTTGCCGCCGCCCACCTCCATCTTGAACGAGCCTGCCACTATTTGCGCGGCGATGACGAGACGAGCAGCGCTGCTCGCGCGGCTCTGGATATTCTGATCGATGCAATTGCCGCAGCCCAGTACAAGCGCCCGCCGGCGGACGTAGTGGAATTTCCCAAAACGGCAAGACAGCGATAGTCGGCGAACTCTTAAAGCGCGTCGCATCCGAAGGGCTCCGTGCGTGGCTTTAAGTTTTGGCGTCGCAGAAATACAGCTAAACAATAGATAGAGCGGGATGGCCAGTTCAATTTGAACGCATCCCGCTCTACACCGTGCCTGCTAGCAGTCTCTCAATGGCTGATGCCCAGTAGGAGGAGCTACCGACGACACCGGATTGACTCTTATCTAAACCCGTGCTGATGTTGCAGTGCAACATAGAGCAATGGTTCCGAAGGCGGCAAGCCGTCCCCAGTTGGACGTCGAAAGAACCGCCAAAAGGATCTTTGAGGGGGCCTAACTAGTGTCTATAGGGCAGCAGCAGTCCTCAGGCGCCATACCGTTATGGAATATTGGTCGCGGCAAAATCGCGAACGTCAGCGGTCGGGACGACACATTTGACGGGTTGACCGCATTTACTCCTTTCTGGGCAATGGCGGCGATCTTCAGTATCGCCGGTGATATCTACGCCATGCTTGGCTACAAGGGGCCGCTTTTTGCCGCTCTGAGCTGGTCGGTCGTCCTGTTCAGCTTGCTACTCCTGCTGTACCCACGGCGGACCGAGTTTTTGATCGGGCTCGTGATGGTATCGCTTGTGCTATACGCGCTGCGCATGCCGGTCGCTTCGAATAACAAGACGATCACGGCGGTGATGAACGGGGCTATCCTGCTCAGCGCAGCGGTGCTCTATCTGCGGGCCGCCGGCCACGGCGCCGCCCTGAACCGGATGGACCTCTATCAACAGATCCGGATCGTCGCCCGGTCGCTGCTCGCCATCATGTATTTCTACGGCATCTTCCACAAGATCAACACCGACTTCCTTGACCCTTCCGTGAGTTGCGCGGTGGGCCTCTACGCTCCGCTGGCTCGTCCGTTCGGCCTCGAGGACAATCTCTTTGGCCGGTATCTTGCGATCTTCGCCACCTTCGTCATTGAGGCGATCGCGATCGTGTCTCTCTACTGGAAGCGCTATTTCGCCGCGGGGTTCATCCTCGCACTCGTCTTCCATTACGTGATCCCGATCTCGGCCTATTCCTGGTACATGGACTTTTCCAGCCTGGTGTTCGCGCTGTATGTGCTGAGCATCCCCACGCCCGCTAGCGAGGCGCTCTATCGCACCTCGCTGGAGTTTACCAATCCGCTGCGCGAAACGTTCGGCCGGATCGGTATCTTGCTGCCGGGCGCGGCCGTGATGCTATTCGCGGTCACTCTCGTCATTCTGCTCACCTATGCTTTTCCCGAGCGGTCCTTCGACATGATGGTCCACTCTGTCTGGATCCTCATTTGGGCGGTAGTGGCTGGCGCGGCGATGGTCGTGCTGGCCTATGTGGCTCTGCAGAACCTGCCTTGCCGGACCGTTTCCTCGCCGCGCCAGCCGCTCTGGGTCTATTTGGTGCCGGGCTTGTTCTTCCTCTCCTGCCTGTCACCCTATGTCGGGCTCAAGACGGAGAGTTCTATCAATATGTTCAGCAATCTGCACACGGAAGCCGGCCAGACCAACCATCTGCTCTTTCCCAAACTACCATACCTGTTCAACTATCAGAACGAGGTGGTGAAGATCATTGATTCCTCGGAGCCCCATCTCGTCCGGCAGTCGCGAGCGGGCAATTACCACGTCCTCCTCGATCTGAAGAAACAGCTGCGCCGGAAGCCCGAGGCCTGGGTGACTTACGTCAAGGATGGCGAGACGATTACCCGCGCCAATGCGTCGACCTTCGCGGACGAAATGCCCAACCTCCTCGAACGCAAGTTCCTTAACTTCAAGTTGGTGGATTTCTCGCGGCCGAAGGTCTGCACGCACTGAGCGCCGCGCTGGGAGAACCGTCGCCGGGCAGTCGGCTTAAGCCATATATTTCGCCCGGAAATTTCTAGCGCCGGTCAAGGTCGGCAGGGATGAGCGAGCGGCCGCGCAGCCTCAGGGTGGCCCGGCGTCCAAGCTTGAGTGCTGGATAGATCAGCCGCGCGGCCGTCCTGTTTGAGAGAATCCTGCGGTTGAGCCAGCCGAAGAGCGTAGAAGAGGAGCTGAGGATCGCCAGGAGATTGATGGCTTCCTCGCCGTGGTAGACGCGGTCCTCGAAAACGAAGAGCATGCCCTCGTTCAGGTCGAAGCCCTGGCGCTGAAACCCGACAACGCGCGGGTCGCCTGAGCGCGCGTCGAGCAACTCGACAGGACCGACGGCGTCGCGCAGCCGGGCAAAGCGGACATAGCTCTGGCAGAAGATGCAGTCGCCGTCATAGACGATAAGCGCCGTCTTCCCGGGTGGCTTCATTGATCTGTCGGGTCCAGACTGAGCTCGATCGGTGCTTCGGCGGAGCCATCGATCGCGCAGTTGCCGTAGAACGCACAGCCGGAAACGACCGGCAGGTTGCTGAAGGCATCGAGGACAGCGACGAACAGCAGCCCGATAATGCCGAGCATCATCATTTTCTTGTAGGCGGACAAGTCGCGAAGCATCTTGGTATGTGATCCCTTGCTGCCTCAAATCGGACCTGGCCGATCCGACGTCAAAGCGCGATCGATTTCAACAGCCCGCTGCCTTTCGCAAAAACGGTAACCGGTGCCGGTCAACGTTTCCTATCGAAAGGCCTTGAACTGACACATCGGCACTATCCCGATATTGTGCAGCGCAACAATGCGTGAGGATCGGCGTAAAATCAAGCGGAATGCTGAATCTCGCCGGCTGAATGGGACTATCGGCAATCCGGAGCATCCGAGCTAATTCGCACTTGCCACAAGGTATGATGCGATGCACAATCGCCATCGAAACCGAAGGACCGGGCCGGCCGGTAGGCCATATCCAGGAAACGCTGAAGTTGAACCTGCCCATGCGTGAGACCTGGCTGGACACCGCCAAGGGCTTGGGAATCACCCTCGTCGTCATGGCCCACGTCCTCGACCACAGCACCTGGCGATGGGCGCAACCGGTTCACTTTGCGGCATCGCTCTTCTTCATGCCGTTCTTCTTCATCATATCCGGCTACCTTTTCGCCGTCACGGACAGGAAGGCGCTTTTCCGGAAGCGCGCCCAGGGCCTGCTCATCCCCTATGTGACGTTTCTCGGCGCGATCATGGCGAGCGTGCTCGTTGTGGACCTTTTGCGCGGCGACACCCCGGCGCCCTGGCAGATCAGGGAACTCATCACCGACGCCCTGCTGGGCGGACGGCACCTCACGCGCGAACTCGGCGTGTTCTGGTTCGTCACCTGCCTCGTCGCCACGCAACTTGTCTACAACGAGGTCGCGATCAGGACTAGCGGACCGACCGATCCCGGCATGCTGATCTTCGTCGGCGCATCCGTCGGCCTCGCCTATTCAATCCAGACCTATTGGCAGGAGGTGCGCGCGCCGCTGGCCCTGACGAACGTGCCGCTCGCCATCGGCGCATTCTGGTTCGGACATTTCCTGCGCGAACGCGGCATAAGCGCGCTGTGGTCGGCGGTGTTTGTCGTGGCGGTTGCCGGGGTCGCGCTCGCGGCGGCGCGGACGGGTTCCGACTTTACCTTCAGCATGAAGGATGCCATCTTCGGCCCCCCACTTCTCGGCCTGCTCGTTGCACTGGCGATGTCGACCTTTGTCCTCGCCCTCATCCGCTTCATGGAGATGCCGAGCTTGCGCATCGCTCCGTTGGCGGAAATCGGGGCGGCCTCCCTGGTGATCATGTTCGTCCATCAGTTCGTTCATTTCACGCTGCGTGACTTCGGAATGTCTTCCGAGTTGGCGCTCATCGCCCTGTCGCTCGGACTTCCCTATCTGCTCTATCGCGGACTGAGATCGTCCCGGATACTGTCTCCCTGGTTCATTGGAAGCGGAGACCTGTCGCTCAGCATCCAACTGATGAGGCGGAGCCTCGCGTTCCGGGCAGTCTGAGCACGAACTCGTCCGGTGACGGCAGCAGCGATTTCCTTCCGATCGGAGATGTCCAGCGCCCGGTTCGTCTGCCTTGCGGGCCCGTTTCGGGCGAGCGTGTGGGCATCCGAGTACGATTCCGGGCAGACCTACCTGGCCCCCTGTTCCCGCGAGCGCGGCGGGCGTATTCTCGCGGTCCAATGGGTCGAAATTATCAGGGGAGGAGATTGCGATGGCTGAGGCAACGCGCCACGACGCCTGGCAGGCCGGGGATAGCTACGACCTCTATATGGGGCGATGGAGCCGTCAGATCGCTCCACCGTTCCTGGATTGGCTCGATCCGGCGGAGGGTCTGGACTGGCTGGAGGTGGGTTGCGGAACCGGGGCGCTCTCGGCAGCCATCCTGGCCCGTTGCAATCCCAGGAGCCTGGTGTCCATAGACCCGTCGGAGGGTTTTCTCGCCAAGGCGCGGGCAAACGTGCCGGACAAGCGTGTCGAGTTTCTCGTAGGCGATGGGCAGGCCTTGGCAGTCGAATCGGGCAGCAAGGACATGGTCGTGTCGGCGCTTGTTCTCAACTTCGTCCCCGACAAGCAAAAGGCGCTCGCCGAGATGCGGCGAGTGGCCCGCCCTGGAGCGACGATTGGATTCTATGTGTGGGATTATCCTGGCGGCGGGGTGGAATTCATGCGGGCCTTCTGGACCGCTGCGACGGCGCTTGACCCCGGTGCTGCCGACCTTTCCGAGGACAGGCGCTTTCCGTTCTGCACCCGAGACGGATTAACCGATCTCGCGGAGAAGGCGGGCCTGGGTTCCGTCGACTGCACCCGGATCGAAGCGCCCGCCGTGTTCAAGGATTTTGAAGACTACTGGCACCCCTTCACCCTGGGTGCGGGGCCCGCACCCGGCTACTGCATGAGTCTCGACCCCGCAGCTCGCCAGAGATTGATGGAGAGGCTCCGCGATAGTCTGCCGCGCGGCGAGGACGGGTCAATTCCCCTGAAAACAAGAGCGTGGGCGGTCAAGGCCAAGGTTCGCTGATGACCGGCAGCCCACGTCGCGCCAGACCGGTAGGCCGCCAACGACAAGCTGTCCGGCTATAAGCTGTCCGGCGCAAAGTTCGGGTTGACCGGCCTTGTACGCGAAGCGACTATTCGTCTGGACAGCCGAAATGCTGGCTGCAGGAGGAAACACGATGGACGAGTCCGATCGGTGGCGTCACATGTCGAGCGCGCCAAGGGATGGCAGCCGAATTCTTGTCACGGTTCGGCCGTCTGAACAGGGGCCGGCGGAAGTCGACCTGGCTTATTGGTCTCGAGCCGACCAGTTCGGCAGCGAAGGATGGCGCGCTTCCGACTCGTCTCCGGGACGCGTGGTTGAATACGCCGAACCCGAGCTGAAGTGCTGGATGCCGCTGCCAACCGCCAATCTGAGCAAGGGCTCAATGCCGAGCCCCTGGGACGAAGAAGATGTCCCGCTGCTGGATGGATCGGGGATATGAGGCTGAGCGGGAAGGGGAGCTTTTCACCGTAAAAAAGGGCATTGGGATCGAGCCGAAACCCGCTGTCGTGCTCACCGACGCCAGAACGAGTTGCTTATCTCTGCTTCGATCTGCGCCAGCCTCAAGCCAATATCGTCGGTCAACTTAAGTGCATTTTTCATAGCGATGCGCCGTTTGAATGGATGCAGTCGCCGGAAAAAATCACGCCCGAGACGCGGGATCAGCGCGCATGCGCGGATCGCGGTGGTTCGGAAATCGAACGGGCGGACTGTTGATACCCGGCAGGCCCGCTGCTTCTCGAGATAATGCGTAAGCGCAATATCATGGCGTAGTGGCATAAGCCCGCCGCGCGACTGCTCATTCTGACCGGGATCATCATGCCATATGGGCCATTCGGCCGAACTCGGGCGTAGCATAGTGTCCTCCTGAAATAAGGGTTGCTCGTCCGGACAATCTCGAGCACGGCCGTGAGAGGCGCGTTGGAACCAGCGTGAAGGATTCGTGAAAAACGCCAGGCCGGGAAAATGACGGTTGAATTAGGGGCAACTACAGGAAAGGATCGCAAAGAAGTTGTGGCTGTGGCGGATCCGATGACGCACCCTCATCTCTGTCTGCTAGGCGGTTTCGACTTCGCCGGAGGCGCTGCGGCGGCCCCGGTTTTCAGCCGCAAGGCGCGCGCCATGGTGGCTTATCTCGCCCTGCAGTCCGGACACTCCCAGTCACGCGAGAAGCTCGCCGCGCTTTTGTGGGGCGGCAACAGCGAGGCCCAGGCGCGGATGAACCTCCGGCAGGCCCTGTCCGCCATAAAGAAAGGAATGGACGCATCCGACGGCGGCAGGTTCCTGACGGACGGCGATAGCATAACCCTCAATCTCGATAATCTCGATTTCGATGTCGCGCGTTTCCAGGCTCTAGCCGCCAACTCGATGCCTGAGGATCTCGAACAGGCGCTTCTCGTCTATCGCGGCGACCTGCTCGACGGCTTCGGCCTGAAGGAGGAGCCGTTCGAGGATTGGCTGCGGGTCGAGCGCGAGCGCCTGAGGGCGATGGCCGTCGGGGCACTGGACAAGCTCGTCGCGCATTACTGCACTGCGAACGATCCTGCCTCATGCGTGCGCGCGGCAACGCGTCTGCTCGCCATGGAACCGCCGAGGGAGGACACCCACCGCGCCCTGATGCGAGCCTATGCGGCCCAGGGCCGGCTCAATCTCGCGCTGAAGCAATATGAAAATTGCCGCGGTGCGCTGCAGCGGGAACTGAACCTGCAGCCTGAGCCGGAAACCCGACATCTTTATGAAGACCTGCGGACGCGCCGCATGACACCGCAAGCCGCCTCCCGGATAGCTGCCTCGGCGTCGCCTTCCCAGACGCCGCCGCCCTCGCCAGCCCGAACCGGCGAGCGGCCGGCGTTCCGGGCCGAGCCGATGCGCCCCGCGACCCATTATGTCAAATCGGCCGGGATCAACATCGCCTATCAGGTGACCGGCGACGGACCGGTCGACCTGATCTATGTGCCTGGATGGGTCTCAAACCTTGACCTTGCCTGGTCGTCGCCGCGGTTTTCGCATGTGCTCCATCGCCTCGGCGCCTTCTCGCGCCTGATCCGCATGGACAAGCGCGGCACGGGGCTGTCCGATCGAAATGTCGGTTTGCTAACGCTGGAAGAGCGAATGGAAGATATGCGGGCGGTGCTGGATGCGGTCGGCTCGAAGCACACGGTTCTGTTCGGCAGCTCGGAAGGCGGCCCCATGTGCATGCTGTTTGCGGCGACCTATCCCGAGCGGACAGCGGCTCTCGTCCTCAACGGAACCTATGCCAGCGGCCGATGGTCGAAGGATTACCCCTGGGCAAGGACAAGCGAGCAGGTGGAAGAAGATCTTGCCGCCGTTGAGAGACAGTGGGGGGAGCCGGCGGATATGAGCAACGCCGCGCCTAGCCTGATGAATGACAGTCTCGAGAGAGAATGGTTCGCCGCGTATCTCAGGAATTCAGCCTCGCCTGCCGACGCGATCGCGCTCTGGCGCTGGGGCACCGAAATCGATGTTCGCACCCTTCTCCCAGTCATTCACGTCCCGACACTGATCGTCCAGACGGCAGGGGACCGCTGGGTGAAACCGGAAGAGGGGCGCTATCTGGCAACGCATATCGAGGGCGCCAGTTACATCGAGCTTGCCGGCCGTGATCACGTAATCTGGGGCGAGAATTCCGATCGCCTGGTCGACGAGATCCAGACCTTCGTCACCGGCGCTTTGCCGGCAGCGCCGGGCGAGCGCGTGCTTGTGACGGCGCTGCACGTGGAAGTCGTCGGGTTGCCGTCGGCTCTCGTCAACACCAGCAACCAGACGTGGCGCGATCTGATGCAGCGACACGACGACGAGATACGCAAAGAATTGCATCATGCGGACGGTCAGGAAATCCAGCGCACCGGAAATGGGTTTCTCGCGGTGTTTCAGCGGCCAACGCGGGCGATCCAATGCGCACTCGCGATCCGTCGTCGACTGGGCGAATCCGGCCTTCGGATTCGCGCGGCAATCCATATTGGCGAATGCGAAAGGCACGGCGACGACTTCACCGGTATTGCGATTCAACTGACATCGCGTCTGCTCGATCATGCCGGACCGGGTGAGATCATCGCGTCCCGGACCGTTCGTGATCTCACGGCCGGTTCGGGCCTGACGTTTGAGGAGCATTCCGAGATGGAGTTCCCCGGAACGCCAGGTACCTGGCAGCTTTTTTCGGTCGGCGAATCGGCTGTGTGACGTTGGTTGAGTTCCGGGAACGATGGGCTGCAGAACCCGGCAAGGCTGGTGGGACAGCGCCCCCTCTGTCCTGCCCTCTTTGCCACCACTTGGCATCTCCCCCGCAAGGGGGGAGATTGGCAGCTTCGCCGTCGGCTCTTCTCTCAGACCCTCAGAACAGGAATGCAGCCGTGGCGGGGTTCGATCCGGTGCGACCGTCTGATGAATCCATGCCTCGAATGAGCTTGAGGTCTGCGGCGTCCAGCTCGAAATCGAAGACATCGAAATTGGCGGCGATGCGGTCCTGGTGGATCGACTTTGGAATGACGATCAGTCCTTCCTGAAGGTGCCATCTGATGATCACTTGCGCGACGGACTTGCGGTGTTTTCCGGCGATGTTTTCAAGGGTAGGGTCGCTCAACAGCCGGCCGCTGCCCAGCGGGCTCCAGCTTTCGATGCGGATGTTGTGCGTGCCATGAAATTCCCTGATGTGGCGCTGTTGAAACCGGGGATGGAGTTCGATCTGGTTGACCGAGGGCGTGACTCCGGTCTCGCCGATGATCCGCTCCAGATGGTCCTGGTTGAAATTCGAAACCCCGATCGACCTGATCCGGCCGCCATTCCTGAGTTCGATCAGGGTCTTCCACGCCTCGACATATTTGCCCTGGCTGGGCACTGGCCAGTGGATCAGGAACAGGTCGATCTGATCGATGCCGAGCTTGCTCATCGTCTCGTCGAAGGCCCGGAGGGCGGCGTCACGCTGATGCGCGCCGTTGCGCAGCTTCGAGGTGATGAACAGCTCGCTTCTCGGCACGCCAGCCGTGCGGATCGCTCGCCCGACGCCTTCCTCGTTCTGGTAGCCTTCGGCGGTGTCGATCAACCTGTAGCCGGCCTCGATCCCCCAACTCACCACCTGGCTCGTGATGGCTGGATCGACCTGCCACACGCCAAGGCCGATCTGGGGAATGGCTGAGCCATCATTCAATGTGATCTGTTCAGGCTTATTCAGGGTAATCTGTTCAGGCATGCTCAGGTCCTTCTGCATCGCTTCGCCCCAGCGCAGTGCTTATCTAGGCTCGGTGTCCGCCAAGGCGAGTCGACAGGTGGAGAAAGTAGAAGTGCGCCGTGAAGCCGGGATGAGATCCGGTTCGAACCGCCCAGCGTTTCCAAACACGATTCCAGAGATCAATAAATTGGACCGGGGGATGGCACGCCAATCCGGATCGATCTCGAAAAGTCTGGCGAAAGGCCCGACGCCCGCGCACGGCCGTCAATGTGGGCCGCCTCCCTCAAAACCGACATCGGCAAGCTGACATCGAGTGCACCCCGTGCATACGCATATTCGGGAAGATAGCCGTTAACGATGAGGCGCCAGTCAAGGGGGACCACGTCACCGACGGCTCGCATCATCCTGACGATCGTGGTCGTGCAGTTCGTCGTGATGGAATTATAGAACTCTGGAGTCGTGGAAAGTGCATTTGCGTCCAAGACGTATTCCAGCAAGAGCGCCCGGGCCGCCTCCGGTGACGCTTTTAGCCGATAGATTTGGACATCCTCTCCGCGAACGTTTGACCTGACGCCGACGACGTCTCGCTCGTCAGCCGCGATAATGACCAGGGGATTGCTCTTGAACAGGTCTGCCATGGGAGAAAACTTGCCGCCTCCCTGGCGTCGCACCTCAATCGACCAGGCAAGATAGTCACCTCCTGCAAAGCCGAAGCTTAAGATGACATGGGCGATTTTGGTCCCGGACCAATAAGACATGAAGAGGTCGACCGTCTGAAGGTTGGAGAGGTCGTAGGTCCGCGTTGTCCAGCGTTCGGTGAAATCAGTAGCGCTACGCCATTCGAAGTCGCGCACATCAGTCAGCGTCAACAGGTTCCCGTCGCGGGTGCCGGTCACCTGACGGGCGACGTCGGGCGCCCAGTCCGCGTGATCAAAAGGCCTGATGGTGCTCCACCAAACCAGAACCACAGCAAACGCAGCTGCAAACAGGGCAAACGCCCTGATGCGAAACCGGCTGAACAGCGCGATGACGGTGGCGAGGCCGAACAAGGTGAAAAGGACGCCGGCCACAGCCCGTCCAAACTCAGCCACGGGCAGGCGATACCACATGGCAAGTCCGGCCCAGGCAGTCAGGATTGCGACGGCTAGCGAAAGGATGATGGCAAGCGATATCCGAGCGATGCGACGCATTCATCCCCCTCTGGCGGTCTGCTGTCTAGCGGCCTGTCATTGCCTGGATGCCATTTCTCACGGAACGCTCGAAGACAACAACTCTACATGTCCATATTGGAGCACCAATCGGTCCGATACCATTTTCGCCGCGGATTTCGCAGGTGTGGAGCGAGCGAGAAGGTGCCCACGCGAAACGGACGCGCTCGGCATCGGCCGTTCGATGAAGTGACCGCGCGAGCTCACGGGCCCTAACAAGTTCCTTCATCCATCCATCCGTACCTCAAACACCCGTCCATCTACCCGGAACAGGTTCTCTCTGTTCCAGTCCAACAAAACCGATACTCGACTCGCTGGAATATCTAACGCGACTCCGTCATGATCTTTCCGCCTTGCCGAGCGTCGCTGCCGAGCGCGGTGACGCCGACGCAGGTCATGAGAGTAGGCTAGGCCAGTGCAGCGGATCCACCCGACGACCTTTCTTTTTGCGGCCCGAGCCCTGCGCGATATGGGCGATGGCTTCGTGGCCGTTCTGTTGCCGGTCTACCTGCTCGCATTGGGCTTCACGCCTCTGCAGGTCGGCATCATCGCGACCGCATCGCTGCTCGGTTCAGCGCTCTTGACCATCGCCGTCGGAGTCCTTGGTGCCCGACACGATCACCGCCGTCTCCTGCTTGCCGCCACCAGTCTGATGGTCGCCACGGGTGTGGCCTTTGCCCTGGTTCATGACTACGCGCTGTTTTTGGTGATCGCGTTCGCAGGCACCATCAACCCGTCGGCCGGCAGCGTCAGCGTGTTCGTGCCATTAGAGCATGCCGTGCTCACACGCGAAGTCACTGATGCCGCCCGGACCAAGATGTTCGCGCGTTACAGCTTGGTGGGCGCGCTTGCAGGCGCCGTTGGCGCACTCGCTTCGGCGACCCCTGATCTTGTTGCTCCATCCGGCCTCGACCAACTCACCGGCATCAAGGCCATGTTCGTGCTCTACGCGTTGCTCGGCCTGCTCGGCGGCCTCTTCTACGCGCGGATCCCGCAGCGCCGTCCCACGTCGGACACAGGTACCGCGTCCGCGCTCGGCCCCTCGCGCAATATCGTTCTCAAGCTCGCGGCCCTTTTTAGCCTTGATGCTTTCGCCGGCGGCTTTGTCGTCCAGTCGCTGCTTGCCCTATGGCTTTTCGAAAAATTCGACCTGTCGCTTTCGGAAGCGGGATTTTTCTTCTTCTGGTCCGGCGTGCTTTCGGCGTTCTCATTCCCCGTTGCAGCTTGGCTGTCCCGGCACATCGGACTCATCAACACGATGGTGTTCACACACATTCCGTCCAGCATCGCCCTAATGCTGGCGGCGCTTGCGCCGACGCTACCTCTGACACTGGCCCTGCTGCTGGTCCGCGCCGCGCTTTCGCAGATGGACGTCCCGACGCGCTCATCTTACGTCATGGCCGTTGTCACGGAAGCGGAGCGGGCGGCGGCCGCGAGCTTCACATCTGTCCCGCGCAGTCTGGCCGCGGCAGCCAGTCCGGCGCTGGCGGGCGCTCTGCTTGCTGCCTCTTTCCGAGCTTGGCCCCTCCTCATCTGCGGTGCATTGAAGATCATTTATGACCTGCTGCTGCTGCTGCAGTTCCGGCACTTGAAGCCCCCAGAGGAGCGGTGAGGCCAGCCTTGTCGGTTTGGGGCGTTTAGCCAGGGGGATCGATCGCGGCGGCAAAGCGTTTGAAAGGTGTCGACCGTTTTGAGCTGGCTCGGAGCGTGAAATGTCGCCTCGCTTCCTCCTGACGTTATTCGCCGCCCTTTATCCGGCATCATCGGTGCACGCCGGTGTCGATGTCGAGCGCGCACTGGAAGCCTTCCACAGCACCTGCCTGGCACACGGTCCCGATTTCGACCGGACAGCAGCAGCGGCGGGGAGGCTTCGATGGACGCCGGTTTCCTACGATGCTTTTTCGAACTTATCCCCCATCGCGAATGTAAATGAGGCAAAGACGTGGACGACTGCGGCAGACGATACCATGCCGAAGGGGGCCATCGTCGGGGTAACAAAAGCCAGGTTGGACGGTAAGGCGGTGCAGACATGCACCGTCGCCATGACCGATGTCGATCACGAGACCTTCCTGAAGAGCTTTTTCACCCGGACCGATGCTGAGAAGATCGACGAAAAACGAGATGGGTTGCAGATATCCAGGCTCTATATACTGATCGCCGGGGGGCGCGAGCAATTCGTCAATTTGAAGTTCCCGGCTTCGCCGTCAGCGGACGGATTGATGGTGGCGAGTTCCATCGCTGACGACTGAGCAAACCAGGGCGACACCGTTACTTCACAGGATTCCATGGAGGGCAACGGCGACAAGGACTGCGCCGGCGACCGCTTCGACCGAGCGGGTCACGACCGCGACGAGTTTCGGACGCGATTTCAGCAGACTGATCAGCTGGCTGCAGAAGAACACCGTGACAAGGGCGACGGCCGAGAGGGTGAACGCGACCCCTGCCATCATCGCTACGGCGAACGCGATGCCTGCTTCCGGTACGCTGCGTATCATGGCGAATGTCATAGCGAAAAGCGTCAGCGGGCAGGGGATTAGGCCTGCCATGATGCCAACCGCCACACCTTCCCGGTCACCATGGGCGTGAACCGCGTGCCGGAGCGCCCGCCACACCATCCAGAGCCCTATCGCGCCGAGCAAGCTTCGGCTCAAATCTTCCAGCAATGGCGCACGGCCGACGGTTCCCAGCGCGACTGACACGAGCGGCAGCGCCAGGAGCGCGATCAGCACCGCCACGGCGACGTGCGTGAAGGAGAGTGCAAGGGACACTATCAGGCTGCGCCCCAGTCCGGCCGATGATCCGGCGAGGTACGTGGCAAGCACCGACTTGGAATGTCCGGGCGTCATCGCATGGACCGCCCCGAACACGATGCCCATCGGCAAGAAGGCCGCGAGTGCCCCCCAATTGCCGTCTTGGGCGAACGTCTTTATGTGCCCGGCGAAGGCCAGATAAATGTCGCGTTGAACATCGATGATCGTCTGCAGCATGCCGGGGCTATATCCTGCTCACTCGCTGCCGCTTAAGGCTCGCGCGGCCATTCCGGATGCAGCTTATCGATTACAAAGGCGTGAGCATGGCGATGTCCGAAATGGTCCGATCCCTCAGCCCAATGCGGATCATGCTCGGGAAGGCCGCGATGCTGGTGTTCAAGGACTTCTGGATCGGAAGCTGGCCACACTAGTAACGCCGTAAACAGGGCAGCGCCCGCGATGCAGGCGAGGATCACAAATGTCGCCGATAGCCCGAAAGTCACGCCCAGACCGAGAGCTACCGTCGCAAGCCCGGTACCGATCAGTGCGATCACCTGAGCCGCGAAGAGATGACGATAGATGCGGTTTGCAAGAATGCCAAGCACGGTCGGCCTCAGAGGTACTTCGTTATTTCCGAATGTCGCGGCCTATTATTCATCGATCAAGATCACCGTTCAGGTTCCGCCATGAGACCAGCTCGCAGAGCCTGGCTACGTCACCGAGCGATCACGGGTTCCATCCGCCGCTGCCGTACTGACGGGTAATGATTTCGAGAAGATGACCGTTCGGGTCCTCGAAATAAACGCCGCGGCCGCCGTCGTGGTGGTTGATCTCGCCCAACTGCGTCCAGCCAGGGTCAGCCCAGTACGGGAGGTTCCGTTCACGAATCCTACCGAAGATCTCGTCGAACTCGGCTTCGCTGACCAGGAAGGCGTAATGCTGCGGCGTGATTTCGGCGTCGGTATCCATGTAGTCGAGGTTGGCACCGTTTTCGGTCGTGACCATCTGGAAGGGTCCCCAGCGCCTCGGGGCTGGAAGGCCAAGCATTTCCGCCAAGAATTTTGCCGACGCCTCGCTGTTGCGGGCCGGCAGGATTGTGTGGTTGAAATCGATAGCCATGCCATCACTCCCTTTGATCTCACGTCGTTGTTCCACGACTGAAGCGCTGCTGCACGAGATGGGGTCGAAGGCCATGATGCTCAAGCCGGCGTGGCAACACGCCCGATGACCTGCACGGGCTCAGCCTCATGAATACGGGCGACGATCATTTCGCCGCTATCCGGCACCTCGCCGGTCAAGCTGGTGATGTTGACCTGATGCGTGACAAGGATGGCGGGTCCGCCGAAACGCTGCCCGCGAAGCCAGGCCAAAAGGGCAGCGGTGCGCTCCTCTGCGGCCGAACTGTTGCCAAAGAATGAATTGAGCAGCTCAAGAGGCACAACTTCGCCGATCCCGAGCAGGCGAGCGGTATCGAGGCAACGACACCACTTGCTCGAATAGACGGCTGCCGACGAGATGCCATTTGCACGGAACAGGTCGCCGATCGCGCGGGACTGCGCACGACCTTCTTCCGACAGATTCCGCTGGGTGCTGCAATCACCGAGCCTGAAGCCATGCGGATCGCCGGAGCCTGGGGCTGCGGCATGGCGCAGCACGGCAATGGCTTCTCCGGATCGCAGGGCTGCCCAGAATGGCTCGGAGGCGTATGCCTTGCCGAGGGCAGCCGCTCCGAGCGACAGGACCAGAAATTGCCGACGTCCAATTCGCATCTCGCTTCTCACCTTTCCGATAGCGGCCTCGGAGAGTGCCGGCAAGCTACTGCAGGTCGGGTCGCAGTGCTCAACGGCCTTGCCGTCTACGATCCGCCGCATGTCGAACTAGGTGGTGGTATCGGGGTGCTTAGGATCCTTGACCCGACGCGGACCAGCACTTTCATTCCGTATGTCCCAACATAAATGTTAGTGCCGACGATTTCAGGGCCGATCAGGAGCTGGAAAGATTCCAGCCGCGAGACGGGCCCGCGTCAGCCTCCGCGATACCCTCCACATCAGGAAGGCGGCGGCAAGACTGTAGACGCCCATCAAGGCCAGTTGCAGCGAGTAGTCGACGCCGGCGTCGATCAGGTATCCGGTGATGCCGGGACCCATCGCCGACGCGAGAACCATCACGGCCACCACAACCGAGCGGATCGCGCCGAGATGCGCGGTGCCGTAGATCTCCGGCCACATGGCGCCCTCCAAGGTCGAGGAGAAGCCGTAGCTGATGCCAAGCAGCGCCATGAAGACGAAGATGGCGAAAGGCGCCGTCAGATAGGCAGCCGCGAAGCACGCCAGCGCCAGCGGCAGAAGGAATAGAGGCAGAAGTTGGACCGCCGAGAGGCGGTCGATCAGCCACCCGGCCAGAAGCGCAAAGGCCATCGTCGTGGCGGACAGGACGGCGAAGCCGCTCGCGAAGAGTTGCAGCGGCCAGCTTCGGAGCTCGGTTAGGTAGACCTGGTGAAAGAAGATGGTCGTGCCGACGAAGGCGGGAGCCAGGACACCCAGGCAGATGGCGTAGAACGTCGGATCGCGCAGGACTTCCGCCCGCGTCCAGTGCTTCACTGCGCGTTGCGCCCTCGGCTGGGCCGCGCTCTGCGGATTGCGTTCCTTCCAGACCAGCGCACAAACCAGAGGCAACGCCACGACCAGGATGAAGGCTGCGCAGACGAACCAACTTCCCCTCCAGCCGACGAGGCCGGCCACGAGGACGAACAAGAAAGGCAACAGAGCGCCGCCAACATGAAAGCCAAGCGTGACGACCGAGACGGCGCGGCCCCGGTTCGCGGCGAACCAGCGGCCTGTCGCCGTCAAAGCGGTCTGGGTCATCATGCCCTGCCCGAAAAGGCGCAGCAGGTAGAGCGCGAGGAGCAGGGTTGGCAGCGAACCGGCGAACCCCATCGCGATTGTGGCGCAGGCGAGCATGAGCATCGCCGCGATCGCCATGGTCACTGTCGAATACCGGTCCAGCGGCCGACCCAAAAACGGCAGAGTCGCTGCGCTGAGGAGCGTTGCCAGCATATAAAGCCCGCCGAACTCGCCATGACTCAACCCGAACGTCTCGCGGATCCCCCCGTTCGACAAGGCGATGAAGAAGGTCTGCCCGAAGGACGAGACGAGGGTCAGCAAAAAGGCGCCCAAGAGCCAGCGGACATTGTTGACGACGAACGTACTGAAGGACTGCATGATCTGTCTCGATAGAGTGCGCGCTTACGGTTCGTTCTCTATCGGCCTCCGCTGCCGGAGGATATCGGCCAGTTCCGCTTTGATCAGAGGCCTGGCTTCAAGTCCGAGCGGTCCAACTTCCATGCCGATTACCAATGAGCCAGCCCGACCTCGGCGTCCTCGCCACTCTGCTTGCGAGTGAAGTCAGTCGGACGCCGTCGCGCTCTTAAGTCAGGCAGTCACAGGCATCATGCGACGAACGGGCGAGATATCAGGAGAATGTGAAGCGCTGATCCCGATGCCACTTCCGGTCATAACCCGACATCGCTCCAGCTTTTAACCCCAACGCGCTGGGGCCGCCCTTCACACGCGGATTGTATTTGCCGGACGCTGTCGAATGTGAAAGGCTTTTCGATGGAAGCCGGTCATTCGGTGGATGTCGGCCGAACCGGAACAATGGTATCCTGCGGGGAGCATTCGGGGAGGCGACTGCATTGACCGAGAGCTTGGAAGCCGAAGGGGCGAGAGGTTGGTCGAATCTGCTGTTCGCGGCAGAAAGCGGCGATGCGGAGGCCGTTCGAGCGGAGTTGGCGGCCGGCGCCAATATCAACGAGGCGGACGGCGGCGGCTGGTCAGCACTTCATCTCGCAGCCCTCAATGCCCGCACTGCGGCGGTCGAGGCGTTGATCGAACACCCAGCAATCGATGTGAATTCCAGAAACAAATGGAAGAGCACGCCTTTGAGCCTTGCTTCGGCCAAGGGCCACTACGCCTCTATTTTAGCCCTCGTGAAACATCCCGAAATAGAGATCGATGCAAGAGCCGACTACTACGGCAGAACGGCGCTTATTGAAGCAGCAAAGAACGGGCATCTGGATGTCGTTAAGTTGCTTGTCGAGAATGGCGCCGACGTGAATCTTACTGACAAGACCGGAAGAAACAACGCGCTTATCGAGGCTATCAAGGGACGGCACTACGAGGTCGCGGGATACCTGCTTGATTCTCGGAAAATGAACTTTCTCAACAAGGATATGAGACTGAACGCCCTGATCTGGGCTGGAAGCTGCCATAACCCTCAACTCATCGAAAAGCTGGAAGTCTCGATTCATACTTTCTTCGAAGGCAAGTGAAGGTCCCGCTTCCGCCGCAGTTGCCATTTGTGGTTACAATCCGGAAGGCTCGTCAGCCCTTCGCGATAAGCGCGCTGCTACTCACGATGTCCGGGCAGGGCGGCGCCGACCGGGCCGGCCTCATATGCTGCAAATGCTTTGGCGACGCCGGCAGTGAAGTGTTCAATATCGCTCGCATGTTCGAACGCTATCCTGGTTTGCGCAAACTCCAGTGGCGAATAGTCAGGCGCTATCCGCTTGACCTCTGCGATAATGTTCTGGGCTTCCTTGAGATCGCCGAGTTGCGCATGGCACGCCGCGAGCCTTGTCAGCCGCCAGGGTGCCTTCAATGGGAGCTTCGACATGCTAAGGAGCGCGGCCTTGTAGTCTCCTGAAGAGTAAAGCGCGATAGAGCGATCATAATGGTACCAATCAGGATGGATCGGGTTGATCCGTATCGCACTGTCAAGCGCCGCGAGTGCTTCAAGAGGCCTGCCTCTCATCGTGAGCAAGTATCCCATTTGAGCAATCGTATCGGCGTCATACGGATTGAGGTCGAGCGCGCGTTGAAGGTGATGTTCGGCTGCTTCGAACCGACGGGCTGAGAGGAAAGCCTGGGCGAGTACGCGATGGCAGCGTGGCTCTTCCGGCGCCAAGGTCACCGCACACTCTGCGCGGTCGATCACTGAACCAAGCAACGCTGGGGATGCCTCAGCATAGCCACCGATAATGAGATCGGCGAGCGCGATGTAGGAATGCGCCAAGGCATAGGTCGGGTCCTTCTCGACCGCCGCCTGGAAAAGACTGCGCGAAGCCTCATTGTCGTCATCACCATAGCCGCGCAGCCGGGCCAGTCCACGCAGGAGAAGTTCGTATGCGGCCAAGCTGTCCGTAGGTTTTGGGGTTGCTTGTTTAATCCCTGCGTCGTCGAGCCGAGCGACCAGCCGGTTCACCACACGGCGAGCGATTTCTTCCTGCATATCGAAGATCTGGCCGCCAGACGCAGAAAAATTATCGCTCCAGAGAACTCCACCCGTCGAGGCGGTAATGAGGCTGACGGTGACCCGCATGCCGTCTGCGCGAGTCGTCGCCCTGCCACGGACCAAATAGGTTGCGCCAAGGCTGTCGCCAATGGCACGCCAATCGGAAGCGGAATCCGAGACAAATGCAAATCCGGAATTGCGCGCCAGCACAACGACCGTTCCAAAGCGAGCCAACGCATTGACAATGTCCTCGGCGAAGCCGTCAACCAGAGGGGTGTCTTCCGGCGCACCTTCATTGCTGAAGCGCAGTACCGCAACGCTCGGCTGTCCAGAGCTCTCTGGCTTTGGCGCATCGAGAAGAGAGAGGACGTAGCCGCGTTTGGCGACCGTGCGGATAATGGTTTGGCTTTCGTCCTGCAGCGCCTTTCGCAACTCCCTGACGGCTTGCGTCAGTGAGTCCTCGGTCACGAAGACATCAGGCCACACCGCTGACATCAGTTCTGACTTGGTCGCGACACGTCCAACATTCCTGCTGAGATAGGTTAACAGATCAAACGCCTTGGAGCGGAGGGCAACAGGTTTCCCGTCGCGGAGAAGGAGGCCGCGCGCAAGATCAAGCTCGCAACTGCCAAGTGCCAGAACGTGCTCTGGATTTTCTTGCGACATCGAATGCCGACCTGATCAGCCTGACTAGACGCTGCCTGATTGGGGTCTCAATTCGCTCAGACGTCAAGGGATCAAAGGAATTTGATTCGCTTTCACTTTGGCTGGAAGCCATCCGCCTCTCCATGGCGATGATCTCGAGCATTTCGAACATCGTTCCAGGCATGGGCGCACAAGGCGACGCAGCCATAACGCAAGATACATATTCGAGGAGTTCTTGCCGGGCGGCTTGGCGCGTGTTCTCATTCAGTGACATGGTCGACCTCATCCGGTTCTTTCTTTCTTGAGAACAATGAAGCCAAAGAACGGGCGCGTACCGGAAGATTTCTGAAATTCTGCTGAATCTGCCGTAGCAGGGTTTTCCCACAATCATTCAACCAATCGGTTGACAATTCGAAGGCGTGTCTCTATATTCAACTACATGGTTGAATTAGAGACACGCCAGATCGACGCGGTTTTTCACGCTCTTGGCGACGCCACCCGCCGGAGGATGCTTCGCGACCTCGCCGGCGGCGAGCGAACGGTGAGCCAGCTCGCCGAACCCTTCGCCATGTCGCTGGCGGCGGCCTCCAAGCACATCAAGGCGCTGGAGAATGCCGGGCTTATTCGTCGAGAGGTGAGGGGCCGCACACATCTTTGCCGCCTCGAACCCGGACCGCTGGCCAGCGCCCACCAATGGCTGGGCTTCTACGAGCGCTTCTGGACCAACCGTCTCGACGTTCTCGAACGCCTCCTTCGCGAGGAGGACGCAAGCAAAGCCAAGGATGATTCCAGGAAATCGCCCACCTCAAAAGAAGGAGACGACCAATGAACCAGATGAAAAACATCGAAGCCTATGGCGAGCTGACCGAGCCCGCCACGTTCACCATCCAGCGCCTTTTGCCCGGCCCCATCGAGCGGGTCTGGGCTTATCTCACCGAGAGTGACTTGCGCCGGCAGTGGATGGCTGCCGGCCAGATGGAAATGAACGCCGGCACCTCGTTCGAGTTGGTCTGGCGTAACGACGAGCTGACCGACCCGCCCGGCCAGCGCCCCGCGGGCTTTCCCGAAGAGCATCGGATGGAGGGCCGGATCACCGAGCTTGATGCGCCGCGCAAGCTCGCCATCACCTGGGGAAACACCGGCGGGGTTTCCTTCTTGCTGGAGCCGAAGGGCAATGATGTGCTGCTCACCGTCATCCATCGCCGGCTGCCGGAACGCGCAATCCAGCTCAACGTCACCGCCGGCTGGCACATGCACCTCGACATGCTGGCCGCCCGCCTCGCGGGCAGGACGCCGACCTCGTTCTGGGATGGCTGGAGCCGCCTGCGGGAAGAATACGACCGCCGCCTGCCGGCCTGACACGATCGCATCGACCACCCCTGAAGTCACCGCCCAGCTTCCACGGGCATCCGCCCATGGAGGCTCGCACACCAGCACCGATGAAACGATGAACGTGCTTGCATTGTGCAAGCCTGATGGAGGACGTCATGCGCAAATTGATCGCCGGAATGAAGGTTTCCGTCGACGGCAAGATGGAGGGACCCGAGGGTTACGCCGATTGGGTCGACGCGTGGTCGGAGGAGTATGGGCTGACGCCGCAGATCGATGCCTGCCTGCTCGGGAGCGTCATGTACGCCGGCTACGAGCGCTACTGGAGCGCGATCCAGAATGAGCCGGACAAGCCGCTGCCGATGACCGGCAAGTTGCCGACGCCGGCCGAGCTCGAATGGGCCCGCTTTGCCGAACAGACCCCGCACTATGTGCTGTCGAACACGATGACTTCGGCGCTTTGGCCAAAGACGCGCTTCGTGCGGAGCCTCGACGACATCGCTGGCCTCAAGCAGCAGCCCGGCAAGGATATCTATCTCATGGGCGGTGCGCGAATGACCGCGAGCCTCATCGATGCCGGGCTGGTGGATGAACTGCGGCTGATCCTCTATCCGCTGCTCGTCGGCGAAGGGAAGGCGCTATTTGGAGCAACGCAAAATCGCTGCGGGCTCGAACTGCGGAAGGTTCAGCAACTCACGGATGGGCGCGTGAGCCTGGTCTATGGGATTGGCTAAAGCGCGTCGCGTTTGGCCGGCCTCATGCGACGCGCTTTAGGTTGTTGTTTTATGCATGTCGTTATCGCAAAACCGCTGCACACTTTTGCGCGACATGCATTAACTCAGCCGGTCTTCACAGACCTCGCGGCGCTGCCCGGCTGAAATTTTCTGAAAGGCACGTCGCAGGTCAGAGGGAGACCGATAGCCCACCGTCAACGGCCAGTACATGTCCGTTGACGTAGGCGGCAGCGTCGGAGGCGAGAAACACCACGGCTCCGCCGAGCTCCTCAGGCTGGGCCCAGCGGCCCGCCGGGGTTCGTGTCTCGACCCATTTGGTGAAGGCCTCGTCGCTCATAAGTGCGGTATTGAGCTCGGTGGCGAAATAGCCGGGGGCGATCGCGTTGACGGTGATGCCGTGACGGCCCAGCTCAGCGGCAGTGGAGCGTGTCAGCCCGTGCAGGCCCGCCTTTGCCGCCACATAGGCGTGAATGGTGGGACGGCCAAGTATCGCTGCAACCGATCCGGTGTTTATTATGCGCCCGAACTTGTTTGGCAGCATCAGGCGCACCGCGTCGCGCATCATGCGGAAGCAAGCCGAAAGATTGACGGCAATCACATGGTCGAAATCCTCGTCCTGCCATTCGATCAACTGACTTCGATGCTGGATGCCGGCGTTGTTGACCAGAATATCGAGGCGGCCGTGGCGTTCGACGATTCCTTCGAGCGACGCCCTTGAGATCGCCGCGTCGGTGACATCGAACGGCAGGGCTTCGGCCCCGATCCTTTCGGCCGCCGCGGCGAGGGCGGCCGGATCGCGGGCATTGACGATCACTGTCGCGCCGTTTTCCGCAAGTGCCTTGGCCATGGCGAAGCCGAGACCACGCGAAGCACCGGTGACCAGCGCGACACGGCCGTTGAGCGAGAACAATTCCGACATTGAGATCCCCTATGAAATGGGCAGGAGTTTCCTCCCGCTCGGCGGGAAATCCCCGGCCACGGTCTTGACCACGGAGGGCTTGCCGGCGCCGTTGTCCCCCATCAGACCCACGACTTCGCCTCGCTCCACCTGGAAGCTGACGTCGCTCAGGGCCTGGATGGCCCCGAAATTCTTGGAAACGTGGCGAACCTCAAGCACCGGCATCGCGGTCCTCCCCGGACAACGTTTGCCAATCTTGTCCCGGACTTATGCAAGACAGCTAATCAGCGAAATGTATTCGACACAATACTTATTCGAAGGAGACCGGCATCCATTGTTAGAGGGGGGCAGGTGGACCCCTGAGCAGATCGTCACTGCGCCGGCTTCGATGGAACGAGCTTCGGTTCCGACTATCCAGGGTCGAAGCAGAGATGTGCCGCTGAGGCGGCGAAGGATCTGAAACATGTTCAGGCCGATAAAGAACAGTTCCAGGCAACCACGTTAAAGCATTGGCCCCGGCCGGCTGTAAAAAAATAGCATTTTTCGAGGGGGAACAGTTCAGGCGCGGGCGTGGATGGGGGGGTAGGCCCCGCGGAGTTCGGCGCCGAAGTGATGACGGCAACCGAGAGAATAGGGACTTGCCAAGTTGTAGGATGACCGTATGATCGGACCCATGTCTACGGCTCATCCGTCTCTTCAACGCGAAGCTTCCGGCGCAATTGTTGAGCTGCCCGCGCAGTTGGCGGGTGATGCGCTGATAGACGGACGGTCGCCACTGGCAGAGCGCTACCTCATCGATTGGGGCCGCGACAGGCGCGGAAGTGCCCGCTTCATCGTGCGTCCAGGATCCGTGGAAGACGTCCAGGCGTTTGTGAGATGGTGCTCGCAGAGCGGTGTCGCGATCGTCGTGCAAGGCGGCAATACCGGACTTGCCGGCGGCGCGATTCCAGACAATTCGGAGTTCGCCGTGCTGTCGCTTGAGCGTCTCAACCGGATACGCTGCGTCGATCCGCTCGACTTCACGCTGCAAGCGGATGCCGGTGCCGTGCTGCAGGACGTCAAGGACGCCGCTGAAGCATCCGACATGACCTTCCCTCTCGCGCTTGGTGCGCAGGGATCGTGCACGATCGGCGGCAATGTCGCGACCAATGCGGGTGGCATCAATGTGCTGCGGTACGGCATGACGCGTGATCTGGTGCTCGGGCTTGAGACGGTTCTGCCGGACGGCACACTGTGGAACGGCATGAATGGGCTGCGCAAGGACAATCGCGGCTACAGCCTTAAGCAATTGATGATCGGCTCGGAGGGGACGCTCGGGGTCGTCACGGGCGTAGAGGTAAGGCTCTCGCCCCGGCCGACGCAGGTCGAGACCGCCTATGTCGGACTGGGCAGCTTCCGCCAGGCATGCGAACTTTTCCGGATGGCGAGGCATCTCTGCTCCGACCTTCTCAGCGCGTTTGAGGTTATCGGCGAGGAGTGCCTGCCGCTTGCCCATCTCATCGATCCGAACCTGCGCTCGCCGTTGACGCAAGCGTGTCCGGTTCATGCGATCGTCGAACTCGCCTGTGGGCCAGGGATAGATGCCGGCGGACTTCTTGAAACGATGCTGGCGCGCGCCCTTGAGACCGACCTGATCAGGGACGGCGTCGTCGCGCAAAGCCGCTCGCAGGCCGCCACATTCTGGGCCATCCGGGAGGGCCTGGTTGAGGGTCAGGCGCGGCGTGGCTTTCATGTCCGCACCGACCTCTCGGTTCGCCTCAGCGAAGTGCCGAAGCTGATTGAGCAAGCACGCGCGTGTATCGTGCGCGAGTGGCCAGGCTGGACATCGCTGGCCTATGGCCACGCGGGCGATGGGAACATCCATTTCAACGTGCTGCCTCCCATCGATTGCGAGCCCGGCGAAGCGAGGGCCGTGGGCCAGGCGGTTTTGACCCGACTTTATGAACTGGTCGGAGCGCTCGGCGGCTCGTTCAGCGCAGAGCATGGCGTGGGTCGCAGCCGCAGCCATGTGTTCTGGGCCGGTCTGTCGCAGCGCGAGCGGCAGCTACATACCGCGATCAAGGCAGCCTTCGATCCGACAGGCCTGTTCAATCCCGGATGTCTCATGCCTGATCGGGGCGATTTGTAGGGGAAGCCGCATGAAGCAGCGTTCGTCCATCATAGGCAGCGTGGAGGCGCTTCCGCATCGCGTCGCCTCGCATCTGAGCCGCGAGATCGAGGGCGGCGATATCATCCCGGGAGCCCGGCTTCCGACCGAAAGCCAGCTCGCCGACAAATTCGGCGTCAGCCGCAATGTTGTCAGGGAAGCGATCGCGCAGCTTCGCGCCGATGGCATGGTCGAGGCGCGTCAGGGCGTAGGCGCATTCGTCATGGCGCCGGAACAGCGAACAGCCATCCGGATCGACCGCGAAGCGCTGAAAGACCAGCGCAACATGGAGCAGCTCTTCGAGCTGCGCAGCATTCTGGAGACCGAATCCGCCACGCTGGCCGCGACACGCTGCGCATCCGATGATCTTGACGCAATCAAGGCTGCGCTGGACCGCATGGGTGGCGAGGAGCGCTGGGAGGATGGCAGCATCGAGGCCGATCTGCTTTTCCATCGGGCGATCGCCCGGGCGACGGGCAACGGCTATATCTACACCTTCATTTCCTTCGTCTGCGAGCAGATCCGCCAGTCGATCCACTATGCCCGCCTCACCAACCCGCTCCACGACCTGGTCGAGGTCAACGTCGCCGAGCATGTGCGGATCTACGACGCGCTCGCCGCGCATGATCCGCAGGCTGCCGGCGAGGCGATGCGCCGGCACATCGATGGCGCGGCATCGCGCGTAGGCGTCGAACTCACCGCGAAGATCAATCGAGGCAAATGACCATGTCGCTCGGGCAGACCAAGGCAATCACCGATATCTGCCTCCTTGTGGAGGATATCGACCGCACCATCGACTTCTACACGCAGAAGCTCGGCTACCGGATCAGACGCCGCGCCGAAGGCTTTGTCGATTTTCATTCCGAGCGCGTGACGCTCGCCGCATGGGAACTGGATCACATCAATCGCCACTGCGGCGTCTCGAATGTCCGCTCACCGAAGCAGGCGTACAAGGCATGTGTCGCCATGGAACTCGAAAGCGCCGGCGAGGTCGACCGGCTCTACGCTGAACTGTCGGACAAGGGAGTGCCGTTCGTCGGGCCTCCCGGCGACTATGTCTGGAACGCGCGCTGCGCCTACTTCCACGACCCGGACGGGACGCTGTGGGAGCTCTACGCCTGGACCGGCGCGGGACCGGGCGACTATCACGACACGCAAGGATGATCCGATCGCGACGGCCTCACAAGAAGGGCCGCGCCGCATGCAAAACAGTCCAACAACGGAGCAAGAAGATGAGTGGGAACACATCGCAGTGGAATCGCAGATCGATCCTGAAGGCCGGCGCTGCCAGCCTGGCGGCTTTCGGGCCGGGTCTTCAGCTGTTTGGCGCCAGCGCATCGGCAGCTGCCAAGCTGGTCGTCCAGTATGACTGGCTGATGTCGAACGGCCAGATTGGCGACGTGGCAGCCGTCGCCAATGGCTATTTCAAAGAAGCCGGGCTCGAAGTCGAGTTCAGCCCCGGAGGGCCGAACGCCGCCACCGTGCCGCCGGTGGTGTCCGGTGCCGCCCAGCTCGGCCAATTCTCCGAATCGCCTCAACTCTATGCCGCGCGGGCGAGCGGCGTTCCGGTAAAGATCATCGCCTGCGGCTATCGCACCGGGCCCTATGCGCTGACGTCGAAACCGGCGAAGCCGATCCGGTCGGTGGCGGATCTGAAGGGGATGCGGATCGGCACGCAGCCGACCGCGCGCTTCGCCATCGACGCGATGCTGGCGAAGAACAAGATCGACCCTTCCGAGGTCACCATCGTCAATGTCGGGTTCGATAAGGCGCCGCTCGTCCGTGGCGACGTGGATGCGATCGGCGGCTGGATCACCAACACGCAGGCGCTCAGCGTCGTCGGCGACGATCGCATCGATCTGCTGTTGTCGGAGCTGGGCCTGGCGTCCTATGCCGACGTCTACTTCGCGACCGACAGCGCCATCGAATCCGATTCCGAGACCCTGGCAAAATTCATCGGTGCGGTCGCCAAGGGTTGGGGCTGGGTACACGCCAATCCCGAGCAGGCGGTCGACAAGCTCGTCGCGGCCTATCCCGAGATCGACGCAGGCTGGGAAAAGAAGACGATCCCCCTGGTGCTGAAACTGTCGTTCGACGACAACACGAAAAAGGATGGATGGGGCACGTTCGATCCTGCCTCGATCGAGAGCCAGATCGCGCTGCTTGACCAGATTGGCCAATACCCGAACGGCAGGCCGAAGGCCGAGGACGTCTATACGACTGAGATTCTCGAACTCAGTGCGGCTGAACGGCCGAAGCTCGGCGCACCTGCCTCTTGATGGCCGCGCCGGCCATCGAAACCTCCGGGCTCGACGTCGGCTATCCCGGCCGGCGCTCGCCAGTGACGGTGATCTCCGGTCTCGAACTGACAGTCGAGGCCGGGACGTTCCTGTCGATCCTCGGGCCTTCGGGGTGCGGAAAGTCGACGTTTCTGCGGGTTGTCGCCGATCTTTTGGCGCCGCTCGCGGGCACGATACGCGTGATGGGCGAAACGCCGTCGGCGGTGCGCTCCGGCCGCGGCGTGGGTTTTGTCTTCCAGGACTCGACCCTTTTGCCGTGGCGCACGGCGCGCGAGAATGTACGGCTGCCGATCCAGGTGGGCCGCCGCAGCCTGTCGCGCATGATAGACGACCGGGCCGACGAACTGCTCGAACTCGTCGGCCTGTCGGCGCTCGGTGAGCGCCTGCCACATCAGCTCTCCGGCGGACAACGCCAAAGGCTGGCGATCGCCCGGGCGCTGCTTGGCGAGCCACGTCTGCTTCTGATGGACGAACCCTTTGGTGCGCTTGACGAGATCACCCGCGATCGCCTCAACGACGAACTGCTGAACCTTTGGCGGCGGACCGAAACGACCGTGCTGTTCGTCACACATTCCATTGCCGAAGCGGTCTATCTCGGACAGCGCGTGATCGTGCTTGCCGCCCATCCCGGAAGGATCGTCGCCGACCACGACCTTCGTCCGCTGAAGGGGCCGGACAACAGATGCTCGCGCGAGGATCCGGCGATCGTCGCGGCGATGGCCAGGATGCGCTCCGCCCTTGGAGCGGCCTCGTGAACCGGGGGCCGCTTTCGCCGTTCGCACAGACCGTGCTGCCGATCATCGGCGCCGGCTCGCTCATTCTCGCATGGCAGGTCCTGCTGCCGCTCGCTGGCGTGCCCGCATACATCGTTCCGACGCCGACCGCGATAGCGGGCGTGTTTGCCAGGAACGGATCGCTTCTCCTGTCGAACCTCTGGCCGACGGCCATCGAGGCGCTCTCCGGCTTCGTGCTCGGCAACCTCGCCGCAGTGCTGCTGGCGATCGTCTTCGTGCACAGCCGTACGCTGCAGGCTGCCTATTTTCCGGTCGTGCTGTTCTTCAATACGATCCCGGTGCTTGCGCTGGCCCCGGTCGTCATCCTCATCTTCGGCCTCGGCATGCTGCCCAAGATCGTGATCGCGGCGGTGATCTGTTTCTTCCCGACGCTGATCAACATGATCCGGGGCCTGGAATCGGCGAGCCCCAGCGAGCACGAGCTGTTCCGCGTGCTGTCGGCGACGCGTTGGGAAGTATTCTGGCGCCTGCGTTTGCCGCGTGCGCTGCCAATGCTTTTCGCTTCGCTGCGGATCGCCTCGGCGACCGCGGTGATCGGCGCGATCGTTGGCGAATGGATCGGCTCCGACAAAGGTCTCGGTGCGCTGATCATCCAGGCAACCTTCAACTATCAGTCCGACCGGCTCTACGCCGCTATCGTGCTCTCATCGCTGTTGTCGATCGGGTTCTTCATGACGGTCGTCGCCGCTGAGCGATGGTCCGTTCGCTACCGTTGACCGGCTGGCTCCCGGGATGGCCACTTGGGGTCGCACAGGAGACTTCGCTCTACCGCGCAGGCGAGGGTTGGCCTTTCCTGCGTCGGCCTGTAGTATGACCAGTGCTTGCAGGGGAGAGGGGGAGTTCGAGCGTGGGGCTGGGTCGGAATTTCCGCCGTTGGGGGATGTGGGCCTTTATCGCCGTCTTGGTGCTTTCGCCGCATGCAGCGTCGGCCGATACCATCACGCCCGAGCGGATTGCCGCCGCCCTGTCGAAGTTCGAACTGCTCGCCGAAGGCGTGGTCAAGGACGGTGCCGTACCCGGTCTCGCCATCGGGGTCGTGCATGGCGACGAGGTGATCTTCCTCAAGGGGTTCGGACATCGCGAGGCCGGAAAGCCGGAGGCGGTCGACGCGGACACGGTGTTCCAGATCGCCTCCCTCTCCAAGCCGGTCTCCGCAACGATAGTGGCGGCGCTGGTCAGCGAGCGCATCGTTTCCTGGGATGCGAAAATCGTCGATCTCGATCCGGCCTTCCGGCTCGCCGAGCCCTATCCGACCAGTGAACTCACGGTCCGCGACCTGTTCTCGCACCGCAGCGGACTTCCCGGCACCGCCGGAGACGACCTCGAGGACATTGGCTACGATCGCGCGGAGATCCTGCGTCGTCTGCGGTTCGTGTCGCCATCGTCGAGCTTTCGTGCCGGTTACTCCTACAGCAATTTTGGACTGACCGAGGGTGCCACCGCGGCCGCGAAGCCGACAGGCAAGTCCTGGGAGGAGGTCGCCGAGGAGAAGCTCTACCGTCCGCTTGGAATGACCTCGACCAGCTCCCGTCATGCGGACTTCATCAAGCACGCCAATCGCGCCGCGCTCCACGTCAAAATCGACGGCGTCTGGGCCGCGAAGGTAAAGCGCGATCCGGATGCGCAGGCGCCGGCGGGCGGCGTCAGCTCCACGGCACGCGATCTCTCGCAATGGGTGCGCCTCGTGCTCGGCAACGGGGTCTATGCCGGCGAGACCCTCATTGCCGCCGATGCGCTGGACCAGACGCATGTTCCCCTGATGGCGCGCGGCAAGAACCCCGTCTCCGGTGGCGAGTCCTTCTACGGTCTCGGCTGGAATATCGAATTCGGCCGGCACGGTCTGAGCTGGGGTCATGCCGGCGCGTTCAGCGTCGGCGCCCGTACCCTGGTGACACTTTTTCCGGAGGAGAAGCTTGGCATCGTCATTGTCGCCAACGCCTTTTCGACAGGCGTGCCGGAAGGGCTGTCCGAGAGCTTTGCCGATATGGCCTTTGACGGAAAGGTCGAGAAGGACTGGATCAAGGCATGGGACGACGCCTATGCTAGCCTGTTCGGCCCGGCGGTCGCCGCCGCCAAGGCCACCTATGCCGCGCCACCGTCTCCGGCAAGGCCGGCCGGACCGGCCAGTGCCTATGAAGGCCGCTATTCCAACGACTTCATTGGCGATGCGATCGTTTCGAGTGCGGGAGACGCCCTTGTGCTCAAGGTCGGGCCGGCCGGCGCCCGGTCCTATTCATTGAAGCATTTCGACGGCGACCTCTTCCTGACCTTCCCGGACGCCGAGACGCCGGACAGGCCCTCGGGCGTAGGCTTTGACATCGGCCCCGACGGCAAGGCGTCGGCTATGACCATAGAGTTTCTCGACGATAACAATCTCGGCACGCTGCGGCGCGTGGGTGATTAGCGTCAAAACCCAATCAATCTGAACGACCGAGTACGACCCTCAGCGACGGCCCGTTCGCGCTCGGCCGAATTCACGCCCATGACCCAAAGCAGCCATAGAAAGCTGCGGAATTCCCTGGCTGGCTAAGAATTGTGTTGATAGCCGAGCCCTTTCTAGGCCCTGCATGACAGCCCAGGTCTTGGTCGGCGATGGTAGCGACATGGTTGTCCAGTCATCCGCCAGCAAGACGCGGCAGCAGGAATATCTCAGCGCCTTGTGGCAATTCCTTCGACCAGGTGTCGCGATAGATAACCCCGTCGATAGCGACTGCGATGCCGCGGTCGATGTAGGGCTCGAAGCCGGGATACTGCTCAGCCAGCTTCCTGAACAGCTCCCGAATATCCTTCGCCTCGATCTCGACCTTGCTCTTGCCTCCGGCGATTGCGCCGAGCGATCCCCAGAGCGTTACTTCGACCATCAGCCTCCCCGTTCCGCCTCGATCGCCGCGAGAATCCGCGGCGGCGACATCGGGATATGCGTCATCCGCACGCCCGCGGCGTTCGACACCGCATTGGCGATCGCCGCCAGCGGCGGCACGATCGAGGTCTCGCCGACGCCGCGCACCCCGTAAGGATGGTTGGGATTGGGGATCTCGAGGATCTGCGTGTCGATCATCGGCAGGTCCGAGCAGACCGGGATGCGGTAGTCGAGGAAGCCCGGGTTCTGCAGCCGCCCGTCCTTGCCGTAGATGTACTCTTCGTTGAGCGCCCAGCCGATGCCTTGCGCGGCACCCCCCTGGTACTGCCCCTCGACATAGGTCGGGTGCACCGCCTTGCCGGCATCCTGCACGACGGTGTAGCGCAGGACCCTGGTCGCGCCGGTCTCCGGATCGACCTCGATATCGCAGATATGGGTGGCGAAGGAGACGCCGGCGCCGTCGGCGACGAGCTCGCTGTGGCCGGCGATCGGCCCGCCCGTCTTCCCTGACGCGGCCGCGATCTCCTTAAGCGACAGTGCAGCGAGGTTGCCGTACTTCTCGCCTTTGGCGATGGCGTGGCCCTTTTCCCAGACCACGTCGTCGACGGGAATGTCCCACATCTGCGCGGCGCGGTCCCGCAGGATCTTGATGGCGTTGCGGGCGGCCGAGATCGTCGCCATAGAGGAGGAGAAGGTGCCGCGGCTGCCGTCCGTCATGTCGTTGTAGCCGAGGCTGGAGGTGTCAGCCACCACCGCCTTGACCTGCTCATAGGCGATGCCGAGTTCCTCCGCCGCCACCAGCGATAGCGAGGCGCGCGAGCCGCCGACATCCACGGTTCCGACGGCAAGCGAGACCGAGCCGTCCATGCCGATGTTGAGGTCGGTGCAGGTCTGGCCGCCGAAGTTGAACCAGAAGCCGCAAGCCATGCCGCGGCCCTGGTTCTTGCCCAGCGGTGCCTTCATGTGCGGATGGTTCTTCGCCGCTTCCAGCGTCGGGCCGATGCCAATCGGGCCGTATACCGGGCCGTAGGACGATCTGGTGCCTTCCTGGGCGGCGTTCCTGATCCGGAACTCGACCGGATCCATGCCGATCTCCTTGGCCAGCTCGTCGACGGCACTTTCCACCGCAAACGCCGCCATCGGCGCCGATGGCGCGCGATAGGCCGCCGTCTTCGGCCGGTTGACCAGAACTTCGTAGCCAACCGTCCTGACGTTCTCGAGCCGATAGCAGGCGAACGCCGTCATGGCGCCGATCTCAGCCCACATGCCGGCATAGGGGCCGCAGGAATAGCGCAGTGTCGCCTCGGCCGCGGTGATCGTGCCATCCTTGCGGGCGCCGATTCTGACGTCGATCGAGGTGGCGCTGGTTGGGCCGGAGGCGCGAAACACCTCGTCGCGCGTCATCACCAGCTTGACCGGCCGTCCGGCCTTGCGCGACAGCGCCAGCGCCACCGGCTCGGCCCAGACATGGGTCTTGCCGCCGAAGCCGCCGCCGATCTCCGACGAGGTGACGCGCAGCTTGGAGGCTTCCATGCCAAGCAGTTGGGCGCAATGCTGGCGGTAGACGAAATGGCCTTGCGTGCAGACCCAGAGGTCGGCGGTGCCGTCGGAGCTGACGCTCGCCACGCAGGCATGTGGCTCGATGTAGCCCTGGTGCGTCTGCTCGGTCTTGAAGGAGCGTTCGACAATGAAATCGGCCTGCCCAAAACCCTCATGAACGTCGCCATGGCCGTACTGGGTGCGCTTGGTGACGTTGGACGGCTTGGTGGGCTTTTCCTCGACGCCTTCGGTGAAGATGGTGTCGTTGAGTACGGGCGCTGAGTGCTTCATCGCCTCGTCGACATCGGTCACATGCGGCAGCACTTCATAGTCGACCTCGATCAGCTTCAGCGCCTGCCTTGCCGTGCGGGCGTCGACCGCGGCGACCGCGGCCACCGCATGGCCGTCATAGAGCGCCTTCTTGCGCGCCATGCAGTTGTCGAGGATGTCGTACATGGCGGCATCGCCGTCGGTGAGGTCGGGGAGGTCGGCCGCGGTGATCACCGCCTTCACGCCGTTGAGCTTCTCCGCCTTTGAGGTGTCGATCTTCCTGATCGTAGCGTGCGCGTGCGGGCTTCTCAGAACACGCCCGACCAACTGGCCGGCCATGTTGAAGTCCGCGCCGTAGCGCGCGCGGCCTGTCACCTTGTCGACGCCGTCGGGGCGGATGGGACGCGTGCCGACGGAGGCGAAATTGCGTCCGGAATAGCGCGGATCGAAGTTCATCGTCAGGCTCCCTTCATCACGCTTGCGGCGTCCTGGACGGCGCGCACGATCTTGTCATAGCCGGTACAGCGGCAGAGGTTCCCGGCGAGGCCGAAGCGGATTTCCTCCTCGGTCGGGTCGGGATTCTTGGCCAAAAGGTCCTTCGCCGCGATCAGGAAGCCCGGCGTGCAGATGCCGCATTGGAGTGCTGCGTGCTCGAGGAACTTCTGCTGCAGTGGATGCAGCCTGTCGCCATGCGCCATGCCCTCGACGGTCTCGACACGCCGGCCCTCGGCCTCCGCGCCGAGCACCAGGCACGAGCACACCAGCCGGTCGTCGAGGATGATGCTGCAGGCGCCGCAGTCGCCGGTGCCGCAGCCTTCCTTGGCGCCCGTCAGCCCGAGGCGGTCGCGCAGGACGTCGAGCAGCGTCTCGTCCGGTTGGCAAAGGTACTCGACATTGTCGCCGTTGACTGTCGTTGAGACTGCTACACCAGCCATCATTTGCCTCCTGCACGTGCATAGGCGGTCGTGGCGGCCCGCCTGGCCAGCACACCCGCAACTTTTCTTCTGAACTCGATGGTGCCCCGCTTGTCGTCGATAGGGCGGCAGGCCCCCGAGCAGACCTTGGCCAGCCGCTCCAGCGCGGCTTCGTCCAGCTTCCTGCCGATGAGGGCCTCGGCGGCCTCTTCCACCAGCAGCACTGTCGGCGCCACGGCGCCCAGTGCCACGCGGGCCGATTTGACGACACCTTGTTCATCGAGCGTCAGGTTCACCCCGGCGCTGACCACGGCGATGTCCATCTCCGTGCGTGGAATGAAACGCAGATAGGCATCGCCGGAGCGCGGCGCGCGCCTGTCGAGCACGATCGCCTCGATGATCTCGCCCTTGGCGAGCGACGTCTTGCCCGGCCCGGTCGGCACTGCCTCTACCGCGACGGTGCGCCTGCCTCCTGGCCCGGCTATCAATGCCATGGCGCTGGCGGCTACCAGCGCCGGCACGCTGTCGGCTGCCGGCGAGGCGTTGCAAAGATTGCCGACGATGGTGCAGCGTCCCTGTACCTGCTTGGAGCCGATCAGCTTGGCCGCTTCGACGACGCCCGGCCATTCCCTCTTCAAGGCCGCGCTCTCTCCCATCAGGGCGCAGGAGACCGCCGCACCGATGCTGAAGCCCTCCGCCGTTTCCCTGATCTCGCCCAGTCCGTCGATCGCTTTGATGTCGACGATCAGGTCGGGCTCGATAAAGCCGCCTTTCATCCTCACCAGGAGGTCGCTGCCTCCCGCGAGAATGGCGGCCGTGCCAGACGAGCCGGCCAGCTGGCCAACGGCATCTTCCATTGAAAGCGGACGTATGTAGCGCATCGTCTCCCCTTGATCATCGCAATTCTGTCGGCCTGTTATAGAGCCTTGGATCGGAATGGTCATCCGGTTCTGCATTAGCAGCGATTAGGCCAGGCGCCGCAAGACAAATGGCAACATTCCACCCCCATATCGGCCATCGGCGGTAACCAGCTGACTGAGACTGAGTCCTAGAGCGGCGGGGGCGGCGAGCCTTTCCGGGCGCGTTCTCAACTCAGGACGCCGGACCGACCTGGAGCAATTTGAAGCAATCGCCGCTTCCCGACTTCAACTGCGTCAGGAAGCGTTTCGACCGATCGATCCATTCCTGTTGCGACCTGGCATCGGCTTCGATTTCGTTGACCGGCCCAAGGTTGACGAAGCTGCGCCCCTCGCTGAAAAGCCAGCACGCACGGCCGAGAAGCCTCCTGCTGCGCTGGCGCAAGAGGTCGGCATCATAAAAGATGTCGAGCACCTCCTGCTTGATCTTTGCCTCCTTTTCAGGATTTGCGATCGCAACCGCGATTGAGTCTCCGCCGATCGCATCCTGCAGGTCTTTGTAGTCGAGGGCGAGCTGAGTGGTGGCATATTTGATCTCACTCTCGTCCCGGACGATGTTGAACCACAGCGTGGGATCGAGTTCGTTGACGACGAACGATGCTTCGAAATCGCGCGATAGATTCAGGATCTCGAACCCTTGAACCTCAACGTCGCGCTCGACCAGAAGGATCTCGGCGACCTGCTTGCCGAGTTCCGCCCCGTGCGCGCTGATCGCGGCGTTCGTTCCACCGAGCTCCGGACTGATGTAGGGCCCGCCATCATCCAGCAGCGCATCAAATTCGCCAAGGAATTCGACGACGGCGGCGCCGCGAGCAATGCGCGCCGCCAGTTTGGCGAGAACCAGCTGCAGCTCCGTTTCGCGTTTGCGCTGGTCCTGATAGTTCTGCTGAAAAAAGAAGATGAACAGGGAAACGCCAATTCCGATCAGGATCACGCCGAGTTGGGAAAAGATGTTGCGATAATACTCCAACAGCTTTTCACGATGGCGCATGTCGTGGCGCACGCTGTGTGCCACACGAATATTGACGATCAGCGAAAGGATCAGGAGCCCGGCACCGACGAGGATGAGGCCGCCGATGAGGAAATAGCCATGGCCTGAGCTGAAATCCATGCGTTTGCCGCGTCCCTGAAGCCCCAGACCGCGCAGACTAATACCATTCCGCTTCAACACCTACATCTTCGTAGGAGGCGTCAACGACCGGAAATGACCCGATCCGGACTTTCCCCAGGCGCTCCGGCGGCTCGTTAGCGGACCTTCATCTGAACCAGCGCATGGCAGTGACCAGACGTTTCACTGATGTGACAAGCCAATGCCTTTTCACGCGAGGCTGTCGGAATTTTTCGTCGAGGCGCTGGCGCGTGAATGCCTCGGCCACGGATTCGACGAAGACGCGCGTCTCGGCCGGCATCAATGGCTCAGGGGCCGCCCAAAGGATAGCGAGGGCTCTATTCACCTCAAAGTATCGAGCATTGCTTTGGCCTCTTTGAGGTCCGGTGTCGCAAAGCCTTCGGTGAACCAAGCATAAACCGGCGCGAGCAGATCGCGTGCGTCGGCATGCTTGCCCTGGACACGCCAGAGCCGGGCGAGACTGGTGGCCGCGCGTAGCTCCCAGGACTTCGCGGATTGAAAGACACCCGTCGCTCTGACCACGATGCGAGCTTCAGGAATTCCGACACCACGAAGCTCTCGAGCAAAGCACCGAACCCGATCGGTCCTACGTCCTTCATCTACGGCCCGTCACAAGATTGTCAACAATCTTTAAGAGTTTTGTTGACAGGTGATTGATTTGAGCCTTCACTCACAAAAGTCCGCGTATCGGTCGAGTTCTGTCGCAACAATGCGCGGCCTCCAAGGGGAAGAACAATGATCAACAGACGTTCAATAATCACATTCGCCGCGCTCGGCGCCGTCTCCGCGCTGGCAATCATGGCCGGCGGCACAATAACGGTGCACGCCGCCAACAAGGA
This sequence comes from Mesorhizobium onobrychidis, assembly GCF_024707545.1. Classification (NCBI taxonomy): domain Bacteria; kingdom Pseudomonadati; phylum Pseudomonadota; class Alphaproteobacteria; order Hyphomicrobiales; family Phyllobacteriaceae; genus Mesorhizobium; species Mesorhizobium onobrychidis. The sequence continues at coordinate 3,043,215 of NZ_CP062229.1, forward strand.
ACTCAAGATCGGCTTTGTCGGCGTGACGAGTGGCGCGGCCGCTGCGTGGGGCACATCCAACGTCCGCTCGATGCAGACACGCGCCGCCTGGATCAACGAAACCGGCGGTGTGAAGATTGGTGACGAGACCTATGACATCAAAATCGTCACCTTCGACGACCAGAAGGACCCGAAGCGGGCGATCGCCGGCATGGAGAAGATGGCCCAGGAGGGCATCCACTATGTCGTCGGTCCGAATGTCGACGACGGCGCGGCGGCGGTGCGTCCCGTGGCAGAATCCAAGGGCATCATCTATTTTCCCTACGCATTCCCGAAGGAACTCTACACCCCGCCGGCGTCCAACGCCGTGCTCGGCATGATCGCCAACTACCAGTCGGCTCCGGCGATCTACAAATATCTCATGGAAAACAGGGGCGTGAAAAAAGTTGCCTTTGTCGCCGCCAACGAATCCGATCCGCTGAGCCAGCGGGATGGCGGTGTTGCCGCGGCAAAGGCGCTCGGGCTCGAGGTTGTGGCTGCCACGGATGTCTACCAAAACGATACCCGCGATTTCACGCCGGTACTGACGCCGATCGTTTTGCAAAAACCGGACCTGCTGGTGCTTTCGGGTGTCGCGCCCGGCAATGCGCCGCTGCTGATCCGCGCCGCGCGCGAGCTCGGCTACGAAGGTCTGATCTCCACCGAAACGGCGCAGGATGCCAAGGTGCTGGAAGAGGGCGCGGGCGAGTTGGCCAACGGCTTCATCTCAGTCGGCGGCGCATCGACGCCCGAAATCGCGTCCGACACGATGAAGGAGTTCGTCGACCGCTATACGAAAATGTTCGGCGAATACAATGACGAGTCCAACACCAAGGTCTACGCGCTCGAATACATCATCGAGACGCTGAAGGCGAACCCGGCCGCGATCGACAATGTTGAGGGGTTCAAGAAGACGATCGACACTTTCTCGGCGCCCAATCCCTATCTGAAGGGCGATGCTAAGCTGACCTATGTCGGAATGACGTCGTTTGGCCAGAAGCGCCAGCTTTCGGTCCCGATGGTGGTCACGGAATACCGCGACGGCAAGTTCGAGACGCTCTTCGTCGCTCAAGTCGATTGACGCAACTGCACTGAAGCGGATTGCCGCAGAGGCTCGTGCATTCGCCTTGAGCCTCTGAATGGCCGGGAACCATCCTGATGGAACAAGTCATCGCCAACGGGCTTTATCTTGGCGCGCAATACGCCTTGATCGCGCTCGGTCTGACCCTGATCTTCGCGCTGATGAACGTGCTTAACTTTGCCCATGGGCAGATGTACGTTCTCGGCGGCTTCGTCACCTACACCGTCTATGGCCAGCTCGGCATGCCTTTCGTCGTCGCGCTCGTCGCGTCCGGGATCACGCTGCTGGTCATTGGAGCGCTGGTCGAGAAATTCCTTTTCAGAACGGTGATTAGGCGAAGCGTGCGGGAGGAAAGTACGATGCTTCTCGCGGCGGCGGTCGCATTCTTCCTCGACGCCGTGATCCTCCTCCTGTTCGGTGAAAAGCAGCGCGGCGTGCCGAAGATCGTCAACGGCGTCTTCGTCTCCGACAGCCTCATAATGCCTTACGACCGGCTGCTGGTCGGCGCACTCGCCATACTGTTCATCGCCTCCTTCGTGCTTTTCATGCAGTACAGCAAGCCGGGACGCGCCATGCGGGCGCTGGCGCAGGACCGGGTCGCGGCGCAGCTGATGGGCGTCGAGGTCGACCGCTATTCGATGATCGGCTTTGCGCTCGGCGCCATGCTTGCCGGCATAGTCGGCGGGCTGCTGGTCGCCATCACCGGCGTCAATTCGGGCATCGGCGGGCCGATCTCGATCAAGGCGTTCTTGATGGTGATGATCGGCGGGGCCGGCGTGGTCAGCGGAGCGATCGCCGGCGGCTTCATCCTCGGCATGATGGAATCGGTCGGCCTGACGGTGCTACGCCAATATGGCGACGTCACTTATCTCGTCATCTTCGCCGCGCTGATGGTGTTCCTGAGCATCCGCCCGAACGGGCTCATGGGCAAGCCGTGGGGATGATGGACATGAAGCGTACACGCAACATCCTCGCCGTCGCTGTCTTCCTGCTGGTCGTACTCGTCGGCGTGCCCTGGCTGATCGAGGCGACCGGTCGGCTCGACCTCTACTACACGCTGACCTCGGTCGCGCTGCTCAGCATCGCCAGCGCCGGGGTGTGGGTGACTTTCTACATCGGCCGCATCAATATCGGCCAGGGCGCCTTCGCGCTTATGGGCGGCTATGTTTCGGCCATTCTTGTCGTCCAGTACGGTGTGTCGTTCTGGCTGACACTGCCGCTGGCTGGGCTATTCTGCGCCGCTGCAAGCGTGCTGATCGGACTGCCCATCCTCAGGCTTCGCGGCGTCTATTTCGCCATGGTCACGCTGGTTTTGACCGAAGTGGCGCGGCTGCTCGCGCTGGCACTGCCGATCACCAACGGAGCCAAGGGTATGGTCAGCATTCCGCTCCCCGGCGGCATCTCGATCTTCGGGCTGACCATCCTTCCAGATTTCGCGACGCTCGCCAATCCGCGTCCCGCCTTCTATCTGGTGTCGGTTGTGCTAATGGTGCTGTGCTTTGCGGCGCTCTACCGCCTAGTCCATTCGCGCATCGGCAAACTCTGCCAGTCGTTGCAGCAGAACGAGGAACTGGCCTCCTCGATCGGCGTCAACATCGCCTATCTGCGCGTTATCGCCTACGCCATCTCCTCATTCCTCGGCGGTCTCGGCGGTGCGATGTTCGTCGCCATCTCGCAGTCGATCTATCCGTCGAGCTTCACCGTCACCGACTCGGTGAACTTCATGCTGAACTGCTTCCTCGGCGGGCTCGGCCACGTCTTCGGGCCGATGATCGGCACCTTCGTGCTCTATTTCGGCTGGGATTTCCTGTTCGAGACCGGCGAGTTCCAGTTGCTGATCTTCTCTTCGGTGCTGATCGCGCTGATGCTGTTCCTTCCCAACGGCCTGCTCAGCCTCAGGCTGTTCGGCAAGAAGCAGGGCTAGGTCCATGACCGAGCTTCTTCAGATCAAGGCCGTGACCAAACGCTTCGGCGGGCTGGTCGCGGTCAACAATGTTTCCTTCGCGGTCCGCGAACGCGAAATCCTCTCCGTCATCGGCCCCAACGGCGCCGGCAAGTCGACGCTGTTCAAGCTGATTTCCTCTTTCCTCAATCCGACCTCGGGCGAAGTGCTGTTCCGGGGAGAGCGGATTTCAGGCCTGGCGCCGCATATCGTCGCCCGGAAGGGCGTGGTGCGCACGTTCCAGGAGACGACGATCTTCAAGGGCATGACGGTGCGCGACAATGTCATCATCGCGCATCACCTGCGTTCCAATGCCAGCCTTGCCGGCTTCTATCTCGGCACGAACACCGCACGGCGCGACGAGGATGAATTCGGCCGCTCGGCCGACGAGATCATCGACTTCCTCGATCTCGGCGCGCAACGGCATGAGGTCGCCAGCACGCTGCCGCACGGCCATCTGCGCGCGCTCGGGATTGCCATCGGGCTCGCCACGAACCCGACCGTGCTTCTGCTCGACGAGCCCTTCGCCGGCATGAACCATGACGAAACCGTGCGCGCGGTGGAGATGGTGCGCGGCGTTCGGAAGCGCGGCGTGACTGTCCTGCTGGTCGAGCACGATATGCCCGCCGTCATGAACATTTCCGACCGCATCGTCGTCCTGAACTTCGGTGTGAAAATCGCCGAGGGAACGCCGAAGGAAATCCAGGAGAACGAAAAGGTCATCGAGGCCTATCTCGGCGCCGAAGATGAGACGATCGGATTTTAGCCATGGGCGAACTGCTGAAAGTCTCCGAGGTCGAACTCTACTACGATCATGTCTATGCACTGAAGGGCGTGTCGCTCAACGTCAACGAGGGCGAGACCGTCGCGCTGATCGGCGCGAACGGCGCGGGCAAATCCTCGATCCTGCGCGCCATCACCGGCCTGAAGAAGGTCCGCAGCGGCGAGATTCATTTCCAGGGCCTCCGCATCGACGGAACGCGCCCGGACGAGCTGGTCAGGATGGGCATCGCCATGGTGCCGGAGGGTCGGCGCGTCTTTTCCTACATGACGGTGCGCGACAATCTGATGATGGGTGCCTTCACCCGCACTGACAAGGCCGAAATCGCCAGGACGCTGGACATGGTGCTCGGGCGATTTCCGCGCCTGAAGGAACGCTATTCCCAGACGGCGGGCACGATGAGCGGCGGCGAACAGCAGATGCTGGTGATCGGGCGGGCGCTGATGGCCAAACCGAAGCTTCTGCTGCTCGATGAACCCTCGCTCGGCGTCGCGCCGAAGCTCGTCCAGGACATCGCCCGCTCCATCGTGGCGATCAATCGCGACGAAAAGGTCAGCGTTCTCTTGGTCGAGCAGAATTCGCGCATGGCGCTGCGCATCTCGCAGCGCGCCTACGCACTGACGACCGGAAAGATCGCGCTGGCCGGACATTCGGCTGAGCTGCTTGGCGACGACCGGGTCAAGAAACTCTATCTCGGCGGCGAAATATGAAAGCGCAAATGGACATACTCGTCGTCAATCCCAACACCACCGCGTCCATGACCGAAAAGATCGGCGAGGCGGCGCGCGGCGCGGCTTCGGCCGGCACCAGGATCATCGCCGTCAATCCGAAGGACGGGCCGCCGAGCGTCGAAGGCTATTTCGACGAGGTCTTCGCCATCCCGGGAATGATCGGGGAGATCCAGAGACATCCGGCGGCGAGCGCCTGCGTCATCGCCTGCTTCGACGACACCGGCCTCGACGCAGTACGCTGCGTTGGCGAGATGCCGGTGGTTGGCATCGGCGAAGCGGCGTTTCACATGGCGAGCCTGATTGCCGGCAAGTTCAGCGTGGTGACGACGCTGTCGCGTTCGGTGCCGGCGATTGAGCACAATCTGGTGCGCTACGGCCTCGCCAGCCGCTGCGCCAGGGTGCGGGCAAGCGACGTTCCCGTTCTGGAGCTCGAAGTGCCCGGCTCCAACGCCCGCCATCGAATTTCGGAGGAGATCGAGCGCGCCATCCGCGACGACCGGGCCGAAGCGATTGTGCTGGGATGCGCCGGAATGGCCGACCTCGCCGCCGCGCTCAGCCGCGAACATGGCCTTCCCGTGCTCGACGGCGTCGCCTGCGCGGTAAAACTCTGCGAGAGCCTCGTCGGCCTTGGCCTGTCGACCTCGAAGCGCGGCGGCTACCAGGTTCCACTCGAAAAATCCTTCGCCGGAATCTTTGCGCCCTTTTCGCCCTCCGGCCGTGTATCCTGATGCGTGCAAAATTGTTGACATTCCCACACAGGATGTTCGATGTCCGGCCGGAAACGCGGTGTTCGCGCCGCTATGCGATCCGGCCGCCGGGACAATGAGACGATGGACCTGCTTGGACCAAAGACACGGGATGGCGACAAGCCGACGATGCGCTGGTTTCCGGTCTATGCCGGCCTGCGCGACGCCATCGTCAGCCACCGCCTCGCACCGGGCACAAAGCTGCCCGAGGACGAACTCGCCTCGATCTATTCGGTGAGCCGCGCGGTGATACGCGCGGCGCTGCAGGCGCTGTCGCATGACCGCTTGGCTCGGCTCGAGCCGAACCGCGGCGCGTTCGTCGCCCAGCCGACCAAGCAGGAAGCGCGCGAGGTGTTCGAAGCGCGGGCGCTGATCGAGCCCAAGGTCGCGGCGCTTGCCGCCGAAGTGGCAAAGCCGGCCGAGATCGCCCAACTGCGGCTTCATCTCGAAAAAGAGCACGAGGCCCTGCATGCCGGCCGCGACAGCGACGCCATAATGCTGTCGGCAAAATTCCATGTCGGCATCGCCGAAATCGCCGGCCATTCGATCCTGACCGGCTTCGTCAAAGACCTGTTGTCGCGGTCGTCGCTGATCATCGCGCTCTACTGGCGCCGCCGCGACACCACCTGCGAAAGCCACGCCCATCACGCCCTCGTCGATGCCATCGAAAAGCACGACGCAAAAAACGCGTCCGACCTGATGCGAAGTCATCTCATCGACCTTCTGTCGGGCCTTGATCTGTCGCTTGGCGAGAAGAAGCCCGAGAGCCTGTCGGACATCTTGCGCTGATCTCCGCTGTCAAACTCTTCGCCGGAGTTCGCCCATGTCCGCACCATGCTGGGCGTGATCGAAGCAATGCATAGCATGCATCGGTCCATGAGGACTGCTTCTTCGTTCCTGCCGTCATAACAGTAGCGCTCGTTGAGTCCGCGGCGCTGCCCTCCAGCTGCACCTACTCCTGCTGGGCCATAGAGTCCCTCCCGCACAACGGTCGGGCAACGCGCCCGATCAGAGCTTGACGCAGCTTCCTGGCGGGGGCCCTGAGCGCCTGCGTCAGCGCGCCGCCGCCGCCTCAGGAGCAGATGTCGAGGACGCAGGTCGAGACGGCTCCAGCCGATCTGCAGCTTCTTTGCGCCAATGCGGCCGCCAAGGCGAGCGGCGTCGACAGCACCAAGATCCTTCCGGTTTCCTCGAACAAGATCGATTCCAAAACCTATCAGGTCGAACTCGATGCCAGCGGCAAGAAGACAAGCTGCCTGGTGGATACCGAAGGCAATCTCTTGTCCGTGAAGGAGGCTTAAGTCGGATCGCCCGCAGTGACAAAGCGGTCGACGACATGTATTTCCAGCGGGCCACCCAAGCGTATATCTGGGCGGGACGGCGGCCTGTCTGACCGTCAAAGGTTCGGAGCGGCTTGAGACAATTTGCCGGTCTCGGGAACAAATTTGGATCGACGACGTTTCTTCCAGTTAATGACGACGTTTCGCATACGGCAAACATTGCCACCAGCGAGGACGCGATCATGAGGTTCCTGTCAGGCATAGCGACCTCCCTGGTCGCCACTTTTGCACTTACGAGCACTGTTCCAGTTGATGCCGCACCGATCTTCGTGCCCAGGGCACAAAGCGCGCAGTCCGATGTCATCCAAATTCGAGATGGCTGGTACAGGGGTTATCGCGGCTACCGCCACTATCGTCCGGGATACCATAGGCACAACGACTTTTGGTTCCCCGCCGGCGCATTTGTCGCTGGAGCGCTGCTCGGCAGCATGATCGCCAACAACAACGGCTACTACGGCGGGTATTACCGAAGCGGCTTCTACGGCGATCCGTATTACGGCGGACCCTATTACGGCAGACCTTATTATGGCAGACCTTATTATGGCGGATCCTATTATGGCGGATCTTATTATGGCAGACCTTATTACCGCGACCGGTATTACCGCAACCGGTATTATGGCGACCGGTATTATGGCAATGGGTATCACTCAAACAGGTCCTATCGCCCATGCTCGCCCCGGGAAGCCGATTCCGGTAATTGCTACTAGCGCGGCCTGTCGCGACACATTCTACCGCCTATCGCGAATTTGACCTTGATGTGCCCACATGGCATCATGGAATGGTAGCTGGACTGCGAAGACAAGACTTCTTGCCGCGGCGGCCGATCCCTTCAACGTGCGGCTGGCAGCCTGCCTCAGTCGACTACCCTGCTGATTTACGTCTTGCGGTTGGGTGGGCATGAATTGAGCCCAACGAACGAGATTGGCAAGACGTCGATCTGCCTCTGTGTTCTATTCTCGAACGGTTTCGAGTGGAGGAGAAAATGGCCAACATCAAAGACACAGCTTTAGACATAAATGCGGCGCCGCCGAGCGCTGAGCAACTGCGAATGGCTCTCCTAGAGGAGCAGATGGCGGAGGCAGACAAGCAGGAAAAGCTGCGGGCGCGAGAAAATCAGGAGCTCACGAAGTTCACAGAAAGTTTCCTCAAGGACCAGGTGAACGAGAATGAAATCGCGATGGTCCGCCGCCTGGTGATGAACGCTGTCAAGAACGGCAAGTACGAAGCACTAGTATATAGTTTTCCGTCGGCCCTTTGCACTGACAGCGGCCGAGCCATCAACAGCGCTGATCCGCAATGGCCCGAAACGCTCCAGGGCAAGGCCAAGCAGCTCTATGAGCGCTACCAGAAGAATGCGAAGCCGCAGGGTTACAAACTCAAGGCCATGGTTATTAACTTCCCAGGCGGAATGCCTGGTGACATCGGCTTCTTTCTCAGTTGGGCCCCGGAAACTAAATAGGTTCCGAGTGCCACTCGGTCAGAACACGTCCGGCACCAGGTTGCGCGGAGTTGCATCGTCCACGAAGTTGTCGGGCCGCTTCTGGCGTTTGCTGAAGTTAGGTTTTTCGAACTCGACGCGCTCATAGGGGATGGAGCTCAGAATGTGCGAAATGCAGTTGATGCGCGCGCGCTTCTTGTCGTTTGACGGCACAATCCACCAGGGCGCATGCCTTGTGTCTGTTGCACGGATCATCTCGTCGTAAGCGCGGGTGTAATCCCACCAGCGGTTGTACGATTCGACATCCATCGGGCTCAGTTTCCACTGTCGAAGGGGGTCGTCGGCCCGCTGTCGGAAACGCCGCTCCTGTTCTTCCTCACTCACATCGAGGAAGTATTTGAGCAGCGTTATGCCGCTTTCGACCAGGGCGGTTTCAAACGTCGGTGCCTGTTCGAGAAAGCGCCGCGCCTGCTTGTCGCTGCAGAAACCCATGACGCGTTCGACGCCAGGACGGTTGTACCAGGAGCGGTCGAATATCACGATCTCGCCTCCGGCGGGCAGGTGCTGGATGTAGCGCTGCATGTAGATCTGGGTCTTCTCTCGATCGGTCGGAGCCGGCAGGGCGACGACGCGGAACACTCGTGGGCTGACCCGCTCGGTCAGGCGCTTGATCACGCCGCCTTTCCCGGCGGCGTCACGGCCCTCGAAAATGATCGCGATGCGGGCACCAGACTTCTTCACCCAGGCCTGAAGGTGGGCAAGCTCAACATGCAACCGGGCGAGTTCCTTCGCATATTTTTTTCCTCCCGATTTCGCTTCCTCCGCCGGTTCGGATATCGTAGCCGCCGCCCTGTCTCTATTCTTCTTACTCATGTCTTCCTCCACTCCACTGGCACGCAGCCATTAAAATGACAGTTGGGTGACAGCAGGAGAGTCCCTGAACTGTCACGCTTGGGCCTCGAACGCATGATACGCCTCTTCGAGAATGTCGAAGACCATGTCGGAGCCAATGCGCTCGATCACGCCGGCGCGAACAAGGATATCGCGCGCTTCGGCGTGAAGCTCCGCTACGCCAAGCCTGATCCCGCGATTGCGCAATTCGTCACATAGCTCCTCCAGCATTGCCGCTGCCGAGCTGTCGATCTGGGAAATTGCACTTGCATCAATCAGCAGCCAGCGTGTGTCGGCCGTCAATTCCTCGGCAATGGACCGCAGCCGCGATGCGACGTAGTCGGTGTTGAAGAACAGCAGGCTGCCTTGAATGAGGCATACGGCGAGGCCGGGTACCTGACGGGCCTCGGGCGTTCGATGCAGTTTGTAGAAACCGTCATGGCCTGGAACACGGCCGAGCATAGCGTCGCGGGGAAACATCAGCTTGCGCAAAACATAGACCAGCGTCGCGACGATCGCGATGACAACCCCGTTAAGGACGCCCAGACCAATCGGACCCCACATCGCAATGAGGGCGAAGACGAACTCCATGCGGCTGATGCGCCAAATCTGCCTAAGGGCGGCGAGATCTATCAGGCTGATTGCAGTAGCCGCAAGAATCGCCCCGAGCGCAGGGATCGGGATAATCCTTAGGGTCGGACCGAGAAACAGCAGTGTCGCGATCAGGGTCGCGGCAGCCACGATGCTCGTCACCTGCGAGCGTCCGCCAACGGTAAGGTTGACCGCCGTGCGCGAGTCGGAGGCCGTCACCGGGAAGGCGCCGAAAAGGCCCGCCCCTATGTTCGCAGCGCCAAATCCGATGAGTTCGCGGTTTGGATCGACCGGGTAGCCGCCTATTGCCCCAAAGCTGCGGGCCGTAATGATGCCGGCGCCGTAGCTCACGAGGAAGATCGCCGCGGCGCCGAGGGCCAATGTCTGGATCGGAAGGTCAGCGATCGCTGGCAACGACAACGAGGGCAACCCTGTCGGAATATCGCCGACTACGGCGATGCCGCGTCCTTCAAAGTCGAAAACGGCCGAAAGCACTACGGAGAGGACCACGACCAGCACTGGCCCGGGAACCGGAAAACGCATGGCCCGCGCGATCTGCAACAAACCGAACATCCCCAAGGCCAGCAGAAGAGACGGCCAATGTATCGATCCGGCCTTGCGCAGAACTTCGAGGACCGGTGCGAGCAGGCCTTCCGCCTCGATCTTGACTCCGGTGAAGCGACCGATTTGGCCGATCAGGATCGAAAGCGAGATGCCGATGAAGAACCCCGTCAGGATGGGACGCGACAGGAAGGTTGCAAGAACGCCGAGCCGAAGCACCCACGCCGCCAGGCAAAACAAACCGACGCCAAGCGCGAGGATTGCTGCGATCGCAGTTCGGTCCACTTCGAGCCCGACTGGCACGCTCGCGGTAACCGCGACCAAAACCGCCGCAAGCACCGTCATCGTAGCCGCGTCCGGACCGACTATGAGCTGACGCGAGGGGCCAAAGATCGCGTAGGCAACCAGCGGCGCGATGCTCGCGTAGATGCCGGTCTCAGGCGGCAGGCCCGCTATCGCAGGATAGGCGATAGCACTGGGAAGCCCAACCGCGGCAACTGCAAGCCCGGCAGAGACATCGCTCCGCACCCAGCCCGGTTGATAACCGGAAAGGCTCGTAAGCACGGGAAGGCGCAAGCCCACCGGGTTGAATCCTTAGCTGGCATAGCTATTTTTTTAGCTTCAGCTACTCTATAGCCTTGCACCGGGCCTGACAACACACAGCCATGAGCGAGATCGAGCTAAAGTTTCTCCTCGACGAACTGACGTCGAGCGAGCTTTGGGGGCGCGCGAAGGCGCTGAAGCTGGCCAGCGGCAGCCCAAAAACGAGAACGCTCAGAAGCATCTATCTGGACACTCCCGAACACGCGCTGAAGAAGGCGGGGATCGCGCTCAGACTCCGGCGCGACGGGCGGCGATGGATACAGACTGTCAAGACCAGGGCCGAGCTGCATGGCGGCCTCTCGCAGGTTGGCGAGGTGGAGAACCCGGCTCCGGGTGGGCGGCTGTGTCTCGAAGCGATTCCGGACGCAGCAGTCCGAGAGGAGGTCGTTCGCCGCGTGAGTGGCGCGCCGCTTCAGCCGGTCTGCGAGACCGTGATCAGGCGTTCCGCCAGCGAGTTGTCCCTTGAGGACGGCACGCGTGCGGAACTGGCAATAGACATCGGCGAAATCCACGCCGGGGGGCGCTCGGCCGAGTTGCGTGAACTCGAGATCGAACTCATCGAGGGCAGCCTGGGCGGACTGTTCGACATTGCACATCTACTGTTTCCTGAGGGGGGCCTGAGGTTCTCCCGCCTTTCCAAGGCGGCGCGCGGCTATCTGCTCGCGGAACAGGGATGGATCGACCCGCCGCTCGCGCCCCGCAATGCCGAGGACGTTGCACTCGATCGGGCTCAGATCGCCGAGCAGGCGGCACGCGACGTCCTTCGCGAGTGCCTCGATCAGGTCGCCACGAATGTCGTGGTGATCCGGGAGCTGGACGATCCCGAAGGGCCGCACCAGTTGCGGATCGGCCTGCGCCGATTGCGAAGCGCGTTCTCTGTCTGCGCTTCCGTTCTGAAGAGCCCGGAAATGACGCGGCTCAGCATGGAAGCCCGCTGGCTTGGCCAGGAGGTCGGGCGTCTCAGGGATATCGATGTGGTGGCGAACAATATCGTACGGCGGGAGGCCGAGGCCCACGCGGATGAACCGGGTCTGCCGCCCCTTGCCGATGCTCTCTCGAGGCAGGCGGGGGGACTGCGCGATCACCTTCGCAAGGTTCTCCCCGACGCGCGCGTGCAGGCGTTCCTGATCGACCTGGCGCGTTTCGTGGAGGCGCGAGGCTGGCTCGTTCCTCAAGATTTTGGCCAGACCGAGCGGCTTGCAGCGCCGGTCGCGGAGTTGGCCAGCCAAGCGCTCGGCAAGCGCTGGAAGAAGGTTGGCAAGCGTGCACGCGGACTTGAGACACTGACAGTGGAGCAGCGCCACGAGTTGCGGAAGGAGCTAAAAAAATTGCGCTATGCGGTCGAGTTCTTCTCTCCCTTGTACCCGGCCAAGCGTGTCGATCCATTCCTGAAACGCTTGAAGAAACTTCAGACGGTCTTCGGCGATCTGAACGATGCGGCGGCCGTCAGAGCCATGTTGACGGGAGCGGAAGCGCCCGGCGCCGGCGATCCGGCCGCGCAACGCGCCATCGGATGGGTGATCGGAGCGAGTCAGGCGCGCGCCGAATTTGGCTGGGCTGGCGCAAAAACCTTGTGGGGAAGCCTCGACGAGACCCGCCCCTTCTGGAAGTGACCGGCCCCGCTGGATGGAGATCGCTGGCCCGGCTTTGGCCTCCGGAAGACGCGGCGATTGTATACTTGACAGACCAAACTTTGCGTTGATGGCGTTTCCCCGCAATCCTGCTAATATGCTTGGCGTCGCCAAGTGGAGTTTTGCTGTGGAAGCGGGCGAGATGCAGGCTATTGCCGACACCCTGATGCGGGTCGTGACGCCAGACATGACGCCCAAGCAATTGACCAAGGCGGCAATGAAAGCGCATCCGAACGCGTCAAAGAAGGATATCGCCTGCGCGGCGTTCTTCTCGATTATTGCCAACCGCCGATCAGGACCACGGCAAGGTCAAGAACCTGCAGGCGTTCGCAATAGCCGAGCGCGTAGCCGGCGGCTCTTGATCGGGAGCATGGCGCTTGCGTCCAACCAATGCCGACCGAATAGCAATCCGCGATCAACAGATTGAGCTTTGCCGCGACATGATTGCGTGGGAAGCGTCATACCATTGGGGCGATGCAGTCCAACTCGCGCATTTCTCGACTGATATCATCGAGGAATACAAGCGCCTGATCGCCACGCTGCAGCTAGTCAGCGACGGGTTGCGGAACCTTGAACCAGTTCAGTGACTAATTCACTGGCCGCGTCCCGTGCCATCTTATGAACGGCGCATTCTTCCCGGTGATCTCCACCCGCGTACAGAGCCTGGCCCAGCCTCCGGAATTGGTACGTCGCAAAACTCAAACGGCTTCTGATACCCGACAAATCGAAGAGCCCGCATGGTCTTGCCGTCAGTCGTATGACCCTCCTGTCGTTGACCCTGGGCAGGACCACAAGATACACGCACGCAACACAGAATCCAAAGAACGTCGGCGCGCCGCCCCTCAGTAAGAAGTTGGTGGCGCTGGGGTCCGCATCCGCCCGCCTGGCTGTGTAAGGGTGAAGTGCCGGTCTGGGTTCTTAGTTGGGTGACGGACTTCTTGCGCTGACCCTAAACTTGCCAGATGACACTATATGCGCGAAACTTGGTTTTCGAAGAGCCACTCATAGAGCAGATGTGGGAATAGCGTGGTTGTCCAGACCACCGTCACAACCGGCATCAAAAATAACGGCGAGCAAAGTGGGGTCCAATCAAATGGCATATGTCGCGTCTTGGCGGAATCCTCGCGTGAAGGCGCGTGGTATGGTCATAAGAGCAACTTTCGCCGCCACTGCGTTATCGCAGTTAGCGGCCATCGCGCATGCCAGCGAGGGATCATTTGATGACTTTCCCTTCTTAGTACATTGCGAGGTTAGCGGCCTGCATCGTGCTTTCTATTTGTCCACAATTGGCCAAGACGGGGTTGCCGTCTATATTTCGCCAGACAGGCAGGCCGGCACCATAACTGTAAGCGGCAAGGCCGATCCGGTGGGCGGAGACGGGTCGGGAAGTTGCGCAGGAAAAACACTTGAGCAACTACGATCGACGGGTCAAGCATATGACTTGCAACACTGATCTTTGAGGAATGTTGTCTTATCTTTGACCTACTATCTCAGCTGGGACACCGGCTGCGGCCGGCTGAATGCCCGGTCTTCGTACGTGCCTTCCTTCGAGCCAATGCTGCCTGTCTCGCGCCTGACAGAGTACATGGGATGACAGCGAAGTTCCATCCGACCGCTCTTCACGGCAGGATCCCCAGTCATATTCACGCCCACCGAGAGGTGGCTCACGACCGAGCGCCAATGGGTGCCTAGTTTTGATTGAAACTCGTCGTATAGTGCTGGATGGCTCCCCGTACGCTGGAGAATAGGCGCTCGGGTCCTAGTCGATCGGCGAAGCCAGAGGCCCGGATGTATTCGAGTACGCTGGGGTTCAGCGCCACTATCCAACACGTCATTCCTTGCTCGGTTATGCGGCGTTCACCCTCCATTATCATCTGGAGGGCGGAATACTCGATGTCGAAGACCCGGCTCATGTCGAGCGCGAGGACGCGCGGCTTGTGCTCGACGACCAGGGCCTGGATCTGATCCGCGACCCGTTGGGCATTGGCGAAGAAGAGCCGTCCCTCCGGCCGGAGGATAAGCAGGCCCTCGAATGTCTCATCGTCCGGGTGCTCGGGTGACAACGGACGGATTACGTCGGTGCCCCGCTTGCGGCCGATCACGTAGACATTTGGGTTGGCCGACTGACTGGCCAAGCCAACGAGCGACAGAACGATCGCCACGACGATGCCCTGCAGCGTGCCGAAGGCAAGTACGCCAAGGAAGGCCGCCAGCGCCCATCGAAACTCCATTCGCCGTACCTTGCGGATCGACACGAACTCGGCCGGCTTGATCAGTCCGATCGAGTAGACGATCACGATTGCCGCCAGCACAGCCTGAGGCAACAGGCTGAGCAGCGGGGCCAGGAGCAGCATGGTGGCCGCCGCGGCACAGGCCGTGACGAGAGATGCCTTCTGCGTTTGTCCTCCGACCGCGCGGACCACGGCAGTCTGGGAAGTACCACCGCCCGCCGGCATGGCGCCGAACAACGCACCCGCCAAGTTGGCGGCCCCTGTTGCAAGAAGCTCGCGGTCGGCCTTGATGAGCGGCTCGGCGGGGGCGGCGAAGGCTCGCCCGGCGGCGATCGATTCAGTGAAGCTCATCAATGCGATGCCGAGCGCGCCCGGCAAGAGTTGCTGGACGAGGCTGAGAGTCGGTAGGGTGATCGACGGGAGCGACTGTGGGATGAACCCCACAATCGCGACGCCCACAGAATCCAAACCGACGAACCATGAGAGCCCAATCCCCGCGCTCACCGCTACGAGGGGAGCCGGCGAATGGGGCCAGAGCCGCTCCATCGCCAACAGCGCCAGTATTGCTGCGATGGCGATGGTCAGAGTGAGCAGCGACGTGTTGGGTAAATGGTGCGCCACACTCAGAATGTCGCGGAGGAAGCCTTCCTTCGCAATGTGCACGCCGAGCAGCTTCGGCACCTGATCGAGTACGATCACAAGACCGATACCGGCCTTGAAGCCGGTCAGAACGGGAGACGAAATGAAATTGGCGACGAACCCGAGGCGAAGCACTGAGGCCCCGATCAGCAGGGCTCCGGTCAGCGCGGTGAGCGTCGCAGTTGCCGTGATCAGCTTATCCGGATCACCGTCCGGAACTGCGAGCCCGAGCTGTGTCCCAGCGAGGATCGCAAGGGTGGTCGTAGAGCTTACACTCAGGACGCGCGATGTGCCAAGCAACGCGTAGACGATCATCGGCACGAAGGCCGTGTAAAGTCCGACACTCACCGGCAGGCCCGCAACCGTCGCGTAGGCCATCGCCTTTGGCAGGACGACGGCTGCGGCCGTCAGGCCTGCGACCACGTCGAGGCGTTGGATTGCAACAATCGAGGGCTTTTTCACGCCGCTTTGCCAGCGCTCGTCAATCGAGCGACCTTGCCGATGTCAGTTATGGGGTTCTCAACCTAGTCTAGCTAGGGCGTAACTCCTCGGCAGGGAAGGTACTTAACTGTATCCTACTCCAGGAATTTCGGTTCAGTCTGGCGACGCAGCGATGGTAGGTTCCGATGACCTCGCGCATGTCCTCCGGATCTAGGCGGCCTGCGAGTGCCGTCGAGCCGACGACGCCAACGAACATGACCGTTAGCTGCCGCCGCTCAGCCTCTAGAAGCGGCGGGGCTGTCCCTGAGATCGCCGCCAGGGATCGCGTGGTCGAGGTGGCCGCTGTATCCGAATTCGCGCGCAGGGCGGCGATAGCGGCGAGCAGCTTGCGGCGATGACCAATCGATGTGACCCCGAGCGCCACGAGATCGTCGGCCGTGAGCTGGGTAAGCGTTTCAGCTTCAATGTCGTTGTCGCGAAAAGCCTGCTCGTATTGCTGCAGGCCGAGGCTCCGTAGCCATTTCGCGATATCCACGCCCCTTCTCCTCTTCGGCTGCGGGGGGCTGCCCTGTTCTCCCAACTATATCCCAAATCGATGGAGTAGGCGGAATCTCTTTGGAAGAGGCCGCTGAAACGGAGATATCGGCGTGGAACGGGTGGCCTGACGACGAGCATCGCGCTTCTCGAAAGGATGCCTGCTCTGAGGTCAGGACTTGCCCATGCTCTTGCCTCGGGGAAGGTCAGCTTCGGAGAAGCGCCGGCAATGTCAAGAAATGGCGCGTAGCCGACTTCGTTCTAGCTAGCGCCGCGCTTTCGGCGGCCCAGCCTTCACCCACTACCCTTGGTGCCCTTGCCAGCCCCAAACCTCAACCCGTCCATCAGCAGCGACACCAGCCGGCGGGAGCGGTCGCGCCAGTCCTCGGTGTCGGGCGCTGAATAGATGCCGCCCAGCGCGTCGGAGGCGTCGACGTCGCTGCGAATCGAGCCATCGGCCACCGCCGCTTCGATCAGCTGCCGCAAAGTCGCTGAAAATGCGGACTGGAACTTGGGTCGCGACGTGGTCTAAATGTTCCCCGGATCGAAACGAGCCGAGCCTTCATTGGTCGCGTGATTTCGGGCAACCTCGCCACCTCCCGTAAGCCATCTTGCATCGAACCAGCGGTCCGCCGGCCCGTCATAGGGCAGCCGGGTGACATCCCAGTGGCTGACGAAGCGCGCATAGGCGTCCCACACCGGTGGACCGCCGCCGATGAAAACGACACGGCCGGCAAAGCGTTGGAGCGTGTCCTCGGGATCCATGCTGGAGCGAACAACGACAAGTTCCCGATCCGCGCGAGCAAAATCCGGAACGCTTGCGATCGTCTTGGGGCCGGCGAGCAAGACGTGTCCTCTCGTGACGTCGAAAAACCGTGCGACGTCGGCGACGAACTCCGGCGACCGGTTGCCTTCCCAGGGAAGGCCCCCATTGAGGCCGAGCTGCCCCGCTTGGCCGATGGCACAGACAACCCTAACGACAGTCTTCTTCATGAGTACTCCACCGATAGCCGACTAATCGCATTCGCTACGTCTGGACGTCATGCGGCGCAACGGGTTTCCGTAAGGTGTTGCGTCCGACAACCGCCTCAAACGCTAATATTGCCTTCATCTCTCAATCGATCGTGCGGCTCGTTCGCTATCACCCGTGCATCTTCACGTGATTTGAAGGGGCCAAGGGTGCGTCTATCGCGACCGGCCACGTTCACTTCAATATACCAGCGACCGTCCATCTCCTCGACGTCGATCGTGGTCTGCGGACGCTTCGGCAATGAGATGGCACCGTTTCTGTTTGCCCAATGTGAGAAAAGCATTTCGCGGCACTTCCGGCAAATGCGGCATAGCAAGGTCGCAGCGGTGTTCGGGTACCGAACGACCTCCGAAGCGCTCGGCCTAATACTTTAGTTGTAATCTCTCGCGTGTTTGATATCGTGACGGCGGGAGGAATTCAGATGGCGGTGGAGTGCACATCCGCGCCCCATATGGGCGTCTTTTCAACCATTGAACTGGATCTCTTGAGGGGTGTGGTTCGGGAAATTTTGCGGTCCGGCCAAGCGGAGCTTGACAACGAGGACGCCGAAATGATCACGCGCGTGGTCATCGCAACCTACAAGGATGGCGCCTCGGGTCGCGACGAATTGCTTGAAGCCGCCCGGATTGCCGCCAGGCGCTGCGCTCTCGACCATTTTTACGATCGAGCAGTGGGCTTGTTCGCATAGGATTTCGCATCTGACGCGCAATTCAGGGCGGAGTTACTCGTTCTTGCTCCGCTGGCATTCCGCGCTGCGGGTGCAGAGTCCTGTGAATGGTGCCAGACTTCCGATCAGAGGGCCCGAAGCTCATCGGCCGATGATTTACCTGATCGTTTGTCCTGCACCAGCTCGTAGCTGACCTTCTGGCCCTCATCGAGACCCCGCAGACCGGCGCGCTCGACGGCGGAAACGTGCACGAATACATCGATTCCGCCCTGATCAGGTTGACTGAAACCAAATCCCCATCTCGTCAACCTGCGGCCCAGCCTTCACCCGCCACCCTTCGCGGACTTCGCCGCCCCAAACCTCAGACCGTCCATCAGCAGCGATACCAGGCGGCGCGAGCGGTCGCGCCAGTCGTCGGTGTCGGGCGCCGAGTAGATGCCGCCCAGCGCGTGCAGCACATCGGAGGCGTCGACGTCGCCGCGGATCGAGCCGTCGGCCACCGCCGCTTCGATCAGCTGTCGCAAGGCAAGTGTCACCCGGCCGGACATGTCCGAGAACAGGGTTGAATTGGTGTTGAGTAGGATACGCAGGCTGGTGGCCAGGCCGCGCTTGGTGGCGATGTAGTCGACGAAGCGCTGCATCCATTGTTCGAGCGCGACGTCGGGCGGATGGTGACTGGCGAGTTCGTCAGCGGCCGCACACAGGCTTTCCACTTCGCGCCGGTAGACCACCTCGACCAGATGCTCGCGCGTCGGAAAGTGCCGGTAGAGCGTGCCGATGCCGACGCCGGCCTGGCGCGCGATCTCCTCCAGCGAGGCATCGACGCCATGTGCGGCAAAGGCCACTGCCGCGGCCTCGACCAGCGCGTCGCGGTTACGCTGGGCGTCGGCGCGCAGCGGTTTTGCCGCTGTCGCGTCGGGCTTGTCTTTGGGGGTTGCGGGCGGCTGCGAAGCCAATTTTTTCTCCACTGCAAATATGGGGCTTGAACCGGACGGGTTCAGCCCCCACGTAATAAACGGAGGCGCCTCCGTTTTAGTGGAGCACCTTTATCATATAATCAGGGGAACCGGTATGTCACGTCCCTCCAGCCTGCAAGCTGTTACTCCTCGCCACTGGAGATTGGCGCAGGCAGTGGAGCTGCCAATCTCCCCCACACGGGGGGAGATTGGCTCTCGCCACCGCTTTCGCCAATCACCAAGGAGCTGCCAATCTCCCCGTGAACTAAGACCTAGCCACCTGACGCCCTTGCCGCTCGCCGGCCGGGCATCAGATCATTCGCCCTCCGCGTCAAGCAACTGGAGCCAGACGCCCCATGACAAGCAAAACCCGAATTCCCATCCAACTTCAAATCAACGGACATCGCCATGAACTTGAGGTCGAGCCGCGCGTCACGCTGCTCGACGCCTTGCGCGATCATCTCGGCCTGACCGGCACCAAGAAGGGCTGCGACCAGGGCCAGTGCGGCGCCTGCACCGTGCATGTCGACGGCCAGCGCGTGCTGGCCTGCCTGACGCTCGCTGCCCAAGCCGAGGGCAGGGCGATCACATCAATCGAAGGGCTTGCCGAGGGCGACGGCATGCTGCACGCGGTGCAGGCCGCTTTCCTCGAACAGGACGCCTTCCAGTGCGGCTACTGCACGCCGGGACAGATCATGTCGGCTGTCGCCTGCATCCGCGAGGGCCATGCCGGCTCGGATGACGAGATCCGCGAATATATGGCCGGCAATCTCTGCCGCTGCGGCGCCTATCCGCACATTGTCGCCGCCGTGCGCCAGGCGGCACTGGAGGTTGCGTCATCCATGGAGACCGCGTCATGAGGGATTTTTCGTATCTGCGCGCCAATTCCATCGATGCGGCACGCCAGGCGGCGGCGCTGCCCGGCGCCATGCTGCTCGCCGGCGGCACGACGCTCATCGATCTCGCCAAATGCGGCGTCACCGAACCCGAAACCGTGGTCGACATCACCCATCTCAAGGGACTGGATGGGATCACGGTCGATGACCGGGGCGCCACGATCGGAGCGTTGGCGAGGATGAGCAGCGTCGCCGACCATGCCGAGATAAAAAGCCGGTTCCCCGCCGTCTCGGATGCGCTGTGGCAGGCGGCCTCGGCGCAGCTCCGCAACATGGCGACCATCGGCGGCAATCTGATGCAGCGCACGCGCTGTCCCTATTTCCGCGATCCGGCGAATTTTCCGGCCTGCAACAAGCGCACGCCCGGCAGCGGCTGCTCGGCGATCGGCGGCGTCACCCGCGGCCATGCCGTGCTCGGCACCAGCGAAGCCTGCATCGCCACCTATCCCGGCGATCTGGCGACGGCGCTGGTCGCCTTCGATGCAACAGTCCATCTCGGCGACCGCCAGGTCGCAGCCGACGACTTTTTTCTCCTGCCGGGTACTACGCCGGAGCGCGAACATGCGATCGCGCCAGGCGAGATGATCACCGCGATCAGCATTCCTGCTTCCGCCGCAGCACGACGTTCGACCTATCTGAAAGTCCGCGACCGGCAATCCTACGAATTCGCCGCCGCGAGTGCCGCCGTCGGCATCGAGTTCGAGGCTGACGGAAGGACTATCCGTGACCTGCGCGTGGCGCTCGGCGGTGTCGCCACCAAGCCGTGGCGCGCTCGCGCCGTGGAAGAGGCGCTGAAAGGCAAGCTGCTGGAGCCCGACACGGTCCGGCGCGCCAGCCTGCTCGCCATCGAGGGCGCCGTCGACCACGGCGCCAACCATTACAAGATCGAACTGGCGCCGCGCGTCGTCGCCCGCGCCATTCTCAAAATGGGAGAGACGGCATGACCGTTCATGAGATCAGAACCAGACATGGTGATCCGAAAAGGGGCGACGCATCGGACGGCGCCATCTTCGCAGAGGCAGTGGGCGGGCGGCTGTCGCGCGTCGATGGTCCGGCCAAGATCACCGGTGCCGCAAAATACGCAGTCGAGCAGCAGCTCGAAGGGCTGAGCCACGCCGTCCTCGTCGAGAGCACGATTGCGGCCGGCAAGGTGCGTTCGATTGACACGGCTGCGGCCGAAGCAGCGCCGGGCGTGCTTCTGGTGCTGACGCCGGACAATGTGTTGCGCCTCAACACCGCAACGGACTGGCTGGGCACGCCGCCGCCTGACGCACCCTATTGCCCGCTGGCGCGCGACATCACCTTCAGCGGTCAGCATGTCGCGGCGGTGGTGGCCGAGAGTTTCGAGCAGGCCGTTGCGGCCGCAGCACTGGTTAAGGTCGCCTATGACGAGACGCCGGCAATCGTCGATCTCGACGATCCCAAGGCCGGCGACGGCATTCCGATCGACACGATGACCAAGGAATGGGGCGATGCGCAAGCGGCTTTCGCCGCCGCCCCGGTGCGGATCTGCGCCGCCTACAACACGCCGCGCGAATACCAGACGCCGATGGAGCCGCACGGGCTGATCGCGCACTGGCAGGGCGACCGGCTGAC
This sequence comes from Mesorhizobium onobrychidis, assembly GCF_024707545.1. Taxonomy (NCBI): domain Bacteria; kingdom Pseudomonadati; phylum Pseudomonadota; class Alphaproteobacteria; order Hyphomicrobiales; family Phyllobacteriaceae; genus Mesorhizobium; species Mesorhizobium onobrychidis. Next base: position 3,064,559 of record NZ_CP062229.1, read on the forward strand.
GGTGTGGGAGCCCAGCCAATGGCTCGACGGCATGGCGCGGACCTATGCCGAATGGTTCGGCGTGCCGTTCGAGAATGTGCGCCTGGTCTCGCCCTATATCGGCGGCGGCTTCGGCTCCAAGGCGTTCGCGTACGGCTACGGCGCGGTGGCGGCGATTGCCGCGAAAATGCTGGGACGGCCGGTGAAGCTCGCGGTCACAAGACCGCAGACCTTCACCGCCTATGGCGGACGGGCGGCGACGCGCCAGACGGTGGCGCTCGGTGCCGACGCCGAGGGACGGATCCAGTCGATCGTGCATCGCGGCGTCAACGAGACTTCCGTCGACGGCATGTGGGTCGAGCCGCTCGGTTCAGTCACCTCGATCATGTATGCGACGCCGAATTTCTCGTCGCGCCAGAATGTCGTGCGGGTGAATACCGTTGTGCCGGGGGCGTTACGCGCGCCGGGCGAGAACCCGAGCGCCTTCGGCATCGAAAGCGCCATCGACGAACTGGCTTACGAGGTCGGCATCGATCCACTGGAAATCCGGCTCAGGAACTACGCCGAACAGGATCCGGAGGCGAAAAAGCCGTGGTCGACACGGCAGTTGCGCGAGGCTTTCGCTACCGGAGCTGAGGCCTTCGGCTGGTCGAAACGCAGCCTTCAGCCGCGCTCGATGCGCGACGGCAACCAGCTGATCGGCTGGGGTGTTGCCGCCGGCACCTATCCGGTGCGGCGCGCCTATGGCGAGGCGATGGTGCGCATCCTCGCCGACGGCTCGGTCGAGGTCGAAAGCTCGAGCATCGACATGGGGCAGGGCACCTATACGATCCTGGCGCAGACCGCTGCCGAAGTGGTGGGCGTGCCGGCTGAGAACGTCGTGGTGAAGCTGGGAGACTCCCGCTATGCCCGCGCCGGCGTCACCGGCGGGTCGCGGCTGGCCGGCGTGATGACGGGCGCCGTGCACAAGGCGGCGACTGCCGCGCTCGATGAGCTGGTCGGGCTGGCGATCAGCGATCCAAATTCACCGTTCCATGCGCTGCAGGCCAACACCCTGGTCGTTGCCAATGGCCGCATCGCTTCACCGCGTGGCGACGGCCCTGAAGTCTCGATCGCCGAGCTGCTCGGCAGCGTCGGACGCAGCCAGATCGAGGCGATGGGCGACACCATGCCGGCCAATTCGACGGCTGACGATCGCTACAAGAACTACACGACCATCGCGACGGCGCTGTCGCACACCGAGGGCGACCATTCCCGCCACAGCTGGTGCGCGCATTTCATCGAGGTGCGCGTCGACGAGGATTTTGGCACGGTTCGCGTGTCGCGCGTGGTGTCGGCGCTGGATTCGGGCCGGCTCTACAACCCCAAGCTCGCCGAAAGCCAGTGGAAGGGCGGCATCATCATGGGCATCGGCCAGGCGCTGCTGGAGGAAGGCATCGTCGACCGCCGCCACGGCCGCATCGTCAACAACAATCTGGCCGACTATCTCATCGCGACCAATGCCGACATTCCCGACATCGAGGTGATATCGGTCGGCATCCCCGACCCGCATTCCTCGGCGCTCGGCGGCAAGGGTGTGGGCGAACTCGGCATCGTCGGCGTGGCGCCGGCGATTGCGAACGCGGTGTTCCACGCCACCGGCAAAAGGGTGCAGGATCTGCCGATCACGCTGGAGAAGCTGATCTAGGGGCGAGACGGCGAAACTGCGGATCTCCCTCCTCCTTGTGGGGGAGACCACGCGCTCGGCCGCAACGCTCTCCCTTCTCCCCCTGTGGGAGAAGGTGGCCTCGCGAAGCGAGGTCGGATGAGGGGTGTTCCAGCTTGGCACCGACGGCGATCCTTCCAACACCCCTCAACCGTCTCGGCGCTGCGCGCCGATCCACCTTCTCCCACAAGGGGAGAAGGGACAGGCGCCCTCACTTCTCCCCATCCTGCTTGATGAAATGACCGAGCAGATCCATCGGCACCGGAAACACCACAGTCGACGAGCGCTCACCGGCGATGTCATGAAGAGCCTCGAAATAGCGCAGCTGCATGGCCTGCGGTGTCCCGGCCAGCATCTTGCCGGCCTCGACGAGTTTTGCCGCCGCCTGCTGTTCGCCGTCGGCATTGATCACTTTGGCACGCCGTAGCCGTTCGGCCTCGGCCTGCTTGGCGATGGCGCGGACCATGTTTTCGTTGAGGTCGACATGCTTGATCTCGACGTCGGAGACCTTGATGCCCCAGGCATCGGTCCGCTGATCGAGGATCTCCTGGATATCGCTGTTGAGCTTGTCACGTTCGGCCAGCATTTCATCGAGTTCATGCTTGCCGAGAACCGAGCGCAAGGTGGTCTGTGCCAGCTGGTTGGTGGCGGTCATGAAGTCCTCGACCTGGATCACCGCCCGCTCGGCGTCGACGATACGAAAATACAGCACCGCGTTCACCTTCACCGAGACGTTGTCGCGCGAGATCACGTCCTGCGGCGGCACGTCCTGGACCACCACTCGCAGGTCGACCTTCACCATCTGCTGCACGAAGGGGATGAGGATGATCAGGCCGGGCCCCTTGACCCCGGTGAAGCGGCCGAGCGTGAAGACCACACCGCGCTGATATTCCCTCAGGATGCGAATGGCCGCGGACAGGAACATGACCACGACGAGCGCTGCTACCAGATAGGCCACATAACCGAAGATCATTGCCCTGCTCCGTCGCTTCCCGCATTGCGGCGCCGTATCGTCAGCACGAGACCCCTGACATCGGCCACCTCGACGCTGTCGCCCACTGCAAGGGGTTCGTCGGCCGTCGCCCGCCAGCGCTCGCCCCGGGCCAGCACGTGGCCCTCGTTGCCCTCCCAGTCGAGGACCTTGGCCGGCAGCCCTTGCATGGCCTGTGCGCCAACACGCGGAAGGTTCTTGCGGGCCGCCCACAGATAGCTGCCGGTCAACAGCGCCAGGCCGAGCGTCAGGACGGCGGCGGTGCCGATGACGGCCCACGACATCTCGAAGCCGGGACCTTCGATCCTGAGCAGCATGGCAGAGCCCAGCAGAAACGCAGCCACGCCTCCCAGCCCAAGCACCACTGTGGGATTAAAGACCTCGACGACGAGGAAGATGATGCCAAGCAGCATCAAGGCAAGGCCGGCATAGCTGATCGGCAGGAGATTGAGCGCATAGAGCCCGAGCAGCAGGCAGATCGTGCCGACCACGCCGGGCGCGACCGCGCCTGGGCTGGTGAACTCGAAGACGAGGCCATAGACGCCGATCAGCATCAGGATCACGGCGATGTTCGGGTCGGTGATGACGGCGAGAAGCCGGATGAGCCAGCCAGGCTCCAGCGTTTCAACCGGCAGCCCTTTGGTCGCCAGCACCTCTTTCCTGCCGGCGATCTCGACCGTCCGGCCGTCGGCCAGCTGAAGCAGTTCGGTCGTGTCGCGGGCGACGAAGTCGACGACACGTTCCTGCAGTGCCGCGCTGGCCGACAGGCTGGCCGCCTCGCGCACGGCCTTTTCACCCCAATCGGCATTGCGCCCGCGCAGTTCAGCCAGGCTGCGGATCAGGGCAACCGCGTCGTTCGTCGCCTTGGCGATCATCGCATCGCCCGACGGTGGGTTCTTTGGGTCCTTGCCGGCTTCCGGGCCATTGTTCTTGTCGTCGCCGCCGGGAAAGGATGGCAGCGGCCCGCCCATCTCGATCGGCGTTGCCGCGCCCAGATTGGTGCCGGGCGCCATCGCCGCCACATGGGTTGCGTAGAGGATGTAGGTTCCGGCGCTCGCCGCATGCCCGCCGGCGGGCGCGACATAGCCGATGACGGGAACCGGCGAGGCGAGGATGTCGGCGATGATCTCGCGCATGCTGGTGACCAACCCGCCGGGCGTGTTCATCTGCAGAATGAAAACCTCGGCGTTCCGTTCTACGGCCACCGCAAGCGCTTCCTCGAACTGCATGGCGCTCGCCGGACCGATGGCGCCGTCTATCTCGATGCGCAGCGCAGTCCTCTCCTGGCCGTTCGCCTCTCCGGTTGCGGAAGAAGAACAAACAGCCACAGCGGCTAAAAAAGCCGCGGCAATCAGGGCTACACGCGCGAGTTTCACGCTCAAAGCTCCCTATCAGGGATATGGGCCTGATTTTGCCGAAATCCATGCTGCGTCGCGCAGCGGCGCAATGGCGATTGGCGATCTCCTCCGCTTGGCCCCTTGCGGGAAGATGTCCGGCAGGACAGAGGGGTGGGACGGATCACGGCTTTATTCCAGCTCGGGTTCCTCGCCCCCACGAAGGTGGGGAGAGGTGGCTCGGCGAAGCCGAGACGGAGAGGGGGGAACCGCGCCCTACGAAAGCCCCCTCTCCGGCCGCGGAGCCTGTCCTCGGGCTTGCCGAAGGCAAGACCCGTGGGCGGCCACCTCTCCCCCGCTTCGCGGTGGGCGAGGAACCCAGGTCTTGAGAGGCCGGCAACGCCCCCTCCGCCCTGCCGGGCATCTCCCCCGCAAAAGTCCTCAAGGGGAGATCGGCAGCTTCAACCTTGTGCCTAACCCCATTGGCATGAAACGGGTGGTTTGCGTGCGCTGCTTCACCCATCTGATTGCAGAAGCCGATGAAGCCAGAGGAGGCAGAGCCATGACCATACACACGGTTCCAGAAGCAGCGGTCCGATCGGCGGAAGCGCGGGTCTCCAAATATGACTGGCAGGCGCTGGCCGAGGAGATGAGCGGCTATGGCTGCGCCGTGATGGAAAAGCTGCTGACACCGGAAGAATGCCGGGAGATCGCCGGGCTCTATCCCGACGAAAGTCATTTCCGCAGCCACGTCCACATGGCGCGGCATGGCTTCGGCAAGGGCGAGTACCGCTATTTCCGCTATCCCTTGCCCGAACTGATCGGCGGCTTGCGCACCGCGCTCTATCCGCGCCTGGCCGCGGTCGCCAACGACTGGAACGAACGCATGGGCGTCGCCCAGCGCTACCCGGACGAACACGCCGCGTTCCTTAAGCAATGCCACGAGCAGGGCCAGACGCGGCCGACGCCGCTCCTGCTGCAATACATTGCCGGCGACTTCAACTGCCTGCATCAGGATCTCTACGGCGATCTTGCCTTCCCGCTGCAGGTGGCGATCCTGCTGTCCGAACCGGATAAGGATTTCATCGGTGGCGAGTTCGTGCTGACCGAACAGCGTCCGCGCATGCAGAGCCGGGCCGAGGTGGTGCCGCTGCGCCAGGGCGACGCGGTCGCCTTCGCGGTCCACAATCGTCCGGTCCAGGGCAGCAAAGGCAGCTACCGCGTCAATCTCAGGCACGGCGTCAGCCGGCTTCGCTCCGGCATGCGCCACACCGTCGGCATCATCTTCCACGACGCGAAGTAAGGCTGTCGTAGACTCGAGTGGGGCTGCAGCTCAGGCCTAAAACATTGCCCGTTCATCGGCGATTTGATGGCGTGCCTTGCCCTTGGCAAGGTCGCCGAGCTGCAATTGGCCGATCGCGCACGAGCCGCGGGCTTGCCGAACAATTCTTCAGGCAACCGCGGCAATCGCAGAAAATCCGAATAAAAAGTTTCACCGACAAAGATCTTTGTCATCCAATCGTTAACCAAGGTTCATACGATGAGCGATGTTGTTTCTCTGCCGGCGTTCGTTCGCCGGGCGGATGACTGTTGATGTCTGCCAAGACTGAAAAGTAGCTATTCGTTTGTGCAGTATAGTCGGGGGTCGCCATGATGTTTCCAGCAGGCTTTGCGTCACTAGGGCGCAAATGGGCGAAAATAGCGGAATCAAGTGGCGCCATCACGCTGGCTGTTGCCTTGATGATCGGGGCCGCTGCACAGGCCGAGCCTATTCGCGGCGCCGGATCGACACTGGCTGCCCCGATCATCGGCAAATGGGCAACGGCCTACGAGAACGCCCGCGCCGATGGCGGCGACTATATCTCGCCCGATTGGCAGGTCGACTATGAAATCGTCGGCTCGCTCGCCGGCGTCCTGCGTCTCGATCAGCCGGACATGGACTTTGCCGCGACGGATGCGCCGATCGACGCCGCCGAACTTAGGAAAGCCGGCCGCCAGCAGTTTCCGATCGTGATGGGCGCCATCGCCGTCGTCATCAATCTCGACGGCATTGGCCCGGGAAGCCTTCGCCTGACGGGGCGGCTTCTGGCCGACATCTATCTGGGCAAGATCCAGTCGTGGTCCGATCCGGCGATCAAGGCGGCGAATCCGGACCTGACGCTCCCCGATCTCAGGATCAGCGTTCTTCACCGCAAGGATGGTTCCGGCTCGACCTTTGTCTTCACGGAATATCTGTCGGCGGTCAGCGAGGAGTGGAAGACCAAATACGGCGCCAATACACTGATTTCGTGGCCGCTCGGCGCCGACGCGGAAGGCACACAGAACCTCATTCGAGCGGTGCATGACACGAAAGGCGCGATCGCCTATGCCGAATCCGGTCAGGCCCAGCGCGCCAGTCTTTCCTACGCGCTGATCGAGAACAAATCCGGCAAATTCGTCAAGCCGGAGCCGGAGGGCGTGCAGGCTGCCGCGACATCGATCGACTGGGCGCAAACGACCGATTTCTTCGCTTCGCTGACCGATCGAGACGGCGACGCCGCCTATCCGATCAGCACGGCGGTGTTCGCGGTCGTTCAGGTCTCGGGCCGTTCGGAACATCGCTATCGCCGCGTGCACGACCTTTTCCGGCTCGCCTTCGCACAAGGTGCGGGCGACGCCGCCGCACTCGGCTATGTGCCGCTGCCGAAGACGCTCGTCGATCAGGTCGAACAATACTGGGCAAGGCAAGAGCCCGTCGGAAACTGAGCGGAAGAGCCAGGCTACTGCTTCGCGCAGCACCTGAACTGAACGTCATATCGCGCCGTGGTGACGGCTTGTTGGGGACTGCGTGACATGGACATAGATATCTTTAAGGACATCCTCGTGCCGGTGATCGGCGGGTTGGGCATCTTCATGCTTGGCCTCGACTTCATGGCAAACGGCATCCAGGCGCTTTCGGTCAACCGGATGCGCGCCTTTCTCGCCAAGGCTGCCGGAACGCCGATCAAGGGCGTGCTGGCGGGAACATTGATCACCGGCGTCATCCAGTCGTCGACGGCGATGAGCGTCATGGTCGTCGGCCTGGTCAATGCCGGCGTCATCGCGCTTCGACCGGCGATCAGCGTGATCATGGGCGCCAATATCGGCACCACGCTCGGCAACGGGCTCATCGCCCTGCCGCTCGGTCCGCTCGGGTTGATCCTGGCCGGCGTGTTCTCGCTGGTCTACTGCTTCGCCAAAAGCGAAAAGGTCAAGAACATAGCGCTCGCCTGCATGGGCTTCGCGCTGATCTTCTATGGCCTCAACCTGATGACCGGCGGCCTGCGTCCGCTTCGCAACCTGCCCGAAGTGATGGCGCTGCTGCAAACCCTCACGGCCGACTCCTACCTCAACCTGCTCAAATGCGTGTTCATCGCCGCTGGCGTGACCGCTATGATCCATTCGTCCTCGGCGACGATCGGCATTGTGATGGGCCTTGGCGCCGCCGGCATCCTCGACTGGACGACCGCCGTCGCCTTCTCGCTCGGCGCCGATCTCGGCACCACGATCACCTCGTGGATGGCTTCGCTCAATCTCTCGAAGAATGCCAAGCGGACCGCTTACGCGCACATCTCGTTCAACATCATCGGCGTGTGCATCACCATCCCGCTGTTCTTCGTCTCCATGCAGGTCCTGGAGTGGGCCATGCAGTTCTTCGGCGGCGATCCCGCCATTCCGGTGATCGTCGACGGCAAGGAGACCTTTCCCCTGGTGCCGGTGGCGGTCGGCCTTTACTCGACGTTCTTCAACATCTTCAACACGCTGTTGCTGTTCCCGTTCATCGGTGTGTTCGAGCGGGTTCTATCGCGTGTCGGCCGCACGGATGCCGAGGATGCCGAGGATTTCTCGACACCGAGATTCCTCGACCGCAAGCTGGCCGGCGATTTTGCCAAGGCGGTTCCCGCCGTTCAGCAGGAGACGGCCCGTCACCTCCAGGCCGGCGCCATGTTCCTCGACATCGCACGCTCATCCAAGAAGGCGCCGTCGGATCCGGGCGAGCACTATCTCGCAACCGACATCCTCAGCCGCGATATCCGTGCCTACACCGCCGAGCTGATTAAGGAGGATTTGCCGTACGACCAGCTCGACCTGATCGCCAGCCTGATCGAGGAGGCCGACTTCACGGCCGCCCTGACGGAATCCATGCATCAGGTGGCGCGCCGCGTGCGGCGCGAGAAATTCAGCGGTCCGGCGCAGGCGATCGTCGACGTCGCGCTGAGCAAGCTCGATGCTTCGCTGCGGGAGATCTTGCCGACTTACGGCATCTCCGACCCGAATCTGCCGGCCGGGCATGTCAATCTTCCGGAGGTCGAGGAACTGCGCGCCCGCACGCTGGCGCTCGGGCCGAATGCGGGCGCCGCCGAACGCGGCACGATCCTCGCCCTGCTCGGGTCGATCGAGCGCGCCGAAATCCTGATCCAACGCATCGATGCCGAGCGCAAATCTGTCAACCGGCAAAGCGTGCTCGCCCGTGCCTCGGCACGCAAGGAAACCAGGCCGCACTCGATGGGCGATCCAGGCCTCAGCCCGGTTCCGGCCGAGTAATCGTCGAGGTCGGGCGGCGGGATAACCCAATTCGTGGAAGGGGCCAGTTGTCGAGGTCGGCGCGGCCCTTGTATCTGCCTTGCAGCGTTGGTGGTCGGCGAAAGCCGAAGTGAAATCCGATCTCCCCCCTTGCGGGGGAGATGTCCGGCAGGACAGAGGGGGGTGGGAAGGATCGCCAACTTCCGACTTCAGCTTCCCAGCCGGGATTCAGCCTAAGGGCTTGGCTGCGATTGGTTGACAGGTCGGAGGGACAGCACCCCCCCTCTGTCCTGCCGGACATCTCCCCCGCAAGGGGGGAGATCGGCAGCTTCACCGAGGGGCGCCTCCTTCGGAAGGTTTAAGGTGCCCCGGTAGGCAGGTGAGGGGCAGCGCCAACCTGAAGCGATAGGCCTGCCGTTCCGCTTTGCCGGGTCGCTTCGGCATCTTCGCTCAGGCCTGAAACAGCGCCAGCTCTTCGGCGGTGAGGTGGCGGGCCTTGCCCTTGGCGAGCTCACCGAGCTGCAACGGACCGATCGCCACCCGCACCAGGCGAAGCACCTCGACATCGTGCGCACCGAGCAGCCGGCGAATGTGGCGGTTGCGGCCCTCGTCGAGGGTGATTTCGAGCCAGGCGGTGCTGGTGCCGCTGCGCAGGATTTCAATCGACCGCGCCGTCAAAAGCTCGCCATCGACGGTGGCGCCGGCGCGCAACAGCGCCAGCATGGCCTCGTCGGCCAGGGCGCCGATCTGCACGTGATAGATCTTGGCAAGGTGCGAGGCGGGGTCGAGCAGGCGCTGGGCGAAGCGCGTGTCGTTGGTCATCAAAAGCAGGCCTTCGCTGGCCTTGTCGAGGCGGCCGACCGGCGACACGAAGGGCAGGTCGAGTTCTGCCAGGCAGTCATAGACGGTGCCGCGATCCTGCGGGTCGTCGCGGGTGGTGACCAGCCCGCGCGGCTTGTTGATCATCAGATAGACCTTGCGCTCGGCGACAACGCGGCTGCCGTCGACCTCGATGCGGTCGCGGCCGGGATCGACGCGCAGCGAGCCGTTGCGCACAATCTTGCCGGCGACACGGACGCGGCCTTCGGCGACCAGAACCTCCGCCTGCTTGCGCGAGCACAGGCCGAGTTTCGACAGCGCACGGCAAAGGCTCACTCCTGGCGGATTGGCTCCGGCATTAGGCGAGGGGCGTTGCCGGCCGATGCTGGATCGTGGGGTCATGGTCTTGCGTGGCCGTTCCGGCAAGGTCAGGACTTTCCCGCCAGCCCGTCTCCAGCCTCGGCGAGCATTTCCATGCCGTCGCTGAGGTGCTTTTTCAGGACGCGGACGGCTGCCTCGGCGTCACGGTGGCGGCAGGTCGTCAACAGGTCGCGGTGCTCCGACTGCGAGCGGCTGCGATAGTTGAGGTTGGACAGGAGAATGCGAACGTAGCGGTCGGCCGCATTGTGGTGGGCTTCGATCAGGCCGAGCAGCCTTGTGTTGCCGCAGGCGCTGTAAAGGGCCAGATGAAAGGCACGGTTCAGCGTTCCCCAGCGGCCGACATTCGGCTCGGCATCGATCTGGTTGAGGACATAGCCGGCCTCGTCTAGTTTTTCTTTGCCGAGGTTGGGGATCGAGAGCCGCAGCGCTTCGCCTTCGAGCAATGCGCGGACCGCAAAGATCTCCCTGATCTCGGCAGCGTCCATCCTGGCGACATGCGCGCCCTTGGTCGGATGGATCGACACGATGCCTTCGGCTTCGAGCTGGCGAAGCGCGTCGCGGACCGGCATGCGGCTGAAGCCGAACCGCTCGGCCAGGTCGTCCTGACGCAGCGGCGTGCCGGCCGCCAGGCTGCCCTCGGCAATCGATTCGCGCAGCACATTCGCCACTTGCTCCGCCACCGTCAGCGGCTTCTGCATCAAGCCTTCGCCAAGTCCGCGCAATCGACTCTCCCGTCAGGTGAGCCTTGCTAACAGAAAGCCGCCCGTGTGGATATCTGTATCCTCGTATACGAGTATCCAGAAACGAGGGGCGACGCAGAGCGCCTCGATTACGGTGCTGACGATGTCCCGCAGGCCATTGCATGCGCGTTTCAAGCCGGCGATGATGGCCAAGCCAGCCGGTTTAAGCCCAACATGAAAGTCCTTGTCGTCTATTGCCATCCCTGCACCGACAGCTTCAACGGGGCTGTGCGCGACACGGTGCTGGAGACGCTTGCCGAATGCGGCCATGAGGTTCATCTCCTCGACCTCTACGCGACCGGTTTCGACCCGGTCATGCGCGCCGACGAGTGGCGCGGCTATCACGACAAGGCGGCGAACCTCGGGCCGGTGCATGACCGGGCGCAGGAACTGCTTTGGGCGGAGGCCGTCATCTTCATCTACCCGACCTGGTGGTATGGCCTGCCGGCCATGCTCAAGGGCTGGCTGGAGCGGGTGCTGGTGCCGGGCTTCGCCTTCGAGATGCCGACGGCGCAGCGTGGCGCACGCCCTAAATTGCGGCACATACGTCGGGTGCTGGTGATGACCACATGCGGCGCGACGCCGCTGATGTCGTGGATCATGGGCCAGCCCGGCCGGCGCACCCTGCTGCGCGGCTTCCGCTCCGTTTGCCATCCGCTGTGCTCGACAAAATTCCTGGCGCTCTACCGGATGGACACTGTCTCAGCGGTGGAGCGCCAGGCGCATTTGCAGCGTGTCAGGAAAGCGGTCGCCAGCCTCGGACGCGCCGCTTTCCTGGCCTCCGACGTGGTGCCTGGCTGATCGCCGGGGGCACCGCGATCGTCAGTTTGTCCTGGGCTCGTCCTCGACAACGAAAGACGCGGCAATCAGGTCGTCGGCATCGAGCCGTAGGGAGCCTTCGCCTCCTCCCATGATGGCGGCGACCTTCTGAAAGGTTTTCATCTCGTGTTCGGTAATACGGGCGCTTCGCATCCTGGCTTTGAGATCAGCGACGCGCAGCCCCAATGTGTGGGACGTTCCAATTTCGCGGTTCGACATCACAATATGCTCCTCCCCAACCCATGCATTTGCCTCCCCGCCGGTATTCGCCCGTCGCCTATGTTTGCCTAAATATGAGGCATGACGAATACAGCGCCCCGAACGCGTGGTGCGAGGGAAGGTTCCCGCGCGACACGGTCACGAAATAATACGGCGCGACCGGCGGCCGGCAAAGCTATCCGTAGGAGGGTGGCAGGTCGCTGGGCGCCGAGGGTTTTCTTCGGGCTGTGGGACACTCAGCGGCAAAGTAAAGTAAGTCGAAAAGATTGACTATATCCCCGGGGGGAGGATACAAAAGAAGCATGTCCGTAAGCATCCATCGTTCACATCCTGCTATCCTGAATCGTCTGAAGCGCGCGCAAGGCCACCTTGCGGCGGTGCTGTCGATGTTCGAGGCGCATCGTCCTTGCGTTGATCTGGCGCAGCAACTCCACGCCGTGGAGAGCGCCATCAGCAGCGCAAAGCGCGAACTGATCCACGATCATATCGAGCATTGCCTGACGGACACCGCGGAAGCCGGCGGCAACTCGCTGGCGGAACTCAAGCAACTGGCGAAATACCTGTGAGCCGTCAAATACCTGTGAGCCGTCTCGGCGCGCACATTCTCGACTGGTTCGGGTTCGGGTCGCGCGATCACGCCGTGCATGGTCATGGCCATCACGATCATGCGAGCGGGTCGCACGGTCACACCCACGGGGTCATAGATGCGACCATTGCGACGACCGACCGAGGCATCTGGGCGATCAAATGGTCGTTCGTCATCCTGGCATTCACCGCGGCACTGCAGATGGTCGTGGTCGCGTTGTCGGGCAGCGTGGCGCTGCTGGCCGACACGATCCACAACATCGGTGACGCCACCACCGCCATTCCGCTGTGGATCGCCTTCCTGCTGGCCCGGAGCAAGCCGTCGCCGACCTTCACCTACGGCCTAGGCCGGGTCGAGGACCTGGCCGGGATGATTATCGTCGGGATCATCCTGTTCAGCGCCATTGTCGCCGGCTACCAGGCCATCGACCGTTTGATCAATCCACGCGTGGTGACCCATCTGGGCTGGCTGGCGGCGGCGGGCCTTGTTGGCTTTCTCGGCAATGAGGCCGTCGCGGTGTTCCGCATCCGCGTCGGCCGGGAAATCAACAGCGCCGCACTGATTGCCGACGGCTATCACGCCCGCACCGACGGCCTGACCAGCCTTGCCGTGGTCATCGGGGCGCTCGGCGTCTGGCTCGGTTATGCGCTGGCCGACCCGATTGTCGGCCTGCTCATCACGCTTGCGATCTTCGGCATCGTCTGGCAATCGGCGCGCTCGGTGTTGACCCGCATGCTCGACGGTATAGAGCCTGATGTCATCGGCGAAATCCACCATGCCGCCGCGCATGTGCCGGGAGCGCGCATTGTCGAGGCCAAGGCGCGGTGGATCGGTCACAGGCTGCACGCCGACATTGCCATCGCCGTCGAAGAAAGCCTGCCGGTCTGCGAAGCGAAGAAGATTACGGCAGCGCTGCAAGATGAGCTGTTCGAGCACATGCCGGCGCTTGCGGCGGCCAATATAAGATTGGCGAACGCGGATGCGGATCATCCCCACGAACATGGCCACGGCGAACACGACGGGCACTAACGGTCGCTCCGACCGGCTCGTTTCTGTTACCCTCAGTTGATGTTCCAAATTCTTGTCGAGTTCCAACGAACGATCTATCTGGCGCTCGGCGAGCAGATCAGACTGCTCTCGGTCGGAGGCGACTGGCTGGCGTTCATGGGCTTCCTGCCGATGGGCGTCGTCTTCGGCGCCGCCCATGCGCTGACGCCCGGCCACAGCAAAGCTGTGCTAGCGACATATCTTGCGGGTTCGGATGCAAAGGTTCCGCGCGGCCTTTTCGTATCGATTACGCTGTCCTCGAAAGGTGTTGAGCCCGCCGCGTCTTAGTCCATTATCTGTGAGCTCGTGCACCGCTTGACCGGAGCGCCAAGCGTGGCCGGAAACCGGATTGGGAAGATGCCTCAGGCGCCACTTATCGCAACCCTTGTCGCCGGGCTCGGACTCGCCTTCATTCTCGGCACGTTGGCGAACCGACTTCGCCTGTCACCACTGGTCGGCTACCTCGTTGCTGGTGTCTTGATTGGCCCGTTCACGCCCGGCTTTGTTGCCGACCAAGCGCTGGCGCGCCAACTCGCCGAACTCGGCGTGATTCTGCTGATGTTTGGCATAGGGCTGCATTTTTCGCTGAATGATCTGCTCTCGGTAAGAAAGATCGCGATTCCTGGCGCTGTCGGTCAAATGGCTCTGGTGACAATGCTCGGGCTCATCGTGACGCAGGCGATCGGCTGGCCGATCGGAGCCGGAGTGGTGTTTGGGTTGGCCCTGTCGGTTGCAAGTACAGTCGTGGTTCTACGGGCGCTGCAGGAAATGCGGCAGCTCGAAACGGATGGCGGACGCATCGCAGTCGGCTGGCTGGTCGTAGAGGACCTCGCCATGATCCTCGCGCTGGTACTGTTGCCGGCCTTCGCCGGCGTGCTCGGTGGCAATGTCAACGAGGCAAACCTTAACGGCAAAGACCTGTTCACGTTGTTTGAGCCGCAGACCATCTGGGGTGCGCTCGGGCTTACGTTGGCCAAATTGGCGGCCTTCTTCGCGATCATGGTTGTCGTCGGCCGACGTGTCATTCCGCCGATACTCCACTACGTCGCTCACACGGGCTCGCGAGAACTTTTCCGTTTGGCCGTGCTGGCGATTGCCCTTGGTGTCGCTTTCGGAGCAGCCGAGCTCTTCGGCGTCTCGTTCGCTCTTGGGGCGTTTTTCGCAGGAATGATCCTTGCCGAATCCCAGTTGAGCCAAAGGGCCGCTCAGGAAACGCTGCCGCTCCGCGACGCATTTGCCGTCCTTTTCTTCGTCTCCGTAGGCATGCTGTTCAACCCCATGATCCTGGTCGAGCAGCCGCTGCTCGTCGGCGTGACATTTCTGATCATCGTCATTGGCAATGCCACGGCCGCATCAGCCATCGCATTCATGTTCGGCTATCCGTCCTACGTGGCCCTGACACTCGGCCTAAGCCTGGCACAGATCGGCGAGTTCTCCTTCATCCTTGCGGGGTTGGGTGTCGAACTCGCGCTTCTTCCCGAGGCGGGACGTGACCTGGTGCTTGCCGGAGCAATCCTTTCGATCCTCATCAACCCGCTCCTATTTGCGGCGCTGGATCGGCTGACGCCGTGGCTCAAAGCACGAGAGCGAACCATTGCCACGCAAGAAGGTAGAGCCGAAACACCCGAACTCGCGGCTACCAGCCTGACAGACCATGCTGTGCTTGTCGGCCATGGACGGGTCGGAAGTCTGGTCGCAGAGACGTTGCAAAAGGCAAGGCAGCCTTACCTGGTGATCGAGGAAAGGCAAGTGATAGTAGATCAGCTGCGCGTCCGCGGCGTTGATGTCATTGCGGGAAATGCCGCCCAGCCGGGACTACTTGAGGCGGCCAACGTTGCCTCAGCCCGGTGGTTGATCAGCGCCATTCCCAATCCTTTCGAGAGCGGCAATCTCATCGAGCACGCCCATGCCATCAATCCAAAGCTCGAGATCATCGCCCGTGCGCATTCCGATGCTGAGGTGGATTACCTGAAGAAGTTCGGCGCCGACCTGATCATCATGGGCGAGCGGGAGATCGCGCGAGGCATCTCGGATCACATTCTGAGCCGGATCGATGCGCCAGCCGCCCCCGTCGCTGACCAGAGCCAAAACGCGCGCCAGGTCGACTCAAACCCGATGGCTGGGTGATGCGCTCCAATCCGAGGCGGCAGAGAACGCTCGCCCACAGGCAAGGACGACGCGGGCCGCCGAAAAGAATTATGCCGAGCCGAGAATCTTTTCAGTAACTCCGGTCGTCTTCTGCTCGGACCAACCATTCAGGAGACGAACCATGGGCTACAAACTCATTCGCTACAGCGTGAAAGACACCGGACTGGAAGAGAACCGCGCCCTGGTGGCTAAGGTGTTCGAGGCGCTGGATGAGGCGGCGCCGCAAACCGTGCGCTATCTCGTGCTCGAACTGGACGACGGCGAGTTCGTCCACATCGTCGGCGAGGGAAATGATACATCCGCGCTGACCGGGCTTGCGGCCTTCGAGGCGTTCACGCAAAACCATGCGGAGCGACGTTCCACCCCGGTCAAGCGATCGCCTGCCAAAATCATCGGCAACTACCATGTCCTTGAGGACGGCAAAGCCGGATAGAGCGACAGCGCCAGGGCCGAGAGAACGCCATGAGCATACGGAAATTCGATCGGCCGGCGTTGGAGGCGATGCTCTCGGGGTTGCGCCCCAAACTGCACCGCTACTGCGCCCGCATGGCCGGCTCGGTGATCGACGGCGAGGACATCGTGCAGGAGACGCTGCTGAAGGCGCTGCAGGCGGTGGACGGCAGCATGGCGGTCGAGCGGCCCGAGCAATGGCTGTTTCGCATCGCCCACAATGCCGCGCAGGACCATCTGCGCCGGCGCCATCGGGAAAGGTCGCGCATGACCGAGACCGACATGACCACGATCGAAGATCCCTCCGGCAGCGCCGACGCACGGCTCGCCGCGGCGGCCGGTCTGCGCAGCTTCATGCAGCTTTCGGTGGCGCGGCGCAGCGCCGTGATCCTGGTCGACGTGCTGGGCCTTTCCCTGCACGAGACCTGCGAGGTGATCAGCGCGACGCTCGCCGCCACCAAGGCGGCGCTGCATCGCGGGCGGGCGCAGCTGCGCATATTGGCAGCCGAGCCCGAACAGGCCGCCGCGCCCCGGCTCGACGCCGATGACGAGCGACGGCTGCGCCGCTATGTCGATCTGTTCAACGCGCGCGACTTCGACGCGGTCAGGGCGCTGATCGCCGAGGATATCCAGCTCGAAGTCGTCAACCGCCTCCGCCTGCGCGGCAAGGCCGAAGTGTCGACCTATTTCGGCAATTACGATCGCATCACCGATTGGGCGCTGTCGCTGGGCTTCGTCGACGGCAGGCCGGCGATCCTGATCCGCAATCCGCAGGAGCCGGATGGCGCCGTGCGCGGCTTCATGCTGGTCGAATGGCGGGACGAGCGGGTCGTCCAGATCCGCGACTTCCGCTACGCACCCTGGTGCCTGATCGATGCGGAGATCAGCACCGTGCAGGGGTGAGGGGAGGGCTGGAAATGGTGCGGAGATGGGGCGCGAAAGCGACATGGCCAAGGTTGCGCCACCGGCTACCCTATTTATCGAGGTGGCATTGGCACAGCCTGCGGTCGCGGGTGGAACCTTCCGCCGTGACCCGGAGGCGACTTCCCTGGTGGAGCTTCGAATGACCGCTTTGCGCCCAATGTCGGACGTTGAGTTCAGCTTTGCCGCTTACTGAAAGCCGACATTCCAAGCGACCACGCTGACGGTCGCGGTTGCGCCAGAAGCCGTCATTGCCGAGCAGATACTCTAACGTCGCGTTCTGGGCCGGAAGCGGAAGATCCGCTTTCGGGATGATTGGGCTAAAAAGCCGACCTTCGCGTCCAGCATAGCGTGGACTGCTTTGCGCCACTTCCGGTCGTTCATGACGAATCTCCGAACCGGACGTTCGCGCTAGGCCCGGAATCGACCCCATAGCTGCCGTTCCCGCGATACAAAGAGCTGTTGCAAGCTGGCATCAGCTGGAGCCGACGCTGAGCCGTTGCGGAACTCGTCGCGGAACCATAATCTTGGGCACTGATGTGAGCCCGTGATACTGCGCGAGGTCCCGCAATGGCTTACGAGGCCGCCAAAAGACCGTTGTTCCGAAAACTCGACAACTATCTACTGCATGTGAGCGATCTTGACGAAGCCATATCCTTTTATCGGGATCGGCTCGGCCATGCCCTCATCTGGCGGGACGCGGAAGCTGCCGGCTTCGCGTTGCCTGAAGCAGATGCAGAACTAGTAGTTCATCTTCGTATTGGTCCAGAGACTGATATTCTGGTTGATGATGTGGACACGGCATTTCGAGAATTTTTGGCAGCGGGCGGAACGGCAGTGGAACCGCCGTTCGACATCGCGATCGGACGATGCGCCCGTGTATGTGACCCTTTCGGCAACGTGCTTGTAATATTGGATCAATCGAAGGGAACGTTCACGACGGACGCGGAGCAGAATGTTACCGGCGTAGAGCCCGCGGGTAATCCAACCTGAACGTCGGGCTCTCAGTCGTATTGGCACTCGTGGTGGGCCACTAGAGCCCCCGATGATGCGATGTCCGGCAGATGAGGGGCTCATCACTCTTGATACCACGATGCAACAGCAGCTAGGACCGACCATATTTGTTACGAATGGTGTCGATGTCGGATTGATCGCCCCGGTCTCGTCGTTCCAGAAATGAAGGAGCAACGATATGTCTGAAAAGGAAGTCTTGTCTGTCATCCGGGGCCAGGAAGACGCAACTGCCAAGGGGGACGCCCGCGCCAACGTCGATGCCATGGACCCGGATGTCGTGGTTTTCGATCTGCCGCCGCCGCTTGCCTATCGAGGCGAACAGGCACGCGACGTCGAAGGGATAAATGCTTGGTTTGCAACTTGGCGCAACGGCGTCACCGTTCACATGGCTGACCCGCAGCTCATGATCGACGGCGATCTTGCAGTGGCCTTCGGGCTGTCGCGCATGACTGGCATTAAGACCGATGGCACAAAGGTCGACTCCTGGAGCCGGCGAACCATCGTGCTAAGGCGCATCGCCGGTTCTTGGAAAATCATCCACAAACATGCCAGCTTCCCTATGGCAATGGACGGAAGTGGGCGCGCTGTGACGGATCTCTTGCCGTAGTTCCGGAACGCCTAACGTCCTCAACAGGGATGTCGGCTTTCACGCGGCAAGGGGTCGTAGGTGAACGGTCGATTTGGCGGCGCGTTGCTGACAGTCAGCCTTGGGGCCGTTGGCGGACTTGCGGCTTAGAGGCTCGGAATGTCAGAAGCGGACCCTCAGTCGGGCTGCGTGCATCGACGTGAACTGACCCATTCCGGTCATCGCCTCATTCCACCTGAAGGTCGCGAAAAGGGTGCGAACCCGGGCTTCACACAAACGCCCATCGTCTCAGCGTTTAAAGGTTTGGCGATCTCCTCGAGACGTTCGCAGGGCGCGTTTCCCGATGCGGCCGGCTTTGCAATGCGCTACACTCCCAGACCGCCGCGTCCGCGACGACGGCACCGCCTGCTGGGGTGATGATTGGTCGCCCCCTGAAGGAGCTTCGCCCATGAAGCGCAGAATGGCCGCCCTGATGGTAGGCGATATCGTCGGCTATTCCGGAATGATGGAGCGAGCCGAGGAGCAAACCGCGGAACGCTTGGCTAGCTGTCAGGCCCTCATTTCGGAAAAGGTCGATCTGCTCGACGGCCGGGTTTTCAAGACGACGGGTGACGGGGCCCTCGCCGAATTTCCGAGCGCCGTAAACGCCGTGCGCAGTGCATTCGAGATCCGCAGCGCGCTTGCAGGCGCGCAAGAGCCCGACACCGAACCTTTGAGGATGCGGTTCGGTCTCCATATCGCGGATGTCGTGGTGCAGGGCGATGATCTGGTCGGAGACGGCGTCAACCTCGCGGCGCGCATACAGGCGGCAGCCGAACCAGACTCGATCTATGTGAGCGGTGCGCTCTTCGATCATGTCCGCCGCAATTCTGCGTTCATATTCGACGATATGGGCGAGCGGGCGTTCAAGAACATTACGGAATCGGTGCACCTCTATCGGGTCCGCGGCGAGATCGGAGCGCATCGGCTGCAGTCGGCGCCGACGCAACTGGTCATCACGACGGAACGGCGGCCGGCATCGGTCGCGGTGCTCCCTTTCCGGGTTTCGGGCGACGACGAGAACCAGCGCTATCTCGCTGAGGGCCTCACCGAGGAGCTTATTGTCGAACTGGGGCGGTTTCGGCGTCTTTCGGTCAGTTCGCGGAGTGCGAGCTTCGCGGTTGCGGACTCCCACCCGGATCCGGTGAGGGTCGGCGAGGCTCTGGGCGTTCGATATGTGCTTGAGGGACAGGTGCGCAAGATCGGAGAGCGGGTTTCGATCAGCCTCACGCTGTCGGAAACCGACCAGGGGACGGTGGTCTGGAGCGACAAGATCCAGCGTCCGTTCGAGGAAATTCTCGCTTTGGTTGATGGAACCGTCGCGAGGATCGCCGCGACGGTATCCGGACGGATGGAGGACGCAGCCATGGTGGCGGCGCGCCGAAAGCCGCCAGAAAACATGACCGCCTTCGACTGCCTCTTGCGCGGGCTCGATCATCACCGCCTGGGCGGCGTCACCGACGACAATGCTCGCCAGGCCGTCGGCTGGCTTTCAAAGGCGATCGAGGCCGATCCGCACTACGCGGCCGCCTATGCGTGGAGGGTCTGCGCAGCGTCAGGGCTGCCGGGTTTCGACCCCGAGCAAGGTCGACGGGACATTTGCCGCGCGCTCGAGCTTGACCCCTGCGATGCCGAGGCAAACCGGATCATGGGCGCGTTTGAACTTATGGGTGGCAACTTCGACGAGGCCCTGGCGCACAGCCGCAGAGCAATGGAATTGAACCCGACGGATGCCTACATCAAGGCAAGATGCGCCGCGGTCTTTACCTGTGTGGGCGAAGCAGAGCGTTCATTGTCCTTGCTCGACGAAGCCGAGATGCTCGACCCGTTCCTTCCTGTGTGGTGCGTCGAGGAACGGGGTGTGGCTCTTTATGCGCTGGGCCGCTATGCCGAGGCTATTGAATCCCTCCGCAAACTCACGTTTCAGACCACTCGATCGCGCCTCTATCGGGCGGCCGCGCTCGTGGCGCTCGATCGATCCGACGAAGCCGGCCGGATGGTCAGGGAAGCTGTCGGCAGCGAGGCAGCTCTAACGGCCTCCAACTTCACCAGCCGCGAGTGTTACCGCGATCCTGAGAAGGCTCGGGAGCTTGGCCGCTTGCTAAGGGAAGCAGGTTTGCCGCCATAAGATCGGTGGCGACGGTCTGCCGCTAACGACAACCCGTTCAGCACACACACTGTCGAAGTCTGCAACGGGTCGACTCCGGTCGTTTGCGATCGAAAAGGGAATGGCCGCTCATGACGCGACTACGATGTCCAGGGTGGTCGCCGGCAACGTCTGCTATCGGGCAACAGCAAAGATCACCTCAACGGCCGACATTAGGCGCAAAGCGGTAATTGATGTGCCGGCGCGGGGGTCGGCACGGTTCAATTCACAGCCGCTGATCTTGACGCCGTCCGACCTTATGCGAAGCTGATATGGTCATTCGATCTGGGGGCAGTGAATGTCGTCATCGCATTATACGCATGGATCAAGTGAAGCCGAGCAGCAACGGCTGACGGCTTTAAACAAGCGTCTTAATCAACGATGTCTCGACGCTGCACAGCTGGTTGTTGGCGAGCGGGTCGTCGATTTCGGTGCTGGGTTAGGGCAGTTTTCGAGAATGATGGCGCGGGCCACCGGTGTTCCGGTCTTGGCTTTGGAGCGAAGCCCGGAGCAGATAGCGGAGGCGCTACGACAGGCCGACGCCGATGGGGATTTGGCATTTCTGGAGATGAGGCAGGGTGACGTGCTTGCTCCACTTCTTACCGACAACGAGCTTGGACAGTTCGACGTTGCTCATGCGCGGTTCGTTCTCGAGCACCTACCTGACCCGTTGCTGCTTGTTCGCAACATGGCCGGCGCAGTGCGACCGGGCGGACGGGTGATATTGTCAGATGACGACTATGATGGGCTTCGGCTCTGGCCCGAGCCACCGGGATTTGCCTCACTATGGCATGCCTATCAGCGAACCTACGACCGACACGGCAATGATCCAATCATCGGACGTCGCCTTGTTCAATTGTTGCATCAGGCCGACTTGCGTCCACGACGTATCACATTTGTCTTTTTTGGCGGATGCGCCGGCGAGCCTGACTTTGAGGCAGTTGTCCGGAACATTGCGAGCATCATCGATGAAGCGATCGACGATATCGTCGCTATCGGATTGCCCCGCCAATCCGTCACTGCGACGCTCGACGCCCTGATTGATTGGAGCAAGGAGCAGGACTCGGCCGTCTGGTTTGGAATGTCTTGGGCTGAAGCCGTTCGACCGGTCTAGTCGATGGGCTCTTGTGGTTCGTTTTGCCGTAACCATGAGGTAGATTTCTGAACAGCGCGTCCGCTTTCGGTTGCCTCTGCCCTCGGGTGGAACGACTGAGATAGGCGCAAAGCTGCCGTCCACCTCGCGGTAGACGTCAGTCGTCTTTCGGTCATGAGCGCTGGCTGGACCGAATGTCGGGTTTCTGGAGGGAAAGTAGGTCCCGAAAGGTCCGCATCGGGTCAAACCCGGACATCATGCCGCCTCAGCCGAACGTCTGCTTTCAGGAAGTCGCAAACTGATCTTTTACGGCTGACAGTGGGCGCATTGCTGCCATTCGCAACGAGCAGAATGAAGGTCTCCGATGGGTCAGTTGGAGACTTCAATCCCACCTGGTCGAATGTCTGCTGTCGCTCTTCGGATGCCAGGAGCTGCCAGTCCGCTAACGTGAAGAGTTTCGGGCGCCGGCAGGCGTACGAAAGTCCCCGAGGAAGGAACCCGCGGGCCACGGCGATGGCTATGGAGATTTCGATTTTCGGCTGGTGACGGGGATGGCGCGACCGCCGCCGGGAAGCGGCGGGATTGATGCACACGGACCGCCTTGTCTTCCGGCCGTGCGGCATCGTCGGCTCGGCACGCGGTCGGACGCAGCCCTGTCGACGCCGATGATCACCATGGACGCGCGTGGGTTCGTTGCCGGAGGCTGAGTGCCTGCGCCTGAAGGCTGCATCAAGCCATGCCGGGTCATGGGGCGTTCTCCCGGCCCGGTGTCCAACGTGAAGAGTTTCGGGCGCCGGCAGGCGTACGAAAGTCCAACGTGAAGAGTTTCGGGCGCCGGCAGGCGTACGAAAGTCCCCGAGGAAGGAACCCGCGGGCCACGGCGATGGCTATGGAGATTTCGATTTTCGGCTGGTGACGGGGATGGCGCGACCGCCGCCGGGAAGCGGCGGGATTGATGCACACGGACCGCCTTGTCTTCCGGCCGTGCGGCATCGTCGGCTCGGCACGCGGTCGGACGCAGCCCTGTCGACGCCGATGATCACCATGGACGCGCGTGGGTTCGTTGCCGGAGGCTGAGTGCCTGCGCCTGAAGGCTGCATCAAGCCATGCCGGGTCATGGGGCGTTCTCCCGGCCCGGTGTCCTTGCGTAGGGCGGTCCGCGCGGCTGCCTCCACCGTTCGAACACCTCGATGACGATCATGCGTCCGCCGCAGCATGGGCACGGCGGGCGGAAGTCGTCCGGTTCGGCCGATGGATCGTTCGTGGCGGGAGGCGCGGCCGCGAGCAGTTCGCGCGCGAGTGCGAGGCTGGCCTTGCGGGCGGAGCTGGCGAGCAAGCCGTAATGGCGGATGCGATGGAAGCCACGCGGCAGGACATGGAGCAGGAATCGGCGGATGAACTCGTCGGTCGCGAGCGTCATGACCTGCTGGCGGTCGGCGTCAGGGCGGCGATAGTCCTTGTAGCGGAAGGTGACGTCGCTCTCGTCGAGGCGGATGATGCGTCGGTTCGAGATGGCGACCCGGTGCGTGTAGCGCGACAGATAGGCGAGCACCGCTTCCGGCCCGGCGAAGGGCGCCTTGGCGTAGACCACCCTTGCGACAGGCTAAGCCCTGGAAAGGAGAATGGAATGTAGATCCTGAAACCTTTCGAAGCGATCCAGAGGGTTCGACCCCCTCCCGGCAAAGGCGCAGCACGCCAGCCGGAAGCGAGTCTTGCATGGGCGGCGGCAACATCGCTCGTGAAGCGTAGACAGCGGATGCTGAAGCCATGTGTCAGCCTCGAGATTATGTGCATGCGGAGGCCTTCGGCGTGGGTAGCCCGGGGGCAGCATCGTCGGAACCGCCAAGGGCGAGGTTCTGGCGGCTCGGCCGGGGTCTTGGAGCAAGGCAAAGGCATGGGATGGATCGCCAGGGAACCTGTGAGATCCCGCTTACGTCCACAAGCGAAGTACGCCGGAACAGGGACCGCCGGTTGACCATGGGTCCAGGCTCGATGAGCGTCCTCCACGCTCATCGGGAGCGCCTCGGCGAGCACGAACATGGGAGGCGCATGTGGGGCCTGTTACCGAAACTATAAGGGAGCAGGTATGCGTGAGCGGGAAGTCGTAGCGCCTTCATAGTAGCAGTGAAGACGGGGAACTGGGCTCACCGGGACCCGACGGAGCGAAGGGAGGCGTCATGTGTAGAGAACCGTTGACCTGAAACATGGGAGGGGGCTCTGAACCCCACAAACCTGTCTACGAACCGACAACGGATAGCCGAACTGGCGAGGACGAAACGGGGTGTGGCGCTGTGCTCGCTCCACCATGTCATCGATCTGGACTGGATGAAGGAGGCCTACCGGCTGACCCGCAAGGATGGTGCCCCTGGCATCGACGGCGTCACGGCGGCGGACTATGAGGTGAACCTGGAGACCAGACTTCTGGACCTCCTGGAGCGCATCAAGTCCGGCCGATATCGTGCGCCGCCGGTCCGGCGGGCCTATATACCCAAGGCGGATGGGTCGCAAAGGATGCTCGGCATTCCGACCTTCGAGGACAAGGTGGCGCAACGCGCCATTATGATGGTGCTGGAGACCGTCTATGAGGAGGATTTCTACCCCTGCTCATATGGGTTCCGACCGGGCCGCTCGGCCCATCAGGCGCTCCGCAATATGCAGAACGTGCTGTGGGCAAAGCGGCTCTATTGGGTGATCGATCTCGACATACAGAAATACTTCGACTCGATTCCGCACTCTCACCTCCGGGCGTTCCTCGACCAGCGAGTCACGGACGGCGTCATCCGACGGATGATCGATAAATGGCTGAACGCAGGAGCCGTCGAAGACGGTCTTCTGCACCGAACGGCCGAAGGATCCCCGCAAGGAGGCGTGGTCTCGCCCTGCCTCTCGAACATCTTCCTGCACCACGTGCTGGACGAATGGTTCGAGACCGAGGTGCGGCCGCGGCTCCGTGGGGGCTGTACCATTGCCCGCTACGCTGACGATGCGCTCATGGCGTTCGACAACATCGTCGACGCCCAGCGTGTCCTGGCAGTGCTGGACAAACGTCTTGGACGGTTCGGGCTTACGCTCCATCCCGACAAGACGCGTCTCGTCGACTTTCGCCCGCGAAGGACGGAGAGCACACGGCATCCGGAGACGGATGGCACCAAGTTCGACTTTCTCGGCCTGACCCACGTGTGGGGACGGTCGCGCAGAGGCAAGGACATGGTGATGCAAGTCACGGCCAAGGGCCGTTTTGCTCGTGCGCTGGCTGCGGTAAGTTACTGGTGCCGGAAACACCGGAACTGGTCGATCCGCGATCAGCATCGCCATCTCTCGTCCATGATGCGGGGCCACTTCGCCTACTATGGCGTCGGGGGAAATGCTCGGCGATTGCGATGGTTCGCCCACCAGGTCGTGAGGATATGGCGGAAATGGCTATCTCGGCGAGATCGTCAAAGCGTGTTCCGATGGAACCGCCTTAACGAAATCCTGAAACGCCATCCGCTGCCGCCAGCCAGGATTCTTCATTCGTTTGCCACCGTGAGCGAAACTCTACCATGAGGAACCGGATGCGGGAAAACTGCACGTCCGGGTCTGTGAGGGGTGGGGGCAGTAACGCCCCCACCTACTCGGCAGCGCTTGTTCCGGATCGGCGACAGGTGCCGCAGGAAGGCCTGCCGCTCGACGAGACGAGCAAGGGTGCCGAAGAAGGCGAGCTGGCCGGCGTCGTGGAGGGCGATCAGCCGGGTGAGGAACAGGCGGCGAAACAACTTGCCGAGTACCCTGACCGGGAGCAGGAAGGCCGGCCGCGACGATATCCAGCGGCTCCCGTCCGGCGCGATGCCGCCGCCCGGCACGATCATGTGCACGTGGGGATGGTGGGTCATCGCCGATCCCCATGTGTGGAGCACGGCGGTGATGCCGATGCGTGCGCCGAGATGCCTGGGATCGGCCGCGATCGTCAGCATCGTCTCCGATGCCGCCTTGAACAGCAGGTCGTAGACCAGCGCCTTGTTGTGGAAGGCGATCTCGGCGACCTCGGCCGGCAGCGTGAACACGACGTGGAAGTATCCGACCGGCAGCAGGTCGGCCTCCCGCTCGGCAAGCCATGTCCTCGCGGCCGAGCCCTGGCACTTCGGACAGTGCCGGTTGCGGCAGCTGTTGTACGCGATCCGCCGTTGGCCACAGTCCGCGCAGGCCTCGACGTGGCCGCCGAGCGCTGCGGTGCGGCAGAGTTCGATTGCCGACATGACCTTGAGCTGCTGTAGGCTGAGCTGCCCTGCATGGGCGACCCGGTAGGCAGGCCCGGCAGCACGGAAGATGTCGGCGACCTCGATCGAGGCGTGCACGCTCAGCC
This sequence comes from Mesorhizobium onobrychidis, assembly GCF_024707545.1. Classification (NCBI taxonomy): domain Bacteria; kingdom Pseudomonadati; phylum Pseudomonadota; class Alphaproteobacteria; order Hyphomicrobiales; family Phyllobacteriaceae; genus Mesorhizobium; species Mesorhizobium onobrychidis. Next base: position 3,090,460 of record NZ_CP062229.1, read on the forward strand.
GTCGGGCGAGATCTCTCCCGGCTTGAACAGGCCAAGCTTGTCGAGCGGACTGGTTACGGAGCGTACCGTCCGGGTCGCGACCTTGGCGTAGAGGGCCGTGTTGTCGAGCTTGGCGTGCCCGAGCAGGACCTGGATGACCCGGATGTCGGTGCCGTCCTCCAGCAGGTGGGTGGCGAAGCTGTGACGCAGCGTGTGCGGCCCGACACGCTTGGCGATGTCGGCGGCCTGTGCAGCCTCGACGACGATGCGATGGAGCTGCCGCGTGCTGATCGGCTTCATCGCGTGCTGCCCCGGGAACAGCCAGCCGTCGCGATGCATCACACCCTGTTGCCGCCCGACCTTCCACCACTGGCGCAGCAGCGCGAGCAGGTCGGCCGACAGCATGGCATTGCGGTACCGCCCGCCCTTGCCACGCTCGATGCGCAGCAGCATGCGCTCGCTGTCGACGTCGGTGACCTTCAGCGTCGACACCTCCGCGACGCGCAAGCCCGCGCCATAGGCGACCGACAGCGCGGCCTGGTGCTTGAGGCAGGTGGTGGCGTTGAGGAGACGGGCAACCTCGTCGCGGCTCAGGACCACGGGCAGCTTGCGCGGATGCGACAGGCGAACCAGCCTGCGCGCCAGGTCCGGGCGGTCGAGCGTGTGGGTGAAGAAGAAGCGCAGCGCCGACACAATGCTGTTCATGGTCGGCACGGGAACGCCGTCATCCTGCTGCCCGACCTGGAACCGGCGCAAGTCATCCGCTGTCGCCGTGTCCGGCGATCGGCCAAGGGAGCTTGCGAACCGCCCGACATCGCGGACGTAGTTGCGCTGCGTCTCCTGGCTGAACCGGCGCATGGTCATGTCGTCAATCAACCGTTGGCGCAGCGGGCTGATCTGTGCATCGAGAACAGGATGGGGCATGGTCAGGCTCCTTGTTGAAGAAGCCTGTGATGCTCTGCCGCCGCCGAACGACGCTCAATGCGGGCGCGGCAACCGGATCGTGACCTCTACCTCACCGCGCGCGCCCATCCCGCGCAGCGGGTTCGTTCACCGGCCCAATCGAGACGTTGAGAGCTTTGCAGCAAAGCGTCCGCTTCTGGCGCAAAGTGGGCTTCGGCATTGCACCGCCCGGCCAAGCCGGCTCACAATTCCCTTTCGGTTCCTTTTCGGTCAGTTCGAAAATCGGAATTTTTTTGTTGCGAAGGCTGCGGGACGGCGCCCCACTCTGTCCTGCCGGACATCTCCCCCACAAGGAGCAGGGCTGTCCGGGGAAAGTTTTGAGTGAATCGAAATGCCACATGTGCATGCCCCGTAAAACGGGTTTTGTCCGTCTTCTCTCTGGTTGTCGAGACTCAGAAAAGGAACGGGGCATGCGCTTTGCACCTAGCATCTTCGGGCAGCTTCTTGAACCCATCGATCGGCGTCAATTCCAAGCAATTGTGGATCGCCACGACGGGGATGCGTACGACAAATCGTTCAGAAGCTGGGATCATCTGGTGGCGCTGATCTATGCCCAGTTCTGCGGCAGCAGCGGCTTGCGTGGCCTGGAAGCCGGCTGGAACGCCAACAGCCAGCATCATTATCACCTGGGCAGCGGTCCCTTGATGCGTTCGACCTTGTCGGACGCCAACAGACGGCGTCCGGTCGCCATCTTTGCCGAGGCGTTCGGTCTGGTGGCGGGTCTGCTTGACCGGCAGACGCGGCGCGAGGGCACAGAAATGCTGCGGCTGATCGACTCGACCCCCATTCCGCTCGGCAAACTGTGCGATTGGGCCAAGTCGAACGGGCGCATCCGCGGCATGAAGGTGCATGTCGTCTATGACCCGAAGGCCGACTGTCCGCGCGTCCTCGACATCACCGACGCCAACGTCAACGACGCCCAGGTCGGCCGCCAGATCACGATCGAAGCTGGAGCGACCTACGTGTTCGACAAGGGCTACTGCCATTATGGCTGGTGGACGGCGATCGCCGAAGCCGGATCGATCTTCGTGACGCGGCCCAAGGCCAACATGGGGCTGGCGCTGGTGTGCGATCGCCCTATAGCCGAGCCGCAGGGCGACGGCTTCCTGGTTGTGGAAGACAGTGAGGTAAGCCTGGTCAGCAAGGGCGTTTGCAAGCTGCCGATGCGCCTGCGTCGCCTGCGCGTTCAGCGCGAAGAGGGCGACACCATCACGCTTTTGACCAACGATCTGGAGCGCTCCGCCATCGAGATTGGACGGCTCTACAAAGGCCGCTGGCAAATCGAGCTTCTGTTCCGATGGATCAAGCAGCACCTCAAGATCCGCAAGTTCCTCGGCAACAACGGCAATGCCATTCGCCTGCAACTCTTTGCCGCAATGATCGCCTATGCGCTGCTGCGCATTGTCGCGCGCACCCGCCGCGTCCCTATTCCAATCTTGAGGTTCACAGAACTGGTCGCTCAATACTTGTTCGGGCGGCGGAAAATGCACACCATCCACAAGCCGCCACCGGTCAATCAAAGCCGACCAAAAGACCGAGCCTCTCCCAATCAGATGGCCTTCATATATGAATAACTTTCCCCGGACAGCCCTGCACAAGGAGGGAGATTGGCAGCTCCACCGGCAGCGTTTTTTAATCCAGCGTTGGAGACTGGCGAACGCGATGGCGATATCCGATCAAGTGGGGAGATGTCCGGCAAGGGGGCGACGTAGAGCAACGGCTTCAATGCTCGCCACGCGCAGTCTCAGGGCGTGGTGGTGTGCGCGTAGGTTTCGGCCAGGCGTCCGGCAACGTATTCGCCGGCGGCGGATATTTGGCCGCCGGTTTTCGCCGCTGCAGCTCGGCAGCAGAAGCGCGTCGTAATTGGTGTCGAAGAAGAAGGGAATCGAAGCCGTGGTCAAAGTCGCCCGGCGGTGTGCCCGCCGCCGCCCTTTTGATTGAGCTTGCGAAGGGGCGCGCCAGCCCTCTCCGCAAGCTTTCGGATCAGGCAGCCTCCTCCTGGGTGATCCAAACGCAATTGCCACATGGCAGCAAGTTCTTAGAGCGGTTCCGGTTCTCTTGGAACCGGTCGCTCTAACTATCTGTTTTGCCGCATTTATGCGGACGCAAATAATTCCATTTGGCTGCAAAATGCTCTAGTCGACACGCACGCGGCGCGTCACCTGGCCATTGCTTTCCCAGTATGTGTGTTTCTTGGCAATCAAGGAATCGTCCATTGCCGGTTGAACTTGTCCCGTGGTGCTGACCGCGCGCGAGGTCACCGTGTGTTCTCCTGGAGAGGGATTTGCCCAATCCAGGGACCAAATCTTCCAGGCGTGTTCGGCCTCCTCACTGCGGTCAATGACCGCTGAGGCCCATGGCGCTTGATCGATTTGCACTTCGACCCGGTCGATCGGCGCCCCCCAAGCTGCCCCAATGACGCGGTAGTTTGAGTCTTTCCGGGTGACCTTCGCAGGCGCCGACTTTATCAGCGCTCGCCCGACTGAAGTCTCGGTCCACACGGTCTCGCCGTTGTGCTCTTCCTCCCGGATGGTGACATAGTCACGGGCCATCAGAAGGCTCATGAAGCGGGTGTCGCGAACCTCGATGCGCTCCAGCCACTTGACGTTAGCGATCCCGTACCAGCCTGGAGCAATCAGCCGCAGCGGAAAACCATTGGCCGCCGGCAAGGCGGCTCCGTTCATTTCATAGCAGAGCAGATTGTCGGGGTTCATCGCGTCGGCGAGCGACATGCTGCGAGCGAAGTTCTGCTGCATCTTGACGTCGCGTATTGCGACCTCGCCATTGTCAGTACCGAAAAAGACTACCTCGATGCCTTTCTCCAGAACGCCGGCTTCCTCGAGGATCGGGGCGAGCGGCGTCCCAGCCCAGCGGGCATTGCCGATGCCGCCGGTGAAAAAGGGAAACCCGTGGTTGCCCGAGCATTCCACTGTGAAAACGACCTCCTGCCGCGGTCGCGCCCTGATGTCGGCGAGCGTTAATTTTAAGGGCTTCTTGACCAGGCCTCCGATCTCCATCGACCATGTCTTCTCGTCGATCGTTGGCCGGTTGAAATGCGAGATGCTGAAGAACTTGTCGTTTGGAGTTATCCAGCTATCCAAATCCTCCCAGACAAGCTGCTTCTGGATACCTACCGGATCGGGATTTTCGGTCGGCTGATCCAGCCATGGAATAACTTCCTCGCTCGGCCGTTTTGGAAAAGCGTAAGCCCGACGCGAGGTATAGAGAGCAGCAATTGCGGCAAGAGCCGCGCTTCCTTGAACAAGAAGTTCTCTGCGCTGAAAATCAGGCATGTTGTTTACCTCCCAGTTGATCCGGAACGGGCTGCAACGTGCCTTAGGCCGTAGCCTGATCACGGATAGGCGACACAATGTGAGGTCTGCCCAGCCGGAAGTATCCGGATAGGTCAGGCAATCACCGACGCAAGTCAAGCATGTGAAGCATTGGACGAAACACTAGCTCGCGTTTCGCACGCTAAGAGTGCGCCTTTGAGAAGGAAGTGTCCACAACCTGGACGGGCATGATGATGATTGCAGCATTCGAGACCGATTTCCGCTCGGATCGCTATAGGAAACGACCGCTTTTGGGTCATTTCCGGACCTTCGCGGGTGCGGTCGGAAAGGCCCGTTCCGCCCCCCATCTCTGCTGTTCCGATGTCGGCCTCGCCATCTCCAGGGCAGATGTTCACCCAATTTTCGGCGAGAAACCGCCTTGGCCTGCCGTCTCTTGGCGCGACGAATGGCGGTGCGGCCGGCGCAGGTGTATGATGATGGTCTAATATTTCGAGATCAGGGAGGACAGCATGACGTCTTGGGAAATCAAGGGACGTGAACTCGTCAATTGCACCTGCGAATATGGCTGCAACTGTCAATTCAATGCGCTGCCCGACAAGGGCCATTGCCATGCGGTGGCCGGCATTCAGATCGATGAGGGTCATCATGGCGAGACGCCCTCGATGGCCTGCGGATCGCCGCGATCTTCAAATGGCCCGGCGCGATCCACGAAGGCAATGGCGAAGCCATCGCCTTCGTCGACGAGAAGGCAACCGACCGGCAGCGTAACGCGCTGCTGCGCATCATGACCGGCCAGGACACCGACCCGTTCGCGACGATGTTCGCCGTCTACGCCTCAACCGTGACAAAAATGAATGAGCCGGTTTTCACCAAGATCGATCTCGACCTCGATATCGACGGCCGCAGGGGCCGCATCTTCGTCAAGGACTACATCGAAACGGTCGGCGAACCGATCCGCAACAAGGTGACGGGCGCGGACTCGCGGGCTCAGATCGTGTTGCCGAACGGCTTCGAATATGCGGTCGCCGAGATCGGCAGCGCTTCGAGCACAACCAGCGGGCCGGTTCAGGTGAACATGAAGGACAGTTACGGCCAGTTCGCGCGGCTGCATCTCAACAATCACGGGGTGGTGCGAGCCTGACGCCTCGCATGGACGGCGCGTCGCCACTGGAACGCCTGCTCAGACGCGACGGCGTCATCACGATCGCGGGCGTGGTGGCGCTGTGCCTGCTGGCCTGGCTTTATATCGTCGCCGGTGCAGGGCTCGGCATGAATGCGTGGGAGATGACGAGGCTCGCGCTCTTCCCCCATCAGCAAACTGCCGGCGTGACCTCCGATATGCCCGGCATGGATATGTCCGGCATGGACATGCCCGGCATGGACATGAGCGCGATGGCCGCGGCGACGGAACCGCGGGTCTGGGGGGCCGCGAACTGGGCGCTGATGATCGCGATGTGGTGGGTCATGATGATCGCCATGATGTCCCCGAGTGCGGCGCCGACTATCCTGCTCTATGCGCGCGTGCATCGCCATGCGCTCGCACAGGGCCAGATCCAGGACAAGCTCGCGCCGACCGGCGTATTTATGGCAGGCTACCTCCTGGTCTGGCTGGGGTTCTCCGTCGCGGCGACCGCGCTGCATTGGCTGCTCGATCGCGAAGCCTTCGTTTCCGCGACGATGATGAGTTCGCAAAGCCGCTGGCTTTCAGCCATCGTCCTGATCGCCGCGGGCCTCTATCAGCTCTCGCCGCTCAAGAACGCCTGCCTGTCGCATTGCCGGGCACCGACCGCGTTCCTTGCCCGACACTGGCGTCCCCACGCAGTTGGCGCGCTGCGTTTGGGCGCACTGCACGGGGCGTTTTGTGTCGGATGCTGCTGGATGCTGATGGCGTTGTTGTTCGTGGGGGGCATAATGAACCTGGTGTGGGTTGCCGGGCTCGCCATTCTGGTGCTGGTTGAAAAGGCGTTTCCTGCCGGCCGGTGGGTTGGCCGGGCGGCCGGCACCATCCTGATCGCCTGGGGCGGCGCAACGCTTTTGGTCTGACGACCAGGGCCGCCTATGTCGGCATTCAAAGGCCTGGAGGAACTTTGAATCCTCGCGTCCGTTTATCGAATTCGTGGATGGTAGGTTCCGCCGATGAATGTCAGCGACGAAAGGACCGTATCCCTCCGGGCGGCGACCGAAGTAGCGCCCGATGCGGTGCCGCTCGGGAAGGGCGAACAGGTCGATGTCGTGGTCCTCGGGTCTGGAATTGCCGGACTGTCGGTCGCCTACGAACTGGCCGTCGCCGGGCAAAAGGTGGCTGTCCTCGATCGCGGCCGGATTGGAAGCGGCATGACGGCTCGCACCACCGCACACCTGTCATCCGTCTGCGACGACTATTTCTCGGAACTGATCAAATTGCGCGGTGAGGACCTGGCGCGGATTTTTTATCAAAGCCAATCGGCCGCTATCGACCGCATCCAATCAATCCAGGAGACGGAGAGTATCGCGTGCGATTTCCGGCGCCTCGACGGCTTTCTCTTCCCGGCTTCCGGCAGGCAGGAATCCGATACCGAGCGCGAGCTGGACGCCGCTCTGAAAATCGGGATCGACGTCGAGAAGACCAGGGGCGTGCCGTTTGCAGGCTTTTCGGACGCACAGGCCCTTCGATACGCCAATCAGGCGACCTTCCACCCGCTCAAATATCTCCGCGGGCTGGCCGCAGGCATCCGCGCACGCGGCGGCGTGCTTTATGCCGATACCATCGTCGAAAAAGTCGAGGAGACTGACGGCGGCGTGCGCGTAACCACGGTTTCGGGCTTAACCGTGTCTGCCAAATCGGCCGTTGTCGCCACCAATTCGCCGATCAACGATCGGGTCGCGCTCCATACCAAGCAAGCCCCCTATCGGACCTACGCGATGTCGCTCGAGATCGCGCGCGATATCATACCGGATGCGCTGTATTGGGATACTGAAGACCCTTATCACTACGTTCGGCGTCAGCCTGGCGAGGGTCGGACCGACTTCCTGATCGTCGGTGGTGAAGACCACAAAACAGGACAGGCCGATGATGCCGGTGATCGCTTCGCGGCCCTGGCGGCCTGGACCAAAAGGCTGGTGCCCGATGTCGGCGTGGAAACCAGGCGATGGTCCGGGCAGGTGATGGAGACCGTCGATTATGCGGGGTTCATCGGCCGTAATCCTGGCGACCGCCGCGTCTTTGTGGCGACCGGAGATTCCGGCCAGGGCATCACCCATGGCGTCGTGGCCGGCCTGTTGATTTCCGACCTGATTCTGAAGGGGGAAAGCCCCTGGCGCGAACTTTACGAGCCGTCTCGCAAGACGGCAGGCGCGATCGGCGATTATCTGTCGGAGAATGCAACAGCGATCAAGAGTTTTGCCGAATATATCGCGCCCGGCGAAATCGATTCCGTCGACAAGCTGCAACCGGGAGAAGGTGCCATCGTTCGCGAAGGGCTCACCAAAATCGCTGCGTTTCGCGATGACGACGGTACGCTCTACAAGTGTTCGGCCGCATGCACGCATATCGGCTGCCATGTCCACTGGAACTCCCTCGAGCGCTGCTGGGACTGCCCCTGCCACCGCTCGCATTTTGCTATCGATGGCACGGCTTTGAACGGACCGGCCGTGTCGCCCCTGGCTTCGCTTGGGTAGGGCAGTAGGGCAGTAGGGCAGTAGGGCAGAAGGGCAGAAGGGCAGTAGGGCAGTAGGGCAGTAGGGGCCAATTTCTCTACTTCCTTGCACTGGCCAAGCCGGCTCACAATTCCTTTTCGGCCAGCTCGCGAAACGCGTCGGGGACCGACCGCCACTGGCCGAGCGCGACCGAGGCATAGCCGACCGCCTCCCAGCCGAAACGGTCGCGGATCTTGTCGATGGCGCGGTCGGCCGTCCAGCGCGCCGCACCCTTCCTGGTGCCGGGGCGGCGGCGGTCGTCGTCGAGGCCGAGCGGCAGTTCCAGCTGCAGGACCGATTGCTTCTCCAGATGCGAAACGGCGATCGCCAGCAGCGAGATGGTCTTTTCGTGCGGATGATCGACAAGCACCTTGCGCACCAGCGCCTCGGCGATCTCGGCCAGCATCGCGGTTGCCGAAATCGGCTGGTCGAGCGTGATCGAGCGCGTCACCGAGCGCAGATCGGCAAAGCGGACGCGAACCGTCACGGTGCGCCCCGGCCGGGATTTAGCCCGCAGCCTGGTGGCGACTCTGTCGGCCAGATGCAGCAGCGCCGGCACGAAGATCTTTGCCTCGGCCGGCTTCCTGCCGAGCGCCGATTGCGCGCCGGCCGATCGCGCCCGGCGCTGTGTCTCGAGCTTGCGCGGATCGCGGTTCCAGGCCAGTGCGTTGAGCTTTTCGCCCGCCGCCGGGCCGAGCAGCCGCTCCAGTGACGAGCCCGGCGTTTTCGCCAGCTCGCCGATGGTGTTGACGCCGATGCCGGCCAGCCGCTCCCTGGTGACCGGACCGACGCCCCACATCAGCTCGACCGGCAGATCGTGCAGGAACTCCAGCTCGTGGCGTGGATCGACGACCACAAGCCCGTCGGGCTTGGCCACCTGTGAGGCGATCTTGGCCAGGTGCTTGGTGCGCGCCACGCCGACCGAGATCGGCAGACCGAGCTCGGCCCGCACGCGACGGCGGATGGTTGTGGCGATCTCGGCCGGCGGACCGAACAGGTGGGTGCAGCCGGCGACGTCGGCAAAGGCCTCGTCGATGGAAATCCGCTCGACCACAGGCGTGAAATCGCCGAGCACTTGAATAGCCGCGTCGCCGAGCCGCTGGTAATCCTTGAAATGGCCGCCGACGAAAATCAGCCCGGGGCAGAGTTCCCGGGCGCGCCGCCCCGGCATGCCGCCACGCACGCCAAAGGCCTTGGCCTCGTAGGACGCGGCCAGCACCACACCGCCGCCGACGGCGATCGGTTTGCCGCGCAGGGCGGGGTCGAGCAACTGTTCGACCGAGGCATAGAAGGCGTCCAGATCCGCGTGGAGAATGTTGGCTTCCATCCGGCCCGTTCGCCCGCGGCGGTTCGAACGCCGCCGCATTGTCTTGAGGGTGGTCTCACCTGGAACATAAAGAGAACATTGCGGATGGATTGTCAAGGAGCTTGGAGGGTAATCGCTTCAGGTTTGCGCTGCCCCTCATCGCCCGCCGGGCACCTCTCCCCGTCTAGAGACGGGGAGAAGGGACACTTCGCCCAAGGATTTCGCCATCTCCAGCGTTGCAGAAAAGGGTGCCGACGCTAAGGCCAGCCCCTTCGCCCCGTCACTATACGGGGAGAAGGTGCCGGCAGGCGGATGAGGGGCAGCGCCAACGTACCTCTGGCCGCACTCGGTTCAAAATCTAACAGCTTCCGAGCGAGATTCTAAAGAAGAGGCATAGAAGACTGCGGGCATTTTCGCCAAATGGGGTTGCCTTGGTCAATAGTTCCGTCATCGCCAGCGTCGTGCTGACAGCGGTCATTGTAGTGGGGATCCCTGCAACGGCGGCAGCCGGTGCATCGCTGAAACCGAAAGACGGGCAGGCCGGCACTTGGACAGTCGAAGGCGAGTGCAAGCGCCTTGTCGCCCGGAACGAGAAGCTCGTTTGCACTGGTGAGGTCACGCGGGCGAAATTCTCCGACGGGACAATTACTTTCAGGTTTTCCGACGGTGAGAACTGGCTGGTCTTTCGCACGAAGGAAGCGACGGCCCGGCTGCGGCAAGGCTACAAAACCATTCTCGACATCGATGGTGTTGCCTTCGGCCCAGTCGGCAGCGAGCCTGAATTCATTACCAAGATAACTAACGCGGAATGCTCGTATGGGGCTCCGTATTTCGGTCAGGCCAAAATAGATTGCATGGCCATTGTCGATTTCCGGATGTGGGCTGCGACGGTCAAGACGGACGGGCGGCTGCCGGTGCCGGATAGCGAATATATTCCGCCAACGCGGTCCGCGCCGTAGTTGCCGTTCGCGGGGTCTCGCCGACCTCCAGCTTACGCGGCCTGCCGTGGCCAGAGGCGGTGGCCGTAGCGGCGGAAGAAGCGCGCCAGGAGCCGCTGCTGCCTGGCGCGGGCGAGATCGGCGCCGCGCCTTTCCTGGCGCCAGCGCGGCATGTTGCGGAACAGCACAATGAAGCGGGCGGCGTCCTCGAGCGCCTCCTCGGCCGACTGCGCCGGGCGGACCGCCGCCAGGAACAGCGCCTCGCCATGCTTCAGCCGGTCGACCATCGCTTTGCGCTGGTCATGGCCCTGGCGGGCCTTGCCTATGCCGTCGTGGCGGATGGCGGCGAAGGCCGCCAGCATGGCCGGGCTGTCGCCAGTATAGCCGCAATCGCGGGCGAATTGAGCGGAGAGGGCGTCCATCCTCGTTTCCTTGGCTTGCGGCGGCCGCGACGGATGCCCGGCCTTGCCGCCTATCCGATCGTCCGCGGCGCTAACTATCCATCGGTATGTGATACAAGCATAACTCAAAAATATGCGCAAGTTAAACTTTTGCACGGGTTGGGCAGAACTGACTCGACTCTTCGGGAAAAACCCCTAATGATGTGAACAAAACAGGAACTGAGGCACTAGGGACGATGGCATTGCCGGGCAAGGAAGCGACGATCGCCGAGGTCGTCTCGATCGCGGTCGAGTGCATCGATTGCGGCCGCAACAGATGGTGGAAGCCGGCTGAGCTCAAGCGCTTCGGGGTGACCGCGCAGACGCCGCTGGCGGCGCTTTCGGGGCGCCTTCGCTGCTCCGCCTGCCGCGCCGACGGGCTGCCGGGCGCGGCGATCTCGATCCAGGCGGCGTTCATCGACGAGCAGCAGCAGCGCCGCGCCGAGGCGCGGATGCTTAGCGAGCGCGAGATTCCCCTGGAGCGATCCAGGCGGGCTTGATGGGTGATCCCTTCTCCCCTTGCGGGAGAAGGTGGCCGAGCCCACGGGTCTTGCCTCCGGCAAGCCCGAGGACAGGCTCCGCTCGGTCGGATGAGGGGTGTTGGACGGATCGCCAACGCCTGCCTTTGCTGCGGGGAAGTGAAGTGAAGGCGGACGGATTGCCGATGCCCTCATTCCGTCCAGCACCCCTCATCCGGCTCGGCGCTGCGCGCCGATCCACCTTCTCCCACAAGGGGAGAAGGGCGCGCGCTCCGCCGCCGCCCTAGTACCCCAGCAGTTCCTTGAGCGGGATGACGCGCCAGACGTGCTTGATCGCATAGCGGTTGAAGGTCAGCGTCTTCGGCGGATTGTACTGCTCGACGACCAGCTCGGCGGCGGTGCGCTTGACCAGTTTTTTGATGAAAGCCTTGCCGTTGCGCTCGTTTTCCTCGGGAAACATCTCGATCACCACGTGGTCGCCGGGCACAGCATCGCGGCCGCCGCAATAGAGCATCTCGCCGGGCTCGTAGCGCGGCACCATCGAGTCGGAGAGCACATGCAGCGCGAACACCTTGCGCAAATGGGCGATGCCGGGCGGGCGCTGGACATAGCCGGCGACCTCGCCGTTGAAGGTGAAGTCGCCGTCGTCGCCGCCGACCGCCGCACCCAGAAGCTCGATGTCCATCGGGCCGGCGGGCAGGGGGGCGGCGTCGGTGACGATCTCGGCGTCGGCGACATTGTCGGCGTCGTCGAGGAAGACGACCTCGCCCTTGCCGAGCGCCACCGGGTCGACGCGCAGGAAGGCGGCGGTCTTCAGCAGGTTCTCGGTTTTTGGCAGGTTGCGGCCGGTTTCCCAATTGCCGACGGCGGCGACGTCGGTGTCGTTGTGCTCGGCAATGTGGCGCATCACCAGGCCGCGCTGCTTGCGCGCCTTGCGGATCGCCGCCCCGACCTTGATCGACAATGAGGTTTTCGCCATGGCGCCATCTGAAACATAAGAATCGGTTCCGTCCATGAAAGAATGGCTTGCATAAGTTTTTGAGTTATGCTTATATACGGCCATGCACAAGCCACGTCGCTCCATCCCGTTTTCCCATCCGTCCCGGCTGTCCTCCTCCCCGGCCGGGACGAAGCCCGAGGCTAGCGCCTCGGCTCCGGTCACCCTGCCGTCACCGGCGGCGAGCGGAACGGCCGGAGCCGTTCCCCTCACGGCTCCGGCCACGAATTTCCGCGCGTGCAATGTGGGCCTTTCGTGCATCCGCACCGAGGACGGCACCGTCATCGTCTTCGACCGGCGCACGGGCAGGGCGGTTTCCGGCGCCACCCGCGAGGCGGCCGGGGCGAAGCTTGGCCGCCGGAGGTGATCTTTCTTCTCCCCGTGAACGGGAGAGGGACGAGCTTCGGCCTTTCAAACGGATCAACATCATGCCTGCCGACACAAAATTGCAAAGCATCCCCCGCACGTCGGCCAGGCTGGCGCCACCGGTCTGGCTGCCGCAGCGCCAGTTCGTGCGCGAGATCCACGGACCCGACGGCGAGGCTCTCAAGGTGCCGGCGTCGCGCCCCGTTGTCGCCGTCGGGCGCCAGCCTGACGTCGCAGCCATGCGCTTCATCGACTGCCTGTTCGACCGCTGCCGCGCGCCGCTCGATCTGACGCTGGAGGAAGATCCCGAAAACGACGCGCCGGGCAGCCGGCCGGCACTGGACATGCTGTGCTGCGGCCTGCGCACGCGGCCGCTGAAAAGCTACTGCGCCTATCACGCGGCACGCTTCTGCGACCATCGCCGCACCGCTCTGGCCGACGCGGCGTGAGCGGCATCGGTCGAGATTCTTCTCGCAAGCACGGCGGCCTAGTTCCTCGCCCCCGCCGCGCGGGGGAGAGGTGGCTCGGCGAAGCCGAGACGGAGAGGGGGGCGCCCTACGCAAAGCCAAAGCCGGATGAGGAATTGCAAGGGCCAAACCGATGAAGACCTAAGCTCTTCAACGACGAAATCGCCAGCGTGCGGCGCGACTGCCCCTCTCCGTCTCGGCTTTGCCGAGCCACCTCTCCCCACTCCGTGGGGCGAGGAACCCAGATCCTGCGAAGGCAGCAATCAAACGAGGAGCCACAGATGAGCAAGAAGACCGCCCAAAAGGCCAAGCCGGCCAAACTATCCAAGGGCGAGGCCGAGCAGGTGCGCATCCGCAAGGAGGTCGGCCATGATTTCGCGCTGAAGGACGACGCCTTCGGCCGCAAGCGGCTGGCGACCGGCACGCTGGAGGCGAGGCGCATCTATGAGGTTTCCAATGACACCTCGACCGGCGGCATTGTGCGGGTGCGCAATGTCGACCCGCTGACCGGCATCACCTCGCTGTCGCGCCAGCAGCGCGAGGCGGGTATGCGCTACCGCGAGGATTTTCGCGTCTCGGCGCAGGACGGTGTCAAGCCGATAGCGCTGACCGAGCGCGTCGACGGCGGCCGCATCGGCGGCGGCGTTGCCGACCGCATCCTGTCCGCCGGCCGCGCCTATGCCGACGCCACCAGGGCGCTTTCGCATTGGGAGGTGTCGGGCGTGGTGCAAAAAGTCTGCTGCGCCGGCGAAACGGTAAAAAGCCTGGCCGAACAGACCGGCGAGCCGCGGGATGTGGTGTCTAAACTGCTCAAGATCGGGCTGGATTTGTTGGCGGTGCATTACGGGATGATGCTGATGCGGCGGCCGCGGGGGTAGAGGGCAAACGGGGCGGGCGCTATGAACTTGTCATGCCGTCAGAGGCTGCCTACCTGACCAAGAGATGTGAGGGTTGGCAATGCGTTTCATGGGCGTTGTTTTGGGGGCAATCTTAGCGATCGTCGGCATTGTTGCGGCAACGGCGGCTGTGTCCAGCGCCCATCCGATTTTTAATCTCTCGCTTGTCTTTGCGCTCTTGTTTGCCGCCGCAGTGCTATGGGCTCATCTAAAGCCCCAGAAGCGAATGTAGCTAAGCCGCATCCTGATTTTCGGGGCGCGCAGCGAGCCTCGATCGGCCAGCGTCCTCCAATTGAAGGGCGCGGGCTTCTCGACGGCCTGTTACGGTGCGCCGTTGCTGGTAGATCGCAATGCCAAAGCCACCGCTAGACCCTCATTTCGCAGACGTGGCGCCGACGTCTTCGGTGCTGACCGCGTATGACGAGCACTGCATGCTGACTTACATGCGGCTGCTCGATGCTTCGGCGGACGGGGCCGATTGGCGTGAGGTCGCCCACACTGTTCTGCACATTGATCCGAACCAGGAGCCGGAACGGCATTCCGGGCTTGGGCGACGCACTGGCGCGCGCTCGCTGGATGACCGGGAATGAGGGTTGGCGCCGAGCGGCACGATGAGCGGCGTGGATGACGCCGGGCATTTTCCGTGGAACTGCCGTCCCGGTTTGCCCGTTTAGATAGGAATCCAACTGGGAAGCACCCGATGAACTCTTGGCAAATCAACACTTTGGAGGCGTGCTGCCTTCTTGCCGTTCCGCTGTCGATGATCCTTACGGTTCTGGTAGCGGGTCTCATCCTTGGCTGAATCCCCCGCTGCACTGTCCAGTGAAGAAGGCTCTTCCCGGCCGGCATGGTGGCACGGGGGAATCGCGGGTTGCGCCTCTACCTTGGCATTTTGCGGATCAGGCGCCGTAGCGAGCGCTCACCGTATACTTATGGGGACTGTTAAGAGACAGGATTAAGGCGTATTAGCAAGTTACGGTTAACAAAGGGTTTTCAGGTGACGCTGCTTCAAATCTCCTCGATCGTGGCCGAACTCGCGGTCTCCTACGTCACGATTGCACTCACCTACCTGGCAGCTGTGTACGCGATTTGCTCCCGCTACTAGCCGCCGCGCGCCCAGCCGGCTTCCAGCACGCGAGGCCTGTCGCCCCGCAAGCGATCCACCAGCCTCAATCCTTCGCCCGCTCCACATAAGCGCCATCGGCCGTCATCACCACCACGCGGGTGCCGGCGCTGATATGCGGCGGCACCAACGTGCGCACGCCGTTGGACAGCGTTGCCGGCTTGTAGGACGAGGACGCCGTCTGGCCCTTGGTCACCGGCTCGGTCTCGACCACCTCGAAAGTGGTGCGCTGCGGCAGCACCAGCGAGATGGCGATGCCGTTGTACTGGGAAATCTGCACCGCCATGCCTTCCTTGAGATAGGGCGCCATCTCGCCGACCACGCTTTCGGGCACCGCGACCTGGTCGTAGCTTTCCGGGTTCATGAAATGGAAGCCTTCTGCGTCGCGGTAGAGGAAGGTGTGCTCGCGCTCCTCGACATAGGCGCGCTCGACCTGCTCTGTGGTGCGGTAGCGCTCCGAAACCTTCACCCCGTCGGAGATACGGCGCATGTCGAGCTGGGTCACCGGCGTGCCCTTGCCCGGATGGATGTTTTCGGCAAAGAGGATCACATAGAGCTTGCCGTCCTTTTCGACGACATTGCCTTTGCGTAGGGAACTGGCGATGACCTTCACGGGCTTTATTCCTAAGAGCGTTGACTGGCCTGGGAGCGCCGACCGGCGCAAATCGGCTGCGGGAGCCGTTCGGTGCGGCCTAGCGCATCTTGGCGGCAATCGCCAGTCCTCCATGCAAATCCTGTCGTCATGACCACCGCCTCGCCCTGGTGGACGCCCGATGTTCACGCCGACCGGCGGCCGCGGCTGATCCTGCGCAATGCCATCATCGCCGCCCTGCGCGACTGGTTTGCCCGCCGCGACTTCGTCGAGGTCGAGACGGCGGCGCTGCAATTCTCGCCCGGCAACGAGGCGCATCTGTCGGCCTTCGCCACCGAGGCGATCGGGCCGGACGGACAGCGTCTGCCGCTCTATTTGCACACCTCGCCGGAATTCGCCTGCAAGAAGCTGCTCGCCGCCGGCGAGACGCGCATCTTCAGCCTGAGCGCCGTCTATCGCAACCGCGAGCGCGGTCCGTTGCACCATCCGTCCTTCACCATGCTCGAATGGTACCGGGCTAACGAGACCTATGAGAGCCTGATGGAGGATTGCGCCGGGCTTGTCGCGCTGGCCGCCGAGCGCGCCGGTGCAAAACGTTTTGCCTTTCGCGGCCGCGAGGCCGATCCGTTCGCCGAGCCCGAACGGTTGAGCGTCGCCGAGGCCTTCATGCGCCATGCCGGCATCGACCTGCTGGCCACGGTAGCCGCTGACGGCAGCACCGATCGCGAAGCGCTGCACGCAGCGCTGGTCAAGGCGGGCTTACGCACCGCGCCCGACGACAATTGGGCCGATCTGTTCAGCCGGGTGATGGTGGAAAAGATCGAGCCGGCGCTGGGGCAGGGGCGCGCCACCATCCTTTACGGCTATCCGATTTCGGAGGCCGCCCTTGCCCGGCCGAGCGCGGATGACCCGCGGACCGCCGAGCGCTTCGAGCTCTATTGCTGCGGCGCCGAACTGGCCAACGCGTTCGGCGAGCTGACCGACGCCGCCGAGCAGCGCCGGCGCTTCATCCTCGAGATGGACGAGAAGGAGCGTATTTATGGCGAACGCTATCCGATCGACGAGGATTTCCTCGCCGCACTCGCCATCATGCCGCAGGCAAGTGGCGCCGCACTCGGCTTCGACCGGCTGGTGATGCTGGCGACGGGGGCGATGCGCGTTGAGGATGTGATGTGGACGCCGGTGGCGGAGTGAGGGGGGCGGTGCTCTACGGCGCCCCCCTCTGTCCTGCCGGACATCTCCCCCACAAGGAGGGAGATTGGCAGCTTCAACGCCCGGCTCACTCCTGAGACGGCGGAGGTTAGCGAAAGCGGCGGCGATGGCCGATCTCCCCCCAAGTGGGGGAGATGTCCGGCAGGACAGAGGGGGGCGCTGTCCCGCCGACCTGTCCGCCGCCAGCCTTGCTGTGGTTTCCATCCCCCTACCGCCCCATCAGCAAGGCGACGATGAGCTGCTGCAGATTGCCGCGCGGGGCGAATTCTGCCCGGTCGAAATCGCGGCTTGCCTGCCGCTGCGCCTGGGAGAGTTCGGCAAGCCGCCTTGTCATTTCGGTCCTGATCCTGCTGCAGCCGGGATCGTCGGGGACGGACAGGCCGATGGTCGCCGTCTCGATCTTGCGGACCATGTCGACGATGATGTCGCCATGCACCTTTTCGTGGGCGGCGAGGCCGGTGGCAAAAACGTCCCAACTCCTCTGCACGGCGGCCGGCACCGGCCCGGACGTTTTGGGCAAGGTGTAGGTTATGATGAGCTTCGGCCGCGCCGACACCAGCACGCAGGCGTCGCCTTGTCGCTGATAGTCCCTGACCCAGGTCAGCTTGAAATTGGTGTAGGCCATGGCGCGGACCTTGCCCTTGCCGATCATCGGCCCGCGCTCGCCCATCGAGGCATGGAGCTGGGGACCGGTCTGCCCTGAAACGGCGTAGGTCTCGACCTTCTCGACCGGCTTCCATCCCGCCTGCGCCGGCGAAGCCAGCAAACAGGCCAGCAGCAGATACGTCAGAACGGCTGTTTTCATGCGAATCCCCGGGCCGATGGCTTTGGTGCGCTTGAGATCATCAACGCGTGGCCGGAATGCGGTCAAGGCGCCATTGCCAAACTCGGCGTTCGCATTTCGCGTCAAAAGAACCAATCGACGACGATGTGCCGCAAACTCAATCCGCTTGGCGGGTTCGTTTTGAAATCTTCTTTCTGATCTAATTCTATAAACTCAGTAGAGTTAATGCACAGAAGCCGTTTTGCGAGGAACCCAAAATGTCGAAAAAGCTGGTGGTGGGGCTGTCGGGCAACCTGACCCGTCCGTCGAAGACCAAGGCGTTCATCAGCCACATCGTCGCTGAGGTGGCGAGCAGCACCGGTGCAGCCTCGACCGTTTTCGACATCGAGGATCTCGGTCGGTCCTTCCCGCAGGCAAGGCGCATTGGCGAGCTGGATCCGTCGGCCAGGAACTTCGTCGAGCAATTGTTGGACGCCGATGTCCTGGTGATTGGCTCGCCGACCTTCAAAGGCAGTTACACCGGGCTTTTCAAGCATTTCTTCGACCTGCTCGATCCGTCATCCCTGAGGGGAAAGCCGGTCATCCTTGCTGCGACCGGCGGCGGCGATCGTCATTCGCTGGTTGTCGAACATCAGCTGCGGCCGCTGTTCGGCTTCTTCGAGGCGCTGACCCTGCCGACCGCGATCTACGCCTCCGACAAGGACTTCGCCAACGGCGTGCTGGTGTCCGAAGCCATCCATGCTCGCGCCAGGCAAGCGGTCGCCGAAGCATGCCGGGTGGTGCCACGCAGCGTCGGTCTTGCCGCCTGAACACCGGCCAGTGACCCTCGATTCCCTTTCCGCACAGCTCAGAAGGAACCCGCAATGACCAGACCCAGCAAGTCCAGGCAGATCAAGCTTGGTGCTTTCCTGCCCGGTGGCGGACAGCACATCGCAGCCTGGCGCCACCCTGACGCTCCGGCCGACGGCGCGACGAATTTCGAGTTCCACAGGCAGCTCGCGCTGACCGCCGAGCGCGGCCTGTTCGACGCCTATTTCCTCGCCGACAATCTGACCGTCGGCCTTGGCGCCCGCGAAGGCGGCAATGCCAAGATCGCTGGGTTCGAGCCGGTGACGCTGTTCGCCGCATTGGCGCCGCTCACCACGCATCTGGGCTTCATCGCCACCGCCTCCACCACCTATGAGGAGCCCTATACGCTCGCCCGCAAGTTCGCCTCGCTCGACCTGCTGTCGAATGGCCGGGCCGGCTGGAATGTCGTGACCTCAGCGGGCGACGAGACCGCGCGCAATTTCAATCGCGAGACGCAGCCTGCCCACGCCGAGCGCTATGCCCGGGCGCATGAGCATGTCGAGACGGTCAAGGCGCTGTGGGACAGCTGGGAAGACGATGCCTTCATCCGCGACAAGAAGTCGGGGCGCTTCTACGACAAGGACAAGCTTCACGACATCGACCACAAGGGCCGGCATTTCAGTGTCAAAGGCCCGCTCAATGTGCCGCGCCCGGTGCAGGGTCACCCGGTGGTGGTGCAGGCCGGGCAGTCGGAGGACGGCCGCAGGCTCGCCGCTCATTCGGCTGAGGTCATCTTCACCGCCCATCAGAATCTGGCCTCGGCGCAAGAGTTCTACCGCGACATCAAGGCGCGCGTGACGGTGGTCGGCCGCGATCCCGGACAGGTGCTGATCATGCCGGGCGTAGCTCCCTTCGTCGGCCGCACCGAAGAGGAAGCCCGCGCCAAGTACCAGCAGCTGAACGACCTGATCCTGCCCGAGGATGGCGTGGCCCTGCTCAACGGGTTGGCCGGCCAGACGCTCGACATCAGGGGGTATCCGCTCGACGGACCGCTGCCGCCGAGCAAGGAAACCGAAGGCATGAAGAGCCGCCAGGCGCTGATCCGCCAGATTGCCGACGAGCACAACTTCACCATCCGCCAGCTCTACCAGTGGGTGGCGACGGCCCGCGGCCACTACACCGTCATCGGCAGCGCGGTGCAGGTCGCCGATCAGCTGGAGGAATGGTTCGGCAACGACGCCGCCGACGGATTCAACATCCTGCCGCCCTGGCTGCCTGGCGCGCTCGAGGATTTCGTCGACCTGGTGATCCCCGAGCTGCAGCGCCGCGGCCTGTTCCGCACCGCCTACGAAGGCAGGACGCTGCGCGAGAATCTCGGCCTCAGGCGGCCGGAAAATCCCTGGACCGCCGGCCGCTCCAAGGTGCTGGCCGCCGAATAGAGTCTCTTAAAGCAAAGGGCAAGACGATGAGTTTGCAACACATCGAGCAGCGGGTCACGATCGGTACACATGACGGCAGAACCAGCCTTGGCGCCGTTTTCCCGCGCCTGGCCAACCGGACTGTCGTCCGCTTCCTGTCCCGCTACGGCATCCTGATCGCCTTCCTCGCGATCTGGCAGGTCTCGAGCCGCGCGGGATGGGTCAACGCCGCGGTGCTGCCGCCGATCGACACGATCGTCACCGCATTGTGGAACGGTCTGGCCGGCGGCACCTTGCTTGGCGACATCGCCATCAGCCTGCAGCGCGCCGGCCTCGCCTTCGCGGCGGCGGTGGCGGTTGCTATCCCGCTCGGTCTGTTCATGGGCCAGGTGCGCGCCGTCGAAACCGCGCTTGACCCGATCCTGCAGGTTTTCCGGCAGACCTCAGCGCTGGCGCTCTACCCGGTGTTCATCCTGCTGCTCGGGCTGGGGGAGGCATCAAAGGTCTTCGTCATCTTCTGGGCGACGCTGTTTCCGCTGCTGCTCAACACCATCAGCGGCGTCAAGCAAGTCGATCCGAAACTGCTCGAGATGGCCCGAGCCTATGGCGCCGCGCGGCTCACCGTGTTTCGCCGTGTCGTGCTTCCAGGGGCCGTCCCGTCGATCTTCGTGGGCTTAAGGCTGAGTGCGACCACGGCGCTCTTGCTGCTGATCGCCTCCGAAATGATCGGCGCCAACAAGGGCATCGGCTTCCAGGTGATGAACGCGCAGTACAACTTCCAGATCCCGCTGATGTTTGCGGCGATCGTCATCCTCGCCGGCCTCGGCCTGATCGCCAACCAGGCGCTGGTCAGCCTGCAGCGGCGGCTCTGTCGCTGGAGCAATCCCATCGACTGACCAGCCTTCACCATCCTCCCCAACAGGCACCATCCTCTCCAACAGGAAAGACCGGACCATGCCAATCACTCGCCGTTCCCTGCTTGCGGGCGCTCCCTTTGCCGCCGGCATCATCGCCACCGGCCTGCCCCGCTTCGCCGTTGCGCAAGCCGCGCCGGTCACGTTGCGCTACCTCGCCAGCCGCGGCAGCATCTCGCCGCATGAACTGGCGGACGCGCTCGGCTATTTCAAGGACGTCGGCGTCAAGCTGGAGAATGTCGGCTACTCGGGCGGCGGCCCGGAATCGCTGTTCGCGCTCGCCTCCGGCAGCGTCGATCTCGGCTCGGCCGCGACCGCTGCCGTGATCAACTCGATCTCCGGCGGCAACGACTTCGTCGCCGCTTATCCAAGCAACGGCATCAACGGCCAAGTGCGCAGCGTCTTCTACGTGCTGGAAGACAGTCCGATCAAATCGATTGTCGACATCGCCGGCAAGACCATTGCGGTCAACACGCTCGGCGCCCATCTCGACTACACCGTGCGCGAGGCGCTGCACGGCGTCGGCCTGCCGGCGGATGCCGCCAACCTCGTCGTGGTGCCCGGGCCGCAGCTTGAACAGACCTTGCGGTCACGCCAGGTCGATATCGCGGCACTGGGCTATTGGCAGGCGACGTTTGCCGGCGCGCTGGCCGACAATGGCGGCGTGCGCGGCGTGTTCAACGACACCGACGTGCTGGGCGAACTGGCCGGCGGCTTCATCGTCCTGCGGCGCGACTTCATTACGGCGCATCCGGAGGGCGCCCGCAATTTCGTTGACCAGTCGGCCCGCGCCGCCGACTGGTCGCGCCAGAACCCGGACGAGGCGCGCAAGGTGCTCGCGGACATCCTCGACAAGCGCGGCGAAAATGGCGAGCTGGCGCGCTACTGGACCGGCTTCGGCCTGCGCGAAGGGGCGAAGGCTGACGATCGCGACATCGACTTCTGGGTCAGCGTGCTCGAGCGCGACGGCCGCCTGCCCAAGGGCGAGCTGAAAGCCGCTGACATCCTTTACCGGCGCGGCGAAACGAAAACCAACTGACCGGGAGACGGACCATGGCCACCACAAGCGGCGGCGAGGTCACGATACGTGACCTCTCCAAATCCTTCACCCTTGGCGGGCGCCCGCTTGCCGTGCTGAGGGCGCTCAACCTCGACATCCGCTCCGGCGAATGTCTCGTCATTGTCGGCGCCAGCGGATCGGGCAAGACCACGCTGCTGCGCATTCTTGCTGGGCTAGAGGCTGCCGACAGTGGCGGTGTCGCGATCGACGGCAAGCCGGTCCATGGCGTCGGCTCCGAGCGCGCGGTGATCTTCCAGGAACCGCGCCTGCTGCCCTGGCTGACGGTACTCGGCAACGTCGCCTTTGGCCTCGAAGTGCGGGGCGTGCCCAAGGCGGAGGCGGAGGACAAAGCCCGCTTCTATACCGCGCTCGTCGGTCTGGCCGAATTCAGCGATGCCTATCCCAGGCAGCTTTCGGGCGGCATGGCGCAGCGCGTCGGCATCGCCCGGGCGTTGACCGTGCGGCCTGAAATCCTGCTGCTCGACGAGCCGCTAGGCGCGCTCGACGCGATGACCAAGATCGGCATGCAAGAGGAACTGGCGCGCATCTGGAGCGAAGAGAACGTCACCATGATCATGGTCACCCATGATCTGGAAGAAGCGATCTATCTTGCGGACAGGGTGCTGATCCTGCCCAGGGAGAAAGGCGGCACAGCACGGCTGGTCGACGTTGAACTGCCACGCCCCCGCGATCGCAGCGAAAGCCGCTTCGTGCGCTATCGCGAAGAACTGCTGCGCGAGTTTGGCTTGCACTGAGACAGCGGGTGAAAGGCGCGTCTTTGCGCCACCATTATTTCTCCGCCGCCCCGGTCGAGAACAGCGCGCGCTCGACCGGCGGCTCCAGCGTTTGCGCAAAGGGCGTCGCCATGTGGTGGCGATCGCGGTAGGCCAGCTTGCCGTCGATGAAGACATGGCAGGTCTGGGCGTCGCAGAACTGGTCGGTCATGTCGATATAGGTCGCGTTGGGGACGGCGCGCACGACGTCGCGCTCCACTGCGGCCACGGCGTCGTTGGCGGCGTCGGTTCGCGGCGCGTCGCATACCGATGGCGTCTGTCCACGCCACAGCGCGCGGGCCACGCAGGTGTCGACAAACATGCTGTTGAACGGCACATCGCGGATGAAGGCGACCTTCAGCCCGGCCTGGCTGAACGCCTCCAGCGTTGCGCGAAGGCCGGCCTGCCAGTCCTGATCCAGGCTGTCGGCTTGCTTCGCGTCGGGCGACAGTTTACGCGAGCTCGTCAGCGAGATCTCCGAGATCACCACCAGGCTCGGGCGCAGGGCGATGATCTCCTTGATCGATTGCTCGCGCCATTGATCGCACTCGGTGTAGTCGCGCTTCAGCTTCGAGCTCCAGACCGTCAGCCGCGAGGCCCGGCAGGCGGTTTTGAGCCAGGTGACGACCTTGTAGTTGTTCTTCTTCGCTGCCTCGATCAGCGGCGTCGACCAGTGGTCGGCATGCGAATCGCCGAACAGCGCGATCGAGCGCTCGGCATTCTTTTGGCCGAACACGCAGGGCTTCGGCGTCACGGTCTCGTAGTCGAGAACGCAGCCCACCTTGGCGCGCGCTGTGGAGGGCTGTGCGGCAGTTTCGGCAATGATGCGTTGTGAGGGGTCGAGGTCGTCCACGGCAAGGCGCGCATTGGCGTAGGTCGCCATGACGCCGGCGCCGGTCAGCATTGCGGCGGGGATTAGCGCGCGCGCCGCGTTCGCCATCAGCCAGCCATTGCGACGGATCGGGTTTTCGATGAAATTATAGGTGAAGATCGACAGCGCCAGCGTCAACGCCGCGCAGGCAAGCCGCCCGGGCCAGGAGAGGTCGGGCACCATCATCGTCGCATAGACGATGACCGGCCAGTGCCAGAGATAGAGCGAGTAGGAAAGTTTCCCCACCCATTGCAACGGCGGCAGCGCCAGCATGGCACTCGGCCCTCTTTGGACATTGCCGGAGCCGCTGAGCAGCAGGAGCACGGTGCCGGCCACCGGCACCACCGCCGCGACGCCGGGGAAGGGGGTGTCCCCCTCGCTGAAGGTCAGATAGGCGCCGGCGATCAGCGCCAGGCCAAGCCATGCCAGTGCTGCGCCCAGTTGCGGGCGCTCTCGCCAGAATTTTGCCGGCGCCATCGTCGCCAGGCCGCCGGCGGCGAATTCCCAGGCCCTGAGCGGCGAGAAATAGAAGGCCCAGGGCTGCGCCACGGTGGTGAGCCAGGCGCAGACGGCGAACGACACCGCGCCGGTGAGGCCGATCACCAGGATCGCAGTGCGCTTGCCCGGGCGCAGCCATGCCGCCAGCAGAAGCAGCCCCGGCCATACGAGATAGAACTGCTCCTCGACCGAGAGCGACCAGAAGTGGATGAAGGGGTTGTTCGCCGCATCGGGGGCGAAATAGTCGAACGACCAGCGGATCAGCCAGAAATTGATCGCATAGGCCGAGGCATACATGGCGCCTTTCGAATAGAGCGACTGTTCATCCGGCGAGAGGATGAAGTAGCCCGCGACCAACGTGGCGAAGATGACGAACAGTGAGGCCGGCAGCAGGCGTCGCGCGCGCCTTGCATAGAACCGCCACAGGTCCAGCCTGCCATCCTCGGCGATTTCCCGCAGCAGCTGGCCGGTGATCAGGTAGCCGGAAATGACGAAGAAGATGTCGACGCCGGTGAAGCCGCCCGGCAGGTCCGACAGACCAAAATGGAACGCGACGACGCCGGACACCGCCAGCGCACGCAGCCCTTCGATATCAGGCCGAAACGATGCTGACACGGCGAAAACCTCACATAGGTCGTTGAAAAAAGGTCGTTGAAAAAACCCCGTTGCGAAGACTCGACGCAATGCATTGATATTGCAATGCAACAAATCTAACGCAATGCAACATAAGCGGAAGTTCGCGGAGTGTAGCGGGGTGCTCGTTCGGCGTCTATACCAGGAAGCGCCGCGGCGGCGCTGCCATCTGCACCCGCCGGGCGGTTGGTTTTTGAGCACAAGGAAATGATTGGCCCGGCTAGCGGGCCTGCGTACCGATCTCAGGCTTAGGAGGAGCCCGCCGCTCGCGCGCCGGGTTCCTCCCCTTGGTCGTCACCGATCACGCATGCGCTGGCGGATGATGACGGTAGTCCCAGACTGCCCAGGCCGATGCCGCGACCACCAGCACGCCGAGGACCACATGGGTCCCCATCGCGTTGAAGTTCGCCACAAAGCCGAGCAGCCAAGGCGAAACGATCAGCCAGAGCCCGACAACAAGGTTCACCCACTCTTCCCATTCGGCGAATACCGAAAGCGTGGCGAGAGCCAGGGCGCCGAGCACGATGCCGGCAATCCAGGCGTTCCACGCAGGATTGGCTTCAGCAGCGAAGCCGATGATCCAGGGTGAGATGAATAGGCAGATCGCAAGGACCAGATTGATCCAATCCTGGCCCTTCTTTCCTTCCATCATTTTAATTGCCATGACAACCTCCACAGATGAAGCTTGACCAAAGCACTACGTTTCGCGTGCACCGCACGCTTAGTTATTGATATAGTTGCGTTTCAATGGCCTTCAAGGGACCTGCCCCGGCGCCGGGGCGCGGCGTCGGTTCTGCGCAGAGCATAATGGCGGCGCTGGGCTGGCCGGCGCGAACACGCGGGCATCCGCGCCATCAGGCGATCACGCCTTTTTCAGGAACTCGGTCTTCAGCACCAGGCCCTTCACCTGCCTGGTGTTGCCCTCGATCTCGCCGGGATTGCTGATGAGGCGAATGTTCTTCACCAGCGTGCCGCGCTTGATCGTCTCCGACGTGCCCTTAACCTTCAAATCCTTGGTCAGGGTCCCGGAATCGCCCTCGTTCAGCTGGGTGCCGTTGCTGTCTCTTACGATCGCGTCTGTCATGTCGGTTCTTTCATGGGGCCGGTCCACGGACTATCCGGCGGATGGCGGCCAGGTCAAGCGTGCCGGGCACCCGCGTTGCTCATCTCAGGCGCTTCGGCTATTGACCGGCAGCCAATGCCGGCACAGTTCCAAACGGAGCCCGACCATGACAGAAAAGACCATCCTCAAATTCGGCGCGGTTGAAAACGCCGAGGCGGGCGATCTCGCGGGCTGGGTCGTGGTCGACGGCAACCCGACAATGAAGACCGCCGTCCAGCACACCACAGCGGACGGCAAAGTCATGTCGGGAACCTGGCAGGCCACCCCCGGTACCTACCACGCAACCTACAGCGACTATGAATTCGTGCACATGATCGCTGGGCGCATCGTCATCACGCCCGATGGCGGCGCGCCCGTCGAAGTCGGCCCCGGCGACGCCTTCGTGGTTGAAGCCGATTTCAAGGGAACGTGGAAAATCATCGAGCCGGTGACGAAGCATTTCGTCGTCAGGGTCGGCTGAGGCCGGAGGCGAACGGAACAATCCTATCACGGCCTGGCGCGGCGCCAAGTCTGTTGATCCCGAGGCCTGTCGACCCCAAGGCCTGCCGATCCCGGGCACCGCAAGCGTGGTACGGTCGAAATAAAAAGATAGAGCCCCTCCGTCAGGGATGGATGAAACTCTAGAAATCGAAATAGATCGCCGGCGGATACGGACTGGACACATTCTTGTCGGCCGGCGCCGCCATTGCACCGGACGACGCGGTGATCCCGCCGGTGGACTTATTGTCGAGCGGCGGCCGGCTTTTCTCGGCCGCGGCCGCTTTCGCATCGGTGGCAACGACTTTCGTTTTAGCCTCCACGGTTTGCGAAAGTACGAGCACGGCGAGAAGTGCAGACAGAGCAAGTTTCATGACGGCGTCCCTCTTCTGGTTAACGTAGCGTTAACCCCAGCCGCCGGCCCGAACACCGCGGCAGTGTGGAAAGGCGTGGAATTCTCTGGAATTCCTTGGAATATGGCTCGTGGAAAGTGCGGGCCGCGGGGGAACCGGCGCGAGATCGGCGTGCAACTGCATCAGGGCAGCCGAATGGCGCGCGGTATATCGCGCAGAATTTGACGGTCACTTCGTCCTTGGTGACCGTCGTCTGCGCATAAGGGCGTCGCGGCCAGCGCTGGTGTGAAGATCAATCCCTGAAGCCGGTCGAGTCGAGCAGGGCGACCTGCTTGCCGTCGATGTAAAAGCGTATCACGTGCGCGCCGCCGTCGACTTCGATGCGCGTCGGATCGTTGACCGGCGCCGCAGGAGCCGCCTTGCCATATGTCGCTGCCGCGCGCGAGCCGGCAGCGGCACGCGACGGTCCATCCGGCCCGAAGGTCAGCAGCAGCAGTGCAGCGGATCCAGCCGCAACCGCGGTGAAGGGGATTTTGGGAGAAGCAGTCCAGGACATCGAATTATTCCTTCCTTGTTGAGGCGGCATCTACGCTGGTTTGTGCTGGTTCGAGAGTTGGGCTTCGCCGTCGTTCAAATGACTGAGGAAGGGAGTTGGTGTTCAAGCCTGCATAGCGTTTCATGTGATCTGCCCTTGCCCTGCGCGACCTTAGCGCCGCCCGGCGGGGCGAAAAGGGCAGCCGCGTGGAGCGGCGTGGAATTCTGCGGATTTCCTGGAATATAGACTTTAGGAGAGGTCCAGCCCGCAATGAATGCGGTGGGAGCAATTGCTGGCACATGCTATGCCTTGCGGTGGCATAAAGGGGCAGGTGGGGGATGGCACAGCATATCGCGCAGAAGTTACGGTTGACCGCAGCCCTGCTGGGAACCGTCACCCGCAAGGACCTTGCGGCGGCGTTCCGGGGCGTCAACCCGAAGACGGCGTTCGATCTCGGCCGCGCCGATAAATGGCTGCAGGGCCGCGCCCAGCCGCGCGAGCTCAGCGTCTACGACGATTGGTCGAAGCTTCTCAAGCTGGAGCAGCCCGGCGCCTGGATCGCCGAGAGCGACGTGCCAGGGTTTACGGCCGCGATCTGCGCCCGCCACGGCATCGAGAGGGCCGAACTGGAACGCCGCGCCGGTGCGCATTTCGAGACGGCGTCGGGGCATGAGGAGCGAAGCCTTGGATTGGCCCTTGCCGGAACCTACGCATGTTATTCGCATGCCTTGTCGCCCTATTATCGCGGCCGGTTAATCAGGGGCAGCCTGTCGATAGAGGCCGGGCCGGGTGCACACGGCCTGACTGCCGCCTATCGCGAGGTGTTGCCGACCGGACAACTGCAGGTCGGCGGACTGGTGAGCCCGGCAAAACGCGGGCTCTATGCGTTTCTGAAGGAAACCGGCGGCGATGCCCATTTCTTCCTTTGCCTGTTCCCGCACTCGCGGCCAGGAAGCGTGCTTGGCGGCTATATGGTCGGCGGCGCCATCATCGGCCCGGAGCCGCAGCCATCCCTGACCAGGATCCTGATCGTCCGCTTGCGCGATCCGGCGCCCGAGGCCTGGGGCGGATATCTGCCGCCCGATGCGTCGATCGCTAGGGATTTGGCTTCGCTCGGCGTGGCAATTGAGCAGCCGGAAATGGTCGACCGGCAGCTGGCGCAATTCCTCGTCGGAGACAGCAAGGACGGCGGTGCCAGCCAGATCCCGCCGGCCGAGTTCCGATCCATCCTCGACGTGTTCGACCGTCATTGGCTGCGTCATTCCGGCTAGGTCTGACCGCAGCAACGCGCCGGCCGGTGTCGTCCATCACTATGACGGGACATTTCGCGCCATCGCGCCCATGCAAAGCAACTTGGCGTTCAGGATCATTTCCTGCTGATTGTCAGGTCGCCCAGATGAAGCTGGTGGGGGCCGCACCAGTGCGGGCGAGATGCCAGACCGAAAGGCGGAACCTATCGCCATGTCCAGTGGTTGTGTCGGGGAAGGCAGCCCATGCCCCTCACGGTCCGAACCACGCTCTGCGACATTCGAGACGATCTGCACGCTCTGCGCAGGATGGTAGCAGCCCGTGGTCACATCGAGACGATCCAGGCCATCGATGCGCTGATCGGCGTCGCCGAAGCAGAGGCGGTCCAGGCCATCCGGCGTATCGACCAGCTTGCCTGACCGGCAGCAGAAAGAAAATCGCGATGAATATTAGGGAGATGACGCGGCCAGAATGCATTGCCCTGTTGAGATCGGCCAGGCTTGGCCGCCTGGCCTGCGTCAGGGACAGCCGGCCTTATGTGGTGCCGATCCATTTTGCCTTCGGCGACGATTTCATTTTCAGCTTCTCGCTGCCCGGCAAGAAGGTCGAGTGGATGCGGGGCAACCCTCACGTCTGCCTCCAGGTCGACGATGTCGGCAGCGTCCACGGCTGGAAGAGCGTCGTCGTCGACGGCGTCTTCGAGGACCTGCCGAAGGTGCCCGCCCTGGACCGTACCGCTCCGGCCATCGACCAGTTGGCTCCCGTGTTGGACCATGAGCGCGAATTTGCCTGGTCGCTGCTGCAGAAGCACGCCAACTGGTGGGAGCCCGGCTCGCTCAATCTGGGCGCCAGGCCGGCCACTGCGGGCAGCCATCTGTTCTATCAGATCAAGATCGAGACAATTTCCGGACGGCAGGCGTTCCGGTAGGTCCTATGGTCGGGCAGCGCCCAGGCTCTATGTCAAATGACGTACCCGTTACCGGGCGGAAGGCGCAAAAAAACCCGCGTTCCGGAGGGGGTCGGGAAGCGGGCTCTTTAACGACCGAACGCTTGGAATGTTCGGTATGTCATTTAACATAGCAGCGAAGGGTTGGTTCCACTCGAAGCAAAATTAATCGATAGACTGGATTGCTTGCGTTTTTAGCCCCCCTTTGCGACGTAGCCGGCGGTGACCTCGCCCTTGTGGGCGGCGAAGGCTGCCAGGACCTCGTCCGTCTCGGGCTTCGGCACCTTGAGGAAATCCAGGGTCCGTCCGAGTTCCGCCGCGACCTCATCGAATTCCGTGGGAGAGATCCGCAGGTCCCGGTGGGCCTCCTCAAGGCCGAGCGGCGTCGTGCCGGGCTTGGTGGCCGTGAACTTGAAAGGCCCGCCAGAAACGTCGCAGACCCACAGCGTGCGCATGAATTTGAGGCCGGGCAACCTTCCAAGGTTCTTGGTGTGCCATTCCCGCAGCTGCGGGTTCTCGGACGTCTGGCCGACGATGGGGTTCTTCACGATGGCGTCGCTGAAGTGATCCACCACCGCTGCGATGGCGAAGACGCCACCCAGCCGCTCGTACAGACTGTTCTCAGGCGTGGTTTGGTTGGCCTGCGCGGAGGTACTATCCGCCGCCAAAGCCATCGGGGCGACGGTCAGCCCGGCGACGACGCTTCGTCTGGTGATAGAAGTCGAGACAGCCTGCGCCATCGTCACACCTCATGCGGTAGGCTAAACGGCTACCTTGGGAGATTGTTCCAGGCCGAAACAAGAAAGCCCGCGTCTCTCGGCGGAGGACGCGGGCGGGTCTACGGGTCCCGATCCAGCAGCAATATCCGGGAAATATCGCTGCCGATGCATGAACTCTTGGCGTTGGCTAGGGTGATGTATCCAAACGACCAAGCGGTTGCCGCGACAACGCCAGAAGTTCCGCCTCGTCCGTGATTCCGGCTATGTAGTTGGCGACGATTCGAGACGCCAGTGCTTCTCGATGAGCTTCAGAATCACCTTTCCGCTTCGCCCGCTCGAACACGCGTTCAAAGAGCCCTACCTCGGAAGGCGTGAAAATGCGGGCCTCTCTGATCTTGCGATTGATCGACATGTCCACCCGCCTTTTTCCGGTGCGAAAAACAAGCGCCGATCCTGACGTGCAGCTATGGGGGCTCGGGTGGGCCGGCGCTCAGCGCCAAGCTAATGATCTCTCGATGCCGTTTAGTACCAGCGTCCACGGCCGTAGAAGCCGCCGCCGCCTAGCAGCAAAACAATAAGAACGATGACCAGTATTGTGGTGAGATCCATGTTCGCCTCCTATGAGCGCGCCCAGCGGTATTCGCCGTGCGCCGCTCTTGCCCTGAGCAGTGCGTGAGTTGTGCCTGTAACCTCAACCAACGCTCCGCAAGCGTTCTTGTTCCATGAACGGATCAAGCATGGCCGCTTCGCTCTTGGTCGACACATTCATCGATCAATGAGAAAGAAGGCGTGCGAGTTTGGTGGTCAGTTCATCAAAGCTGAACGGTTTGCGAAGCACGGCACGGTTGCTGAAGCCTTCGCGCATGTCGCGACCGTTGTTGCCGGTCGAGTAGATGAACGGCACGCCACGCTCGGCAAGCGCGTCGGCCACGGTATTGCTGTCGTCGCCGTCCAGATTCATGTCCAGCATGGCGGCATCGAAAATCTGGGCTTCGATCAGGGCGATCGCCTGTCTGATCGTGGCGGCTGAGGTGACGGACTCGCATCCAAGATCGCCCAGCATGTCCTCGATCATCATCAGGACCAGAATTTCATCTTCGACAACGAGGAGACGACGGCCAGACAGCAGTTTATCCATCGCGAATTCCCGGTACCGGAATGTTCATCGTGCAGATCAACCCGTCCGGGCGATAGTCGAGTTGCACAGTGCCTTCGAGCTCGTGGGCCAGGCCGCGCTCGATCACGCGCGAGCCGAACCCCTGTCGCAACGGTGGCGTAACCAGCGGCCCGTCCTTCTCTCGCCAGGACAGGATCAGTCGGCGGCCCTCCGACGTTGGCTCGGTCGTCCAGTCGATCCGGATCGAGCCCTTGTCATTGGAAAACGCACCGTATTTCACCGCATTGGTCGCGAGTTCGTTGAACGCGATGCCAAGCGCCAGGGCCGCCTTGGTTGTGAGGCGGATGTTCTCGCCGGCAATCACCAGGCGCTCCGCCCGCCCGTCGGTAACGTCGAACGGTTCCAGGGCATCGTGGAGCACGTCGAGCAGCCCTGCGCCATGCCAGTTTTCGCGCGTCAGCAAATTGTGCGACCGGGAGAGCGCAAACAGCCGGGACTCGACGGCTTCGCGGATCACCTTCGGGTCGGAATTGGCTCGCGACGCCTGCCAGACGATCGACTGCACCGTTGCAAGCGTGTTCTTCACGCGATGGTTCAGTTCGTCGATGAGCTTCCGCGATTGCGCCTGCTCCTCCTTGTGTCTGGTGAGATCGACGAAGGAGGTAAAATATTGGACGATGGCGCCGCTCTTGTCGTGGACAGGATTGGCGAAAAGGGCCGCCCAAAATTCGCTGCCATCCTTGCGTCTGTAAAGGATTTCCGTATCCGCCGCACCCGCCGCCGAATTGGCTTCGAACTCCGCCCTGATACGTTTCAGCGCCCTGGCGTCGGTGCCGTCCGCCATCAGGAAATTGAAGGGCTGACCCAGGACTTCTTCCCTGGCGTACCCGGTCAAGGCGAGGAAGGCGTGATTGGCAAAAATGATGGGATTGCCGGGTTCTTTTGCGTCGGTGAAAACCATGGCCATTCGCGTTGTCTCGGCGGCAACCACGAACGGACCAAGGTCGTTGTGAAAGCCCTCGACTTCGGCTTCGGCGTCCTTCTGCTCTTCGGACTTGTTAACTATTCTGGACATGTTGAAGATCAATCCCGCCCGCTAGCGCATGGCAACGCGCCATTCTTCTTCAAGGCTTCCATGATAGCTCGCTAGGGGGACGAAAGCGTGATCGACTCTTTCAATCGCCAGAGCCACAGGCTGACGACCCTTGCTTTGTACGCTTCCGACAGTCGGTTAGCGAGTCATTCCGTCGCCGGGTTGCGGCTTGGTGCGTCATCTCGATCTTGATCACGACTCGCTGGAACGATTGTCTGGAGCCTGGCGTTCCTTGACTGCTGCGGACCGCGTCAACCGGGCGTGGCGGCACGGTGAACAGGATGGTTTTCCCGGTTTCATATCCTGGCCAAGCAATGGCAAGACCATCTGTCCCGCCCCGGTCTGCAGCATCCAACATCTGTTGAACGGAAGGAGCCATTCGTTCGGGAGCCTCACCAGCGCGCGGTTCTGCCGGCGCATCCGGCCAGAACCGATCGCGGCGAGTTTCCCAAATTGGGCGACCTTGCACCCGAGCGGCGCCGGCACGCTACGCTGCCCGCGGTATGCGCGAGGTGAACGTCGCCCTGGTCACCGACACGCTGGTGCCGTCGGTGTCGCTGATGACCTCGATCTTGGCCTCCAACTGCTTGACCAGCGCCTCGACGATGGCTGTCCCCAGGCCCGCGCTCGACGGCTCGCCGGCGGCTTTCCCGGTGCCATTGTCCGAGACCGTCAGCTTCCAGTCGTCGCCGTCGGTTTCGTAAGACACCTGGATCAGCGCCTTGGCCTTCTCCATCGGAAAGGCATATTTGATCGCGTTGAGAACGAGCTCGGTGACGATCAGGCCGAGGCTCACCGCCTTCTGCGAGTCTATTCTGCCGCCTTGTGCCGTGACGTTGACCGCGATCGGTTGGTCTTCACCAACCATCGAGACGGCCAGGCTGCTGCACAGCTTCGACAGATAGGACACGACGTCGATCTCTTCGACGCCGGTCGAAGTGTGGAGGTGGCGCTGCACTTCGGCGACCGACAGGACCCGCTGATGGGCATCCTTCAAATGCTGACGAGTTTCCTCTGATGTGACGGAGCGGGCCTTCAACAAAAGGATGCTGGCGATGATCTGCAGGCTGTTGGCGACCCGGTGCTCCATTTCGCGCAGCAACACATCCTTTTGCCGCAGCAGATCTTCGGTGCGGCCGAGAAGCTCTTCCTTTTCCCTCTCGATGGCACGGCGGGCCGTGATGTCGTTGAAGGCGAGCAGGATGGTCACGGCTGAACTGTGGTCGTAGAGAACCTTTCGGGCGTTGAGCAGCATTGTTCGCGGGCCGATATTCGGGAAATCATGCTCGACCTCAAAGCCGTCCATGGCTGTCTTCTCGGGGATGATCGTCTCCAGGAGCAGGCGCAGTGCCGGAATGTCCCACTGGCCGTCGCCGAGCGCATAGAGCAGCGAGCCGCGCGTCTGCTCAGGGTCGACCTTGAAGGTCTGGTAGAAGGAGCGGCTGGCCGCCAGCACGCGAAACTTCTCGTCAAGGACGAGGAAGGGCTCGGCGATCGTGTTGACGATGGCCTGCGCCAGCGTCTGCACATCTTCGATATTGGCAATGGGATGAAACAAGGCTTGCAGCCGATCTGGGGATTTTGCCCCTCTTGGGGCCTATATACTGTTGCCGGGCCGATGTCGCGAAATGAATCAGCTGAACATCGGCCTGCCTCTGCCCTTGTGGAGTGAGCAGCCGGTCGGCGAAGCGCGCCCCTTGCCGCTCGCCGTCTGGCCCCCGGGTGTGAAGGGCGTGAAGGAAGCGAAGTTGCGCGCCGGCTCAATATGCCCGATCATGGTGATTGGCAGGGCGGAGGTATCAAGTGGCGGCCAATCGTCGAAACGGCATGCACCCCGCCGAGACCGGGGTGATGGGCGTTGTTTCCTCTGCCAGAACCCTCCCGCGCATGTCACTGCCCACCGTCGCGACTGTCGTGGCGGCGGTTGCGGCCCTGTATTTCGGGCGCGAGGTTTTCCTGCCGATCGCAATCGCTCTGCTGCTTACCTTTGCGCTCGCGCCCATGGTTTCCGGACTCAAGCGAGTCGGCCTTCCCCGTCTCCCGGCCGTCATCGCCAGCGTGCTGAGTGCATTCACGGTCCTCGCGCTATTCTCCTTCATTGTCGCCACGCAGGTCAGCGAACTGGCGCAGAACATCCCGCTTTACCAGTCGAATATCCTGACCAAGGTCCGATCCCTGAAGGAAACCGGCATCGGCGGAGGCATCATTGCCAGGCTGAGCGGGGTGATCGAAAGCGTTGGCCAGGAACTCGACAGGCAGGAAGCCTCACCGCCTACCGCAGATGAGCCAGAGCGCGAGCCGGTGCCTGTCGAGATCATCGCGCGCGAAAGGCCGCTCCAGGTTCTCCAGAACCTGATCGGACCGCTGATCAGCCCGCTGGCATCGGCCGGCCTGATCATCGTCGTCGTCATCTTCATGCTGCTCGAGCGCGAGGACCTGCGCGATCGTTTCATACGCCTTGTCGGCTATGGCGACCTTCATCGAACCACCGAGGCGCTCCAGGATGCCGGCAAGCGCGTCGGCCGGTATCTTCTCATGCAATTGGTCGTGAATATCCTTTATGCCATACCGATTACAGCAGGGCTTTGGGTCCTGGGCATACCGAATGCACTGCTGTGGGGATTGCTGGCGCTGGCGCTGCGCTTTGTTCCCTATATCGGCCCGATCATTGGTGCGCTGCTGCCTTTGTTCCTGGCGCTTGCCGTGGCTCCCGGCTGGTCGCTCGTGCTGTGGACCGCCGGGCTGTTCGTGGCCATGGAAATGATAACCGGCAACGTCGTCGAACCATGGCTCTACGGTTCACGAACGGGGCTTTCACCATTGGCCATCATCGTTGCGGCGATCTTCTGGACCTGGCTCTGGGGCCCGCTGGGCCTGGTTCTGTCGACGCCGCTCACGGTCTGTCTCGTCGTGCTCGGCAGGCACGTGCCGCAGTTCGAATTCCTCGACGTTCTGTTCGGCAACGAACCCGTACTCGAGCTACATGCCCGTCTCTACCAGCGGCTGCTGGCCGGCGATCCGGAAGAAGCCACTGATCACGCCGAGGAGATCCTGGAGGAAAAATATCTGTTCGAATTCTATGACAAGGTCGCCATTCCCGCACTTCTGCTCGGCGAACAGGATCGGGTGCGGGGTGTCATGGGCGATGAGCAAAGACGGCAGGTGGCGGCCAGTGCGCAGACGCTGGTGGCGAACCTCGACGACAGCGCACGGGAGGAGGCGGAGGAGGACGACCCAGCCGCAACAGAGCCTGCCACAGCGGACGAGGACAAGCAGGCTCAAGCGGAGGGCGAGGACGACACCGAACTGCCGGATGGCACGGACATCTCGGTGCTGTGTGCCGGCGGACGCGGCGAACTCGACGATGCCGCCGCCGCCATGCTGGCGCAGGTGCTCGAAGTGCAAGGGGCGACGGTCTCGAAGGCGAGCTTTGCCGATATGGATCCGGCAAGCATTCGCCGGCTCAAGTTCGACGCTGTCGACACCGTCGTGGTCGGATTCCTTAACCGCGACTCCGTCAAGCACGCCCGTTTCCTGGTTCGTCGGCTGAAACGTGCCAAGTCGGCGCTGCGGGTAGGCATCGTGTTCTGGTCGGATGGCGGCGACGACAAAGAGACAGCCGTCAAATTGGCCAATGACATCAACGCCGATTTTGTCGCGCATGGCATGGTCGAAGCCGTTCTGGGGGCGTTGTCGAGCGATCCGCCGGTTGCGCTGAAGGTCGCTGCCAAGCGCCGCATGCGCCGCCGGCCGCGCCCTGCCGAGAAAGCGCCGCTTGCCGCTGCAAAATGAGACCGTAGCTCGATCTCACGTCCAGAAATAACGCACCGTGTGAAAGAAAACCGGGGCGGCGAAGACCAGGCTGTCGGCGCGGTCCATCATGCCGCCATGGCCCTCGATCAGATGGCCCCAGTCCTTCACCCCCTGGTCGCGCTTGATGGCGGAGGCGACCAGCCCGCCGAGAAGTTGCGCCGCCTCGGTGGCCTGACCTTATTCAGCCACCTTCGCCACGATGCAATCTAGCGAAGGAAGTGGCGTCAAACCGTCCCTAGTCCTTTCTCTTGGCTCGGCGGTTCCGTCCCCTTCAGCAGCACATTTATAGGTCGCTTCAATCACCAAGCCCCGAATTCTCGCGTCAGGAAGCGTGGAGTAGTCGAAGTATCCCTCTCTCGTTGGAAACCCTTGCAAGTAATCAAGTGCCGCATGGACGCATCGATCAAGCGTTGCCGTGCCATTTTCGCGGAAGTTGAGCTCGTTTATCAAAATGACACCTACAGATGCCCAAGTGTCTCTGCTTGTAAACTTATACGCCGTACATCCGTCCAAGCTGAGCTCCGCCTTTGCAACGAAATCTTTGTACCATGGCAGCAGGCGCGAACTGGTTAAGGCCGACGCTACGTCCTTTTGCCAGTTCGCGCCGTCGGCAGCGATTATGGAAATCTGGGCCGTGCCAATAGCCGGGAGAAGACCATTCAGATCGCCTCTGAGAGCTTTATATCGCTCGATCGAGCTGCGTACGTTCAGACGATTGGCTACAACTTCGTAAGGCCGATGCCATGACGGCCAAACATGAATTTTCCTATCATGCGGCAGCGACCGCAAATAGTTAACGGCGGCGTCTTTGGTGGCCTGCGCTTGAACAACTTCTTTTTCAGTTGGCCAAGCATGATTGCTCAATAGCATCACCGACAGCGACGCGTATAACCATATCTGGAGCGCCTTATAGGTCATCATCTCCACCCGCCAAGGAAAGTGCCAGAACTCTCTGGCTGGAGGAGGCTTAACAGACCTCAGAGCGAAACGGCCAGTCAGATTGCTGAATTAGGTCGATGCATTAATGACTAGGGGGTGCCGGCCCTTGCAGCTGGAGCGCCCTCACACCGTCCAGAAATAGCGCACCGTGTGGAAGAACACCGGGGCGGCGAATACCAGGCTGTCGGCGCGGTCCATCATGCCGCCATGGCCCTCGATCAGATGGCCCCAGTCCTTCACCCCCTGGTCGCGCTTGATGGCGGAGGCGACCAGCCCGCCGAGGAATCCCATCAGGCAGGCGATGAAGGCGACGCCCGCCGCCTGGAGCGGCGAAAACGGCGTCAGGAACGACAGCAGCGCGCCAAGCAGGCTCGACGTCGCCAGCCCGCCGACCAGCCCTTCCCAGGTCTTCGACGGCGAAACCTTCGGCGACATCAGGTGCCTGCCGAACAGCTTGCCGAAAATGTATTGCAGCACGTCGCTGCCTTGCACGGTGATGATCAGGAAAGCGATCAGCAACAGATTGCGGCCTTCGAAGCCGGGCACTTCGAGCGTCAGCAGCGCCGGCACGTGGCTGACGCAGTAGACTGAGATCATGACGGCCCATTGCTGTGCCGAGACACGCTCGAGAAAGCGCTCAGTGTCGCCATGAAGCGCGGTGATCGCCGGCATCAGCAGGAAGCAGTAGACCGGGATGAAAATGGTGAAGAGGCCGTACCAGGCGGTCCACACCAGCCAGTACTGGAACGGGATGACGATGCCGAACATGCCGAGCAGCACCCAATGGTCGCTGCGGCGGCTGTGCGTCAGCGTCACGAATTCGCGCAAGGCGGCAAACGAGATCAGCGCGAACAGGATGGTCATGCCGGAGCGGCCGAAGAAGAAGGCGACGGTGATCGCCACCACCATCACCCACCAGGCGTTGATGCGCTGGTTGAGGTTGACCAGCGTCGAGGACAGCGGCTTCGGCGCGCGCCACGACAGGATGCCGGCGACCAGGCGTGCCGTGGTCAGCACTGCAGCGAGGCCGATAACCAGGATGAGGGTTTCGTGCATTGGCATGTTGTTCTAGTCGTCCCCCCGAGCATCGTGCCGGATATCGGATCCTGCACGATGCTCTAAGCCCTTTTGGTCGCATGATGTTTTCCGGAAAACCGGATTCCACTTTTCCGCATCATGCGTTGGCGGGCGGGGATTCAGCGCCAGCAGTGTTTGGCGGGCGCGGTCGAGAAAGGCGCGGCGTTCTTCATCCGGCGCAATGGCGATCGGCGCGCCGAAGACGACGCGGCAGAGCAGCGGCACCGGCACGAACTGGCCCTTGGGCAGCACCCGCGACATGTTCTCGATCCAGCACGGGATGAGTTCGACGTCGGGCCGTGCCATCGACAGATTGTAGAGGCCGGAGCGGAACGGCAGCAGCGGCTCGTCGGTCATGTTGCGCGTGCCTTCGGGAAAGATGATCAGCGAGTGGCCCTCGTCGAGCACCGACAGCATGATCGAAATCGGATTCTCAGCCTCATCGGTCCACTGCCGGTGGATGAGCACGGAGGACAGCATGTCCTGCGCGATGAACCGGCGCAGCCGCGATTTTCCCCAATAGTCGGCGGCAGCGACGGCATGGGTGCGGGCGCGCTCCTTCTCGCTGAGGCAGGCCGACAGCAGGATGAAGTCGCCATGGCTGGCATGGTTGGCGAAGTAGATGCGCTGCCGATCCGACGGCTGGCTGCCGTTCCAGATCGGCCGCACGCCGGTTACCGCCCAGGCAAGCGCCGACAGGCCGACCGAGGTCACGGTCTGCAGCAGGGTGAAGGTCTTTGTGCCGAGCTTGCTCATCGTCCGGCTCAGAA
The DNA here is from genome assembly GCF_024707545.1 of Mesorhizobium onobrychidis. Taxonomy (NCBI): domain Bacteria; kingdom Pseudomonadati; phylum Pseudomonadota; class Alphaproteobacteria; order Hyphomicrobiales; family Phyllobacteriaceae; genus Mesorhizobium; species Mesorhizobium onobrychidis. The sequence goes on from NZ_CP062229.1 coordinate 3,129,136, forward strand.
GGACAAGGCGACGAGGGATGCCGCCACGAACAGGCCGAGCGCGATGCGCTGCTTCATCAGCAGGCGCTGCGTGCCCGCGATGCGCCGGTCGAGCGAGCGGATGCCGGCAGCGGCCGGTTTGACGCGCATGCGCGCCAGCACGTCGTCGACCGAGGCACCGCCGGCGGCCTCGCTGATGTGGCTCGCCATCAGCCAGAACAGCAGTGCGTCGAAGGTAAGCAGGGCCGAGAGGGCGAGGGTGACCACGCCGCTCGCTGCCGCGATCAGCCAGGCCGCCGCCGACAGCATCGTTGTCTGCAGCTGCGCCGCCACGGCAATGACCGGCGCGGCCACCAACGCGGCGAGCACCAGCAGCAGCGGCCACACCGCCTGCGTCATCAAGCTGGCGGCGAAGGCCTCGGCTTTGTCTCGATGGGCACTCATGCCGACTCGTCCGCCGCGATCCGAAGATGCACCGGCCGGCCCGATGCCGCGAGCCGTTTATGCGCCTGCGCCGGCGTTGGCGAGCGGCCGCTGGCAACCAGCCATTCGGCGACGACGCCGGCGCTGCGCTGGAAGCCGAGCGCGCAGCAGACCAGCACCGTGCCGTGGCCGCGGGCCGCCTCGATCGCCGCCACCGCTTGCGCTTGCGCCTCTGGCGATGGCGGCAAAAGGTCGACCATGGCGACAGCCGTCCACCGGCAGGTCACGCCGCGTGGCCGTTCCAACTCGCCGGCAAGGTCGATCACCGTGCCGAAGGCGTCGGCCTCGGCGGCGGTGGGAAAGCGGCCGACGAAGACGCCGTCGGCAATGGCGACATGCGGCGGCAGCTTGCGCGTCCATGCCCATCTATTGATCCTGGCGCCAAGCCGGTAGGGCAGCAGCAAGACACGGCTGGCCAGCGAGACGCTGCCGTCGGCCGTCTTCTGGAACACTTTGGCGCCGGCCCCGGCATAGGCGAAGGCGACGATGGCCAGCGCCAGCGCCGGCCACAACAGGATCAGCCACAGCGCCGAGACGAAGGCGCCGGCAACGGCGCCGGCCAGCACAAGGGCTGTGCCAAGCGCGTAGAACAGCGCCAGCCGCCTGGCCCTGGCGTCGGCGGTTAGCTGAAAGCCGGCGAACGGCAATTCGCCGTCGCGCGGAAACAGCCACAGGGCGAAAAAGCCGAGCAAAGCGCCGGTCGGGATGTCGATGACATGGTGCTGCCAGGTCGTCAGCACCGAGGCGCCGATCAGGAAACACCAGGCATGCCAGACGGTGGCGGCCATGCCTTTGAGCCGACAGCGCCAATGATCCCAGATGATGACCAGCAGCGCGATGTGCAGCGACGGCGCCTGGTTGAACGGCTTGTCGAAGCCGCCGAGCACCGCAAACATGAAGCCTGGCAGGCCTGATGTCTGCGGCCGCATGAAGGTCGCCGTCAGCGGGAACAGGATGAAGCAGGCGACGGCGACGATTTGCGCCGTCAGATAGCGGCCGGCAAGACGGTCGACGCCGCGCTTGGTATCGTTCAAGAGCAGCGACAGGCCGTAGAACAGATTGATCGACCAATAGGGCACGATCGTCCAGGCTATGAACGGGATGCCGCGCTCCCAGGCAAAGACGATGCTGCCGACATCGTCGCGCTGCGACGCCAGCCAGTTGGCGAAGCCGTAGGTCGCGTAGAAGAACGGCGCCAGGAATGCGAGCCACAGGGCCGCCCGCAGCACGATGCCGGCGTACGGCTCGCGTGCAGAGGCGGAAGGGGCAGGGGCAGCGGCAGGGGCAGGGCCAAGGCCAAGGGCAGGCAAGACCATGCTCAGACGCGCCGCGCGACCGAGACGGTGAAGATGCCCCACCGGTCGATGCGCTGGTCGAGCTTCTCGAAGCCGGCCGCCGCCACCAGCTGGTCCATCTCGCCTTGCGTGCGCCGGCGCATCACCCAGGCCTGGCCGCCGCGATGCGAGGTCAGGCTGCGCGCGATCATTTCGAGCTGCGGATGCCAGGGCTGGTTGGTGTAGAGAAGCAGGCTGCCTGGCTGCATCGCCTTGGCCAGCCCGCCGAGCGAGCGGGCGATCATGGCGTTGTCGGCAAACAATTCGTAAAGCCCGGAGACGATGGCGAGGTCCGGCGCCGGCTCCAGCCCGGCAAGCATCTTGGCGTCGAAGGCGTCGGCCTGGTGGAACGAGATGCTGGTCGGCAGGTGCCGTTCGGCGATCAGCTTGCAGCCGAGCGAAACGTTGAGCTCGGAGAAATCCTGCAGCCGCACGCTGGCCGGCGGCTCAGTGCATTTGGCGACGGCGTCGAGCACGTAGCGGCCGTGGCCGGCGGCGATATCGACGATATGGACCGGTCGGCCGGCGGTCTTCAGCGTCTCAGCGGCGCCGCCGATCAGCTCTTCCAGATGCAGCTTGCGCTGGCGAATGCCGCGCCAGCCGATGGCGTCGAGAAAGGTGCGATCGATCACGCGGCCGAGCGGACCGGCGCCCCGCGCCTCGTTCTCATAGACGTAGTCGAGAGTCGAGCCGGAATCGAAGCCGGTGGCAATCCCCGTCTTCATGCCTGACGACAGCCACGCGCCCATGCGGATCGAGGCGCGGCTCATTGCCCAGTAGAGGCCTTTCGGTGACAGCAGGGCGAGCGGCGAGGCGAGCCGGTCGGCCTCGTCGCGTGTGTAGCCAGCGCGGTCGGCCGTGGTCAGGTCGACCGGCTTCTCCGGCGTCGCGAACTGTCTTTCGAGGAACGGCTTGATCAGGTCGAGTGCCTTGCCGCGGTCGCGTTCGCCGAGCGTGTCGTGGAAGAAGCCGGGCAGCACATGCCGCTCCTTGGCCGGGCTGGCGAGATTGACGAAGAACTCGTGCTGCGGTCCATGCCGCACCACCCAGTCGCTGCCGGAGATCAGCAATTGCGTCGGCACGGTGATGGCGCGGGCGTCGGCGACGATACGCGCGGCGTGGTCGTAGAGCTCGACCAGGATGTTGGAGGCGATCGGCCGCGTGATCAGCGGATCGGCCTCGAAGGAGGCGATGCGCTCGGGGTCATGCGTCAGGAACTTGGCCTTGACGTAGGAATTGACGAAGAAGCGGCCCTTGATCTTCTGCCACAGCGCAATGCCTTGCTTGGCGAAGGGCACATAGAGCTTGACCGAAAAGGCCGGCGAGGCCAGCACCAAAGCGCGAATCTGCGGTGCATAATCATGCACCCAGGCGGCGGCGAGCACGGCGCCGAAGGATTGCGCGATCAACGCGATGTCGCGTTGGCCGAACCCGTCTCTGCCGATCTCGCGCACGAAACAATCGATGTCGCGCACAAGTGCTGCAAAGGACGGCGCATAGCCGCGCTCGCCGGCCGAGCGGCCATTGCCGCGCGCGTCCCAGGCGTAGAAGGCATGGCCGGGCATGTCGAGTTCATCGACCAGATGCGCCATGCGGCCGCCATGCTCGTGGCCACGGTGGAACAGCACAACCGCGCCCTTGGCGGGGTTCCCGACCGCGGGCCAATAGCGGTAGAATATCTCGGTGCCGTCATGCGTGCGGAAGGTGCGCTCCTGCGCCACCCGCTGCTCACTTGCGGAAGCGGTAATCGTTGGTTCATGAAGCATGTTGTTCCCCTGGCGACCGGAATTTCAGTCACCGCTCCCGTTAAGCCCGCTGCGTATCCGGTTGATGGCGGTCACCAGCGAGAGTGTAGCCATTGCCGGAAACACAAACGGCGTGATCGCGTCCACCCACAGGCCGCAGGCGATGAGAAAGGCGATGAAGCCGAGCGCCAGCGCCCGGTCGCTCTTGCCGAACGGCCCGGCATAATTGCGCCCCGTGCCCGCCGCGATGCCGAGCACGCCGGCGAATTCCACAAGCACTGCTGTGACGGCAAAGGCGACGACGCCCCAGGCAGGGAAGAGAGCGGCAAAGGCCAGGATCAGCGCCAGGTCGGAAACGACGTCGCAGAGTTCGTTGAGATACATGCCGAGCTTGGAGGCCTGGCCATGTTCCCGCGCAAGCATCCCGTCGATGGCGTTCAGCGCCATGCGCGCAAACAGCACCACCGGCATCAGCAGGAAGACCGCGCGATGGCCGGCAAGGGCCGCGACCACAACGCCGGTGGCAACCGACAGGGCGGCGGCCAGCAGCGTGATCTGGTTGGCGGTGACGCCGGCCCCGGCCAGCCGGTCGGCAAGCGGCCGCAGCTTCGCCTGGAAGGCCGGTTTCAGCGCATAAAGCGTCGGCATGTGCGAACCCCCCGGCCGCGGTGCAACTAACCTCTGCGAGGATGGTCAATTGGCGCGCAAGACGCAAGGGCGACGAGCGGTTGTACATGGTTACGATTAGCAGCGCTGGACGAGGCAACAAGCGACCGCTGTGCGAGCTCGGAATAGAGCGCCTGATATGTGTGGGGACTTTGCTGCAGGTGCGTTGTTACCGTTTTCGCGAAAACGGTAACAACTCCGCTTCGAACTGCGTGGACGCGGGCCGAAAATTACCCGTCGGCAGTCCGCCTTTCCTTCCCGACATACCCCTCCGATGCGCGCACCGCGGCCACCATCATCCGGGTCGAAACAGCCCCCGCCGTTTGGTGGGCATGGTTCACCTTCAAATGAGGACTTTACAAATATTCAAAAATATGTGAAGTTATGTCGACAAAAGGGTCATCTATGACAACCAATCGTTTCGCCACTCGCCTGAATTCCTTTGCCTCGCGGCCACAGGCCGAATGGCCGGATCTCGTCGGCAAGCCGTCCATGCTGCAGATGGCGGCGCGTGCGGCGAAGGTTGCGGGGCTGACCGACCTCGATCTCAACTTTCCCGACCATGTCGATGAAAAACCTGCGGAAATGGCGCGAAAGCTCGGCGATCTCGGGCTTTCCGTCAATGGCTTCGCCATGCGCTACTATTCCAATCCGGCCTTCAAGCTCGGCGCCTTCACCAATCCGGATCCCGCAGTTCGCCGCGAAGCCATCGACCTGACCAAGGCGGGCATCGACGCCGCGCGTGAGGCCGGCACCAATCTGATGACGCTGTGGCTCGGGCAGGATGGCTTCGACTATGCCTTCCAGGCCGATTATGCGGCGCTCTGGCAACACGAGATCGATGGAATTCGTGAAGTTGCAGCGCATGACCCCGATTGCCAGATCAGCCTGGAATACAAGCCCAACGAGCCGCGCTCCTACAGCCTGATGCCTGACGCGGCGACGACATTGCTGGCGATCCGCGAGATCGGACTGCCCAATCTCGGCGTGACGCTTGATTTCGCCCATGTGCTCTATGCCGACGAGCAGCCGGCTTTCGCCGCAGCACTCGTGGCGCGCCACAGCAAGCTGCTCGGCGTGCATCTCAACGACGGCTACGCCAAGCGCGACGACGGCCTGATGGTCGGCGCCGTGCACACGCTGCAGACGATCGAACTGCTCAGGCAGATCCGCCGCGACGGCTATGCCGGCGCCATCTACTTCGACACGTTCCCCGACATGACCGGGCTCGATCCTGTCCACGAATGCGAAGTCAACATCGCCACCGTCAAGCGCATGCTGCGCGTCGTCGAGCGGCTGGAAAAGGACAACCGCCTGTCCACCGCCGTCGACCGTCAGGACGCGGTGGCATCGCAAGCCATCATTCAGGAAGCCATGCTCGGGCCGGACAGCTGACGCCGGCGCCGTCACCGTTTTTCAACAAGGGAGGAAAGACCATGAAATTTCTGCTTGCCACCGCTGCCGCTACCCTGATGGCGCTGTCCATCGGTTCGGCATTTTCGGCGGACCTCGCGCCGCTCAATTCCGACACGGAGAAGGATCGCATCGACTGGTCGCAGCTCGAGGCCAAGTTCGGGGCGTTCCCCAAGCTGCCCGACGGCACCAAGGCAGGCGCCGTCTCCAAGACGCTGACCAACGAATACTGGCGCTCGCTGGGTGAGGGCTACAAGTCGTTCGGCGACCGCGTCGCTGTCCCGGTCGTCTACCAGGCGGCGCAGAGTGAGGGTGACCAGCTCGGCCAGCTCACCATCGCCGAAGGCCTGGTCACGCAAGGCTACAATGTGCTGCTCGTCTCGCCGCAGACCGACTCCAACCTGCAGCCGATCATGGAACAGGCCAAGGCCGCCAACGTGCCGGTGGTCAACGTAAATGACGCGGTCATCCCGCAGGCCGAGCACTATGTCGGCAATGTCCAGCGCGACAATGGCGTGCGCGTCGCCAAATGGTTCATCAAGAACCGGCCGGATGGCGGCAAGGTCGCCATCGTCGAAGGCCAGGCCGGCGTCTATGCCGCCGTGCAGCGCACCGACGGCTTCAAGTCCACGATCACCGAGGCCGGCAAGTTCGAGGTCGTCGCCAGCGTTCCGGGCAACTGGGATCGCCAGACCTCCTACGACGCGGCCACCAACATCCTGCAGCAGCACCCCGACCTGATCGGCTTCTATGCCAACAATGACGGCATGGCTCTGGGCATCGTCGAGGCGGTCAAGGCCGCCGGCCTGCAGGACAAGGTCGCCGTCTTCGGCACCGACGGCATCTCCGATGCCTATGCTTCGATCCGCGCAGGCGAGCTGACCGGCACCGTCGATAGTTTTCCGGTGCTGACCGGCGAAGTGGCTCTGGAATCGGCGCTGCGACTGGTGGCCGGGCAGAAGCTGCCGCGCGTCGTCGCCACGCCGCAGGCACTGATCACCAAGGACAATGCCGACCGTTATTCCGGCGCCGGCGATGCCGTGCGCAAGGCGCTGCTCGAGGACGCGGCAGCGGGCAATTAAGGGGCAACAACCGGGGCTGTTGCATCCCCCTCATCCGGCCGCTTCGCGGCCACCTTCTCCCCGCTGGGGAGAAGAGCAGGGCGCCGGCGCTGGCGATCTCCTCTCCCCTCGGGGAGAGGTCAGCCGAGCGAAGCGGAGGCTGGGTGAGGGGTCTTTGAGAGACCGCTTGGAGAATAAAACCAATGCCTGTCCCGCGGCTGCAATTCGAGGGCATTTCCAAGGAGTTTCCCGCCGTGCGGGCGCTGAGCGAAGTGTCGTTTTCGGTCGGCGCCGGCGAAATCCGTGGCCTGCTCGGCGAGAACGGCGCCGGCAAATCGACGCTGCTGCGCATCCTGTCGGGGGTCTACAGGCCGACGGCCGGAAGCGTGCTGATCGACGGCAAGCCGGTGACGCTGAACAACCCGGTCGCGGCGCGTGCTGCGGGCGTGGCCATGATCCACCAGGAATTGCAGCAGGTGCCGCAGCTCAGCGTCGCCCAGAACATGTTCCTCGGCCATCCGCTGACGCGCGGCGCCATCTTCGTCGCAAGGCGCGAACAGGAGCGTCGCGCTGCGGAAGCCCTTGCCGCGATCGACCCGACCATCGATCCGGCAGCGCCGCTCGGCAGCCTGAAGGTCGCGCAGCGGCAGATCGTCGAGATCGCCCGGGCGCTGCTCGATCGTGCGCGCATCGTGGCGATGGACGAGCCGACATCGAGCCTGACGCCGAGCGAGTTCGAGCGGCTGGCCGAAGTCATTGCCGGCCTGGCCCGCGACGGTGTCGCCGTCGTCTATGTCTCGCACAAGCTGGACGAGGTGTTCGGCATCTGCCAGCGCGCCACCATCATGCGCGACGGCGTCGTGGTCGGATCCGTCGATCTCGCGCAGGTGTCGGAAAAAGCCGTCGTTTCGATGATGGTCGGCCGCGAGCTTGCCCAGGAACAACACCGCTCGCACGCCTCCAGCGAGGTCAGGCTGAGCGTGCGTGGCCTCGCCTCGGCAACCAAGGTCCATGACGTCTCGTTCGAGCTGCATCGCGGCGAGGTGCTGGGGATTGCCGGCCTGGTCGGCTCGGGCCGCACCGAACTGCTGCGGCTGCTGGCTGGCGCCGACCGCGCCTCATCAGGCATGGTCGAGATCGACGGCAAGGCGATCAAACTTTCCAGTCCGCGCAACGCGATCGCCGCCGGCATCGGCCTGGTGCCGGAGGAGCGCAAACGCGAAGGCATCGTGCCGTTGCGGTCGATCTCCAACAATATGGCACTGGCGTCCATGGGCGTGTTCGCGCCGCGCGGCCTCATCGATCACACCAGGCTGAAACGGGTCGCGGCCGAGAAGATGAAGCGGGTCAATTTGCGGCCGTTCCTGCTCGACCGGCCGATCCGGCTGTTCAGCGGCGGCAACCAGCAGAAGGCGATCATCGGCCGCTGGCTGGCGGCGGGAACGCGTATCCTTTTGTTCGACGAGCCGACACGCGGCATCGATGTCGGCGCCAAGGCGGAGATCTACCACCTGATCGAGGAGCTCGCCGCCGAAGGCCATTCGGTAATCGTCGTGTCGTCCGAGCTTCCCGAGGTGATCCGGCTCGCCGACCGCGTGCTGGTCATGCGCGACGGCACTGTCGCGGCCGAACTTGACCGGGCCGATCTCAACGAACAGGCGATCGCGGCGCACGCCATACCCCAATCGGAGACTCAGGCCGGCAAGGCGCAAGGCCATCGGGCCGGTGCATAACGGACAGGACCAGCGGATGACTGATATAACCGAACACACAGCAGCGCGGCCAATGGCTGAATTCCTGCACCGGTTTTCCGTGCGCGACGCCGGCACGCTGATCGGCCTGGTGGTGATCCTCGCCGTCTTCGGCGCGCTGGTCCCGGGCTTCTTTGCCGAGCGCAACCTGATCAACATCCTGCAGCAGTCGAGCATCAACGCCTGCCTGGCCTTGGGCATGACGCTGGTGATCATCTCGGGCGGCATCGATCTGTCCGTCGGGCCGACGGCAGCCCTTTCGGCCGTCATCTCGGCCTCGATGCTGGTTGCCGGCGTGCCGTTTCCGCTGGCCATCGCCGCCGGCTTCGCCATCGGCCTTGTCTGCGGGCTGCTCAACGGCGTGCTGGTCGCCTATGTCGGACTGCAGCCTTTCATCGTCACGCTGGGAACGCTCAGCACCTACCGGGCACTGGCGCTGATCTATACCGGCGGCAATCCGGTGCTCGGCCTGCCTGCCGGCTTCCGCGCCATCTTCAACGGTTCGCTGTTCGGGCTGCCATTGGCGGTCATCATCGTGGCCGTGGTCGCGCTGATCGCCTGGATCATCCTCAAGAAGACGCCGTTCGGCGAATATCTGCTCGCCGTCGGCGGCAATGAGGAGGCCGCCTACATAGCAGGCGTGCCGATCGCCCGCACCAAGATCGCCGCCTATATGATTTCGGGCCTGCTGGCGGCCCTTGCCGCGCAGATCCTGATCGGCCGGCTGGGTGCCGCCGAGCCCATTCTCGGCAATCTCTGGGAGCTCGATGCGATTGCCGCGGCGGCCATCGGCGGCGCCTCGCTGATGGGCGGCAAGGGCAGCGTGGTCGGCACCATCCTGGGCGCCGTCATTCTCGGCACCATGCGCAACGGCCTGACGCTGATGAATGTCCAGTCCTTCTATCAGCTCCTGGCAACTGGTCTTATAATCCTCGCCGCGATGCTTATCGATCGCGTGACGAGGGGACGTGGATGACCTTGACCAGCCTGGATCTGAAAGCAGTAGGACCGCGGATCCGCATGATGATGCCGCATTTGACGCCGCTCGAGGCGAAGGTGGTGGAAACCGTCTTCGGACGGCGCGGCTTCGACGAGACCATTCCGCTCAAGCAGATCGCCGAAGAGGCCGGCGTGTCGGAGGCGATGGTGGTCAAGATCGCCAAGAAACTGGGTTTTTCCGGCTATCGCGACTTCCGCACCGCGGTCTATGAATACAGCCGCCTACCAACCGCCGAAATGCATCAGGAACTGTCGGTCGACGACAGTTCGGCCGAGATCGTCCAGAAAGTGTTCCGCACCTCCATCCAGGCGTTGGAGGAAACGCTGGCGATCCTCGACATGGACGATTTCGACCGCGCCGCCGATCTTCTCTACCGCGCCAAGAACCGGGATTTCTATGGCGTCGGTGGCTCGGCGCAGATCGCGCGCGACGTCTCGCATAAATTCCTGCGCATCGGCATCCGCGCATCAGTCTACGACGATTCGCACATGATGCTGATGTCGGCCTCGCTGCTCGGCGCCGACGACATCGCCGTCGGCTTCTCGCATTCCGGCAACACCAGCGCCGTCATCGATGCCATCCATCTCGCCCGCAAGAGCGGAGCGCGGACGCTGGCGATCACCAACTACGACAACTCGCCGCTGGCCGCCGTTGCCGACATCGTGCTGTGCTCGACAGCGCAGGGCTCGCCGCTGATGGGCGAGAACGCGGCGGCGCGCATCGCCCAGCTCAACATTCTCGATGCGCTGTTCGTCGCGGTGGCGCAGCGCGACTATCAGGCGGCGGAGCGCAATCTCGGCCGCACCATGTCGGCGGTGACGTCGAAACGCCGGGACAGGGGTACATGACGGCTCCGCTGGTCACCGTGTTCGGCAGCCTGCATTACGACATCATGGTCGAAGCGCCTGACCGCCCGCGCAAGGGCGAAACGGTGACCGGCCATGCCTGGCAGCCGAAATGCGGCGGCAAGGGCGGCAACCAGGCAGTGTCGGTGGCGCGAGCCGGCGTGGGCTCGGCGATGATCGGCGCCGTCGGCGATGACGATTTCGGCCGCGCGCTTCTCGATAATCTCTACCGCTGCGGCGTCGACAGCCGCTTCGTGCGGGTCGCGGCTGGCGCCGGCTCCGGCATGAGCGTGGCGATTTTCGACGACGGCGGCGACTATGGCGCGGTGATCGTCTCAGGCAGCAATCTCACCTTGGGCGAGAAGGACATCGCGGCCGCGACCGAGATGGTTGCGCAAACGGCGGTGCTGCTGCTGCAGAACGAGGTGCCGGAAGCCGCCAACATTGCCGCAGCGCAGGCGGTGAGGAGACACGGTGGTCGCGTCGTCCTCAACGCCGCGCCCGCGCGAAAACTGTCCGGCGAACTGATCGCACTCACCGATATCGTCATCGTTAACGCCATCGAGGCGGAATTTCTGGCCGGCATTCCGGTCGTCGACACGCTCGAGGGGGCTGCCGAGGCGGCACGCATGCTGGCCGATTTCTATCCGGCCGCGATCGTCACGGCCGGCGGGGAGGGCGTTGCCTATTGCGACCGCGACGGCCAGGCGTTCGCGCTGGCGGCCATCCCGGTGAAGGTCGTCAGCACCCATGGCGCCGGCGACGAGTTCGTTGGCGCGTTCGCGGCAGGCCTCGCCCGCGGGCATCAGGTCGAGGCCGTCCTCGCCGCCGCCAACGCCGCCGCAGCCTTGCTGGTCGCCACGCCGGAACGGGAGCGCGAGCGACCTGAGACCGGTGGCCGCCTCCGCCGTTGATCGTAACAGGCGACAACAAGCGGATGGCGAGGACTTTTCGCTCGGCTCCGACAGGCCGATAAAGTCCGACAATTGATACGAAAGCCCGCCACCCTTTCGGATGACGGGCTCCGTTGCCTGGCCGCCAGGAACGCCACGGTAGCGACTCTGCTACTAAATGCTCCCGCAGATACTCTATATGCGGCCTTCGGGCCGTCAGGCGCATCGGCTAAACAAATGAAGCCCGCGCCTTTGGCGGAGAGCGCGGGCCCGATCGGGTTGCAGCCCGATCCGCAGCAGGAACCCGGAGGTTCCGCTGCTCAGGAACAGTTATTAGAACTTTCTAATATTCCTGCATCGTCTGGATGAATGATGCCCTCGTAAACGAACACCTTGGCAGGAGATTCTCTTGCCTGAAGCAGTCATGTTTGCTCCCTCTCCGCCGGGCCTCAAGCAAACTTGAGACAACATTCGTATTGGTGGACGGAGATGCGCTTTCGGGGAGAAAGCCGTGGGCAGACAGCAACGCACCGTTTTTTGGTCGCGGTCTTTGCGTCTGTCCTTGGCTTTGTGCTGTTGGTCCTGATCCTACAGATAATGAGTCTGCTTGACTAGAACTCGGTCACGGCCAGTTCTTTTCCGCCCTTGCGCTCAGCTTGCGCGCTTTTGGATTTTGGGTAGGACGCCGCATGGCGTTTCTGACGGGGACATTGGCAGCGCTTGCGAGTTTTTGCATTGACCCTGATCCTGCCAACGGTCGGCGGGTGATCAAGGGGCCAACTCAAATCACGACGCCGGCTGAGCCGTAAACCTCATGCATCCAGATATGACTATTTGATCTCTTCGCCTGTCAGCGCGCGGACACCGAGCCGGCTGCGGGTGGATTTTTCGCCGGCAAGCGTAGGGGAAGCGTCCTTCCTGCGTATCGGTCAGCAGTCGCCGCTTGCGGCCAATGACAGCGAAAGGACCATCACCATGCAACGTTCAGCACTCTTTGCGGCCCTGCTTCTGGGGCTCGTACCGCTTTCCGCCGCGCACGGGCAAGACATTTCAGGAAAGGACATTTCGGGAAAGGACATGCCGGGCAGGCGCATCCTGCAGCGGGTCGACACCAATGGTGACGGCGCGATTTCAAAGGACGAGATGCTTGCGGCGCGCGAGCGCATGTTCACGAAGCTCGATCGCAATGACGACGGCGTCATCGAGGAGAAGGAGATCGAAGGCGCCCGCGACGCCATTATGGACCGCGCCGACGCCGCGCAAGCCAGGCTCGGCAACCGCTGGCGGCGCATGGACACGAACGGCGACGGCAAGGTCTCGGAGGACGAGTTCCGCAACCGTATGCCGCTGTTCGACCTCGCCGACCGCAATGGCGACGGCACGCTGTCGGCGGACGAGATCGCCGCCGTTCGCAAGCTCTTTGCCGATCGCGCCGGCTGACGATCTCATCACGTTCCTTGTTCAACTAGATAGATCCAGTCTTTTTTCAACACAATCAAGGAGTAAGAAATGCTTTCTTCAGCGAAAGTTCATCTGTTTTGCCTCGGCGCGATGCTTGTCGCGTCGGCTGCCGTGCCGGCCGCCGCCGAGGAATGGCAACGGCCGACATTGCATGGCGGCGAGATCAGCCGCAGCGTCAGCCGGGAGGGCGGCGTCTACACCGGCTCGACCACGCGCGCCGGCCCCAATGGCGGCAGCTATACGTCGAGTTCCAAATGCGTGGCGGGCGTTGTTGACCGCTGCGCCAGAAGCTACTCTGGCACCGGGCCGGACGGGCAGTCCTTCTCCGGCAAGCGGGTGTCGGCGCGTGGGCCGTTCCGTGGCCGCTCGGCCGGCAGCTTCACCGGCCCGGACGGCAACACGGTTTTCGGGTCCCGGCGCTGGCGCCGTTGACGTTCAGGAGCCTGGCCAGTTGGTGCCCGCCGCCGTGCAGCATGAGGAGCCCCGTGAGGACGACGAACTGCTGGCATGGGTGGCGGCGGGCAACCAGGGCGCGCTGTCTGAGCTCATCGCCCGCCATGGCCGCGGCTTGCGGGTGTTTGCGGCGCGCTATCTCGGCAATGCCGGCGACGCCGAGGATGTGGTGCAGGAGGTGTTCGTGACCATCTGGAAACAGGCTGCACGGTTCGACCCCGCCAGGGGACGCGCCTCGACCTGGCTGTACAGGATCACCGCCAATCGCTGCATCGACCAGCGCCGGCGCCGGGCGCTGCGGACCTTCATCGGGCTCGACGATGTCCGGGATGAGGTGGCCTCGCAAGAGCCGGGTGCCGAAGCGACGACCGCCGCGCGACAGGAGCTTGCGATTGTCCGCGACGGCCTGTCGCGCCTGCCGGAGCGGCAGCGCATGGCCGTGCTGCTGCGCGCCGTCGGCGATCTCGATATCGCGGCAATCGCCGAGGTGATGGGCGGCAGCGCCGGCTCGGTGGAGCAATTGCTGGTCCGCGGGCGACGGGCGCTAAGGGACCATTTGCGGGATCATTTGGCAATGGCGGCAGAAGGCCTGGAAAGGAAGTCCTCATGACACGGGACGAGTTCGAACGAAACAAGCGTCGCTTCGGCGACGATGTCGACGCCTGGCCGGCTCCCTTCCGGCAGGAAGCACGGGCCTTTGTCACGGGCGAAACGGACCGATCGCCGCAAGACGATCCGGATAGCGCGCTCGATCGCCTCGTGCTCGAGGCGGCGCTGATGGCCAGCGACGAACAGGCGCTGACACGCAAGGTGCTGGCCCGCATCGATGCCGGCCGGAGGTCAACGTGGTCGTCATTCCTGCCGAGGTTCTTGCTTGAGCCGGCCGGACTTGCGGCTTGCGCTGCGGCCATGCTCGTAGCCATGACGCTGGCAGGCTACCAGGTGGCGCGGCTGCAGGATGATCTGCCGGATTCGGAGCTTCTGGCGCTGGCTTCCGGCGCGCGGCTGTCTGACAATGGGCTGTCCGACAATGGCCTGTCTGGCGATGGCCTGTCCGGCATTGCCGCCGATCCCGCAGCGGGGGAGGATTCGCTTTGACGAGGCGTTCCCTGTTATGGACGGCGACGCTGGTGCTGCTCGGCCTTTCGCTTGCCGGCAACTTCTTCCTGCTCGGCTATGCGGCTCATGGCTTGCGCCAAGGATCGGCGGCGGGTGGGCTGATCACCGAGATCGCCGGCGCCTACTCGCCCGAGGTGAGGAAGGAGTTCCGCAGCATCCGCCGCGCAAACCGTCCGCGCACCTTGGCGGCACTGCGCGAGCTGCGCATGGCGCGGGCCAATCTGGCGGCGGCGCAGCAGGTTTCGCCCTTCGACGAAGTGGCGGTGAAGGAGGCGATGGCGGCAGTGCGCATCGCCACGACAAACCTCCAGGCGACGATGCAGGACTATCTGTTGACCGCGCTGAAGAACGTCAAGGCCAAGCCTGCCGCCGGAAGTTGATGCTGGTTGGGCTTGCCCTTCCAAGGTATCGGGCGGCCGGCGGACGGCTGGATTGCAAGCAGGAACGGGTGGGTGGCGTATCCACCGACTGAGCGCAGCCGGGCGCTTGCGCGTCCGGCTGCCAATGTCGTCAGTGCTTGCTCTTGCCGGGACTGGCGGCACTGCCACTGATGGCGATGCGCTTGGCCTTCACCTGCGCGCGCTCCGTCTTGGGCAGCGTCACGGTGAGCACGCCGTTATGGAAGGCGGCGTTCACCTTGTCCTCCTCGACCTCGTAGCCGAGCGGGATGCGGCGCTCGAAGCGGCCGTAGAACCGCTCGGAGAACTGCCTGCCCTTGTCCTCGGCCTCGGAGCGCTTCTCGCCGCGCAGCGTCAGCACGCCGTCATCGAGCATCACCTCGACGTCCTTTTCGTCCATGCCGGGAATTTCCGCGGTCACGCGGATCTCCTTCTCGCCGTCGGAGATTTCGACGCTCGGCCAGCTGCCGCGCGCCGACGAAAATCCGCTGAGCGAAGGCATGCGCGTTTCGAAGCCGCGGAACGCGTCGTCGATCAGGCGGTTCATCTCGCGATGCAACGCCATGAACGGGTCCCGGTCCTCGTCACGATAGAAGCTGGGAACCGGACTGTTCTCCCGGCCCCAGGGGATGAGATCACGAATAGCCATTGCTGTTCTCCTTTCTCGACTGGTTGGGCGAACGCCAGAGATCGCCTTCGCTCAGGCGGCCTGCTTCGGCTTCTCGACCTGCCCGGCCTTCCGCGCGCCGTCGTCCTTGGCGATCGTGATGCGACGCGGCTTCATCTCCTCGGGCACTTCGCGCACCAGGTCGATCGTCAGCAGGCCGTTGTTGAGCGAGGCGCCGGTGACCGTCATGTGATCGGCAAGCTCGAAGCGCCGTGTGAACGGTCGCACCGGAAGACCGCGGTGGAGATATTCCACCTCGTCCTGTTCCTTGCGCTCGCCCGAGACGATTAGAAGGTTCGGCTCGTGGCTGATGTCGAGATCGTCTTCGGAAAAGCCGGCGACGGCGATCCTCACGCGATAGGTGTTCTCGTCGCTTCGCTCGATGTCATAAGGCGGCCAGCTGTCGACTGCCTGAGGCGCGTTTTCCAGCAGGTTGAAGATGCGGTCGAAACCGATGCTCGACCGGTAGAGCGGGGAAAAGTCGAATGCGGTTCTCATAGCTATATGCTCCATCGAGCAACATAGTACGAGGGACGCCAAAGAGCTTGGCGCTCCCTGGGTTCTGCCGGTCCCATTCGGCAACCGGCAATTTGGATTTGGTTATTGTCAGCCCGAAATCAAGACCCAGATTCTGTCCCGCTGCCAGATTTTTTGTTGCCAGATTGTACTGGTAATGCCGGTTTCAACCTTCATTTGAGGGTCGCGACGGCACGCCGCATGGAGGATATCATGACCATGACACGCGACGACATCATTTCGGTGCTGGGCCCGGTGGACGACGCCGTCATCGCCGACATCGCCTCGACCGGCGCGACGATCGAGGAGTTGCGCGAGGCCTTTGCCTGGGTCGGAGCCGATGAGGCGCTGGTCAATGAGGGCCGCGCTCTGCCGTCGGCAAGGGTGGCGACACTGATCGGGCTTCTCGAACCGCCGGACGACGACATATAGCCGGCCGTTGCATCGGGGACGGGGGCCAGGGGTTTGAGGCGGGGAGGTCTTGAAGCGTGCAGGCACACGAACCATCTCGTCCATCGGCGCCGATCGGGCCGCCTCCTGCTTAATCGAGGATGTTACTTGCTCTAAAAAACAGAAAGAAGGAGGAAGTGATGAACGACGTCCCATTTTCCGAGCCGATCACGCTCAAGCTCCAATCCGTCGGAGAGCGCAAGGTCGCCAGCAGCTGGGAAGCCATCGAATGCATGCAGCAATGGCCGGACCGGGCGCGCGGCCGGAGCTGGCGCGCAGCCTATCGCGCCTGCCGCGACGCGCTCGACGGTTGGCGCACCGCCGGCGAGGCTCGCACGGCCTTCGTCAAGGCGGCTCGCACGGCCGGACTGCTTGTCACGGGACGTAAATCCACCTGAACGGCCGTTGCTCCGAGCGCCCCTGTCTCACTGCAACGCAATGACGTCTCACTGCAGCGTAATAACACCGTCCACCGCCCGCCATTCGGAGGGCTGGATCAGACGGTGATGGGCGACACGCACGGAATGCAGCGGGCCTTCGATCTCACGTTCCCAATATTCGAGGAAATGCTTCAGCGTCGGGAAATCCGGAGCGATGTCGTATTCCTGCCAGATGAAGAGCTGCAGCAGGTCCCGATAGTCGGGAAGACGATAATGGATCTCTGCCGTCGTCAGGCCAAAACCCTGCATCTGGAGCTGGAACTCGTTGCTGACCATGCACGTCTCCTTTCTGTCCTACAATCAGGCGCCGACGCGGTGGAGGCCGCCGTGGCGGCTTCGGCCGGCGCCGGCGCCTTGAGATGGACCTGCGCCATCGAGTGACTGCAGCGCGTCCATGATCTCTTCAAAGGCGATTGGAGCTTTGGCGCCGGGCGGCTTGCGCAGCGCCGGCATGGATTCGACCGCGCAGGCATCGGAGGCCCATGACGACAGGATCGCGCGCTTTTCACCGACGTCCAGCGTCGCGTCGGCCAGTACGTCTTGTGGACGGTCGAAATGCCGGATCGAGCAGCCGGCTGAGATCGGGATATTCCGGCGCAATCGAAATCGTTGGGACATCGCGTTCCATCGCTTTGCTCCGCATGCAAAAACGCCTCCGCTTCCTCATCGGTTCCGGCCGTCGGCAGACGGTGCCGGGATCGACGACGATGTCGGAAGGTTGGGCCGCGGTGTCAAGCCGCATCCGACGTGTCAATTCCTGGAATAGCGCCATCATTACAGTGCGTTGGCACTCGACCACGGCGAGTGCTAAAATTTTTTCGACCTCCTCTTGAAAGCCTGGATCGGCAGACTAATTCGATATGCGCGTGATGCCTGAGCAGCGGTCGCGCACCGTCCCATCGGCCGTTGTACCGGTCGGCTGCGAAGGGAGGTCCAAGAAAATCTGTTTGTTCCTATGAGGAGAACGACATGGCGTTCCGTCCATTGCATGACCGTATCCTGGTCCGCCGCATCGAGGTCGACGAGAAGACCGCGGGCGGCATCATCATTCCCGATACCGCCAAGGAAAAGCCGCAGGAAGGCGAGGTGATCGCCGCCGGTCCCGGGGCGCGTGACGATAGCGGCCAGTTGCAGCCGCTCGACGTCAAGGTCGGCGACCGTATCCTGTTCGGTAAATGGTCGGGCACCGAGATCAAGCTCAATGGCGAGGATCTGCTCATCATGAAGGAAAGCGATGTGCTGGGCGTGATCGAATCGACCGACAAGATGCAGCAGGCCGCCTGAGCGGGGCCTGGACAAGCAATCAGTCAACGAAAAGCTGCCTATTTGAAGGAGTTATCCAATGGCTGCCAAGGATGTGAAATTCCATACCGAAGCCCGCGAGAAGATGTTGCGCGGCGTCAATATCCTCGCCGACGCAGTGAAGGTCACGCTCGGTCCCAAGGGCCGCAATGTCATCCTCGACAAGTCATTCGGCGCCCCGCGCATTACCAAGGACGGCGTTACCGTCGCCAAGGAAATCGAGCTTGAGGACAAGTTCGAGAACATGGGCGCGCAGATGGTGCGCGAGGTCGCATCGAGGACCAGCGACACCGCCGGCGACGGCACCACGACCGCGACGATTCTGGCCCAGTCGATCGTCCAGGAAGGCGCCAAGGCGGTTGCTGCCGGCATGAACCCGATGGACCTGAAGCGCGGCATCGACAAGGCGGTCGAAGCAATCATCGCCGAACTGAAGGCCAATGCCCGCAAGGTGACCAGGAATGACGAGATTGCCCAGGTTGGCGCCATCTCGGCCAATGGCGATGCCGAGATCGGCCGCTTCCTCGCCGAGGCGATGGAAAAGGTCGGCAATGAGGGCGTCATCACTGTCGAGGAAGCCAAGACCGCCGAGACCGAGTTGGAAGTGGTCGAAGGCATGCAGTTCGACCGCGGCTATCTCTCGCCATATTTCATCACCAACCAGGACAAGATGCGCGTCGAGCTCGAAGAACCCTATGTGCTGATCCACGAGAAGAAGCTCTCCAACCTGCAGGCCATGCTTCCCGTGCTCGAAGCCGCCGTGCAATCCGGCAAGCCGCTGCTGATCATCGCCGAGGACGTCGAAGGCGAGGCGCTGGCGACGCTGGTCGTCAACAAGCTGCGCGGTGGCCTGAAGGTTGCAGCCGTCAAGGCGCCGGGTTTTGGTGACCGCCGCAAGGCGATGCTGGAAGACATTGCCATCCTGACCGGCGGCACGGCAATCAGCGAGGATCTCGGCATCAAGCTCGAAAACGTCACGCTGGAGATGCTCGGCCGCGCCAAGAAGGTGCTGATCGAGAAGGAGAACACCACCATCGTCGACGGTGCCGGCCGCAAGGATGAAATCCAGGCGCGCATCAGCCAGATCAAGGCCCAGATCGAGGAAACCACCTCCGACTACGACCGCGAGAAGCTGCAGGAGCGGCTGGCTAAGCTCGCTGGCGGTGTCGCCGTCATCCGCGTCGGCGGCTTGACCGAGGTCGAGGTCAAGGAGCGCAAGGATCGCGTCGACGATGCCATGCACGCCACACGCGCGGCGGTCGAGGAAGGCATACTGCCCGGCGGCGGCGTGGCGCTGCTTAGGGCGGCGAAGGCGCTCGACAACGTCGCCGTCGACAATCCCGACCAGAAGACCGGTGTCGACATCGTGCGTCGCGCCATCGAAGCGCCGGTGCGCCAGATCGCCGAGAACGCCGGTGCGGAAGGTTCGATCATCGTCGGCAAGCTGCGCGAGACGACCGACTTCGGCTATGGCTGGAACGCCCAGACCAACGAGTTCGGCGACCTTTACGGACAGGGCGTCATCGATCCGGCCAAGGTCGTGCGTACCGCGCTGCAGGGCGCCGCCTCTGTTGCCGGCCTGTTGGTGACCACCGAGGCGATGGTGGCCGAGAAGCCGAAAAAGGAAGGGGCCGCTCCGGCCATGCCGGCCGGCGGCATGGATTACTGACGCCAGGCTTCTGAGGACAAACGACCGTGCCCGCCGACGCGAAGGCGGGCACGGTCGTGCCCGGTACCATATGCAGGTGTTGCCATGGACATGATGAACAGTTTGGGAAAGATCGCCGCGCCGACCCTTCCCAGGACAGATTTCGACTATGAAACGGAGTGCAAGACGGCACTGGCCCGCTTGTCGACGGATTGCTGGACGCGGTCGAGTCGGCCGGCTGGGATCGCCGCAAGGCGGCCTATACGTTGATGTTCCTGTCGGCTCAGCGATTGGGAGCCGGCAAGGAGGAGCGCAAATGATTGCGGCGCGGATGCGTGAGTGCCTGAGTGGGCGCCTTTCAGCCAACATTGGAGACTGGCGAAAGCCGAGGTGACATCCAATCTCCCCCCTTGAGGGGGAGATGTCCGGCAGGACAGAGGGGGGCGCTGTCCCGCCAGCTTTGCGCGATCCAGGTCCGCGACCAACGCTCAACCCATGTCCGCGCCTGCTAGGCCCGCTGCGATCACGATGTGCTGACAGACGTTGTCGAGGTCGCGAACGACATCGTCGTTCCAGAAGCGCAGGATGGTCCAGCCAATTGCTTCAAGCCTCGCGCTTCTGCGAGCATCCGATGCCGAGGGTTCGGCCTGAGCGTGCTAGAGCCGTCGAGTTCGACGATCAGCCTTTTGTCCGGACAGGCAAAATCGACAATGTAGCCGGCTATGGGCATCTGTCGCCGAAACGCCAATCCCATGAGACGGTGCGCCCTGATCTCATTCCAGAGCTTCAGCTCGGCATCCGTCATGGCCTTCATCTTGCGCGCATTGCCGCGGTTGTTCGGCGACACTGGGTAATGAGTCATCGCCTTATCTCGCTCTGTCCTGCGCTCGAACACCCCCCTCTGTCCTGCCGGACATCTCCCCCTCAAGGGGGGAGATTGGCAGCTTCGCCGACGGCGCTCTTTCGGAGTCCCGTCGAGCTAGATACGTACTGCCCCCTCACCGCCGCACCCGCGATTTCAGCCAGCGGTCGAAGGCCACGGCGAGGATGAGGATCAAGCCGATGACGATGCTTTGCGTATAGGAGGAGACGTTGTTGAACTGTAGCCCGTTCTGCAGCACGCCGATCAGTGCCGCACCCACCACCGTGCCGCCGACGGAGCCGATGCCGCCGAACAGCGAGGTGCCGCCGATGACGACCGCCGAGATCACCGTCAGCTCATAGCCGATGCCGGCGACGGCTTCCGAGGAATTGAGCCTCGCCGACAGCACGAAGGCGGCGAGGCCGGCGAAGAAGCCGACGATGACATAGACCGAGATCAGGATGCGGTCGACGCGCAGCCCCGACAGCCGCGCCGCCTCGGCATTGCCGCCGACGGCGTAGACGGCGCGGCCGTAGCGCGTGTAGCGCAAGACGATGTGGCAGAGGATCGCCGCCGCCGCGAAAATGATCGCCGGCACCGGGACCGGGCCGATCAGCCCGGTGCCGAACCAGCGCATCGAGGCGTCGAAGCCGGAGATCGGGCCGCCGTTGGAGATCGTCAGCGTCAGGCCGCGAAAGACGGTGAGGCCGCCAAGCGTGACGACGAAGGGCGGCACCTTCAGCCTGGTGATGGCAAAGCCCTGGACGCCGCCGGCAATGGCACCGACGACGACGGCGGCCAATAGGGCTGCGAACCAGCCAAAGCCTTGCGTGCCGGACGTCGACAGCGACAGCGTGTTGGCGGTGCCGCCCTTGGCGACCACCGCCGCGACCATGCCGCAAAAGGCCAGCAGCGAACCGACCGACAGGTCGATGCCGGCAGTGAGGATGACAAAGGTCATGCCGAGCGCGATCAGCCCGGTGATCGAGATCTGCCGCATGATGTTGAAGATGTTGATGGGGTCGATGAAGCTCGGCTTCAGGACGGTGAAGACGATGATCAGCAGCGCCAGGAACATCAGCGGGCCGAAGCTCATCAGCAGGCGCGCGACATTGATGCCGCCGCGCTGGGTCTGTTCGGTCGTGCTGGTCATTGCGTCGCTTCCTGCGTTTGATCGAGCGCCATCAGTTCCATCAGTTTTTCCTCGGTCGCCTCGATGCCGGGCATCTCGCCGGTGATGCGGCCGCGCCGCATCGTGACGATCCTGTCCGACACCGCAAGCACTTCGGGCAATTCCGACGAGATCATCATGATGGCGATGCCGCGCGCCGCGAGCTGCACCAGGATCTGGTGCACCTCGGCCTTGGCGCCGACATCGACGCCGCGTGTCGGCTCATCGACGATCAGCACCTTGGGGTCGCGCGCCAGCCAGCGGGCAAGGATGACCTTCTGCTGGTTGCCGCCGGACAGCCCCTCTATGGGCTGCTCGGGCGAGGCCATGCGGATCGACAGCGTCTTCCTGTAGCTTGCCAGCGCTTCGCGCTCGCGGCGCTCGGTCATGAAGCCGGCGGCGTTGGAGTAGCGGCCGAGCGCGGCGATGGAAAAGTTGGTGAGGATGCCGAGCGCGGCGAAGATCGCCTGGTGCTTGCGGTCTTCCGGCACCAGGCCGATGCCGAGCGCGATGGCGTCGGCGGGTGTTTCAGGCGCGATCGTCTTGCCGTCGAGCGTGATGGTGCCGGCGGCGATGCGGTCGGCGCCGAAGATGGCGCGGGCCAGTTCGGTGCGGCCTGAGCCGACGAGGCCGGCGACGCCGAGGATCTCGCCC
Organism: Mesorhizobium onobrychidis; assembly: GCF_024707545.1. Lineage (NCBI taxonomy): Bacteria > Pseudomonadati > Pseudomonadota > Alphaproteobacteria > Hyphomicrobiales > Phyllobacteriaceae > Mesorhizobium > Mesorhizobium onobrychidis. The sequence goes on from NZ_CP062229.1 coordinate 3,151,447, forward strand.
GCCTTGAGGTCGAGATCGACGCCTTCGAGCACGATGGCGTGCGGCGCCTGCGGATCGCGCACCGTGCGCAGGCCGCGCACCGAAAGCCTGACGTCGCCGGCGACGTCGCGCAGCGTCGGCCTGGCATAAAGCTCGGACGCGGCGCGGCCGACCATCTTCTCGATGATTTTCGGCAGCTTGATCGGCCCGCCGTCGCGGTCGAGATGGCCGGCCAGCCTGCCGTCGCGCAGCACCGTCATGCGGTCGCAGATGGCAGAGGCCTCTTCCAGCCTGTGGGTGACGAACATGATGGCGACGCCATCCTTGCGCAGCCGGCCCATAATCGACATCAGCTTCTGCACTTCGGTTTCGGTCAGCGCCGAGGTCGGCTCGTCCATGATGATGAGGCGGCTCTTCAGCGACAGCGCGCGGGCGATCTCGACCAGCTGCTGTTCGGCGACAGACAGTGCCGACACCGGCGTAGTCGGGTCGAGGTCCAGACCAACGCGGGCGATGATCGCGCGCGAGTCTTCCTCCATCTTCCGCCAGCTGACCAGGCCGAGCGGCCCGAGCGGCGCGCGGCCGATGAAGATATTCTCCGCCACGGTCAGCGTCGGGATCAGGCTCAGTTCCTGGTAGATGGTGACGATGCCCAGGCGCTTGGCGTCCTGCGGGTTGTGCGGATTGAATTCGACGCCGTCGAAGACGATGCGGCCGCTGGAGGGCGGCATCACGCCGGACAGGATCTTGAGCAGCGTCGACTTGCCGGCGCCGTTCTCGCCGAGCAGGCCGAGGATTTCGCCGGGCCGAACCTCGAGCGAGACATCGCTCAGCGCGGTCACGCCGGCGAAGCGCTTGGTCACGCCCTCGACGGCGAGGAGGGCGGGGGATGGCGATGGCGCAGTGGCTTCGGCTGGCAAAGGATGCTCCTTCGATGCAGTTGTTCACGCCGCGCTTGAACACCCCCCTCTGTCCTGCCGGACATCTCCCCCTCAAGGGGGGAGATTGGATGTCATGGCCGCTTTCGCTAATCTTCGGCGTTGAAGAGAGGGCGGCGCGTTGAAACTGCCAATCTCCCCCCTTGAGGGGGAGATGGCCGGCAGGCCAGAGGGGGGTGCTGTCCCGCCGGCTTCGCAGTCTACTTCGTCTCGCCGAGCCGCTCGGCTTTGTCGAGATTGTCCTTGCCGATGACGATCGGCGTCAGCAGCACGAGTTTTTCCTTCGGCTCGGTCTTGTCCTTGGCATAGGCGACGGCGATCTGCACCGCAGTGCGCGACTGCTCTCCGGGGAACTGTTCGACGGTGCCGGCCAGCTTGCCGTCGCGCACGGCGACCAGCGCTTCGGGAAGCGCATCGAAGCCGTAGATCTTGACGTCGGTGAAGTTGCGCGCCGCGCAGGCTTCAACCGCGCCAAGCGCCATGTCGTCATTGGCGCAGATGATCGCGTCGGGCTTGCCGTTGGCGGCAAGGCCGGCCTCGGTGACGGACAGCGCCTCGGCGCGGGCGAAGTTGGCGGTCTGCTCGAAGACGATCTGGTATTTGTCCTTCAGCGGATCGAGCACGTTGTGCACGCCCTTGTTGCGGTCGATCGCCGGGCCGGCGCCGGGCTGGCCCTGCAGATGGAAGATCTTGGCGCCGTTCGGGAACGCCGCCACCATGGCCTGCGCCTCGGCCTCGCCGCCCTTGACATTGTCGGCGCCGACATGGGCGAGGATGCCTTCCACGCCGTCGACGCGGCGGTCGATTGTGACGACGGGAATGCCGGCCTGGACCGCCTGCTCGATGGCCGGCGCCAGCGCGTTGACGTCAAGCGGCGAGATGACGATGGCGTCGACCTTCTGCACGAGCGCCGCCTCGATGTCGGCGGTCTGCTTGGGCGCCGAGTTCTGGCCGTCGCTCTCGGTCAGGTTGACGCCTTGCGCCTGCGCCTCCGCCTTGATCTGGTTCAGCATGTGAACGAAGAACGGAAAGCCGAGGCTCGGCACCGAACCCAGAATGGTCAGCTTGTCCTGGGCGAAAGCCAGTTGCGGAGCGGCCAGCGCCATTGTGCCGATCGCCACGGACGACAGCAGGAATTCACGTCTGTTGATCAATTTAGTCTCCTCCACATGAGCGCATGACCCCGAAACCGGAATGGGTCTTTGGCAGGTTCATGCGTCGATCCAGAAATGGAGTGTCCTTTGAGCGCCCAAGGGGACGCAACGGCGCTCCAGCCGGTCCACCGCGACGTTCTCCTCCGCTCGGCGCCGGCGCGCGGATGCTAGCCAAGGCCGGAGGTTTGCGCAAGAACGCCCAACGCCGCCGGTGCGGCTCTCAGGCCTTTGATCTTGATGGCGGTGGGTCCGCGCGCTTCACGTCGCCAGCGCGCGGTTGATCACGCTGACGCGTATGGCGCAGAGGTTGCGCCCCGACAATCTCTCAGTTTGCCACCGCCGGCTTGCTGATTTTGTCGGTCGTCAGCGACAGCAAGGTGATTGATCCAAATACGACCGCAGCACCGACTGCTCCGACCGGCGACAGCCGCTCGCCCAAAAATATGGCAGCGCCAATCGCTCCGAACACGCTCTCCGCGCTGACGATCACCGCGGCATGGCTGGCGGATGTGAAGCGTTGAGCGACCGTCTGGATGCCGAAGGCGGCCCCGGTCGAGAAGATGCCGAGCACGGCGAGTTCCGGGCCTGCATCGCTGATGGCTGCCAGCGACAGATTACCCTGGAGGGCGCCGAGCGGCAGGGTGAGCACGGCGGCGCCGAGAAATTGCGCGGCAGCCGCCGCGACCGGCGCGCCGTGGGTCTGCATGTGGCGACCAAGCTCCACCATCCAAAGCGCGTAGCACGCGGCCGAAAGTATCGCAGCGACATCGCCCTGGCTGAAGCTGGTGGTCAAGCCTCCGGACAGCAGCAGGACACCGGCCACTGTCATGGCAGCCGCAAGCCCGCCAACAGCAGTCGGGCGCTCGCCAATCAGCAACCAGGCCGCGAGCGGTGTCATCACCGTTGCGGTGCTCACCAGGAAGCTCGCATTGGTAACCGAGGTGTCGAGATAGGAGACCTGCTGGATGATGATCGAAATTGAAAACAGAACGCTGACTTTGGCGAGGCTCATCCAGTAGCCGGGCCCGGATTTCCTTCCCCATTCGAGCATCGTCAGCGGCGCGACCATGAGCCCCGCGATCAGGCAGCGCATGCCCACGGCGCTGAGCGGATCGAGATGATCCAGCACAGTCTTCTGCGCAACATTACCGAAGCCCCAAAAGGCAGCAGCAAGCAGAAGCAGACAGTTAGCCTGCACCTTCGACATATCGATGTCTCGACAAAGCTTGCGCCGCAAAGGGCGGATCGCTGGTTGCTAGCGGGCGGCGAGCTTGTCCCACCGTTTGCAATAAAGGCGGACGCCGACGGGGACGATCTCATAGCCGGCGTCGTTCAACTGGAGCTTCATCTCCTCGAAATGCCGCTTTGAGCCGCTGACGATCGATTCAGGCGTGTAGTCCCAGCCGTTGTGGGCGGCGTTGGCCAGAACGTCGGCATAGACGCGCATGCTCGTGATTTTCACATCCGATTCCAGCACCTGCCTGCATCCTCTTGCGAACAACGGCGACTGGACGGCGGAAAGACTCAAGATCGTGCATGCCAGCATTATCGAAACAGGACGCATGAAAACCTCCCCTGATAGCAGCTTGTTGCCGCAAGCGAGCTTGCAATTTGTGCGCCTGCGGCGGGATCGGGCAGATGCAGTATTCGGCCTCCTGCATTTGTAGTATTCTGTCCTGGGACGGGTTCCACCATGACGGTCAACGACGCCTCGAAAGCGCAGACGCTCGATGCCTTGTCGGGTCGCGAGCGCGCGGTCGCGGAAAAATTCGCAACCGGAATGACCTATCGCGAAATCGGCAATGCACTTTTCATTGCCCCAACCACTGTTCGCACCCACCTTGCGGCCATCTACGAAAAACTTGGCGTGCGTACCAAGATCGGGCTCGCGGCGTATTTTGCCGGCGCTTCCGGCGCTCGGCCGGACGGGCTGTCACCCCTGCCGGACGCTCCGCCGGTGCTCGCCATATTTCCGATCGAATGCCTGAATTCCGAAGAGCGCTGGCGCCGCTTTGCCGACGGCCTGTCGTCGGACATCACCATCGACCTGGCGCGATACGCGGGCTTGCCTGTCATCGCCTTCCACACGATGAAATCACTGGGCAGCAAGCCGGCCGATTTCGCGGCGGACGGCAAGGCGCTCGGCGTCACCTATTTCGTATCGGGCCAGTTGCGTGCGGACGACCAGAGGATTCGCTTGACGATAGAGCTTGCTGATGCCCGTAGCGGCGTCAGCCTGTGGAGGGAGCGCTACGATCGCCGGGTCGAGGACATTTTCGCGCTGCAGGACAGCCTGACCGAAAGCATCATCAATGTGTTCGCCGGCAGTTACGGAACGCTGGCCACGGTCGGCCGCAATGCTGTTCGCCGCAAGCCGCCGGCCAGCTTGCGGGCCTATGATTTTTATCTGCTTGCCCTCGAACAGCACACTACGTTCAGCCGCGCCGGGAATGTCGAGGCGATCCGCCTATTTTCACGCGCGCTGGAGCTTGATCCTACCTTCGCCAACTGCTGGGCCGAACTCGCTTACGCCTATTCGATCGAGGCCTGCAACGGCTTTGGCGACGACGTGCTGACGTCGATCGAGAGCTGGCGGACGGCGGCCGAAAACGCTTTGCGCCTCGACCCGACGGACAGCTGCGCTCACGCATGCCTTGGCAATGTCAGGGCATGCCTTGGCGATCTCGAAGGAGCGGAGCGCGCGCACCGGCACGCTCTCGAATACGGCTCCAACCACGCCGGCATACTGCCGCTGCTGGCCGGCAGCAAGGCGCTTGTCGTCGGCGATCCGGCCGAGGCGATCCCGCTCATCGAGCGTGCCATGCGCCTCAATCCATTGGCCCCGCCCTGGTATTTCGGCATGCAAGGCCGCATCCTGTTCGTCGCCGGCAGACACGGGCAGGCCATTGCGGCGCTCCACAGGAGTTCGCCGGAGTCGCCGGACGTGCTGATGTTCCTGGCGCTTTCGCATGCGGCCATGGGCGAGGCCGGCGAGGCGGCGCGCCCCGCGGCCCGCTTGAGAGCCGAATTTCCAGGCTTTTCGGTCGAACGCTTCATCACAGGCTATCCGGTGACCAACCGGGACGCGTTGCTTGCCATCCGCCACGCTGCCGAACTGGCGAAGCTGCCGTAGATGCCACCTACCGGTCGATCGTCACCATGACGCGCTCGTTGTAGCGCTCACCCGCGACCTTGCCCGGCGCCAGCGCGTCGTCGAGCGCCTGCATTGCGACGGCGTCGAGCTTGATCGCGGCAGCGGCGACATTCTCCTCGAGGTACTTTCTGCGCTTGGTGCCGGGGATCGGCACGATGTCGAGCCCGAAATCGCTGCCCTTGTGCAGCAGCCAGGCCAGCGCGATCTGGCCCGGCTTGACGCCCTTGGCCGCCGCGATGTCGCGGACAATTCCGGCCGCCTGCACATTGGCGTCGTAGTTGGCGCCCTGGTAGCGCGGATCGCCGCGGCGGAAGTCGCCTTCCGGATAGTCTTCGGCGCGCTTGACGTCGCCGGTGAGAAAGCCGCGGCCAAGCGGCGCGAACGGCACCAGGCCAATGCCGAGTTCGCTGAGCAACGGGATGATTTCCGGTTCCAGATTGCGTTCCCACAGCGAATATTCGCTCTGCACCGCCGACACCGGATGCACGGCATGCGCCCGGCGGATGTTGGCGGCACCCGCCTCCGACAGGCCGAAGAAGCGCACCTTGCCTTCGGTGATTAGTTTGCTGACAGCACCCGCCACATCCTCGATCGGCACCGCCGGGTCAACGCGGTGCTGGTAGAGCAGGTCGATATGGTCGGTGGCGAGCCGGCTGAGCGAGCCGTCCACCGCCTCACGGATATGCTCGGGCCGGCTGTTGCGGTCAGTGCCGATCTGCTTGCCGTTTTCGATACGGAAGCCGAATTTGGTGGCGATCGTCACCTCGTGGCGCCGGCCCTTCAGGGCGTGGCCGAGCAGTGCCTCATTGGTGTGCGGGCCATAGACTTCCGCCGTATCGAGGAAGGTGCAGCCGAGCTCGATGGCGCGGTGTAGGGTGGCGATCGATTCAGCTTCGTCGGCCGGACCGTAGGACTGGCTCATGCCCATGCAGCCGAGGCCAATCACCGATACCTGCAGCCCCTGGCTGCCCAGCTTGCGTGTGCTCAAGGTCATGGATGAGATCTCCGGATAAGCGACAGGGTTCGTGGGCGTCAGGGCTATTGCGTCAGCATCATATAGAGCTCCCGCTCGGTTTCCACAGTCACTCGGCTCTGGGCCGGCCGCACGATCGCGTGAGCGTCGGAGGGAGGAGGATCGAATGGTGAATGGTGAATGGTGAGTGGTGAGTAGTGAGTAGTGAGTAGTGAGTAGTGATTTCGTCACGTCTTGTGTGCAATCTTCACCATTCACCACTTACCTCTCGCGAGTCGCCGGGTGCTGCGCGCCGGCGGCTGTCTCTCAAGCGTTGCCAAAGACCTGCCTGTAGATCGCCTCGATTCGTTCGGCCTCTTCATCGGTCAGCGCGGCGAAGTCCTTTTCCCGGGCACGATTCGACAGGCGGCCGCCATTTTGATGCAGGAAGTGGAAGAGGAGATTGATCAGCTGCTCCGGCATGTCGATGAAGGCGTCGACCTGCTGCCGGAACTGATCGTAGCGGCGCAGGAACTCGGTTTCGTTGGGAAGGTCCTGCTCGATCGTTCTCTGGACGCAGGCATAGAGAAATTCGGCGTGCGGTGTTGCGTCAAAGAACCGATAATAATCGCCGGTGTCGTTCAGGACACGGACGTTGAATTGCGGCGTCGGCTCCCATTCGACCAGTGGTAGCAGGCGCTGCGAATAGCTCTTGAGCACCCGCCGGTACTCGTCGATTTGTTCAAGTATCGCGGCGGAGACGGGAAATACGACGCCAGGTGGGTTGAAACCGCGCGCGGCAAGGACGTGGTGGATCAGGTAGCGATGGATGCGGCCGTTCCCGTCTTCGAACGGGTGGATATAGATAAAGCCGAAGGCGAGGATCGCGGCGGCGATCACCGCATCGATGCCTTGCGCCCGACCGCGGTCGAATGCAACCATTCCATCGACCAGCGATGCCAAGTCTTCGGGCCGGGCGCTGATGTGATCTGGCAGCGGCATGCGGTTGTCGCGATCATGCTCGCCGATGAAACCGCCCTCCTGCCGAAAGCCGAGCTTCACAAAACGGGCGTCGCCGAGAACAATCCTTTGCAGGCGCAGCAACTCATCGCGATCGAGCGGCTGACGGCCGGCCTCGCCAATAGCGCGGCCCCAGCGCTGAATGCGGTCTTGTGGCGGCCGCTCACCCTCGATTGCGTAGCTGGACCGCGAGTCCTTGAGCAGGAGGAACGCTGCGGTTCTTGCGAGAAGATCGCGCGACACGCCCGCAATGATGTCTTGCGCACGCCTGGGCAGGTCGAGGCCAATGAATTGATCGAGAACCTCGGTGCGAAACACCAGAGGACAGAAATCCGGCGTTCCAGGCAAATTGTCTTTCACGCGGTAGCGTGGAGCGGTCTTCTCCTGCGCTGCCCACTGCAGCCCGGGATCGACGACCGGGATGTAGCGTCCGGCGGTCGCGTCGGGGAGATCCAGTCGGGTACCCTTCAGCCACTCATAGAGGAACCAGATGCGGCGGGCGTAACTGCCGGTCGGACTTTTGCGCACGAGCGCTTCGATGGCGGCGGGACCTGTCTCCAGGAACAGCCGCTTGAGGACAGCAAGGTCGAGGCCCTCATATTTCAGAGCGAAAGTAAGGTGGCCTTCGAGTGTCGGTTGGGGGGCGTGGCGCGGCGTCATGATGCGCCAGCCGTCCTTCTCGGTGATACGGTGATGCTCGCCGGTCGCGGAAAGCATGCGGGGCAGCGGGACAGCGAGCTTGTAAGCGTCAATCAACGCGCTGTACCCGGCCGGGGTTGCCGTTTCAGGAAGGCGCATTTCCTGAAAAACGGTCACCGGCCCTGAAAATCGATGCTCACTCAGTTCGGTCATGAAATTTGGGTCTCGGATCTGAAAAGTTGAGCCGCAGATCACATTCTGTGAAAAATGATACTATCATATGAAAATTGATCCCATGAAGTAGATTTCGTGAAATATGAGAAAATTGCAATGATCTGATTACTGCCCGGCCGTCAATCACAGTAGATGATCCGTCTCGCCATCCGATCATGCGCGAAATTGACACGACACCCGGTCTCGGCCATCCTTAGACAGCCGCCTTTTCTGCGGCGGCGTGTGTATGAGCGAGTCCATGGCCAGTTCCGTCACCAGCCAGAATTCCAAGCGTGCCGCGGTGCGCAAGGCGCTCGACCGCCACAAGGTCTATATCACCGCACAGAGCTTTTCCGCCGGCGCCTACAAGGCGCGTGTCCTCGTCGATGGCGAGGCCTACTGGGTCGACGAATTCCGGCTGAGCCAGCTCCAGCAGGGTCTGTCGCCGGCCGAGCTCGAACTGACGCCGGCCACCGACGATTGAGCCCGTGACATCCATCCCTTCGTCATCCCAGGGCGGAGCAGGAGCGAAGCGACGTCGCGGAGACCCTGGGATCCATGCCGTGACATCGGAGCGCCGCTGCGATCGAATTTTGATGCTGGCGGGACAGCGCCCCCCTCTGTCCTGCCGGACATCTCCCCCACATGGGGGGAGATCGGATGTCGCGACGCTTTCGCCAATCCCCGACGTTGCAAAGAGGGTGCCCACAGTGACACTGCCAATCTCCCCCCTCGTGGGGGAGATGTCCGGCAGGACAGAGGGGGGCGCGAAGGAATGAGACGCCGGTTCCTGACTGCCGCGCGCTTCGGTCTTTGACATGCCAGCTCCCTCCAAACTCAGGGCCTATCGCGCCAAGCGCGAATTCAGCAAGACGCCGGAACCCGCCGGCGGGCTGGTTGCCGGAGAAGGCAACCGCTTCGTCGTGCACAAACACCATGCCACTGCCGACCACTACGACCTTCGCCTGCAGGTCGGCGATGTGCTGAAGAGCTGGGCGGTGCCTCGCGGCCCGTCGCTCAACCCCGCCGACAAGCGGCTGGCGGTCGAGACCGAGGACCACCCGCTCGAATATATCGACTTCGAAGGCGTCATTCCCGAGGGCGAATATGGCGGCGGGCCGATGATCGTCTGGGACACCGGCGTCTGGGCGCCGATGGACGACGTCGAAAAGAGTTTGCGCACCGGCTCCTTCAAGTTCCGTCTCGCCGGCGAGAAGCTGAATGGCGGCTGGATGCTGGCGCGGCTGAAGGGCAAGCCCGGGGAGGATGAGGGCAAGAAGAACTGGCTGCTGTTCAAGGAGCGCGACCTCGCCGCCGATCCAGGGCTCGACATACTTGCCGAGCGGCCGGAAAGCGTCAAATCGGGACGGCGCATCGAGGAACTGGTCGAAGCGCCGAAGCCAGTCCCCAAACCTGCGAAAGCGGTCGTGCTGAAGCCTGGCGCTTTGCCGGGTGCGATCAAGGCGCCGCCGCCTTCCCGCATCGAGCCGCAACTGGCGACGACCGTGGCAAAGCCGCCGGGCGGCGGCGGCCCCGCGGACCGTACGGGCGAAATCTGGCTGCACGAAATCAAGTTCGACGGCTATCGCACCATGGCGCATGTGGCTGAGGGCGAGGTGCGGCTGATCACACGCGCCGGCCTCGACTGGACCAGGCGCTATGGCGACCTGCCGCATGCCTTCGCCAGGTTGCCATGCCGTGAGGCTGTCATCGACGGCGAGATCGTCGTGCTCGACGCCAAGGGCATCAGCCGCTTTGCCCTTTTGCAGGATGCGCTGGCCGAAGGCGCCGGCAACAAGCTCCACTTCTATGCCTTCGATCTCTTGCATCTCGACGGCTGGGACCTGAGAAAAGCGCCGCTCGGCCGGCGCAAGGCGCTGCTGTCGCAATTGCTGTCCGGGCTGGGCGCCAACTCCGCCATCCAGTTCAGCGACCACGTCGAAGGCGATGGCCAGGCGCTCTACGACCAGGCCTCCGAGATGGGCCTGGAAGGCGTCGTCTCCAAGCGCGCCACGGCAATCTACCAGAGCGGCCGCACCAAGACCTGGACCAAGATCAAGGCGCTGAACACCGGCGACTTCGTCATCGCCGGCTACACCACCTCCGCTGCAGCCGAGGGATTGGCCGCGCTCGGGCTCGGTGAATTCGAGGATGGCGAACTGCACTATCGCGGCAAGGTCGGCACCGGCTTCGATGCCGCCACCGCCACCGACTTGCTGGCCCGGCTGGAGCCCTTGCGCGCCGGCGCGTCTGCACCCGAAGGGGTTCCGCGCGAGATCATGCGCGAGATGAACTGGGTGCGGCCGCTGCTCTCGGCCCATATCCACTATGCCAACCGGACAACCGATAATGCGCTGCGCCATGCGGTGTTCCGCGGACTGCGCGACGTCGGCCTGTCGACGCCGGTGTCGGCCAAGCGCAAGCGGCTGATCGCCGAGGCCGACCTCGCCACGATCTGGGTGACCAATCCGACGCGACGGCTGTTCGGCAAGACCGGCCCGACCAAGCTCGATATCGCCGTCTACTACGCGCTGGTCGGCGACTTCATGCTGCCCCACATCCTCGGCCGCCCGGTGTCGCTGGTGCGCTGCCCGACCGGCAAACCGCAGGACTGCTTCTTCCAGCGCCATGCCTTCACCGGCATGCCTTCATCGGTGGCGACCTTCGAGGCGACCAACTCCGAGGGCGAGACCAAATCCTATCTGTCGGTCGAGGACGCCAAGGGCTATCTGGCGCTGGCGCAGTTCGGCGTCGTCGAGTTCCACACCTGGGGCACCCATCGCACGCGGCTCGACAAGCCCGACCTGATCGTCTTCGACCTCGACCCGGGCGAGGGGGTTAGCTGGCGCGAGGTGGTCGAGGCGGCGGTGCATATCCGCGCCGAGCTGGAGGCGATGGGGCTTGTGCCGTTCGCCAAAACCTCGGGCGGCAAGGGTATCCACATATCAGTGCCGGTGACGCAAAAACAGAACTGGAAGAAACTGCACCAGGCGACCAGCGCCATCTCCTCGGCGTTGGCCGCCACGGCGCCCGACACCTTCACCACCACCATGGGCAAGGACAACCGCAAGCGGCGCATCTTCATCGATTATCACCGCAATGCGCGCGGCCACACCTCGGCGGCACCTTACTCGCTGCGCGCCCGTACAAACCTGCCGGCCTCGACACCAGTGAGCTGGTCCGATCTGGAATCCATCGACGCTCCGGAAGATTTGAATTATTCTTCGCTGCCGGGCCTTCTGGCCACCTCCGGCGATCCCTGGGCCGACATGGAAGATTTCGCTAGGGATTTGCCGGTATTGTAAGGGCGATGTAGGTTTTGCGCAGCGCCGTTCGTCCTTTGGACGAAGCGCTGCGAACGGTTCGACAGTGCACGGCCGCGTAGGAGAGTTTCATGGCGCCCAGGGCAAGTTGGAAAGGTTACCTCAAGCTCAGTCTCGTCAGCTGTCCGGTCCGGCTGTATCCGGCGACGAGCGCCAGCGAGCGGATCAGCTTCAATCAGCTGCACAAGGACACCCACAACCGCATCAACATGAAGCCGGTCGATCCCGAACTCGGGTTGGTCGAGCGCTCGGACCTGGTCAAGGGCTACGAATACGAAGACAAGCAGTACATCATCATCGACGATGCCGACCTCGAGGCGGTGCGCATCGAATCCAACCACACGATGAACATCGAGGCCTTTGTCGACGAGCGTTCGGTCGACGTGATCTACCAGGACGCGCCGTACTACCTGGCGCCGGATGGCGCGATGGCGGAGGAAACCTTCGCCGTGCTGCGCGAAGCCATGCGCAAGTCCGGCAAGCTGGCGATCGCCCGGCTGGTGCTGTCCAGCCGCGAGCGCGTGGTGACGATCGGCGCGCGTGAGAACGGCATGTTCGTCTGCACCTTGAGGAACCCGAACGAAGTGCGCGGCACGGCGGAGTATTTCGGCAACATCCCGGCCGGCAAGCCCGAGCCGGAAATGCTGCAGCTCGCCGAAGCGCTGATCAAGCAGAAGGAAACCACCTTCGATCCGAAGAACTACGAGGATCGCTACGAGATCGCGCTGATGGCGATGATCCGCGAGAAGCTCAAGGGCCACAAGCCGATCATCGCCGCCGCCCCCGAGCGCGGCAACGTCATCAATCTGATGGATGCGCTGAAGGCCAGCCTGTCGCAGTCGGCCAAGCCGCCGGCCAAGAGCAAGAGCAAGGCCGATGAAGGGGCGAAACCGGCGGCCAAGGGCAAGGCCGCAGCGGCCAAGGAAAATCCGCTCAAGGCCAACCTGCTCAAGGCCGTCGGCAAGAGCAAAGGGTGACAGCGCCTACCGGTATAACCTCCGGCACCGTCTTCGGCACCATCGGTGCGCTGGCGGCGTTTCCGCTTCGGCTGGCGGCGCGTGAGGTCGAGCGCCAGCAGGGCCAGTTGCGGCGCGGCGTCACCAGGCGCACCAACCATGTCGTGTTTGGTCGCACGCTTCTGGCCAAGGCAGGCGATGCCGAGATCGAGCGCCGTGCCGATGCCGAGCGCCGGGCAGGGCGCACCCTTCTCAGCGAAAACGGATTTCTGCGCCTCTTGGGCTTGATGAAGGCGCCGGAGGCCTCGGCGCTGTCACGGCAGTCGCTCATCGACCAGTCGCGGCTAGCCGCCGTCGATCTCGATCTTTTGTCGCTGTTCGATGCCTTTGAGCATGATCGCGAGCCTTATTCCTTCCGCGACCTTATCCTGGCTCGCAAATATGCGGGCCTGATCGCCGGCGGCGCTTCCTGGGGGGCGATCGCCCGCTCCGTCCACCGTTCCGGTCCGGTCGCCTCGCTCACCGCCAAGTCGCTCGCCGTCGGCTCGCAACACGGCCGTCCTGACGCGATCTACCTGGAGGAGGGGCAGAGCGATCTCGACGGGCAATTGCTGTTCGATCTGGACGCGCCTGATGACGACACGCTGGAAGAGTTGTTCGCCGAGGCCGAGGCGGCGGAAGAGGAGGGCCGGCACGACGATGCCGTCGCCCTTTACCAGCGCTGTCTTTCCATCGATCCAAGCGATGCCATCGCCGCCTTCAACCGCGCCAACTGCCTGCGCGGCGCCGGTCGAGTGAACGAGGCCGCACATGACTATGCCCGCGCCATAAAGCTCGATCCGGGTTTCGTCGAAGCCTGGTTCAATCTGGCCGGACTGATGAGCGATGAGGGCCGCGTGGCTTCGGCGCGAAGGCATCTCGTCAAGGCGATCGCGCTGGATGCGAAGTACGCCGATGCGGTGTTCAACCTTGCCAGGCTGGAGTTCGACGCCGGCAATCTCGCCGAGGCGCGGTTGCGCTGGGTGCGGTATCTTGAGCTCGACGCGGAGTCCGAATGGGCGCGCATCGCGGCCAAGGGAATACAATTCGTCGATTTGCAACTCGCGCGCACGGCGGGGTGAGACCAATCATGGCGCTCGACGCAAAGACCATTCGAGCGCGAGTTGTCGAAGAGCTCCATACGCGGGTTGGTGAGAGATGGTTCAGGCCAGATAGCGCCAAGCTTGTTGTCACGTCTGTCGGTAACCTCACCGATTTCGGTATCGAGCTTGATTGCTATACGGACCGCCGATATGGCGAATACGACTGCTCGGTCGCAGCTGTCTTCAAGTGGAAGAAATTTGCCAAGCTATGGAAGGATTTTGACGCCTGGTACGAGGTCAAGGATCCGAGTTCGGCGCAGTTCAAGACCCGAAGCTCGCGACAGCTGAACCGACAATTTCTCAGGGTAGGGTTCGATGCTATTGACGGGAATTTTATCAGCGGTCGTGGCCCGTTCTGGGTAGCAAATGAAGGTGATTTGGATGCCTTCATAAGCCAGTGCGCCGCCGATCTCGATGGCAGGGTTGGCGAATGGATCAGGAGATGGTTCACATGGGCGTCGGCGCTGGATGTGATGGATGGCAATTCGCAATTATGCGGGTCATGGCGAGACACCGCATACTTCTGCCTGCTGGAACAAGTTCACGGTCGTGAGGTTGCTTGCAAATGGGCAGGTGACATTGATGCGACTGGCTGGCCCGGATTGCTGGCCGCTCAGGTCGAGTATCTCCAGTCACAGGTTTGCGGTGGGGCCTCTGTATAAAGGATCGCAATGGTCGCGCTTGAACACCCCCCTCTGGCCTGCCGGCCATCTCCCCCGCAAGGGGGGAGATTGGATGTCGCCATCGTTTTCGCCAATCACCAACGTTGGAAGCTGGGCGGGTCAGAGCTGCTAATCTCCCCCCTTGCGGGGGAGATGGCCGGCAGGCCAGAGGGGGGTGGGGCGGAATGCGGCTTCCGCGGGAAGGCCGCTCCATGACGACCTTCCTCTTCGACGGACCCGACGCCGCCCCCATCACCATCCTTCTCGCTCACGGCGCCGGGGCGCCGATGGACTCGGCTTCGATGGCTGCGACAACCAAAGCGCTGGCTGCCGCCGGCTTCCGCGTTGCGCGCTTCGAATTCCACTACATGGCCGCCCGCCGCTACGGCCACCGCAAGCCGCCGCCGCGGGCCGAGACGGTGAACCCCGAATATATCAAGGCGATCGCCGACCTCAGGGCGAAGGGCGTGAAGGGGCCGCTCGTCATCGGCGGCAAGTCGATGGGCGGGCGCGTCGCCTCGATGATCGCCGACGAGATGTTTGCCAAGGGCGAGATTTCGGGCCTCGTCTGTCTCGGCTATCCCTTTCACCCACCGGCCAAGCCCGAGCAACTGCGGACCAAACATCTCGCCGATCTCAGGACGCCGAGCCTGATCGTCCAAGGCACGCGCGACGAGTTCGGCACCAGGGAAGAGGTCGCGACTTACGGTCTTTCCGATGCCATCGAGGTGATCTGGCTTGAGGACGGCGACCACGACCTGAGGCCGCGTAAGGCGATCTCCGGCTTTTCAACGGCCGATCATCTGAAGACGCTGGCCGAGACGGTGAAGGCGTGGACCGGGCGCATCGTTTGCTGACGCCGGCATGAAGATCGCCTCCTTCAACATCAACAACATCAACAGCCGGCTGCAAAACCTGCTGGCCTGGCTGGCTGTCGCCAAGCCCGACATCGTCTGCCTGCAGGAGCTGAAGGCAAGGGAGACACAGTTTCCGCGCACAGCACTCGCCGCCGCCGGCTATGGCGCGGTCTGGGTGGGGCAGCCGACCTGGAACGGCGTCGCCATACTCGCGCGGGGTTCAGAACCCGTTCTGACCCGCGAGGCGCTGCCCGGCGACGACAGCGACCAGCAGGCCCGCTACATCGAGGCGGCGGTCAACGGCATCGTCGTCGCCTGCCTCTATGCGCCGAACGGCAACCCGCAGCCCGGCCCGAAATTCACCTATAAGCTGGCCTGGCACGAGCGCCTGAACGCGCATGCCGCAGAACTGTTCGACACCGGCCTGCCGGTGGTACTGGCCGGCGACTACAACATCGTGCCCGAGCCGCGCGACATCTACCCGACCCGCTCCTATGACGACAATGCGCTGGTGCAGCCGGAAAGCCGCGCCGCCTTCGCAGCACTGCTCGACCAGGGCTGGACCGACGCGCTGCGCAAGAAGCACCCTAAGGACACGCTCTACACATTCTGGGATTATCGCCGCAACCGCTGGCAGCGCGACGCCGGCCTGCGGCTCGACCATATATTGCTCAGCAAAAAGCTGGCGCGCCGGCTGGCCGGTGCCGGCATCGACCGCGACGTGCGCGGCGAGACCGGCGCCAGCGACCACGCGCCGGTGTGGGTGGAATTGCGGTGAGGGTGGAGCCAATCTCCCCCCAAGTTGTGGGGGAGATTGGCTCCTATCAGACGGGCATCGACAAGCCCGGGGCTGACCGGCATCATTGCGGGCGAAGCGGAAAGCGGCCCGAGGGGGGAGCCCAATGAACAGGTTTGTCGACAGGCTGCTCGCGGTGCTGCTGCTGGCGATCGGCATGCTCTGCTTCACACGTGTGTATTTCGTGGTGGGCGGCGAGGGCGCCGGCGACGCTTTCGCCTCCATGCGCCTGGCTTTTTTCGGAGCGGCGGGCGCTGTCTCAGCCCTTGCAGCCCTGCTGTTCTGGGCCGGCCTGTTGCCGGGCCGATCGACGCTCGATCCGAAGACGCCGCTGTTCGGCAGAGGCGCCGAAACGCAACCCGGCGGACGACCACGCCTGCGGCAGCTCTTCGTCGTCGTTCCGTTCCTTGCCGTACTCGCTCTGGTGGCCGACCAGCTCGGCCCTTGGTCGCGACAGCCACAGGACGCCGGCAAAAGCCTGACCGCCGAGCAACCCGCGCCGGGGCCGCCGAAGGGCGAAGACGTCGCCAGCGCGGAACCGGCACAGCCGCCGGCTCCTGCCTCGCCATCAGAGGTCGCGCTTGCCCCACCACTCTCACCGCCGGAGGCTGCTCCAGCCCCGGCTCCGCCACCGCAGACTGTTGCGCCGCTGCCCCAGGCGCTGCCGCCGCAGCCGACGCAGCCCGACGGCCACCGCGAGCCCGTCGTCTGGCTGGCGGTGGCGCCCGACGGGCACTCGATCCTAAGCGCCAGTACCGACCGCACGATCAAGCTCTGGGATATCGACGGCAAGCGCCTGCTCCGCACTCTCGGCGTCCACAAGGACATGGCGCGGACAGCGCTTTTCCTGCCCGATGGGGCGCGGGCGCTGACGGCCGGCGACGGATGGCGAGATCGTGCTGCGCCAGCTCTCCGATGGCGCTGTGCTGCATGTATTCTCGTCAGGCCAGAACGGTGGTGTCAACAAGCTCGCGATCAGTCCCGACGGCAAACGTGCGGTCAGCGGGCACGACACCGGCAGGGTCATCGTCTGGGATATCGAGAAAGGCTCGGTGCTGCATGTGATGCCGGGGCACGACTGGTCGATCAGCGGGATCGCCGTCTCGCCCGACGGCACACGCGCGATCAGCGGCAGTATCGAGGGCACGCTGAAGCTATGGGACATCGGCACCGGCAAGCAGCTGCGCAGCTGGCACGGGCATGAGCGCGGCCCCTATGGGATCGTGTTCATGGCCGACGGGCGCCATCTGATCACCGGCAGCGGCGATTATACGATCAAGCTCTGGGACCTCGACAGCGGCCGCGAAGTCCGCCGCCTCGAGGGCCATTCGGGTACGGTCTATGCGCTGGCGCTGTCGGCCGACGGCAAGCGGCTGCTGTCCGGCTCGCTCGACGGCACGGCACGGCTGTGGGACATGGAAACCGGCAGTGAGACCGCGCTGTTCGACAGCCGGTCCGGTCCAGTCTACGCCGTGGCGTTCGCCGCCGACGGCACGGTGCTGACCGGCGGCTACGACCGCACCATCCGGGACTGGCCGGCCGGCGGCGGTGATGCGGTGGCGCTGTTCCCGGGCGCGCCGGAGTGATGTGCGAAGGTGGCGCGCGACGCTCGACGTTACAGAAAGGAGCGCCGCCGCCGACGCTGCCAATCTCCCCCCTCGTGGGGGAGATGCCCGGCAGGGCAGAGGGGGGCGCGAAGGATCGCCAGCCTTTGCTCTAACTCATTCTCAACCAGGAACCAGTCTGCGGGCGTTGCTACGAATGGTTGACAGGCCGGCGGGACAGCGCCCCCCTCTGTCCTGCCGGACATCTCCCCCACAAGGGGGGAGATCGGCTGTCACGGCCGCCTCGCCGAAACCCCTTTACGGCATCGGTTTTCGAGGCCAATACCGCCTGAAGACCAAGCGTTGGGGACACCATGACCAATCTCCACATCGTCGAGGCGTCGATCGAACAGCTGCGGCGGGCGCTGGAGGCTGGCACGGTCACTAGCGTCGAGCTGGTCGGCGCCTGTCTGCGCAGGATCGCCAGATATGACCGGCATGGCATCGCCCTCAATGCCGTTCCCGTGCTCAATCCCAAGATGTTCGAGGAGGCCGCCGCGTCCGACCGGCGCCGCAGGAATGGTGCGACGCTCGGGCCGTTGGATGGCATCCCCTATACCGCCAAGGACAGCTACAAGGTGGCGGGCTTGTCGGTGGCCGCCGGCTCGCCGGCCTTCGAGCATCTCACGGCCAACGAGGACGCCTTCACCATTGCGCGGCTGCGGGCCGGCGGCGCGGTGCTGATCGGGCTGACCAACATGCCGCCGATGGCCAATGGCGGCATGCAGCGCGGCGTCTACGGCCGGGCGGAAAGCCCCTACAATGCCGAATACCTGACCGCGGCCTTCGCGTCGGGCTCGTCGAATGGTTCCGGCACCGCGACCGCCGCCAGCTTCGCCGCCTTCGGGCTCGGCGAGGAGACATGGTCGTCCGGCCGGGCGCCGGCGTCGAACAATGCGCTGGTCGCCTACACGCCGTCGCGCGGCATCATTTCCGTGCGCGGCAACTGGCCGCTGGTGCCGACGATGGACGTGGTGGTGCCGCATACGCGCAGCGTGGCCGACATGCTCGAACTGCTCGACGTGATCGTCGCCGACGACCCCGACACAAGAGGCGATTTCTGGCGCGCGCAGCCCTGGGTGGCGCTGCCGAAGAGCTCGGCCGTGCGGCCGCCGCGCTACACCGGGCTCGAGCTGGAGGGGGCGCTGCAAGGCGTGCGGCTCGGCGTGCCCCGCATGTATATCGGCCGCGATATGGAGGCCGACGTTCCGATCCGCGCGTCGGTGCTCGACCTGTGGGAGCAGGCGGCGGCTGATCTGCGGCGGCTCGGCGCTGATGTGGTCGAGGTCGATTTTCCCGTCGTCTCCAACTACGAGCGCGACCGGCCGGGCACCAAAAACATGGTCGATCGCGGGCTGGTTCCGGAAGGATTCGCCGAGCGCGAGATCTGGGACCTGTGCGTCTTCGCCTGGGACGATTTCCTGCGCGCCAATGCCGACCCGGCCATCCCCGATCTCGCCTCGGTCGACGGCGCAAAAATCTTTCCGCAGCCGCCGGGCACGCTGCCGGACCGCTACCAAGACAGCTTCGATGTGGCGGAATATGTCGAACGGGCCAAGCGCGGCGTCACGCCATTCCTGGCCATTCCCGAGCTGGAGGCCGGCCTGAAAGGCCTGGAGGCGACGCGGCGCATCGACTTCGAGGATTGGCTCGACGCACAAGGGCTCGACGCAGTGGTGTTTCCCGCCGTCGCCGATGTCGGTCCGGCCGATGCGGATGTAAACGAGACTTCCGCAGCGCTGGCGTGGCGCAACGGCACCTGGGTCGCCAATGGCAATCTGGTGTGGCGCCATCTCGGTATTCCGACCGTCACCGTGCCGATGGGCACGATGGCCGATATCGGCATGCCGGTCGGCCTCACCTTCGCCGGCAAGGCCTATAACGACACCAAGCTGCTGCGGCTGGCCGGAGACTTCGAGCGTTTTGGCCAGCGCCGCAACCGCCCGCCGCGCACGCCGGAGCTTCCCGACGATGTTTTTTCCGCCCGGCCTTTCGCCCGCCGGCCCGCCGAGGCGCTGCCGCTCACCGTCGCGCTTGCCGCCGAGACGCGCCATGCGGGTGATCAGGACGAGATAACCATCACGCTTGATGTGCATGGCGAGGCCAGAGCCGAGATCAGCGTGAAAGTCCATGTCAACGGCGAGCCCATTCGCATGCAGCGGACCGGCGCGCGCTTCGCCGGGCGTGCGGTCGTACCGGCCAACGAGCATGAGAGGATCCACAGCGTCTGGCGCGGCTCATACGGCTCGATCGTCACTGCTATCGTGCGGCTAGCGGGCGGGAGCGCGGCCGGCGCCTACGCGGTGACCGGTGGAATTGGATGACCACCGCGCTTCGCCTTGTGCTGCGGCATGCAGCACGTCTGCGGCCAGTCCCTCAATCCGCGTCAGTCCGGGTTGCAGGGGTCGGCCTTGGCCGCCGCTGTCTTTTCACCCTCCTGCTGCGCCTCGACATCCTGCTGCGAAGTGGCAAGGTTTTTATCGCCACCGGCTTCCTGGTTGGCAAGCGGCATGGTGTTGGCGTCCTTATTGGCCGGGCCGCCCTCTACCCTGTTACCGGTATTCGCGTCGGTTTCGAGCGGCGCACGCGTTGCGTCTTTTGCGATGCCCGATTGAGCTTCGATCGATGCGGTCGTCTCATGGCAGGTGGCGCTTGCCGTGCCGGCACTCAGGCCGATCATAGAGGTGGCGAGCAAAATAGCGGTAAGCGTCTTCATCTCATGTTTGAGGCTGTCTTTCTAAACTGCCGGCACTATCTGAGGTTCCGCTAATTCGGTTCGAACCTCGAAACGGAACGATCAGCGGGTCCTTCCGGACCGGGAGCCAAGTAATTCGTAAACCAAAAGTTGTGCCGGCGCAGCCGTTACTCGACATGGTACTTGCGTCACCCCTAAAATAATGAGATGCTGGTTTTGGGTTATTGGGTAACGAGTGTTGGGGTAGGGAGAAGGCGTCTCGACTGTCGTAAGTTCCGGGACGGCTTTGAGAATTCATGAAACTCCTGCGGTTCCTGGTGGGCATCCTCACCATGTCGTCTGTCGTGGCGATTTCGACTTATTGGGCAACGGGTTCAATCTGGAAGGCGACCGGCGGGATGATCATTGCCTTGATCGTTTTGCAGGTTGGGTATTTTGTCTGCCTCCTCTGGGCGGCCTATAGGCCCGGCGCGGAAGCCGCAGGAGCTGATCCCCCTGAGAGTATTGACTGGCTCGACCATGGAACTGGTGTCCGGCTCTAGAGCGTTTGCAGCCAAGTGGAATCACTTGGTGTCGTAATAGATGGAGCGGGATGCCAGTTTAGTTTGAACGCATCCGCTCTAGCTGAGACCGGAACCGAAGGCCATCAGTTCGAGACCGGTCCGTTCCGGGAATGTCCATTGGACGTCCCGCAGGGTCAGCCAACCATATATATCAGCCCGGTTCGGACCATTTGGCACGCAACCTCATGCTTTGCGGGCTTCCGCAGGCGCGGCCTACCGCGTATTGGCGCGGGGAAACTCCCTTGGGCACGCGTGAAAAGCATGATTCGACTGGAAAGCATCAGCAAGCAGAACGGCCGGCAGATCGTCTTCATCGAGGCCTCCGCCTCCTTGCAGAAGGGCGAAAAGGTCGGGCTTGTCGGCCCTAACGGCGCCGGCAAGACGACGCTGTTTCGCATGATCAACGGCGAGGAGCAGCCCGACGAGGGCCAGGTCTCGGTCGATCGCGGCGTCACCATCGGCTATTTCAGCCAGGATGTCGGCGACATGGCGGGCCGCAGCGCGGTTGCCGAAGTGATGGACGGCGCCGGGCCGGTGAGCGAAGTGGCGGCCGAGATGGGCGAACTCGAAGCCGCCATGGGCGATCCTGATCGCGGCGATGAGATGGAGGCGATCATCGCCCGCTACGGCGACCTGCAGGCGCGGTTCGAGGAGCTCGACGGCTATGCGCTGGATGGCCGCGCCCGCGAGGTGCTGGACGGCCTCGGCTTCAGCCAGGAGATGATGGACGGCGACGTCGGAAAACTTTCCGGCGGCTGGAAGATGCGCGTGGCGCTGGCCAGGATCCTGCTGATGCGGCCCGACGCCATGCTGCTCGACGAGCCGAGCAACCATCTCGACCTGGAAAGCCTGATCTGGCTGGAGCAGTTCCTGAAGAACTATGACGGCGCGCTGCTGATGACCTCGCACGACCGCGAGTTCATGAACCGCATCGTCAACAAGGTGGTCGAGATCGATGGCGGCTCGCTGACCGCTTACTCCGGCAACTATGAATTCTACCAGCAGCAGCGGGCGATCGCCGACAGGCAGCAGCAGGCGCAGTTCGAGCGCCAGCAGGCGATGCTGGCCAAGGAGATCGCCTTCATCGAGCGCTTCAAGGCGCGCGCCTCGCATGCCGCCCAGGTGCAGAGCCGGGTGAAGAAGCTGGAGAAGATCGACCGCGTCGAGCCGCCCAAGCGCCGCCAAAAAGTGTCGTTCGACTTTCAGCCGGCGCCGCGCTGCGGCGAGGACGTGGTGACACTGAAGAACGTCCACAAGGGCTATGGCAGCCGCTCGATCTACGAGGGGCTGGATTTCCAGGTGCGCCGCCGCGAGCGCTGGTGCGTGATGGGCATCAACGGCGCCGGCAAGTCGACGCTGCTGAAGCTGGTCGCCGGCGCTTCCGAGCCGGACAATGGCACGGTGGCGCGCGGCCCAAGCGTCAGGATGGGCTATTTCGCCCAGCACGCCATGGAAGTGCTGGAGGGCGAGCGCACCGTATTCCAGACGCTGGAGGACGCATTTCCGCAGGCAGGCCAGGCGCCGCTCCGGGCGCTGGCCGGCTGCTTCGGCTTTTCCGGCGACGAGATCGAGAAGAAATGCCGGGTGCTGTCGGGCGGCGAGAAGGCGCGGCTGGTGATGGCGCTGATGCTGTTCGACCCGCCAAACCTGCTGGTGCTGGACGAGCCGACCAACCACCTCGACATCGCCACCAAGGAAATGCTGATCACAGCGCTCTCGCAATATGAGGGCACCATGCTGTTCGTCTCGCACGACCGCCACTTTCTCGCCGCGCTGTTGAACCGCGTGCTGGAACTGACGCCCGAGGGCATCCACACCTATGGCGGCGGCTATACGGAATATGTCGAGCGGACCGGGCAGGAAGCGCCGGGGTTGCGGGGCTAAGCCTGCCGTGAGGGCGCAAAAGGAGCGGCCCGGCGTCGTGGGCCTGAGGGGGGCGGGACTGGCGCCGAGCCTAACCGGTTGGGGGGGTAGATCACCGGCCACATAAATACATACGCTTAAGCTAATGTAAGCGCAAGCTAATGTTATGCGTTAGCGCTTTCCGGCGGTTGTTTCTAATCAATGGATGTTTCCGGCCGGCCGCTTCCTGGCCGCGCGCTTAAACCGGGTGCTGGAACTGGCGCCAGAGGGCATCCGTGGCGGCGACTATACCTGACATGTCAGCGCGCCGGCCAGAGGCACCGGGACTGCGGGGCTGAGGCGCAGAGCGGGGGCGCCGAAGGCGTCTCGATCGCCGGCTTGACCATTCACGAGGCCGGCGACATTGTGGATGGCGAGTTGCTGTTCGCCAGTCCATAACGGTCGTGTGGGAATGGATTTTCGCAACGCCATCGATGAATCGCTGGCCTGGGCCAGCCGATGGTTCGACTACGTCGTCACGCCGTGGTTTTTCTATCAGGCTGCAATCATCGTCACGCTCTTCCTGGTCGCGAAGCTCGCGGCGCAGCGCATCGAACCGCTCCTGGAGGACCGGGCACGCCAGATCAAGGGGCATCCCGGACTGCTGAGGGTTGTCGTTGCCCTGTTGCGGCGCACCGACTGGATCCTGTTCACGGTATTCCTGCTTGCCGCGCTCATTCTCATGCGCGCCATCACCTGGCCAAGCCGGAGCCATTTCATCTATATCTCGCTCTCGCTCTCGCTCGCGTGGCTGTTCGCGTCAGTGCTGTCGCGCATCATCCGCAACCGCCTCGTTGCGCGGGCTCTCGCCTGGCTGACCTGGATCTATGCGGCCCTTGTCATCCTGGGCATCGATGACGACGCCGCGGCTTTCCTGGACGGCCTCGCAATACCGTTGGGTGCGGTTCGCCTTTCGGCGCTCATCGTGCTGAAAGCGGCGCTGCTGCTGATCGCCACGGTTTGGCTTGCGGTGGTCGTCGGCAAGTATATCGATGAGCGCGTCCGGATCTCCGAAGAGCTGACACCTTCGATCCGCGTCCTCGTTGGCAAGGTCGCAAAGATCGGCCTTGTGCTGGTGGCGGGTGCTATCGCCCTGTCTTCCGTCGGTCTCGACCTGACGGCTCTGACGATATTCTCCGGCGCCGTCGGCGTCGGCCTGGCTTTCGGGCTGCAAAAGGTCGTTTCAAATTTCGTCTCCGGCATGATTATCCTTCTCGACAAGTCGATCAAGCCGGGCGACACCATTTCGCTCGAAGGCACCTTCGGCTGGGTACGCGAATTGCGGGCGCGGTTCGTCTCGGTGGTGACGCGCGACGGCCGCGAATTCCTGATCCCGAACGAAGACTTCATCACCCAAAGGGTCATCAACTGGTCGTTCAGCGATAACCTTGTGCGGCTCGACGTCAATTTCGGGGTCTCTTACGACGCCGACCCACATAAGGTCAGCGAACTGGCGATAGCGGCCGCCATGAGCGTCGGCCGGGTCGAAGCGGACCGGCGGCCGGTCTGCTGGCTCACGGACTTCGGCGAGTCCTCGCTCAATTTCGTCCTGCGCTTCTGGATCCACGACCCTCAGCAAGGTCTGACCAACGTGCGCGGAAGGGTACTGCTGGCGCTGTGGGACACTTTTAGGGAAAACGGCATAGACATCCCCTATCCGCATCGCGAGATCATCATGAAGCCGGACGGCGGCGCCGGGAAATCACGCGGGCGCTGATGGGGCAGGGTGCAGCAGGGTCGCGGCGCCGAAGCTGCCAATCTCCCCCACTTGGGGGGGAGATTGGCAGCTTCGCCGATGAGCGCGGCCTTTTCGTCCCTGCCATCCCGGCAACGCTTATTGCCTTCAAGCCCTGGCTTCAATGCTGTATCCAGCCCCGAAATTCAAGGAGCCTTCGATGACCTCACACCTCGACATCCCCGACGCCGGCATGGCGGCCGATGACGAGCGCGCCAGCGCCGGCGACGCCACGTGGCAGGGCGATGTTCGCGTGGGCGTGCGGCATGTGCGCGATCTGGATTCCCTGCCGTTGTCGCTAGCCGAGCGCGCGGCGGCTCAAGCCGCGGCCGCGCGCCACAAGGTTCGTATCCCAAAAGCCTATCTCGACCTGATCGACTGGAGCGACCCCGCCGATCCCATCCGGGCGCAGGTCATCCCGTCGCCCGAGGAGTTGGCCGAGCAGGAAGGCGAGCTCGACGATCCGATCGCCGATCATGCCTTCAGTCCGGTACCGCGATTGACGCATCGCCATGCCGACCGGGTTCTGCTGTTCCCGACCTATCAATGCGCGGTCTATTGCCGGTTCTGCTTTCGCAAGGAGTCGCTGACCTCGATCGGCCGAGGCTATTCGCGCGAGGCGCTGGAGCCGGCCTTCGCTTATATCGAGGCCCACCCTGAAATCCGCGAGGTGATCCTGACCGGCGGCGATCCGCTGTCCCTGCCGGACAAGGCGCTGGCGGAAATCCGTGCCCGCATCGAGGCGGTTTCGCATGTGCGGCTCTTACGCATCCACACGCGCGTGCCCGTCGCGCTGCCCTCGCGCATCACATCAGGGCTGGTTCGCTCGCTGCAGGGCCGGCTGATGGTCACGGTCGTCACCCATTTCAACCACGCGCGGGAGATCACGCCGGCCGCCGAAGCTGCCTGCCGCACGTTGCGGCAAGGCGGCTTCGTGCTGCTCAACCAGAGCGTTCTGCTGAAAGGCGTCAACGACACGGTCGAGGTGCTGGAGGAGCTGTGCCGCGAGCTGATGTACCGCCTCGGCGTCAAACCCTATTACCTGCACCACGGCGACCTTGCGCGCGGCATGGCGCACCGACGCACCACGATCGCCGAGGGACAGGCGCTGGTCAGCGCCTTGCGCGCGCGGCTGTCGGGAATCTGCAATCCCGTCTATGTGCTGGACCTGCCGTATGGTGGAGGCAAGGTGCCGCTCGGCCCGTCCTATGTCGAGGCGCAGGACGGCGAGACGTGGCGGATTCGCGGGCAGGATGGCGAGCTGAGGACCTATACGGAGCTTGTCGGCGACCTCTGAAACCTTGGTTCCTCGCCCCGCGAAGCGGGGAGAGGTGGCTCGGCGAAGCCGAGACGGAGAGGGGTCCTTCGAGAAATGGAGACCTTCCTTTCAGCGCCGGAAGCTCCTGCTGCCGCGCCTGGTTGGAACCGGATCCAATGCCTCGCATTTTAAAGATGACGGGGCAAAGGAGCGCAGGGTGAAAGCTTTATCGGCGGTACTTGGCGGCTTCGTGCTGACGCTTGCGGTTTTCGCCAGCGGATTGGCCTTCGCTGTCTGGATTCTTTCCGCCGAGCCGGTGCGGCAGGCCGCCCCGACCTCCAGCGTCGCCGAACTGTGGCCGAGGGAGCCGCGGAAGGTGAACCCTGCTTCGCAGCGTCTTGAGCGCCTTCCCGCGCGCGAGGTCCCGGAGATCCCGGTTGATCGCACCTCGAAACCTGCCGATGCCGCAGCTTCGGCGCCCATCGTTACCGGCGCTATCCAGCCGGCAGCGGACGAGCAGCACGCGGTGCCCGCCGCCCATGTGGAATGGTGCGCAAGCCGCTACCGCTCCTACAGGCCAAGCGACGACCACTACACATCCTACAGCGGAGAGCAGCGTCCCTGCATCTCGCCCTATTTCGCTGCCGGCCCGGTCGAGCGCGCCGCACAACCTCCCGACGATGGCGCCAGCTATGTCGAGGCGAGCGACACGTGGCCAATGGATGGCGACGTTCCGTCGGATGAGGGCGCATCCTATGGGGACGCCGCCCAGCTTCCGCCCGACCACGTGGAATATTGCTTCAGCCGCTACCGCTCCTATCGGCCGGAAGACAACACCTATCAGCCCTATTCCGGCGGCCCGCGCCGGCAGTGCGAGTAGGGCAGGGGCTGAGCGGCGCCTTGCCCAGGGCTTACACGCAGGCGGTTGGCGAATAGAACGACGTCGCGCACCGTAATAGGCGCGATTCTGTTCGGGTCGTGTGACCGCATTTCCTGGCGACCCGTTCCAGAAGAGGCGCTGGAACTGGTACCCACGGCACCCACACCTGCTGTAGCGGCTATGTCTGACGCAAGGGGCAGGAAGCGCCGGGGAGGGCTGCATTCAAGGGACCGCGCTTAGGCTCACCGTTCTCAAAGTGAAAGAATCGTTTTCATCGATCTGAGATCTTTCAAGAACTGCTCGCGCATCTGCGTCGTATAGATCCGGTCGATCTTTCCCTGGTTTTGCCGTTCGACAATCTTCCTGAGGTCGGAAATGCGCTGCTTCCAAGTCGTGCCGTCAGTCACAAAGAATAGCTTCGTACCGTGGCGCTTGGCATCGATGATCGCATCAAGATCACCGATAATGTCCGTCATCTTTGAGCCAGTCGCGCCATAACCTTTCACCTCAATTACGATCGAAGGACGTGTGCGACTAGGGATCGCAACATCGCATTTGGCCGACTTCCCGTCAGCCCCGGTGAAGGTGCAGCGAGTCTCATAGGCATCGCCGAACACTTCACGGACTAGGGCCTCGACAAAGTTCTCCAGCCCGCGGCCGCGTTTCTGGCCAGAGATAGCCGATCCGCGACCGGCGCGGAGACGCTCGACGAGAATGTCGCTCCAGACCGGCTCATGGTTGATCGTCGTCTCCATCATCACGAGGAGGCCCATGCGCTCGAGAGCATCGAGAAATCCCGCTTGATCAGCTTGGTAGCCTTTGATGCCGATGCCGTTTCCCGACAGTTCCTTGCGGAGCAAGGATTCCATGCTGTCCTTCGACAGCATCAGAAACAGCCGCACGCATAGCAGGCCTTCGGTGAAGTTATCGTTGAGGAGGGCAGCGATGTCGTCGCGGCTGTACTCAGCCTTCTTGGGCAGCGCGCTCAGGCGTGCGATCGCGCTCGCCGCGATGTCGTCCATCCAGTCGACATCGAGCGGGCTCAACCCCTCGACCACCTCATCCAGCGACTGGTCACGATCCTTCATCAGCGCCCAACAATGAGATATTCGGTGGTTTTGGCGCGCCCGACGCCGCCATGGGTTCCGAAATGATATGTGTGGGGTTTTTCGAGCACCCGCACGTCTCGCTTATGCCGCCGCATCAGCCGCTCGAGCTCGTCAAGATCAGGATAGCCGTTCGAGCTATAAGAAAGCGCGATGATACTGTTCGAGAAGCGCGCGAACATCCGGTCGAACGCGTCGATCGCGGTCCGACGGTAACTGAACGGCGTGTGCTTCTTTGCGATCTTTCGGACCTTTGTCGTCATATCGACCGGCTGATCCTGCCAGTAGCTGGATAGCCCTTCAAGGAAATGATAGCGCTTCACGTAGCAATTGTCGTCCGACCGCGGGACATAGGGCGGGTCTAGATAGACTAGATCGATCGACCTCTTTGGCAGGTCGAACAGGTCGGTTTGGAACGCTTGGTTGCGACGGCCATTGTCGAACACAGCCGCGTTGTAGACTTCAATCTGTTCGAGGAAATGCTCCTCGACAGACAGCTTCAGGTCGCGGCGACCATCATCATAGCGCGACAAATCGCCAGAGATTGTGAAGACCCCGCGCGGCTGTCGCTTGAGGCAGGAGCGAAACAGCGCCGCATAGGCTAGCGCTTGCTGATGCAGATTCTCAAGGCCGCGAATATTGTGCGAAAGCCGATCGAGGAACCGCAGATCCTCTGGCGTATAGAAAATGTCTTTGAACGTCCTAATGATGAAGTCGTCGGCGTTGTTGGGCCGCGAGAGCAAGCGCTTGACCGCCCTGCCGTCGAGATGATGCGTGTTGTTCTCTACGGTCGCCCGCGCAACGATCGAGGGAAAGCGCAAAAAGTCCGACGAAACGACGCGCCGATCCATCGCTTTCAAAAGGTAGGCGACGCTGCCGGTTCCTGAAAAGGGATCCATTGCGCTTTCGAAGTCCAGGGTGTTCAAAGCCTCGAAAATCCAAGGCAGAAGCCTTTTCTTCGATCCCATGTAGCGCAACTCGGGATAGCGCATTGCCCGCTCCGGGATTGCATTTTGTAGTGTGCTCGGCAAAACCGGGTCCGCGACGACCCTGAGTTTTCGCGTGGCATAGTGCGCAACAAAAGACATGGAATTGTACCCCTCAATAACTGTATGGCCTAAGCGACGCGACGTGGGAACGAGAACAAAAGTAGAACATAGGCAAGACGATGGCAACTGAACAATTTTCCGGCTGTCCCCAGAACGCAGACTGTTTCCCACCCCGTGCGATGCTCAGCGCGTCCTGCCTGCGCCCCGCGACCGGGAGTCGGCACTCGGGTTCGAACGGCTCACCTATCAATTGTCTGATTCTCGGGTTTACTCAGCCCGCCTGAACGTCACCCGCGTAGACACGGCCCGCTAATAGTGTTGGCTTTATGGACTGAAGCGGGACGAGCAGCAGGCGGTGCCCGCCGCCCATGTGGAATGGTGCGCAAGCCGCTACCGCTCCTACAGACCAAGCGACGACCACTACACACCCTACAGCGGAGAGCAGCGTCCCTGCATCTCGCCCTATTTCGATGCCGGCGCGACCGACCGCGCCGCACAGCCTCCCGACGATGGCGCCAGCTATGTCGAGGCGAACGACACGTGGCCAATGGGTGGCTACGTCCCGTCGGATGAGGGCGCATTGCATGGGGATGGCGCCCAGCTTTCGTCCGACCACGTGGACTATTGCTTCAGCCGCTACCGCTCCTACCGCCCGGAAGACAACACCTACCAGCCCTATTCCGGCGGCCCGCGGAGGCAGTGCGAGTAGGCAGCGCGGGTGGCGGGTTGGCGGCCGCAGTGCATGGCGCCTTGTGCGACCAACGATCACGCAGATTTTTTGGATCGTTCGGGTTGGCGCGGCGTTCATCCGGTACCCAAAGGAGGAATCAACATGGGCGACGACCGGGAAGACAAGATTCGTGAGCGCGCATACCAGATCTGGGAACGTGAAGGCCGCATCCATGGCGATCCCGAGCGGCACTGGCACCGGGCCGAGGCCGAGATCGACAGGGAGGCAGCCCTGCCGCTCACGGCAGGCGATGCCCTGCCGGAAACCCGCGAGGTCGCGAGCTCCGACGTCTTGACGGTGCGCACCGGCATATCGGGCGATCAGGCGCAGGAACTGATCGACAGGCTGGGAAACGACCGGGCGGCGATCGAACAAGCCGCGCGCAACCTCAAGGGGAAGCAGCAGCTCGGGGAGTGACAGATGATCAGAAAACTCAAAGACGGAAAATACCGCCTCTATTCGCGCAAGAAGGACGAAAAGACCGGCAAGCGCCGCAATCTCGGGACATTTGACAGTCGCGAGGCTGCGGAGAAGCACGAACGCGAGGTGCAGTATTTCAAGAGGCATTGAGGGGGCGTGCCGTCGCTTGCCAGGCAGCCGCGCCGGATGCCTGCCTGAGCCTGCGAAGACGGCGGCCACGCATCTCTGCGCCGGGCACTTTACGAGAACATGGTGCGTCCACCAAGCCTTAGTCCGGAAGCAGGTAGCGACGCCCATGGCGGTTGCCCGCGGATTTTAGCACGGTACGCAAATTGTTCAGAACCGTACCTGATGCACCTCGCGCAAGCGGCATCAACCTTTCAGTGACGAAGCGTTCGATTGCGACGTGGCCAAGCGGACTCTCTAAATGCATCACCGCGCCGCTCCCGACGATGGCGCCAGCTATGTCGAAGCAAACGATATCAATTATGGGCGGCAGACTATGAACAGCAAGGCTTTGAGGCAGGCGGTGGCCTATCTTCGGACTTCATCAGCAGCAAACGTTGGCGCCGACAAAGACAGCGAGCGGCGCCAGGGCGAGGCCGTTGAGGCGTTTGCCCGATCAACCGGCTATGAAATCATCGAGAGCTACTACGACGCAGCGGTGAGCGGTGCCGATGCGGTCACAGCGCGCCCCGGTTTTTCCGCAATGCTCGAGCGGCTCCTGTCTAATGGCGTGCGCACCATCCTCGTCGAGACCGCCTCCCGCTTCGCCCGCGATCTGATCGTTCAGGAGACTGGCTACGAGATGCTGAAATCACGTGGGATCGAGCTGATAGCTGTCGACAGTCCCGACAGTTTTGTCGGCAACACCCCGACGGCGAACCTGATCCGTCAAGTGCTCGGCGCGGTCTCGGAGTTTGAGAAAGCGATGCTGGTGGAGAAGCTCAAGGGTGCCCGCGAACGCAAGCGCCGCGAGACCGGCAAGAAAGTCGGTGGGCGCCGAAACTATGCCGAGATCGATGGCGGACTTGAGCTGATTGCGCTCGCAAAGAAGCTGCATCGGTATCCGGTCAATGGCCGCCAACGCACCCTGGCCGACGTCGCTAAGGCGCTGGCTGGGGCGGGATATCTGTCGAGTGCCGGAAAGCCTTACACGCCCACTGCCGTCTCGCGGATGCTGGTATCAAGGAGAAGTGAGCGCACCACGCCACGAAAGGTCGACGCCAAATCATCATCGTCGACGTTCGAACCAATCGCCGCAGAACTGCAACAAGAGGCCGCTGAGCCCGCAACGCGAACACCGCTCGGGTCGCGCTGGTAGCCCCCGGCACCCGCCACGCCGGGGTTCGCCGGTGGCGGGGGTGGGGGTGGGGGTGGGGGTGGCTTGTCGGGCCCAAAAGGAAAGTCGGCGCCCATCTTTCAATGGGCATTGCCTGAACCCGCCGACCCGCGTTGCCAGTGGCCCCGCGATTCGGAGCTTGGCCGAAACGAAGGCGTGCCGTCTAGCAATGTAGGCGTGTATCCGCGCCGCTACGCGGGCATTTCCGCCGCTGCTATCTTTTCCCGGCCAAGGCGCGGAACCGCGCTGGCGGGCCGGATAGGCGGCAAAGCGGGGTCATTACCGCCGCGGTGCCGGAAGGTGCGGCGGGCTTCCCCCGGGGTGAATGGTGCGCGTCAAGCATCTCCGTGGCGATCACAGCCACATACGCCATGCTTCGTTGCTGGGTTTCGGTGACGAGGAGTAGCGTCGTTTCGGCATCAGAGCCGCTTGATGATCCCAACGATGGCCTTGGCCAGCGCTTAGCCCTCATGGCAGCTCGAGATCATAGAGCAACAGGACAGCTTCTTTGCTCGATAACACGCCGTCGCCGGCTAGTCCGACTGTAAGCCCTATGTTCATCAATGCTAATATAGTAATGTGCTGGCGGTCTATAAGCAATGCACGTCCGCGATTGACGACGGCCTGTACTTCTCGACCAGCCTGACCTTGTCGAGGTCGACCGTCACCAGCGGCCCCATGTCGACTGTCACCTTGCCGCCTTCGTCGTCTATGCGCGTGATTTCGCCGGTAAGCTCGATCTGCTGGCCGTGCTTTACCTTTGTGGAATCGCGGATCGAATGCGGGAAGTTGTAAGAGGGGATTGATACGCTAACGCGGTCCTCTGTGACCCGTCTGCGGACGGTGGCCGTGATCGCCACCACATCACCAATCCCAATGCCCCGCGCCATTCCATGAGTCTGGAGCGGCCAGCGCCTCAGTCAAGTGGTAGCTAATATAGGTGACCGCTTCATCCGATCGATGGACGAAGCCCATCAAGGGCCGGTGCTAATTTGATGCATGTCGCGACCTTACTTACCCCCGAGCCACCTTGCTATCGCTATCCTCGCGATCAGCGTCGGCTATGCCGAAGCTACTAGGCGCCGTCACCAGCATCGCCCCCGCAACAGGCGGACATCGGAACGAAGGGCGGATTCGCGAATTCTACTGCTAGATAATTGGAATCGTCGCCCATGAGGCTCGCGACCCTCCACCTTGAAACTGCGAGATACGGCGACGTTTATCGCGCCGCAAGGCTCGCGCTGCTGAGGCAGCAAATGATCCGGCACATCAAGCGCACTGACGCCTCGGCTCAAAAAGTCGAGCAAGCGCTGGCTAGGTTGGCCGAAGCAAACGCACCCATGGACCGGCTCGCGCTGCATCAGTAGGGCCACGCTCATGCACGCCTCCGGAAGCCCGCTGCCTCCCGATGGCGGGCCTTTTAACGGGCGCTATAGGAACAAGATAGCGGGGATCCGGTTTCAGGAGGATGGAGGAAACTGGATATGCAAAACAAAATCAAAGAGCCACCACCGAGGCCCGACCCGAAGAAGAAGACACCTGTTCGTCGCCCCGACAAGGAAGCATCGCCAGAGCCTGAACATGTCGATCCGCCACCGCGAGATGTGCGAGAGGCACCGGCGCCAAATCCAAACGGCGATAAGAATTCCTAACCGCCGGTACGCGACGGGGGCCCGTTGCCTCACGGTGGCGGGCTTCATCGTTTGTGAACGTTAGGAACGGAGTTAGGAACTGTAAGTCTGCAACTTGCAAAGCGCAATGAAATCAATTTGATAGAGCATCATCTGGCGGAGGGAGTGGGATTCGAATCGACTAAGCGTCTTTGGGGGTGCGCGCTCCTGCTTTAGGCGTCTGCCATAAACCACCACCTCGCCCCGCCGAGCACCGCGCGCCACCCCGCGATGGACAGCCTTCAGCATGGGATAGTCTTCTTGAGGGTCGCTCGATCATTCAGGTTGGAAACGGCCCGGCCGGTTCCAACCGGCACAGCGGCCCCAGCCATCGGTCACCTTACACCCGGTGCCGGCTCTCAACCGCATCCAGCTTTTCCTGCAAGTGCCCATTCAGCACGATCATTTCCTTCAGTGCCTTCACCGCATCGCCCTTGTGCTGGGTGATGAACCTATCGGCGATGGACTGAAGGGCGGCCTCCTGGCGGCTGTCCAGCGTCACGATGTGGTCCATGGCGATGCTCCGATCGTTTCTGTTCAAATTGAACAAAACGGGAACAAAAATGTCAAGTGTGAATTGACTCCGTGAGGAATACCTTCCTATTTGTCGGTAGGTGGGGCGGTTGCTCACAAATTCAGGAGAGCCGCGATGGGCAGACGGAAAAGCCGGTTTGACAGGCTGTCGGCGAGGCATGCGGAGGCGATCATCAGGGACGCTCTCAGCCTGCGCAAGACGGTGCTTTCGTCGCAACTGCATCTGAAGGCGCATGGCGAGCTGTTTTGGCAGCTTTGCGGGCTTGTCGAAAAATTGCATGAGGTGATGGGCAGCGTAGCGGAGAAGGAGCCCGATTTCCGGGTGCCGGATCTTGGCCTGCTTCCGCTTCCCGAGGACTACCTGACTCGGAAATGAGCCATGGCCGGGCCGATGGACAGCGTTGGACGTGCCGCGAAGGCCAACATGCTGCTGATCGTGGAGTGCGGTCACTGCTACCATGTCGGCCGCTTCCGGGCCAACGACGTGGCCAAGGTGGTGGGCTGGAACAAGCCGCTGGAGACCATCCGGTTCAAGTGCAAGCGGTGCAGCCGAACGGACGCGACGGTGAAGACCCAGTTTATCGACCAGGACCATCCGCCGAAGGGCTACATCTGGGTGCTGCAGAAGTTCAAGCTTTAGAACAGCGAACCCTGTACCGGCGCCTGTGGCGCCTGCGGCGGAAACTTGATCTGTGTGGCCGGCTTCTCGACGATCACCAGCGCGTCGTCCGCTGCCGTGCGCTGCAGGTGCCTGGCCTCCGACCACGGCGCGGTCAGCCAGGTCTCGGTTTCCTCCTGCGTGGTCAGGATCACCGGCATGGCCTTCTCGTGGATCGGCGCGATCAGGGCGTTCGGCTTGGTGGTCAGAAAACCGTAGAGCTCGAACTCGCGGGGGCCGTCCTTGACCTTGCGCACGCCTTGCCAGCGCGTCCATAGGCCGGCGAAGAAGAACAGCGGCCGCTCCTCGCTCAGCGCGAACCAGTAGTTTTTCTGGATACCGGTATCCGGGTCCTTGTCGCCGGGCGTCGGGCTCGGCTCGGCGAAGCTGGTGAGCGGCACCACGCAGCGGTTTTCGACACCGAGATATTGCTGCCAATGGCCGTATTGCGGGTTGCGGATGTTGGTGGTGCCGTAGTCGGCCTTGCCCTTCACCCGCTCAATCGGCGTCGGCATGCCCCACAGCAGATTGGCCAGCTCGCGCTCACCGTCCGGCGCGTTGCGCACCACCGGGCCGGGCTGGTTGGGGTAGATGTCGATGGAGGGCTCGAGATTGCCGAGGATATCGCGCAAGGCCCGGGTCCACTGGCGGATCGCTTCCTGGCTGGTGGTGATGTTGTAGAGGTTGCACATGTCGAGCCCTCGGGGATGTTCAGGCATCTTGTGGGAAAGGGCAGGCAATTTCCAGCGCTGTCGCTCGGCTGCTGACACGCTACCCCAGCCACCACCACAGCGCGCGATCACCGCCGCCACCCCGGCGATCGACCGTGCCAGACGGATATTCCCGTGCGCAGCGGCGAATCGCGGGCTCCGCTTACGCAACGGACGCCGATTGTGCGCGTTCTACCCATTAGGAGGAGCATGGCGACGGCTGGTCTCATGCGCTCACAATCGGAGGCAAACCATGATGTCTAAGTTCAAAGAAGCCCTTGAGCGCGGGAAGGAAGCCCGTGAGCAAGAGGGGAAGGACCGCAATGAGAAGGCCGAGGGGGTGGACTTCGGCGCGCAAGCCAGGGCCTGGCTAAACGACGTCGTGGTTGCGTCGTTGGAAGCGGCCAAGGCTGACGTGGCGGGCGAGGTGACTGTCGAGATGGACACCACGCCACGCCGCCAAGCCAAAGCATCAACTCCATCTATTCGGTTCAAAGTCTACCGGAAGCGAGGCATGGAGAAGGAGGAAGTCGGAAGGACGTTCACGGTCAACGTTCAGCTGAGTGGGCAAGTGTCAGTCTCTTCGCCCGGGATGGTGGCAAGAGAAGTGGGAAACATAGGGGATAGGACTGACGAGCGGTTCTCTACCTTGCTAGCGGAACTGATCGAGGACGCAGCGAAGGGCACTTGACCAGCAAGGTGTCGAGGAAAGGGCTGGCGATTTCCAGCGCCGTCCGGCTGCTGACACGGTCGGGCCTGTCAGTAAATGGCTTTCTTGATGTCGCGAACACCCCGCCATTAACCTTTCGTTAACCATGGCTGGCTAGCGTTTACCTATCAGTAAGGAATCGCTGTCCGTGACCTTCGCCGCCCCCGTCGAGACCAAATCCATTCGCTTTCGCGCCCGCTCCTTTGTCGCCTTCACGCTCACCCCGGAGGCGCCGCTTTCGGAGTGGCTGGAGAGCCTCGATCGCTGGATCGGCAATTCTCCGGGCTACTTTGCCGGCCGGCCGGTGGTGCTTAACCTCAACACATTAAAGCCTGAGGTCGGCCAGATCGAAACGCTGGTCGCCGAGCTTGGCCTGCGCGGCATCCGCATCTACGCCATCGAGCTCGACGGCAGCACGGCGCTTGAGCCCAATCTGCCGCCCGTGCTGATCGGCGCCAAGGAGGCCACCGCCGGGCTGCTCATGCAGGCCGACAGCAAGGGCAGGCCGGAAGAGGCGGGCAGGGCGGAAGAAGGCAGAGCGGAACCGGGCAAGCAGCCAGAAGACAGGCAGCCGGACGCGCCGGCGACGCTGATGGTCAAGACGCCGATCCGCTCGGGCCAGTCGGTCTTCTACGCGCATGGCGATGTCATCGTGCTGGGCTCCGTCGCCTCCGGTTCCGAGATCGTCGCCGCCGGCTCCATCCACGTTTACGGCACGCTGCGCGGGCGGGCGTCGGCCGGTGTGCTCGGCCATTCGGCGGCGCGCATCTTCTGCCGCAAGAACGAGGCCGAGCTGCTGTCGGTCGACGGCTGGTATTGCACCGCCGAGGAGATGGAGCCGTCCTTGCGCGGAAAAGCGGTCCAGGCGTTTCTCGAAAAGGACACGCTGCGCATCGCGCCGTTCAGCTAACGCACGGCGGTTTTGGGATATCGAAATGAAACAATAACTTAAGCGCATTGCATAAATCAGACGCTTAACAATACCAACAACAATAATGGAGGCATATATGGGCAAGGTAGTGGTGGTCACCTCCGGCAAGGGGGGCGTCGGCAAGACGACCTCGACGGCCGCCCTTGGCGCCGCGGTCGCAAGAACCGGCAAGAAGGTGGCCCTGGTCGACTTCGATGTCGGCTTAAGGAATCTCGATCTGATCATGGGCGCCGAACGGCGGGTGGTGTTTGACCTGGTCAACGTCATCCAGGGAACGGCCAAGCTTTCGCAGGCGCTGATCCGCGACAAGCGGGTCGAGACGCTGTTCCTGCTGCCGGCCTCGCAGACGCGCGACAAGGATGCGCTGACCGAGGAGGGCGTCGGCGAGGTGATCGACAAGCTGCGCTCGGTGTTCGACTACGTCTTCTGCGACAGTCCGGCCGGCATCGAGCGCGGCGCGCAGCTCGCCATGCGCTTTGCCGACGAGGCGGTCATCGTCACCAATCCCGAAGTCAGCTCGGTGCGCGATTCCGATCGCATCATCGGCCTGCTCGATGCGAGAACTGTGAAGGCCGAGCGCGGCGAGCAGATCGCCAAGCACGTGCTGGTCACGCGCTATGATGCGGCGCGCGCGGCACGCGGCGAAATGCTCTCGATCGACGACGTTCTGGAGATCCTGTCGACGCCGCTTTTGGGGATCATTCCCGAGAGCCAGGACGTGCTCAAGGCCTCCAACCTCGGCTCGCCGGTGACGCTCAGCGATCCCACCAATTCCGCCGCCCGCGCCTATATCGAGGCGGCCAAACGGCTCGAGGGCGAGGAACTGCCGGTCGTCGTGCCGTTCGAGCGCAAGGGCTTTCTCGACCGGCTTTTTGGAAGGAGGGCAGCATGAGCCTGTTAGACCTCTTCAAGCGGCGCGGCAGCGCGCCGGTGGCG
Source organism: Mesorhizobium onobrychidis (assembly GCF_024707545.1). NCBI lineage: Bacteria > Pseudomonadati > Pseudomonadota > Alphaproteobacteria > Hyphomicrobiales > Phyllobacteriaceae > Mesorhizobium > Mesorhizobium onobrychidis. The sequence continues at coordinate 3,188,664 of NZ_CP062229.1, forward strand.
CGCGAGCGGCTGCAGGTGCTGCTCGCCTATGAGCGCCGCAACCGCAGCCAGCCCGATCTCGTCTCGGTGCTGCGCGAGGAGATCATGGCCGTCATCGCCAGACATGTGCAGATCGACCAGGACTATCTGCAGGTCTCGATGGATCGCGGCGAGACGATGTCGACGCTGGAAATCGACATCCAGATCCCCAACAAGAGCGCAAGGCCGCTGGCGATGTCGGCCTGAGCTCGCAAGGGCCGGGTTTCTCGCCCCCCGCCGCGATCCTTCGCGCCCCCTTTTGGCCGGCCAGAGGGGGGCGCTGTCCCGCCTGCGTATCCAAGAATATCGCCTGAGCTGCAGCCACTGTCAGAGGCTTGCCCACCCGCCCAACCACCACTACCCCAGCCACCACAAAACCCCGCCCAGCACCGCCACCAGCCCCGCGATCGACAGCCCGAGCATGATGTAGGATCCCTTGATGACGTCGCGGATCACCTTCTTGACGCTTGAGCGGTCATTGAGGTTCGGGAACGGCTCCTGCGGTTCCGCCACGCCGAGAAAGCGGCACAACGGCCCCCAGCCTTCGGTCACCGTGAACACCAGAAGCTTTTCCGGCGGAACGGCTGCCTTCACCTCCTCGGTGTAGGCGTTGTAGCGCGCGATCGCCCGCTCGCGGTCGTCCATCACGCCGGCCAGTACACGGCCCCAGATCAGCTTGCGCGACATGTCGCCGAATTTTCGGCCGAACGGCGTCAGCCACTCCAAAACCTTGAACTGCCAGAGATTCTCGGTGAAGTAGATCGTGTCGATCGTGCTGTCGTACCAGCCTTCGGCGCCGCGCGGGTGGAGCGTCAGCAGCACCTTGGCGTCAGGGTATTCGGCCAGCAGCTCCCGCCACACGCAGCAGCCGGGATTGTCGACCGTCGCCGTGTAGTTGGCAAACACCCGGTCCCAGTCGTGCGGCGTGCCGGGCTTGCTGTTCGCTACCTTGCGCCAGAAGTCGAGGTGGCCCTTGTTGGCCTTGTTGAGGATCACTTCCTGCATGTGATAGCAGGGAAGGCCGAGCCTGTTCAGCGCGGCAAAGGTCGACCATGTGCCCGTGCGTCCGAACCCCGCGCCGATTACCTTGAGCGCCATGTGATCCCCCATTCTCCCTGGACTGATATTCTTGTTTTATCGCAGTCCGTAGCGCCCACGTTGCGCCCGGAGCGCCCGGCACGCAACAAATTTCCATCGTGCCTTCCCGCACTAGATCAGCCCTTTTGAATGGAACAGCACCAGCCAGAAAGGTCTCAACCATAGGATGCATTAAGCATGCGCACACTTCTGATCCATGTGCCACTTGCGCAACCATTGAAAGGGTGAAAACGTTGGTCTGGGGTAAATGGGCAAGGGTGGTCGTCGCGGCTGTAGAAGCTCCGGGACGGCCTTGAAAAGCGATGAATTTTCCACAGTTCCTGGTGGGGATGGCCACCGCGTCATTCGTCGTGGCGCTCTCGACTTTTTTGGCAACGGGTTCGATCTGGAAGGCGCTGGGCTGGACGGTTCTTACCTTGATCGTTTCGCAGGTCGGATATTTTGTGTTCGTCATCCGGCTGATCTATGGAACCGGGCGAAAGACACACAGGTAATCCGCGACCCGCGAGTACTGGAGCATTGAGACGGTTTGCGGTTTCGAGATCCAGGTCAGGCCCAGCACCAATATCAACATGCCTAGACCATAATGTTTATCAGATAGACAGCTTGGTCTAAGCCGTTTGAAAGCGGACATGTTCGGTTCTTGGAATGTGCATTGGACGTTCCGTTACTTTAGTCAACCAATATATATTTCCGGATACATATGCCTGGGATTGGGCAGCGCGGAAGCCTGCCTGCGGCTTCTGCAATCCGCCGTCGAGACGGGGCGGGTTGAAGCTGCCGATCTCCCCCACAAGGGGGAGATCAGCGCGTCATCCGCTCAGCTCCGTCGCTCTGCTCACTCCGCCGCCAGCTTGTCCTGCGTCTTGGTGTCGAAATCGCTGGCGTCGTGGCGCTCGTGCAGCTGCATCGCGGGCTCGCCGAAGGCGCGGTTGACCATGCGCCCGCGCTGCACCGCCGGCCGCGCGTCGATCGCGTCTGCCCAGCGCTGCACGTGTCTGTACTCCGTGACCGACAGGAACTCGCCGGCGTCGTTGTACATGCGCCCCTTGGCCAGCCCGCCATACCAGGGCCACACGGCGATATCGGCAATCGTGTAGGCGTCGCCGCCGAGATATTCGCTTTCAGCGAGGCGCCGGTCGAGCACGTCCATCTGGCGCTTGGTCTCCATGGCGAAGCGGTCGATGGCATATTCGATCTTTTCCGGCGCATAGGTATAGAAATGGCCGAAGCCGCCGCCGAGATAGGGCGCCGAGCCCATCTGCCAGAACAGCCACGACAGGGTTTCTGCGCGCGCCGGCTGCTCGGTCGGCAGGAATTCGCCGAATTTTTCGGCCAGATGCACCAGGATCGAGCCGGATTCGAAGACGCGGATCGGCTTTGGCCCGCTGCGGTCCATCAGCGCCGGGATCTTGGAGTTGGGGTTGACCTCGACAAAGCCGCTGCCGAACTGGTCGCCGTCGTTGATCCTGATCAGCCAGGCGTCATATTCGGCGCCTTTGTGGCCGAGCGCCAAGAGCTCCTCCAGCATGATCGTCACCTTGACGCCGTTCGGTGTCGCCTGCGAGTAAAGCTGCAGCGGATGCTTGCCGACCGGCAACTCCTTGTCATGCGTCGGGCCCGCGATCGGCCGGTTGATGCTGGCGAAGGCGCCGCCATTTTCCTTGTTCCAGGTCCATACTTTCGGCGGTGTGTATTGGTTCATCTCGGGAGGCCTTGTGATGTGAGCGGGGAGGGTCTTGGGGGAGGATCAGCTTGCGCGATGGAAGCGGGAGATTCATGGGGCAGGTTCATCTTCACATAGATACAGGTAGTGCGGGCAGCAGGAAGTTCAACTTATATTGAACTATTGTCGAGGTCGGCGCCGCCCCTCATCGCCCTGCCGGGCACTTCTCCCCGTTTAGTGACGGGGAGAAGGGGCTGGCCGCAGCCTCGGCACCCTTTCTGCAACGCTGGAGATTGACCTTTGTGCAATGTTAGAGATCGGCGAAATCTTCGGTGACAGCCCCTTCTCCCCTTCGCTAGACGGCACCCTCTTGAGGGAATAGATCATATATGAAAGGATTTTTAGAGTGGATGAAATATTAGACTTTATAATGACAAAGATTGGTTATTGGATACAGCGCAGAAAAAGCAGCAAAGTTAAGTTTGCCCTATTTATGATTTGGGGACTTTTGTCGTTGTTATTAACGATTATACTAGCCTATCTGCTGTTTGTTCGTGGGTTTACATTCTAAAGCAGTCTCTAGACGGGCAGAAGATGCCGGCAGGCAGATGCGACCGGCGCAAGCCTGCGCGATTGCCCCCGCCCTTGCGCCCCGTCACGTGCGCCATACCTATAGAAGATACCGGGCCTCTGGCGGCCGTCATGAATATTGCCGGGATTGAGAGCATGACCATCGATACGATTTTGCGGTCCATCGTGGCGGTGCGCGCCTCGATCCCGGACGATGCTTTCACCGCCAATGCGCTGGGCACGAGCCGGGAAGGCAGCGGCGTGGTCATTCGCGATAACGGGCTGGTGCTCACCATCGGCTATCTCATCACCGAGGCGGAAGAAGTCTGGCTGACCGACCACAACGGGCGCGTGGTTCCCGCGCACGCGCTCGCCTACGACCAGGAATCGGGCTTCGGCCTGGTGCAGGCGCTGGCGCCGCTCGGCCTGCCTGCGGTGGTCTTTGGCGACGCGGCCAGGGCGATGGCCGGCGACCCGGTGGTGCTCGCCGACGGCATCGGCCAGACGGTCAGCGCGCATATCGTCACCAAGCAGGAATTCGCCGGCTATTGGGAGTATCTCCTGGACGAAGCGATCTTCACCGCGCCCGCCCATCCGTCATGGGGAGGTGCGGCACTTATCGGGCAGGACGGCAGGCTGCTCGGCATCGGTTCGCTGCGCCTGCAGATGAGCCGCGCCGGCGAGATCGCCGACATCAACATGGTGGTGCCGATCGACCTTCTGCCGCCCATTCTCGACGATCTCCTGACACGCGGCCAGGTTGCCAAGCCACCGCGCCCATGGCTCGGAGCCTTCTCCGCCGAAAGCAATGGCGAGGTCGTGGTGATGAGCGTCGCCGAAGGCAGCCCGGCCGCCGAAGCCGGCCTGCGCCAGGGCGACATCATCTCGGATGTCCGCGACGGCGAAGTCGACGGGCTCGCCGATTTCTACCGCAAGCTGTGGCAGAACCCGGCGGGCGCCGAGATCCCGTTGCGGGTTGTGCGCGACGGCCGCGAAACCTGGCTGCGCGTCAAGTCGGCCGACCGCAACAGCTTTCTCAAGAAACCGCAGCTGCAGTGAAGCAGGCGACCTGTCGGATCCTCCCGATGCGGGGCGCTGCCCTCATTCGCCGCAGGCGCTGAAGCCGGCGCTGGTGTCCCACTCCGCGAAGGGGATGATCTTCCCCTCGACAGAGACGGTTGCGTGCGCGGTAGTGCCGTCCTCCCTCATCCTGCTGCTTTTGCCCTTGCCGGTCAAAACATTGTAATCGCAGTCGCTTGCGACATTGTCCTCAAGGTAGTCGTGATAGTCATAGGCAAAGCCGGCGACGATGAAGACGCCGTCGCGGTAAGCGAGCGTCAGCGTGTGGTTGGTCCGCTTGCTGCCGACCGGCATTGCCGGCAGATACAGTTTGATCGAGCCGTTGGGCAGCGCGGTCAGCTCCGGCTCGGTGTCGGAGGCCTCGTAGCCGGGCCGGTCGTAACCGTTCCACTCGCCGAGAATCTGCCCACGCACGACGCCGGCAGGACGCAAAAAGTTGTGCTCGCGATCCCTGAGGAAGAAGTACATGTCCATCGGGTCGCTGGGCTGGGTCTCGACGATCATCACAAGGTCGGTGCCGCCGTCGCCATTCCAGTCGCCGGTCAGCGCGGTGATGATCTTCTGAGTTTCTATCGGTTCCGCCAGGGCCATAGTTGGCGCCAGCAGCATCAGGCCGAACAGCATCGCTCGCATGGCAATATGTCCCCAGTTGAGCCCGCCGTGTCTATTATGGGCCAGTTCTGCCGGGAGATTCCTACAGTACGACGGGAAGAACCGCCATGGGCTGGGGCGGGGACAGCGACGCTGCCAATCTCCCCCCAAGTGGGGGAGATGCCCGGCAGGGCAGAGGGGGGCGCTGTCCCGCCGGCCTTCAACCCTTTGCAACTGCACCTCATGTCAATTCTCGGTTGGTCATGAGGTAACGAGACGATGGCGATCCTTCGCGCCCCCCTCTGTCCTGCCGGGCATCTCCCCCACTAGGGGGGAGATTGGCAGCTTCGCTGTCCCGCCAGCCTTGCAACAAGGCCACTGTTGCTCCATTCGATCGGAGCTGAGCAGCGATAAGGAGGAAACCGATGACGACCGCAAAAAGGCGGACCCGCTGATGGCGCCGGTCAAGGTCGATCTTGCCAAGGTGCGCGAATTCAGCGATGCCGACAGCTTCTATACCTGGGTCGGCCAGCACCACGACACCGCGACAGAAGTCTGGATCAAGATCCACAAGGTCGGTTCGGGGCTACCTTCGATCACGCCCAAGGAGGCTATCGACGTGGTGCTGTGCTGGGGCTGGATCGACGCCGTGCGCAAGGGGCTCGACGACAAGAGCTATTTGCAGCGCTACACGCCGCGCGGCCGGAAGAGCATCTGGAGCCAGATCAACGTCGACAACGTCGCCCGGCTGATCGAGGAGGGCCGGATGACCGAGCATGGGCTCAAACAGGTCGAGGCGGCGAAGGCCGACGGGCGCTGGGCGCGCGCCTATGGAAGCGGCAAGGACATGAAAATCCCCGTGGATCTCCAGGCGGCAATAGACGTCGAGCCCAAGGCCAAGGCGATGCTGGCAACGCTCAGCGCGCAGAACCGTTTCGCGCTCGCCTTCCGCATCCACAATATGAAGACCGAGGCTGGGCGCAAGATGAAGATCGCCGCCTTCGTCGAGATGCTGAAGCGCGGCGAGACGATCTACCCGCAAGGGAAGAAGTGAGGGTTTGTGGCTGGCGCCGTCGCGGCCGTGGCTGCGATGGCGGATCGTCGTCGCGCGTACGCTCAAGGTCAACGATGAACGCGGTGCCTGCCGCCGGCCTTGAAGCCACGTCCATCTCCTCCATTTAATTCGCAATAGCGCGCAACTTTCCGAGGAAGCGCCAGGAGTTGCTGGCCTCTGACAAACCAGGTGGCCGCCCGTTCGGTTTTGGCGGGCAGCCTTAACAATCGAGCGTCTTCCTCGTTATCAGACGAAGGGAGAACCAAAATGGCAAAGGTCGTTTGCGTCCTCTATGACGATCCGGTTGACGGTTACCCGTCAAATTATGCCCGGGATGGGCTGCCGAAGCTCGACCGCTATCCCGGCGGGCAAACGCTTCCCACGCCGAAGGCCATCGACTTCGAACCGGGCGTTCTGCTCGGCAGCGTGTCGGGCGAGCTCGGCCTGCGGCCTTATCTGGAAAGCGCCGGGCACAGCCTGGTCGTGACCTCGGACAAGGACGGTCCCGACAGCGTTTTCGAACGTGAACTCGGTGACGCCGAAATCGTCATCTCGCAGCCGTTCTGGCCGGCCTATCTGACCAAGGAACGGATCGCCAAGGCAAACAAACTGAAGCTTGCGATCACCGCCGGCATCGGATCCGACCATGTCGATCTGCAGGCCGCGATGGACCGCGGCATCACCGTCGCCGAGGTGACCTACTGCAACTCGATCAGCGTGTCCGAGCATGTGGTGATGATGATCCTGGCGCTGGTGCGAAACTATATCCCGTCCTACCAGTGGGTCATCAAAGGCGGCTGGAATATCGCCGACTGTGTCGCGCGCTCCTACGATGTCGAAGGCATGCAGATCGGAACTGTCGGCGCCGGCCGGATCGGCAGCGCGGTGCTGCGCCGGCTGCAGCCGTTCGACGTCACACTGCACTACACCGACCGCCACCGCCTGCCCGAGGCGGTCGAGAAGGAGCTTGGCGTCACCTTCCACCCAGACCCGGCGTCGATGGTCGGCATCTGCGACGTGGTGACGATCAACGCCCCGCTGCATCCGGAGACGGAGAACCTGTTCGACGAGGCGATGATCGCCAGGATGAAACGCGGCGCCTATCTGGTGAACACGGCGCGCGGCAAGATCTGCAATCGTGACGCTGTCGCCGGTGCGCTGGAGAGCGGCCAGCTCGCGGGCTATGCCGGCGACGTCTGGTTCCCGCAGCCGGCGCCCAAGGACCATCCGTGGCGATCGATGCCGCATCACGGCATGACGCCGCATATTTCGGGATCGTCGCTCTCCGCCCAGGCGCGCTATGCCGCCGGCACGCGCGAAATCCTGGAGTGCTGGTTCGAAGGCCGGCCGATCCGCGAGGACTACCTGATCGTCGACGGCGGCAAGCTGGCCGGCGCCGGCGCCCATTCCTATAGCGCAGGCGACGCCACAAGCGGTTCGGAAGAGGCGGCGCGCTTCAAGGCCAAGGCGTGATCCAACAAGGCCTGATCCAGGCGGGATCAGGTCTGCCGCAGGTCGAACGCGGCGGCTCGCGGGGGCTAGGCAATGGGCCGGATGGCCTCCGCGTTCCTCGCGTTGCAGCGACCGGGCAGGGCCAACAGGGCTGTCATCGGTAACGGTTTCTTCTTTGCTTTGCCGCACAATGGCTGCGGCGGGGCGGGCGAAGTCCAGGGCATGGCTAACAAGAAGAATCGCGATGGAGAGTTCTGGGAGCTGGCGCTCGAACGCGCGCATCTTGGCGTCTGGGACTGGGATCTCAGGAGCGGCGACTGTTTCTACTCGGCGATGTGGTCGCAAATGCTCGGCTATGGCGAGGGTGAGCTCGTCGAGGCGAGCGATCTCTGGCTGCAGCTGACGCATCCCGACGATCGCGAGCGGGCGGTGGCCAGCGGCGAACGCCACATTGCCGGCCTGACCGATTCGATCGAGACCGAGCTCAGGCTGAAGCACAAATCCGGTCACTGGGTATGGGTTCTCGATCGCGGCGGGGTGGTCGAACGCGATGTCGAAGGCCGGCCGGTCCGGCTGATGGGCGTCCAGACCGACATCACCAAGCAGAAGCAAGCGGAAGCAGAGCTCGAACAGGTCAATGTCCGCTTTCGCCTGGCATTGGCCGCCAGCGGCACCGGCATCTGGCATCACGATCTTGCCGCACGCAAAAGCTACTGGGACGAGCGCACGCGGGAAATCTTCGGGCTTGTCGCCGAAACCGACGAGGTGTCGCAAGACCTCTGGCACAGCTATCTGCATCCGGACGACAGGGCCGACGCCGAGCGAGCCCACTTGGCGCCGCTGCAAACCCAAAAGGTCGTCGCCGTGCAATACCGCATCATCAAGCGGGACGGCGACATCAGACATGTTGAATCGCTGATACGGTTCATCGCCGACGCCCAGTCGTCGGGCCAGATCCTGGGCACGGTGCGCGACATCACCGAGGCGAAGCAACGCGACCAGGAACTTGCCCATGCGGCCCGCCATGACGGCCTGACCGGCCTTTTGAACCGCGCCGCATTCGACCGGCTGCTGGCCCAGCATATCGCAACGGCGCGCCCGCTCGCGGTGTTCTACGTCGATCTCGACTACTTCAAGGCCTTGAACGACTTCGCCGGCCACGCCGCCGGCGACCTCGCGCTGAAGCGCGTCGCCGAGCGCATTCTGGGCTGTCTGCCGCCGTCGGTGCATGCCGCGCGCCTCGGCGGCGACGAGTTCGCGCTGCTGGTGCCTGATTGCGACGCAGCGCAAGCCGAGCGTCTCGCCGGCGCCGTTCTCGCGGCGGTTCGCGATGCCGATCTCGGCTCGATGGCGGCGTCGCGCAAGCTTGCGGCCAGCATCGGCATCGCCTTTGTCGCCGATGAGAATACCGCGGTGGCCGACGCGCTCGCCTGCGCCGACGACGCCTGCTATGCGGCCAAGGCCGCCGGGCGCAATCGCTTCGCGGTGTTCTCCCCTGAGACAACATCCGGGGGCCTCAATGCGGCGCGGCTGGCGGCCGACACCGTCGATGCCATGGAAGACGGAAGGCTGAAACTGTTCGGCCAGGAAATCCATCGGCTCGGACAACCCTGGCAAGAGAACCGCCATGTCGAGGTCCTGGCGCGGCTCGCCGGGCGCAACGGGGGGCTGATCCCGCCGGGCGAGTTCATCCCGGCGGCTGAGCGGTTCGGCATTGCCTCGCGGCTCGATCGCTGGATCATCAGGACGGCGCTCTCGCTTCATGGTCCCGCGCTGAAGTCAGGGGCGCTCACGCTCGGCTTCAACCTGTCGGCACAGACGCTGAGCGATCCGCAGCTTTGGGATTTCGTCGACGCCGTCATCGATGAGACCGGGGCGCCGCATTCCGGCATCGGCTTCGAGATCACGGAAACCGCCGCGGTCACCAATTTCACTGCTGCCGAAGAGTTCGTCCGCAAGGCGCGCGAGCGGCGCTGCCGCGTCAGCCTCGATGATTTCGGGGCGGGCATGAGCTCGTTCGAATATCTCCGGCGCTTTCCCGTCGACACGATCAAGATCGACGGTTCCTTCATCGAGCATATTGCGAAGAGCCGTTTCGACCGCGAAATCGTCTCAGCCATAGCGGGCATAGCCAGAAGCCTCGGCTGCTCCGTGGTGGCGGAGAAGATCGAAGAGCAGGATGCGCTCGACATCCTCAGGGATATGGGCGTTGCCTTCGGCCAAGGATTTCTGCTGCACCAGCCGGAGCCGCTGCAAGCGATCGTTACGCGGGCGAGCGGGCGAGCGGCTTTGCCAGCCGGACGGCGAGCGTAGCATCCGCTGGCCGGATGCGAGGCTGCAGGACCCTCGGTTCAAGCCCGACGGCGTGCTTTTGGGCGACATGCATTAACAGCGGCGAGAAAGCTCGGAAAAACCGTTCCAGCACCCACCCGCTCGTGTTGGTCAGGGCTTTCCCGGCGGGCGATACCGGACCGACTTCGCCTTGCCGAGGGCTTGCATGGTTTCTTCGACGCTTAGGAGAACGGTGGTCTCGTACGAGCTGAGCGCGCCTCCCGCACCAATGGCAAGCGCGACAGATGCCATCGAAACGTTGTCTGGCGCCTCCCACAGATTCCAGCCATCGTGCTCTCCGAAGGCGTACCAGAACCCGTGCAGCTTTCCGCCGACCGACTCGATGTAGGTGCGGGCTGCCTCGCGTCTATCCTCGGGGTTTTCGATCAGACGCGCCCAGGTCTCGGGCGTATAGCTGAATCGTGAGAGATACATGGGCATGGTTCGCCTCCAGGCCGATCCCGGCGGCTCGGCGTCGAGGGATCGAGGGGGGACTGGCGCCGAGCCTAACCGGCTTGGGTAGTTCACCGGCTGACGAAATATGCGCTCAAGCTAATGCAAGAGCAACATCCATGAATCGGCGCTCCGAGGTCGATTTGCCGGCAACCGAGCGCCATGCTTTTCGCCCAATGCACTTGTCGGGCTAATTCTTCCGCTTGCCGCTGGACGGCGTCGTCGTGCTCACCCAGCCTTGCGATTCGCGCATGATCTTCAGCGCTTCATCCGGCGCCAGGCCGCACCTTCCCAAAACGGGAAATTTCGCACATCCGGCAGAAACCGGCCGGAAATCAGGCGGGCATGGTCAAGCCGCGGTCCGGGTCGACGCCGCCGGATGCGGATCAGGCGTTGCGGCTCGCCATATGCGCATCGAGCTTCTTCCTCGAAGGCCCGTACCGCTTGATGATCGTCGCGGCCTCGCTCGGCGGTATGCCGTATTTTTTCGCAAAAGCCGCAACGTCGTAAGGCTCCTCGCCGGAGGCCGGTTTGCGGTCCTGCTTGGTCTTGGATTTGTCGTCTGCCATGTCGTCCTCCGTCACATCCGGTGGTTATAGGGCTCCTTGGTCGGCCCGACCACCTTGCCAGTGAAAAGGACGGCACACCCGGTCCGATCGGTTGCCTGGCGCGGGCGATGCTGGTTCCCGCTCATGGACTCGAACCACGATTCACGCCTTCAAAGGGCGCTGTCCTACCATTAGACGAAGCGGGAATAGAGGAAGTGGACGCTGTCTAACACTTTCTCATCCGCGCATGAAGCCGCTTCATGCCGTCATCTGCGTGAGCGCGAGAATACCGCCTTTGCAGCAGGACCCGTTAGAAGATAGGGTCAGTCGCGATGATTAAAACCGACCTCTCCGGCGTCTACCGAGACTACATTGCCTGCCTCAATAAGCAGGACTGGGAGAAGCTGGGACAGTTCGTTGATGATGAGGTGATCCACAATAGGCGGCGGCTCGGCTTGTCAGGTTATCGCGAAATGCTGGAGACAGACTTTGCTGAAATCCCGGACCTTTATTTCAACGTCCGGATGTTGATTTCCGATCCGCCTTATATAGCGAGCCGGCTTGACTTCGATTGTACCCCGAAAGGAACATTCCTCGGCCTCCCTGTGAGCGGGAGGAGAGTTTCCTTTGCCGAGAATGTTATCTATGAATTTCGGGACAAAAAGATTGTACAAGTATGGTCTGTTATAGACAAGGCGGCTATCGAAGCTCAGCTTTAGCGCGAGGGATTTTCGCGTAACTTGTCTCGAAGCAGTCTTCACCCTGCTGGCTTAATAGTCCGTGAGCCTAGACTCGTGTTATCGCCAACAGCCACGCCAGAAGTTCCAGCAACAATAGAAACAGGGCAAGCTGTAGCGACATGCGCAGGCGCTGAATGATCCGCCAGTTGCTGGCCATGTCGGTCTTGATGCGGAGCGCAAGCGCGCGGTGCATCACATCCATGGTTCCGGAAGGGTTTTTATCGACAAAGTCCTGGAGCAGTCCGCTTCCGGCCCCAAATGCTGACGGTCGGCAACGCGCCGCATGTCGGCCGTAGAGGTCAGCTTTGCCACCGCCCTGAAGCAGACATCGCTGGCGATCACTCTGGAGGTCGCGGTTGCGCCAATTGCCGACTTCCCCGGCGCTTCTCAAGAGCCGACCTTCGCGCGATGACCTGGAGTCGGAATGCGGAAAAGCCGAATTTGCCTGCTGCGCGCCCTTATGATCGTGTCGTAGGACTACGAGTGTGCGACGAGCCATGCTATCAAGCTACATCCCTTTCTCGCCCTGGCCCCTGGCGCTGATGTTGGTTGCCTTGTGCGCTGCGCTCGAAGCGTGGCTGTCCGGGCCGACGCCCTTTCGCTTTTTGGCATCGCTCAAACAACCGCGCTGGGCACTGCCGATTTGGGGATGGATGATCGTGGCGGGGCGTTCTATACGATCATGACCTTTGGAGTCGCCGCGATGCTACAGGCCCAGGAGCGAGGCGCGGCGGCGCTCGTGATGGTAATAGCTGTTATGGTCACCGACGGCGTCTGGAACTACCTATTGTTTCGCCGCAGACGCCTCGACTGGGCCTACTGGTATTTGTTTCCCTACACGGTGCTGGTGGCGACAACGACGATTGCAGTCTTCACGATCGATGTGCCGGCAGGCGGACTGATCGCGATTTATCTCGCGTTCTTACCCTATGACTTCGCATGGACCAAAGCCTTGGCGACACTGAACCCGGACCTCGCCCATGACTCTGGGCAGTAAGGAAGGGCCGCTGCCCACCGGCGTTGATGAAGCCCAACAATCGACCCTTCCCGGACATCAGTCTGGCCGGCGGACCGGCATACGACGCACGATTCTGGTAAGGTCTTTAAAGAACGGGCAGGTGTGAGGGTTGAATGAGCTTCGAACTAGCGATGCTTGTGGCGAGTTGCGTGCTCTGTTTGATCCAAATTGTTGTCTCCTCGCACGCAGCCAGCCTTCAGCGAGGTTATCGTTGGACGGCCAGCTCTCGTGACGCCGAAGTCTCTCCGCTCACGGGCGTAGCAGGACGCCTGGAAAGAGCACTTCGAAACTTACTTGAGACGTTCCCGGTGTTTGTGGTGGCGGTCTTCCTTGTTCACGTGCTCGGTCGTGAGAGCGCCCTCAGCCAATGGGGAGCTGGTCTCTATTTTTCCGCCAGAGTGGTTTATCTTCTACTCTACGCAGCGGGCGTTCCTTTGCTCCGGTCGCTCGTCTGGAATGCCGCGTTCGTTGGAATTGTCCTTCTTTTGCTCGCGTCAGTCTGGCCCGAGCTATAGTGCCCGCATGCCGACGGCCGTCACGAGCCGAACTTCCGCCTAGGTTTGCGTCATGCGGTGACCCGTAGAAGGCGATCCTAAGAGTCTAAACCTTTCAATCCAATAGCTCGCTCAATAAGATGGGCGGTATCGAAGCGTTTCTCCACTCGCTCCCCCATTTCGCGTCCCGATATTCGTAATCGAGGAGATAGCTGCCACCACAAATAGTCGACTGCAATGTTCGCGTTGTTGAAAAGGCCGGGCTGACGCGATGCACCTGCGCGCCTTCTTTCCGCAGGAGATGCCGCTGCGTTTTGCCTTGGCGGGTCTGGAACTTGACGCCCGATACGGTGACTTCAAAGGCGGCCACTTCACCGGCTTCAGGCCCAACCAGATTTATGTGACTCGAGCAGCAACGAACGGCAGCTGATATGATTTTATCCGATCGATCGGTCGCCTCTTGGTCATCACACTCAGCGCGCGACCGAGGTAATTCTGGCCGTTCTCTTTTCTGCTAACGTGCCGGTGGCGTCGAAGGGCTGAGGCGGATTAACCGGAGAAGCGCAGCAGCGCCTCATGGAGGACTGGCCACATTGGGAGTGAGAGCATGATCGAGACGCGCGATTTCGACATCTTATCGCCGGGCTTCCACGCAAACCCCTTCCTCACGGTTGACCGAATGCGAGCCGAAGGTCCAGTCGTTTGCATGAAGCTGCCGATTGTCGGACGCACATGGCTCGCCGTGACGCATGACGCCTGCGCAACGTTGTTGAAGGATCACGAGAGCTTCGCGCGCGACCCCGCCAACGCGGGGAGCAGGACACAGGTGCGGATACTCAGATTCTTGCCAAGGACGATCAGCCTTCTGGCGCTGAACATGCTCGGCCACGACGACCCTGAGCACCGCCGCCTGCGCGGGCTCGTCGACCAGGCGTTCCAGCGCCGAACGATCGAGGCCATGAAGCCGATGATCACCCAAATAGCCGATCGGCTTCTCGACAAGCTGGAGGGGAGACCGAAGGTCGATCTCATGGCCGAGTTCTGTCGCGATCTGCCCCTCTCGGTCATTTGCGCGATGCTCGGCCTGCCGGAACAGGATCACGATCGGTTCAAGAGCTGGCTGGGCGGGCTAAAGGACACTGCCAATGTCGGCGCGGTCATCCGCGCCATTCCCGGCGTGATCAGCGTTGTCCGCTATCTTCGCCGCGTCTCGCGACCTGGAGGGGGAGCCTTGCCTGACGGATTGATCGCCGCGCTGCGCGATGCTGAATCTGACGGGCAGAAGCTCAGTGAGGACGAACTAGTCTCGATGATTTTCCTGCTCTTCGGTGCTGGGCAGGAAACCACCACCCATCTGATTTCCGGCGGGCTCTTTGCATTGCTATCGCATGAGGATCAAAGCCGCAGGCTGCAGAGCAAACTAAGCCTGATGCCCACCTGCGTCGAAGAATGTCTGCGCTACGTATCGCCAGTGCAAATGACCAAGCCACGCTTTGCGACCCGCGACATGGTCTGGCAGGAACGGCAATTCCGCCGCGGCGACATGTTCGCCGGATTCCTGGCGGCGGCAAATTGCGATCCTGCCAAGTTTGAGGATCCCCACCGTTTCGACATCACGCGCCACCCGAACCCGCACCTCTCCTTCGGCACAGGCGCGCATTTCTGCCTCGGTTTCCAACTAGCTCGGGCGGAGGCCGCTATCGCCCTCGAGCGCATCGTCACGCGCTTCCCAGACATGCGCCTCGACAACAGGGCGGGGAAAATCGAGTGGCGCAAGCGCCTTGGCATCCGCGCCCTCGCACAGTTGCCCGTGCGACTTGTGGCATGAGGTGTGTGCCGGTTGACCGCATCCAACCTCACTAGGCACCAGAGCCATGCTGGCGGCAGGTGCCTGGGAGCGTCTACTACAGTCGTCCAAAGTTGAGGCGGCGGGACGGTCATTGCGGCAATTCTGATGCCATTGCAGTATTTGCTGGTTTTTTCGGAGCGGATCATCTCCGGTGCCTGGGACGCCAACGTTAACATTGAGGTGCCGAAGGTCGAGACACCGTCAGTGCCGGATACACCTGCGCCAGCGCAGTAAAGGTCCGCCTTGGCCTCTCGCCAAGGTTCCGGCGAACGTCCGCTATCTGAAGGTCCGCTTCTGATAGTCCGAGCCTCGAAGCTCCCAATCCGCATCCGGCCCATATCGAGACGTTCAATACCTGGGTGTTGAGCGTCGACTCCTGGCGCGACCGAGCCGGCCGGCGCATGGGCTCGGATTATACCGCGATGGAGCGTTCAACGTCTCAGTCGGGTGGAAAGTTGCCAAAAGGGTTGGCTGTCGGACGACCTAATCGTGCCGACAGCGGAAATCTTGACCGAGCATTGATCGTCGATCCTGGTACCGTTTCAAGACCAGCAGCCACTAGCACGATATTTCGTGGGCCGCGATCAGTCGCCCCGCCTTCCGTGATTGCGTATGTCCTCGATCCAGCGAGCACGTTTCTTTTCATCGCCAAATGAGAGGCCAAAAAACTTTCGCGAATTGGCTTGATTCCGGCGAAGCTCAAGATGCTACGCTCGAAACCGCGAACACCGTAAGCGCCGAAATACCAGCGATAAAGGAGCACCGGCATTCCCATGGTGACGATGAGGCGAGCGGAGCGCCCGGCGAGTAGCCGCTTCGCGAGCCGCCCTCTTTGTACCGCCTCTTCGACTATGGGATCTTTATATCTTGGGGCTCCCACACGAATGGAATTTTTATGCGTATCGACCTAGGTTTGCGTCATGCGGCGACCGCTGCATGGAGTTGAACAATGGCCGCTGTTAATCCGAAACTGCGACGAGACATCAAACTGTTGCCGGATGCCGATCCGCTTTTGGACTTAGCGTTATCGGAGGCTCCAGCTGCAGTGCGCTACCTTGCTTCGTTTGTGATGACCGCCATCGCGGCGGCACTGGCTGTTGGTATTCATAGCCAAGTGATGATCCCGAACCTCTCCCTCGTATTTGTGGTGCCGGTGATCATAGCGGCCGTTGGCTTGGGTTTGGGGCCTTCCCTCTGTTCGGCGATACTTGGTGCTCTCGCCTACAATTTCTTCCTGACTGAGCCTCGCTACACGCTGATCGTCGACGACCCGGCAAACGTCTGGGCGATTGGACTGCTTTTTGTCGTCGGACTTATCGTCAGTGGCGTTGCATTTACATCCCGGCGCCGTGCAACTGAAGCGGCACTCCTGAAGAGGCAGGCAACATTGCTGCAAGGCTACAGTCGCGACGCCGCCGGGATCGATAATGCTAAGGCGATCGTCTCGATCACCTGCCAAACACTTGCAGCGCTTTTTCAAGTTCCTGTCGTCGTCATTCTTGTTTTGGATGGCAAAGTAGTTTCCGTCGAGAAAGTCGGCGACGTAGAGCCCCAGGAGGCCGAATTCGAGGCGGCGCGATCGTCGTTGGCAACGGGACTTGTCGTGAGCGCCGGAGTCCACCCGGCGTTGGCCTCGCGCTTTGACTTTTGGCCTGTAACGACAACGGCAGGGGGCCCGCGTGCCGCCATTGGGCTCGCATTTGACCCCGTTGACCGGCCTCCGGAGCCTTCCATGCTAGTCGATATCGTGGGCCGCTTCTTGGCCCTGGCCCTTGATCGTCAATATTTCCGGCATGCTCGACTGTAAATAGACCCAGGAAGGCCGACAGCCAGCAAACGACCGCAAGCTACCGACAGCGTGTTGAAGAAGTTGTCTGCGCTGCAAGGGATCGACTTAAAGTAAAATCTCATTCCTTACTGAGCACCCCTCAGGAATGAGGATTCGCGATTGAGGTAATTGAGGAACGCAATGTTATCAACGCACATACTAATCTTCCACTGAACTTTCACCCAGTGGCGATTTGAGTCTCGACAACAGCGAGGTATCTCGCGTTCACCACTTCGACAACGAACGTTTTGCTTTGCGCTGCAAGGGGGCGGGACCCCGCCCTATCCGAAGGAGTAAGTTCATGGGCAATGCCGATATAGGCAACGGCGGGGATGCAACAGCACAGCCCGCGGCGCATGACGTCCACTCCCAGCAGAGCCTGCGAATACTGATTCTGGGCGCGCTCGGCGTGGTCTATGGCGATATCGGCACCAGCCCGATCTATGCGTTCCGCGAGGCGTTGCGTGCTTCGGCCGGCGGCAACGTCGCCGACCGTGGCGACATCCTCGGCGTGCTGTCGCTGATCATCTGGTCTCTGACGATCACCGTCACCATCAAATACATCATGTTTGTGCTCCGTGCCGACAACCGTGGCGAGGGCGGGGTGCTGTCGCTGATGGCGTTGGCGCGCGGCAGTTTCCCGAAGCGGTCGGCGGTGATTCTCGGCATCGGCATCGTCGGCGCTTCGCTTTTCTTCGGCGACGCGGTCATCACGCCGGCGATCTCGGTGCTTTCGGCGGTCGAAGGCATGAATGTCGTAACGCCCACGTTCCAGCCCTATGTGGTGCCGCTGACGCTGGTCATCCTGGCGATCCTGTTCGCGGTACAGCGGTTCGGCACCGGCGGCGTGGGATTGGTGTTCGGGCCTGTTACGGCGCTGTGGTTCCTGGCCATCGGCCTTTCCGGCCTCAACCACATCATGGACGACCCGGAAATCCTGCTGGCAATCAGCCCGCATTATATCGTGTCGTTCCTGGTCAACTCGCCCGATGTCGCCTTCGTCACGGTTGGTGCGGTCTTTCTCGCCGTCACCGGCGCCGAGGCGCTCTATGCCGATCTCGGCCATTTCGGGCGCAAGCCGATCGTGCTCGCCTGGCTGGCGATCGTGTTCCCTTGCCTGTTGCTCAACTATGTCGGGCAAGGCGCCTTCGTGCTGGCAAATGGCGGCGTTGTCGGTCATCCGTTCTTCGAGATGAACCAGGGCTGGACGCTCATTCCCATGGTGGTGCTGGCAACCGCCGCAACCGTGATCGCCAGCCAGGCGGTGATTTCCGGCGCCTTCTCGCTGACCAGGCAAGCGGTGCAGCTCAACATGCTGCCGCGTTTCGTGATCCTGCATACGTCGGAAAAACAGTCGGGCCAGATCTACCTGCCGCGCGTCAACCTGTTGCTGGCGCTGGTGGTGATGCTGCTGGTGGTCGGCTTCGGCGAATCCAGCAGACTGGCCTCGGCTTACGGTATTTCGGTGACCGGCAACATGCTGGTGACGAACATACTGCTTTTTGTCGTCATGACGCGTATCTGGAAGTGGCCGCTCGGCGTCGCGGTTGCCTTGATGGCGGTGTTCGTCTTCATCGATACCGGCTTCTTTGCAGCCAGCATCGTCAAGGTGTTCGACGGCGGCTGGGCCTCGCTTGCCATTGCCGCAGTTATCGTGATGACCATGTGGACTTGGATAAGAGGCACCAGGTACCTGTTCGAAAAAACCCGCAGGAACGAGATTCCGCTCGATTTCCTTGCCGGCAACCTGGCGAAAAAGAAGCCGCAGTTGGTGTCCGGAACGGCAGTGTTCCTGACCAGCGATCCGATCAGCGCGCCGACCGCGCTCATGCACAGCCTGAAGCACTACAAGGTGTTGCACGAGCAGAACGTCATCCTGTCGGTGGTGACGGCGCCGCAGCCGGTGGTGCCCGACAGCGAACGGGTCAAGATGGAGACGGTCAACGAGCTGTTCATGCGAGTGACACTGACCTTCGGCTACATGGAGCAGCCGAACATCCCTCGCGCGCTGGCGATCTGCCGCAAACAGGGCTGGAAGTTCGACATTATGACGACGTCGTTCTTCCTGTCGCGACGTTCGCTCAAGGCCTCGCCCAATTCCGGCATGCCTCTGTGGCAGGACCGGCTGTTCATCGGCCTGGCGCGGACGGCGGCCGACGCCACTGAGTATTTCCAGATCCCGACTGGACGCGTGGTCGAGATCGGAACACAGGTAGCGATCTGATCCGACTGAGTTGCTCCCGTCGAACGGCCTACCTGCCAGGCAACCGCCTAAACTAAAATAGAGGCCGACCACCATGAACGCGTGCGCGAGGCGCTGGCAAGGCGGCTGAAAATCGAGCGTAAAGGCGAAACCAACGCGAGCTATATGCTTAGGGTCGCCAATGCCTACGCACAGGCGCCTGCGCTGCGCGCTGCATCGGATCCCCTCAGAGCGGTCGGCGAAGAGGCCATCGCGCCATACAGCGGCATGCCCTCGGTCTCGATGCGCCCTCGCTGCGTCGCCTGCAACAGGGCATACCGCAGGCGAAGCTGCGCCACGGCGACATGCCGCGGGAAATCCGCACGAGCGCGTATGGACCGCTTTCTAAGCCGAGATCGCTCCCTTGAGGGCCAACTTTCCCTCATTGGCGCGAAAGGGGGCGGCGAACCCCAGTCCCGAGGTTCGCCGCCCTGGCTACACAAGACGCTGTCGGATGATCCCAACCCCCCGCTTCTTCTGTGGATGAACTTCACCAGCACCGGGCAGCGCGCTCGTCGCCATGCTGCAGTCGTTTCCGAAATATTAGTCAGCGTGGAACATTAGCAGGTTCTAATGATTGTTTGTGACCAGCGGGCTCCGCCCCCCGGTGCCTGCTGCAGACCGGGCCACAAGCCCGATCGGGCCCGCGCCAGCGCCAGCCAGTCCCACAGCCCCAGCCCATCCAGGAGGGCTCTGCCGCCGAGGAGAGAACTTACGAACGCGGTTGCAAAGACCAGATTGCCCGCTCGCGTATCGAGGCTCTCCACCACGTTCTGCTGATGCAGAAGACCTCGCACCGCCTCGGCATAAACAAAGGCCAGGCGGGGGTCGGATGCCGCGGCGGGAGTGGTTTTCTCCCACCGATGAAGAGTGCTCGGCCATGAGGTGTCGTTCCACGTTCCGATATGAACCACGATATGAACAATGGCAGCTGCCTGACTACCGCCTGTCAAGACCCCGGCCTTGACGCCTGAACACACTGCCCCAGATTACGCGGCGGAGTTTCAGATATGCGATACGACTTGCAGGGGCGCAAATTCCTGGAACGGCATTTCGGCATTGTTATTGCAATTGGCCTGGTTGCAGGGCTGTCGGCCCTGGCCGCGCTTGGCTACACGCCTTAAACCCCGGATTTAGCACCCAAATCCCTAATGTAAGCGAAAAGTAACGGTGCCACGCAACCAGACCGGCGCCACGTGCATTTCAATGCATGACGATGTTTCGCCCCGATAGCCCTGCAAAATGCTGCGCTTATTGCGGCGGGCGCGACCATGACTACGAGAACTGCCCGAAGTGGAAAGCTGACGTCGAACAGCAGAAGGACCAGCGCGTCGGTCCGGCCCCAAGCCCGGCATGACGGATCGACAAGCCCGACAAAAACGCAGCCTGAACCATCCCGCTGATCGGCTCCAACAAACACCAGCCGCTGCCGACCCGTTATCGCTTCTGCTGCGTATGACCAACGGCATTGGCGAAAGAAATGTCACCCTTGATCTCGCGCATGGCCATCGACGTGATCGTCCGGCGCACGCCGGGCAGGCGGCTGAGCTCGACGCGCAGCATCCTGTCCAGCGCCATCATGTCGACCGTCACGATCTGCAGGAGATAGTCGGCCTCGCCTGTCGTGGCGTGGCAGCGCCGGATCAGCGGGTGCGCCTGGACTGCGGCCTCGAAGGCTTCGGAAAGCTCGAAATCGATCGACACCTGGATGAAGGCTTCGATGCCGAAGCCGAGTTTTGCCGGGTCGATCCGTGTCGAGTAGCCGCGGATGATGCCGGCGTCCTCCAGCGCCTTGACCCGCTTCCAGCACGGCGTCTTGCTTAAGCCGACCTCGTCGGCGAGCACCGCGAAGGAGGTACGCGCGTCGCGTTCCAGCGCTGCGACGATCTTCCGGTCGAGAGCATCCAGCATCGAACGTTCTCCAGGACGGCGCCATAAATGGAATTTCGTCCTTCAATTCTCGCTATTTGAATAACAGAAGGGAACAATATTCAAGCCAAAACCGCTTATTCTCCAGGCTCGGACCGAACAGATGCCCTGAACCGACGGGCCGGGCAAAGGAGCAGCTGCCATGCACAAGCCGGATTATTATGCCCGCATCGAAGCGCCCGAGATGCGCGACTACGGCGTCTACCTCCAATGCGACAAGCTTCTCGCCTGCCAGAAGCCGCTGGCCGAGATGGTGAATGCCGACGAGCTGCAGTTCCAGATCGTGCATCAGGTCGAAGAGCTGTGGATGAAGCTCATCACCTACACGCTGGTCGATGTCGTCGACTTCCTCGAACAGCAGAACACGCATCGCGTCGTCACGCTGATGGGGCGCGTGCATCGGCTGATGCGCATGATGACGGTGCAGCTCGACCTGCTCGAAACCATGTCGCCCAAGGAATACCAGGAGATTCGGCTGGAGCTCGGCAATGGCAGCGGCCAGGAATCGCCAGGCTTCAAGCTCTTGCTGCGCATGCCGCCGGACCTGTGGCGCGCCTTCCAGGCGTCCTATCTCGATGGTCGCGGGCTCTCGGTCGAGGATGTCTACGATATCAGGTATGATCACGGCGACAGCTATGTCGTCGCCGAGGCGCTGATCGAATTCGACGAGCTGTTCCAGAAATTCCGCGCCAATCATCTCTACCTCATCCACCGTTCGATCGGGCTGGGCTCGAAATCGCTGAAAGGCCGGCCGGTCGAACTGCTGCAGGCCGGCGCCCTTCATCGCTTCTTCCCGGAGCTGTGGGACATACGCTGCGACATGACCGACCGCTGGGGCAGTCAGTATGGGACGGTGCGGGATCCGATCAGCCACCCGGAGGCGAAGGTAGGATAAGGCATAGACGCCGCGATCCCTTCTCCCCTTGTGAGAGAAGGTGGATCGGCGCGCAGGACCGAGCCGGATGAGGGGTGTTGGACGGAATGCGGCATGCCAAGCTGGAGCAGCCCTCATCCGACCGAGCGGAGCCTGTCCTCGGGCTTGCCGGAGGCAAAACCCGTGGGCTCGGCCACCTTCTCCCACAAGGGGAGAAGGGGAGGCGCCGCGCGAACCTCGAGGACTCTAGTCCTGGAAGCTCGCGCCCTTTGAGTCAAAGCTATTTGAATCCTGATGTCGGGTTTGCGGCTCGTGTATCGTCCTTGGGGCGAAACCCGTCGCAACCCCGGAGGACATCATGTCGTTGGAATCCGCTCAATCACCCGTTCAAACGCCGTGGCAAACCGCGGCAATCCTCATTGGCCGCCTGATCTTCGCGGCCGTCTTCCTGATGGCGGTGACCTTCAAGTTCATCGACATGGGCGCCACCGCGGGCTACATCGCCGCCGCCGGATTTCCGTTCCCGCTGTTTCTGGCCTGGTGCGCGGCCCTGCTCGAGGTCGTCCTCGTGCTGTGCTTCCTGACCGGCGCTTTTTTCGCACCGGCCGCGCTTGTCGCCGCCGCCTATGTGCTGTTCCTCGCCTTTGCCTTCCACGGCCCGTCGCACTGGGCCGGCAATCAGGCCGAGTTCGGCTTCTTCGTCGATCACTTCACCTTCGTTGCCGGGCTGCTGTTTGCCGCCGTGCATGGGCCGGGCCGCGTGCTGACGCTGAAGCTTGGGTCTGCAAGCTGATCCAGATCCTTCGGTCGGCTCGCCGCCTTTGATGCGGGGAGGCGATGTCACATCTGGTCGTTGTAGGGTTCCTTCATCTGGCCGACCATGCGCGCCAGTTTCGAGAACGACGGCATGTCCGCCTCCGGCTGGCACTGATTGGCCAGTTCCAGCAGCCGGATCGGGAAGTTGACGGCATCGCGGCTCGACGCCGACATGCCTTCGGATCGCTCCTCGCTGGTCTCGCTGGCTTCGGCCTTGCGCAAGGCGATGTCTATATCCTCGACCGACAGCACGCCCTTGCGAACAAGGACCTGATTGATCGATGCGACGGCCATCAGCAGGCCCTCGAGTTGCAGATTGGCGACATTCATGGCTTTGCTCCCATTGACAAAATTGCAAACGCGCGAACGCCGGTTCCGATCCGGACAGCTGCAGCATATCGCGGCGGGCGGCCGAATTTTAGGCCGGCCCACGAGATTTCGCTTGCTTTGTGACGGCAGCTATGCTAGGAATATAGTCATGGTGCTGATTTGCGCCAACGACCCGCCCGCCGAGGCGGGGTTTTTGTTTTTTGCCTTCTCGAAGGTTTATGCCTGTGTTGCCGATATCAAATGTCGGCGGGACAGCACCCCCCTTTGTCCTGCCGGACATCTCCCCCTCAAGGGGGGAGATTGGCTGTTGCATCGTTTCGCCAATCGCCTGCCTTTGCAGGAAGAACGCGGCGAGTGAAGCTGCTGATCTCCCCCCTTGAGGGGGAGATGTCCGGCAGGACAGAGGGGGGCGCGAAGGATCGCGACGCGTGTGATCGTCACTTTCGCCAACACATTTCTTGAAGCGTGCCATAGCGCGCACTGCTCACCAGAGACCCCATGTCCAAGCGTTACGCAACCATCATCACCGACGATGACGGCCGCGAGGTCGTCAGTGCCATCGGCGAATTCGAAGGCGCGCCCGATGCCCGCCACGGCCGGGTCGAGCCGGTCGCCGCCGGTGTGCGGATCGGCATGGTCCGGGGCGTCGACGCGGCCGGCGGCTTTGGGTTTCCGCAAGCGGGCGTCAGCGCCGGTGCGGTGAGCATCGCCAGGGCGGCGCTCAAAGCCGCGTCAGGCGCCGGCAAGTCCGGCAGCGCGGCTGGGGCAAAGGGCGATGCGGCAAACCGGCCGCGGAAGCCAACGCGTGCAAAGCCCGGCAAGCGGGCGCGCAAGAAACCTACGCGCCCGGCCAAGAAAACAGCGAAGCCGGCGATGTCCGCCGGGATGATGGGGTAGGGCATGGCCGAGGATTCTTTCGACGACGAACCGCCTGATGTGACGGAACGGCCCTCCGGCCGGCCGAGGCGGGCGAAGAAAACGCTGGCCGATGGTTTTCTGGAAGCCATCCGCGCCGATTTCCGGGCGCATGGCGCCGGCGTCATCGCCGAGGTCCGTACCGAAAAGCCCGACCAGTATCTGAAGATCGTGCTGTCGGTGCTGCCCAAGGATTTGCACGTCAACATCAACAGTCTGGATGTATTGAGCGATGACGAAATCAGGCAGCGCATCCGCGGCCTCGAAGCCGTCCTCCGGCCATTCCTCGGGAAACCGGGCCTCGGGAAACCGGGTCCCACCAAGCCGGGGCTCGACGGCGAAGACCGAGTATCTGAGCCTGCTCAGGGAATTGGACCGCAGGCGCCGCACTAACCAGCTTGCCGCCTACCGGCCCTATCTCAGGCAGGCCGAGTTCCATGCGGCGGGCGCGACCAACCGCGAGCGGCTGTTCATGGCCGGCAACCAGCTCGGCAAGACAAGAGCCGGCGGTGCTGAATGGGCGATGCATCTCACCGGCCGCTATCCTGAGTGGTGGCAAGGCAAGGTTTTCGACACGTCCGTGCGGCTATGGGCGGCCGGCGTCACCGCCGAGGGCACGCGCGATAACCCGCAGCGCATCCTGATCGGCCCGCCGCAGCAGCCGGCGGCGTGGGGCACCGGCATGATCCCGGCCGGCGCCATTCTCAGCACCATCATGGGGCGCGGCGCGCCGCATGGGCTGGACAGCGTCGTGGTGCGCCATGGCGGCGGTGGCGATGTCCAGGCCGATGAATCGGTGCTGTCGTTCAAGAGTTACGAGAAGGGCCGCGAGAAATGGCAGGGCGAGACGCTGCACGGCGTCTGGTTCGACGAAGAGCCGCCGCTCGACATCTATTCCGAAGGCCTGACCCGTACTAACGCGACAGGCGGCATCACCATCGTCACCTTCACGCCGCTGCTCGGCATGTCGGAGGTGGTGCTGTTGTTTTTGTCGGCGGAGGAGGTGGAGGGAATGGGGAGGTGGTGAGGTGGGATGGAGCTTTCCCTCACCTGTCGCGTTCCTTCGCGCCCCCCTCTGTCCTGCCGGACATCTCCCCCACTTGGGGGGAGATCGGATGCCACCCCGGCTTTCGCCAATCTCCAACGGTTGTAGGCAAGCGGGACGCGGAAGCTGCCAATCTCCCCCCTCGTGGGGGAGATGTCCGGCAGGACAGAGGGGGGCGCTGTCCCGCCATCCAAAAAGTCCTTGGCCGAACAACACCATACGCCCTGCCTCTGCCAAAACGATTCAAGCCGCGAGGGCGCTCCAATGACCCGCCACGTCACCTTGATGACCATCGACGATGCCGAGCATTATACGCCGCAGCAGCGAGCCGCGATCATATCAGCCTATCCCGCGCATGAGCGCGAGGCGCGGGCCAAGGGCATTCCGGTGCTCGGCTCCGGCCGCATCTTTCCGGTGGCGGAAGAATTGATCGCCTGCGAGCCGTTCCGGCTGCCGCGCTACTGGCCGCGGCTCGGCGCGCTGGATTTCGGCTGGGACCATCCGTCTGCAGCGGTCGAACTCGCCTGGGATACCGAGACCGATGTCGTCTACGTCGCCAAAGCCTGCCGCGCGTCGCAGCAAACGCCGGCCATGCAGGCGCTGACCTTGAAACCGTGGGGCGAATGGCTGCCCTGGGCATGGCCGCGCGACGGCCGCCGCGAGACGCTGGAAGGTGCGGGCGTGGCACTTGCCCGGCAATATGCGGCGCATGGGCTGAACATGCTCGCCGGCCATGCGCAGTTCGCCGACGGTTCGGTGTCGGTCGAGGCCGGGCTGATGGAGATGCTCGACCGCATGCAGAGCGGCCGCTTCAAGGTGTTTTCGACGCTTTTGCCCTGGTTCGAGGAGTTCCGTCTCTATCACCGTAGGGACGGCCAGGTGGTGAAGCTGCGCGACGATCTGATGGCGGCGACACGCTATGGCGTGATGATGCTGAGGGAAGCGGTGGTCGACCCGGCGGAGTTCAAGGCGGTGCGGCCAAAGGCGGGGCAGAGCGATCCGCTGAGGGCGTTTCGGTGACTCGAAGGCAACCACATACCATGGTCGCCTCATGACCGTCCGCATCGTCCCCGCCACATTGCGCGACCTTTCCTACATCGCCGCCAATCTACGGCCAGAAGACCGGGCCGAGATCGACTGCCAGTTCGACGAATGGTCGCCGGCGCTGCTGGCGCTGACGGCGCTGCAGGGGTTTGCCTATGTCGCCGAGCTGGACGGCAATCCGGAAACCGGCTTTGGCGCCGCCGAACAGCGCGGCGGCTTATGGGTCGCCTGGAGTTGGGGCACGCACCGCATGAGGCGCTGCGTGCCTGGGATCACGGCGTTCTTTCACGCCGTGCTCGGGCCTGACGTGGCCGCGCGTGGCGCCTGGCGGGTCGAGGCGCGGGCGCTCGCCGCCAATGAATTGGCGCTGCGCTGGCTCGCCCGGCTGGGCGCCACGCAACGCTGCCGCCTGCCGGGCTATGGCAGGAACGGCGAAGATTTTTTGCTCTACGACTGGACAAGAGAAAGCTGGAACCATGTGCCTTTTTCAAAAGCCGCCGGCGCTGAAGCCGCTGCCACCGACACCGACCATTGCCGACAAGGACGTGCAGGCGCGAGAAGCCGCACTCAGGGCTGAGCTCGAACAGCGCCAGGGCACCGCCGGCACAGTCAAGACTGACCTGTCGCCGAGCGAACTCACCGGCCAGCGCCGCGTGCTGCTGGGGGTATGACGTGGCGACAAGGGCAGCGCCAAGTAGACCCCCCTCTGTCCTGCCGGACATCTCCCCCTCAAGGGGGGAGATCGGCAGCTTCAGCCCCCACGCCCTTATTTTACAACGTTGGAAATTGGCGAAAGCCGAGGCGAAATCCAATCTCCCCCCTTGTGGGGGAGATGCCAAGTGGTGGCAAAGAGGGCAGGGCAGAGGGGGGCGTGAAGGAACGCCGCACTTGGTGATTTTCGACCGAAAATGGCGAGCGGCTCAACCGTGATTTGGCGGATAGGCCGGCGGGACAGCGCCCTCCTCTGGCCTGCCGGCCATCTCCCCCACAAGGGGGGAGATTGGCAGCTTCGGCCGCTCACCCCGGCTTGCGTGCGAACGCCCACACCATCAGCGGGTATTCCTCGTCGTTGCTGAGGTCGCGCCATAGGCCGTAGGCGCGGACGGGGCCGCCGATATGGGCTTTTGCGCAGGCTTTGTTGCCCCAGCTGAACACCTGGATTTCCGCCTGGGGGAAGCCGCCTTCGACCAGCACCTGCTTGAGGCCGGCGGCGGTCCAGCGGTTGTAGTCGTGCGGCCTGGCATGCACCCTGAACAGGAACGGTGTCGCCACCATCGCCCAGCCGCCCGGCCGGGTCATGGCATGGATATTCTGTACCGCGGCGAGCGGGCGCTGCACATGTTCCAGCACCTGGTCGGCGATGACGACGGAATATTGCCGGTCGGTGCGGTCCTTGCAGATGTCGAAGTCGGGGAAATCGACCGACGTATAGTTGGAGCACATCGTCTTCCAGTGGCGGTTCCAGCCGGGCGAGATCTCGATCACGTCAGAGGATTTGCGGCCGTCCGCCTCAAGAAACGCGGTGAACGCCTCGATCTGCCTGATGCGCAGCCAATTGCGGGAATCGTAGCCGAGCAGCTGCTTTGCAACTTGCTTGCTTCGCCTCTTCAGGGCGCCGGGTAGGCTTTCCGTCATTGTCAAATCGATCTCCTTAAATCCCCGCCGCGCCCCCTTGAACATCGCAAAAGCGAACAAAATTCGACCTGGCCTTGGCAATATCTGGGCTTCGAACAGGCTGATACCACCGAAGAAAGAATGCCATGACGAGCGATTCCCGCGCCCACGATATCCTGTCGCGACAGGCGGAACTCGAGACAGAGCGCAGCCAGTATGAGGTTGTCTGGGAGGCGGTGTCCGAATTCTGCGACCCCGACGCGCCCGACGTCTGGAGCGGGCGCCGGCAATCCGGCGCGGCTACGCAGGCCGAGCGGCAGGAGCGGCGCGGCGCCCGCGTCTACGCCAACACCATCAACTCGGCTGCAAACCGGCTGGCCGCCGGGCTGGAAAGCCTGATCATCCCGCAGTCGGAAAAATGGCACGGGCTGTCGACCGCCGCCATGAATGACGAGGAGACCGACGAGGAGAAGGAGTGGGCGGAGGCGCTTCGCGATTTCCTGTTTGCGCTGCGCTATTCCGCCAATTCGAATTTCGTGCCGGCGACGCAGGCCTGCCTGCGCAACGTCGTGCGCTACGGCCCGGCCTATCTCTACGCCGAGGAGGGCTTTGGCGGCACGCTGATCCGCTATGCCTCGATCCCGGTGGTCGAGGGCTATCTCTGCCGCAACCGCTGGGGTCAGGTCGACATTTTCCACCGCCGCTACGAGCGCACGGCGCGCCAGTCGGCGCAGCTGCTCGGCTATGAGAAACTGCCGGCGCGGATCAAAATGCTGGTCGACGACCCGGCAAAATGCGAGACCAAAATTTCGCTGATCCAGTGCATCCAGCCGCGCGACGAGCGCAAGATGTACCGGTTGGGCGGATCCTATCAGTATCTCGACACGGCCTTCGCTTCCTATCACGTCATCGAGGACGAGGAGGTCATCGTCAGGGAGAGCGGTTTCCGCTCCTTCCCGGTGTCGTGCTTCAACTGGCGCCGCTATGAGGGCGACCCCTATGGCATCTCGCCGACCATCGAGGCGTTGACCACCGTGCGCGAGGAAAACGCCGTGCGCCGCTCGGGCCTCAGGGCGCTGCAGCAGATCACCGATCCGGCGACCGCGTCGAAGGCACGGCTCGACTATGTGCCGGTGCTCAATCCCGGCGAGAACTATCCGGGCCTGATCGACGACAATGGCCGGCCGCTGATTGCGCCGATCGTCACCGGGCAGAACCCGACCTATGCATTCGACTACGCGGAAAGCCGGGCCGAGGAGATCCGCGACATGATGTTCGTAAACCTGTTCCAGACGCTGGTGCAGAACCCGCAAATGACGGCCACGGAAGCGCTGATCCGGCAGGAGGAGAAGGGCGCGCTGCTCGGGCCCTCCGGCTCGATCATCCAGGCCGGCTTTGCCGCGAATCTCGACCGCGAGCTCGGTATCCTCGAGGACAAAGGATTATATGAGGAAGACAGCCGGTTCCTGCCGCCGGCGAGCCTTGCGGGCAAGGCGGTGCGGCCGACCTTCACCGGGCCGCTCGACGTGCTGCGCCGCTCGGCCGAGGCGCGCGACACCATCCAGGTCGTCACCACGGCCATGCAGATGGCGCAGTTCGACCCCGGCGTCATGGACAATATCGACGGCGACGAGGCGCTAAAGATCGTGCAGAGCGCCGGCCGCAGCCCGCAACGCATTTTTCGCCGCCACGACGAGGTGGCTGATATTCGCGATGCCAGAGCCAAAGCTCAAGCTGCACAGGCCGGCATGGCGGCGATCGCCACCGCCGGCAAGGTGGCCGGGGATGCTGTGCCCGCCGCCGTGCAGGCGCGTGACAGCGGCCTGCTCGACGGTCTCAGCGGGCTGATGCCGCAGGGCGGCGAGGGCGGCGGCGCATGAGCGGCAAACGCTTCGCCCATTCGAGCCAGGCCGGCGGCCCGGCCAAGGCGCAGGACGCGCTGACCAAGGCCTATCTCAGGGTGTTCTCAGGCCAGGACGGCGAGATGGTGCTGGCCGACCTGACGGCGGCGACCGGCTATTACCGCCGCCCGTCCTATGGCGAGTGGCTGGCCAAGACGAAGACGCCGAACGGCTTCGAACTGCACAGCGCACTGAGCAATGCGCGCGCCGAAGTGGTGCAGCACATCATGGGGTTCCTGACGCTGGACGGTGAGCGGCTGGCGGCGCTGGAGCAGGCGGCGCGGCTGGAGGGGAGGTAGGGGTGGTTCGCCGAAAGATCGGCTGTCAGCGTTGCTTCCGCCAATCACGATGCTCCTAAGAGAAGCGGTGCCGGCGAAGCTGACAATCTCCCCCCTTGTGGGGGAGATGTCCGGCAGGACAGAGGGGGGCGCTGTCCCGCCGGCGTATCAAGTCGCAACTGCGAGCCCTGCCTCGATCACAATGTGCTGGCAGACATTGTCGATGTCGCGAATGACGTCGTCGTTCCAGAAGCGCAGGATGGTCCAGCCGTCTTGTTCAAGACGCTTTGTTCTTGCCTCATCGCCTGCATTGGCGTCGGCATGCTGCGAACCATCGACTTCGATGACGAGCTTCTTGTCCGGGCAAGCGAAGTCAACAATGTAACCGGCAATCGGAAATTGTCGGCGGAAGCCAAGCCCCATCAGCCGATGCGCGCGAAGCTCGTTCCAAAGCTTCAGCTCAGCACCGGTCATCGCCTTCCGCATCGATTTGGCATTTGCGCGATTTCGCGGAGGCAATGGCGTGTGAGGCATTTGGTCAATGCTCGGTCGCTATTGAGGTTGGCGCTCTACGGCGCCCCCCTCTGTCCTGCCGGACATCTCCCCCACTTGGGGGGAGATCGGCCGTCGCCGCTGATTTCGCAAATCGCCGACAAGAAAGGAGCCGGTGCTGGTGTTCGCCGGAACACCCCTCATCCGGCCGCGGAGCCTGTCCTCGGGCTTGCCGGAGGCAAGACCCGTGGGCGGCCACCTTCTCCCACAAGGGGAGAAGGGAAGACCGTCGCACTATCGCTCAATAATCGCCGCGGTAGTAGCGGTCGTCGCAAGGTGCGGTGTAGATGCGGCCGTAGCGATCCTGATAGCGGCAAAGCTGTTCGCCGCGCCGCTGCGGCGTGGTCGCGCTGCCCACGACCGCCCCCAGCAGGGCGCCGCTGGCTGCACCGATAACCGTGCTCTTGGTGTCGCGGCCCAGGGCCTGACCGACGAGAGCACCGCCAGCGCCGCCGACCAGGGCCCCCGTGGTGGCTCTTTGCTGCCCTTCGGTCTGTGCACATCCTGCCAGCGCGGCAGTCACAAGCAGGGCGGCAATGGCTTTGTACATGGTCATCGTCTGATACTCCGTTGAAGCCTATGAACTAATACACTGGCTGGTTTTGCCAAGTGTTTGCCAAGTGCGGACGCATTGCGGCGGAACAGCGGCAACCACTTGTCACGAAATGAGACATGGTTTCTTTCGTCTTGACGGCGAGTGCCTCCGACTCGGAAAGATCATAGTCAAACAAGACCATAGAGTCAGGCTCTGTCGAAATGAATCAGGCTCCGGCGGTAACGATTCGACCCGCCCAGCCGATCCCTCACATCCAAAAGCAAGAAGCCCGGCTGAATCGGCCAGTGCCTTTCCATTTCCAAACAACAAAAGGAATATTTCTCATGACAAATCTGGCAGACGCCGGGTCCGTGGTGGCTTTGCCACCGGCGGGCAACCTTGCACGGCCACCGGCCGCCGGGGACAATGGGTCCGCCCCGCCGGCTGCAGAAAGTTGGTTTGACGGTCTTTCCGAAGGCAACCGCAAGCTCGCTGAAACCAAGGGCTGGACCAAGCCTGAAAGCCTCGATCAGGTTTTCACATCCTATGCGGAGCTGGAACGGCAGCAGGGCGAAAGCCTGCGCATTCCCGCGGCGGACGCACCTGCGGAAGACTGGGACAGGTTCCATGCCCGGTTGCCTGAGGCGATGCGTCCGCTGACATCGCCTGACAAGGTCGAGTACAGGCGCCCCGACGGGCTTCCCGAAGACTTCGCCTATTCGGACGAGCTCGCCAATGCGTCCAAGGCCTGGGCGGTCGAGGCCGGCGCCACGCCGAAGGTGGCGCAGGCCTATCACGACCGCTTCGTCGGCTACATGGCCGAGCAGGCCCAGGTGCAGCAGATTGCCCTTGCCCGTTCGGTCGAGGCCACTCACGACGACCTGGTCAGGGAGTGGGGACCGACCGACAGCGACGGCTTTCGCCAGAGACTGGAGGTCGCCAACCGGGCGATGAAGAAGCTCGGCCTGGTCGATGCCTACAAGGCGAAGGGCATCCTCCTGCCTGACGGGGCCTTGACCGATCCGCAGATCGCCAAGGCGTTTCACGCCGTCGGCGAGGCGATGTTCAGGGAAGACACGATCGACGGCGGTGCGGCTTTGAGCGGAGGCAATCCCTTCAAGCGCAACGCCGCCGGCGAACGCAACCTGACCGATATCTCAGCCCTCGTCAAAAGCGATCCCGCCCGCGCCCGGCGGCTGGCACGCGAGGCCGGCGAAAACCCCGATCTGTGGATGCCTAACAACCCCCTCTAAAGCTGTGTCGATATTCAGGTGATGCCGGCCTGCAAACGACGGCTTTCTGCGCTTCCGGTGCTCACGGACCCAAATGTCCGCTCCGCTCCGGTTCTCGAAAGCCATCGTTTTCGGCTCGGCCTGACCTGAATCTCAACACACCTTCTCCGCCCATCAACCCCTGAAGGAAAGACAAAATGGCAGACGCCTATACCCGCATCGCGGACGCGATCGTTCCGTCCGTCTATGCACAATACTCGTTCGAGGAGCACGTCCAGTCGCTCGAGATCTACCAGGCCGGGATTCTGTTTTCCGACCCGGCCATCGCCTCGAAGCTCTCCATGGGCGGGCGTTCCGTCGACATGCCCGGCTGGAAGGATCTCGGCAACGACCCGTCCGAGCCGGTCAATGACGATCCGGCCGACTCGATCGAATTGAAGAAGATCGGCGCCCGCCGCGAGGTCGCCGCCCGAAATGTCCGCGCCCAGGCCTGGGGCATCCCGGACCTGACCTCGATCCTGGCCGGCGACGACCCGCAGAAACTCATTGTCCGCCGCCAGACCGACTACTGGCAGCGCGCCAACAAGCTGACGCTGCTCGGCATCCTGAAGGGCGTGGTGGCCGACAACCTCGCCAATGATGCCGGCGATCTGGTGCGCGTCACCGGCGCCTCCATCGTCGACACCGACATCATCGAGGCTGCCTATCTGATGGGCGACCGCGCCGACAAGTTCAAGACGATCTGGATGCACTCCAAGCAGATGAAGGCGCTGAAGCTCGCCGACCTCATCGACTATGTGCCGCCGTCTGAGCAGGGCGGGCCGCTGATCCCCTATTACATGGGGCTGCGGGCTGTCGTCGACGACGACATCCCGGTCGCAGCGGGCGTCTATACGGCGTTCATGTTCAAGGACAAGGCGATCCTGTGGAACGAGCTGCCGGTCAACACCGAAGGCGGGCCGCTGGAGTTCGACCGCAAGCCGCGCCAGGGCCATGGCGGCGGCGTCACCGAAATGGTCGGCCGCCGGCATTTTGTCCCGCATGTGCCCGGCACCCGCTTCCTCGACGCCTCCTCGGCCGGCGAATTCGCCACCGATGCCGAGCTGGCGCTGGCGGCGAACTGGGACCGCACGGCGTCGAGCGTCAAGAACATGACGTTCATTGCGCTGAAGACGACCGAAGCCTGATAGGACCGGAAGGGGCGGGGTAAAGAACTCCCGCCCTCTCTGGACGCTCGGTCGGCCAATGTGGCGAATCCCAAATTCACGCGCTGTGCTGCATTAAACTGATATGAGATTTGGATCTGGCCACATTGTTGTTGTTGCACGTTGATGAATCGCCGTCACCAAACGGTTACACAAGAGGACGATGCTGCCTTGTCTTGGCAGGGGAGGTAACCATGGATATGACATACAAGGCAGTTCAGGACGTGCTTCGAAAAGCGGGCGTTGTCATAAGCAAAAAGGGCGAACTTCACCGCATAAACTTCTTCAGCGGTCTGGAAAACACCGCCTACTACACGACAAGTCTTCAGGAAGCCCGGGATAGGGGTTTGGCGATGGCGAAAGGCGCCGGAAGGCTGCGAGCAAGCGCCTTTGCCAAGTCGGCCGACACAGGGCGGCGGACAAGCGCACGCGTCGGCTGACGCCGCAGGAATGCAACTCATCGCCGCGTTGCGCGGCGATTATAACGTGGGCGCACGCCACTAGTTTCCTGCGAATCGCGTTCCGTCGCGCCCCCCTCTGTCCTGCCCTCTTTGCCAAAGCTTGGCATCTCCCCCACGAGTGGGGAGATTGGCTGTCACCGCCGCTTTCGCCAACATTCAACATTGCAGGACTAAGCGGAGCGCTAAAACCGCCAATCTCCCCCCGTGTGGGGGAGATGTCCGGCAGGACAGAGGGGGGCGCGACGGAACGCGACCCCATCATCACTCACCCCCAAAAATCCTCAGCCGCTACGAAGCGGCTTTTTGCTGTGGGCCCATGCCCTGCTTTTTCCGATCCACACAGACGGAGCCCAAAACCATGGCCATCACCCCGCTCGACATCGCCAACATGGCCCTTGGCGTTCTCGACGAGGCGCCGATCGACAGCCTCGACCAGGACGTGAAAGCGGCGCGCGTGCTCAATCTGCATTTCGACCTGACCCGCGAGGCGGAGCTGACGAAACACGCCTGGGTGTTCGCAATCCTGGCGGCCGCAGTCGCCGGGTCCGATACCGGCAGCGGCGCGGGCACGCTGAACTTTGCCTATGAATTGCCCGTGGACTGCCTGCGGCCTTTGCCGCTGACCCATAATGGCGAGCCGGATGGCGTGCCGATCTCGTGGCGCCAGGAAGCCGGATTGATCTACTCGGACCAGTCCAGCCCACGCCTCATCCGCTACATCGCCAACCTCACCGATCCGAACGACTGGGACGCATTGTTCACGGAAGTGCTGGTTGCGGCCCTTGCCATCAAGATCGCGCATCCGCTGACCCACAAGGCGGGCATGATCGACATTGCCCGCGGTGCCTATGACCGGGCGCTCGACGCGGCGTTCCAGTCCAACGCCATCCAGCGTGGCGGCAGGTTTTCAACGACGTCCTGGGCGATCCAGCGCGGCGGGTTTGTGCGCTGATGACGACGCTCTATCCGGTCCAGGACACATTCGTTCGTGGCGAAATCTCGCCGCGCCTGCATGCGCGCGCCTCGCTCGACCTTTACCGCGCGGCGCTCTCCCGGTGCGAAAACTTTGTCACCTTGCCGCATGGCGGTATCCGCAAGCGCGGCGGGTCGTATTTCGTCGGCGAGGCCAAGTATTCGTCGAAGAAGACGCGCGGCATACCGTTCATCTTCTCGGCAGACCAGGCCTATATGCTGGAGTTCGGCGACCTCTACATCCGCGTCTATGCCTATGGCGCCCGCGTCGGCACGGTGGAAGTGGCGACACCCTATCTCGAAGCCGATCTGTTCGACCTGCAATTCGTCCATCCGCCGACCAGATGTGGATCACCCACGCGGACTACCCGCCGCAGGTTCTCACCCGCACGGCGCACACCACATGGACGCTGGCCGAGTTCGTCTTTCTCGACGGCCCCTATGACGACATCAACACAACCGCGACCAACATGGCGCCTGCCGAGACCGGCGCCGTCCATCCTGTTATGACCAACAATACCGCTCCAGGCGGCACTGTTGCGGACAGCAGCGGCGCGGCCAACGCCTACAAGGTGTTCGACCGGGACAATGGGTCAAACCTTTCGCTCGGCACGACCACCGGCTTCGTGTCTTATGACTTCGCCGGTACAGCGACCAAGGTCTGTGACGGCTACTGGCTTCGCGCGCAATCCATTGGCGGCACAAGGGCACCGGTCGCCTGGGACTTCCAGGGTTTTGACGGCACCAACTGGATCTCGCTTGACAGCCGGACAGCGGAAACCGTCTGGTCGCGCGGCGAGGTGCGCTTCTACGAATTTCAGAATGAGACGGCCTACCAGTCCTATCGGCTGAACATCACCGGCTCCGAGGACGACACCAATGTTACGATCGCGGAAATGGGATGGCATGAGGATGGCGATACACAGACGCCATTCGATCTCACGGCGTCCTCGATCGTCGGCATCAATGACGGCACCGGTTTCCAGGCATCAGATGTCGGCCGCGCCATTCGGCTGCTCGGCTCGGATGCCATCTGGCGCTGGGCGCGCATCACGAGCCGCACCAGCACGACTGTGGTCAAAGTCAGGCTGTATGGGCGTGCGCTTCCCAATCTCAGCCCGATTGCGCGCTGGCGTCTCGGCACTTTCGTTCCCGGAAAGTACGTCGAAAGCGGTTCGCTGTACGAGGAGCGGCTGGCCTTCAGCCGAAAATTCTCCGTCTACGCATCCGCAACCGGCGACTTCGACAATTTCGCGCTCGGCGAGGAAGATGACGACGCGCTGGAGTTCGTCCAGGCCGGCGGCGGCCAGGCCAACGATATCACATGGATTGCGGAATCCGATGGGGCTCTGCTGATCGGAACGCTTGGCGGCGTCCGCGCGCTGTCGGGTTCGGGCATCGACGAGGCGTTGACGCCGTCGTCCTTCAAAAACCGTCGGTCCCGCACGTTCGGCTGCGCCAAGGTCCGTCCGGTGGATGCCGGTCAGTCGTTCCTTTACGTGACGCGCTCCCGCAAATCGATCGCCGAACTGACCCAGAGCGCCACCGGCCGCTTCACGTCGGATGATGTCGGACAGATTTCCGAGCATATTCCGAAGAAGGGCGTCGTCGAACTGGCGTTCCAGACCGATCCCGATCCGCTGCTGTGGTTCCCGCTGGATAACGGAGAATTCGGCGGCTACACGCACCAGCCTTCCCAGGAAGTCCGCGGCATGCACCGGCATCGCATCGCCGGAACTTTCTCCGGTTCTGACTGGGGCATCGTTGAAAGCGCCGTGGTCACGCCGGGGCAGGATGGCAATGATGATCTTTGGCTGTTCGTCAAGCGCACCATCGGCGGTACGACCAGGCGCACTATCGAAATCAAGACCGTTCCGTTCGAATATGGCGAGATCGCCGACGCGTTCGAAGTCGATTGCGGCCTGACCTACACCGGCGCGGCCGTGGGGGTGGTCACAGGCCTGGGTCATCTCGAAGGCGAAACCGTCGACGCTCTGGCGGATGGTAAGGTCTACAAGGGCCTTGTCGTGGCTGCCGGAGCGGTTTCCTTGCCCGGTGGGGCAACGGCGGCCAAATGGCAGGTCGGGCTACCCTATGAGGCCGGCGCCGACACGCTGGAGCTCGATGTCGGCGGCAAGGACGGGTCGACCGTCGGGCGTCGAAAGAAAGTCGCCAAGGTCATCCTTTCCCTGTTGGAAGCCGATACGACCGGGCTGGAAATCACGTCGTTGATGCGCGGTCGGTGGGAGCCGGTTCGTATCCCCTCGATCGTCTCGCCCGACGGCATGGCCAATCTGTTCACCGGCAATGTCGAGGTGCCGATCGACGACAGCTGGGAAGGGCAGGGGCGGGTGAGAATTCGCCACACCAACCCGACGCCGTGCACCATCCGGGCGTTCACGCCGGTGTTTGATGCCGAGCCGTAGGCCCTCAACACCAACGTAGCGTTCCCGCCCACCCCCCTCTGTCCTGCCGGACATGTCCGGCAGGACAGAGGGGGTGCTGTCCCTCCGGCCTTGGCTAATTCTGCCTCCAAAAAGGACCCTCCCGTGACCCCAATCCCCCATGAAAAGCGCCGCGCCGCCGCCGCGCAAAGTGAAGCCTGCGTCGACATCGCAGCACTTGCCGACGAGATCAGGGCAAACGCCGCTTCCCTCGACGAGCGCTGGCGCATGGCCCAGTGGCTGATAGAACAGCTGCGCCAGCAATTGTTCGACGCCGATGCCTTGCGCCGTGCCGTCGCCACCGCCAACAGCCAGTTCGACGCCGCCGGCGTTGCCGACCTGAAAATCAACCTGACCGCCATCCGGCGCGCCGCCATAGCTGGGCGGCGAGCGGCAGCACCCGCTCGTCTCAGCGCGGCAGCGATCCAGGCCGACAGACTGCTTCTGTCCCTCCTCAGCCCCGGCGGCGCGCTCGACCCGCGCCCGGCGCTCGGCGCGCCGGTCGGAGGCATCGCGGGCAGATTTTCGCTTCGTGGCCGAGGCCGCGGCTGACCATGTGCACACTTGCCCTTATCGGCCTTTCGGTCGGCGGCGCGCTGGTCGAGGGCCAGCAGTCGAGGCAGATGGCCGACTATCAGGCCAAGGCCTATGAACAGCAGGCGCGGGCCGACGCGCAAGCCGCGGCCTTCGAACAGGGCCAGGAGCGCCACAAGCAGGATCTTCTGCAAGCGCAGGCGCGCGCCCAGGCCGGCGCCTCGGGCGTCGCCATCGCAGGCTCGCCGACCGAGGTGCTGGCGGCCAATGCCAGGCAGGGCCAGCTCGACATCAAGGCGATCCAGTACGGCTCGCAGCTGCGCCAGAACAATCTGACCACGCAGGCGGCGATCTCGCGTTTTTCCGGCAGGCAGGCGGCGGCGGCCTCGATCTTCAAGGCCGGCGGCAACCTCGTGTCCGGCCTTTCCGGCCTCTACGACCCGAGCAAGGCGGTGACATTCGGCAAGAGCGCCTTTCCGCCGGCGCCGGGCGGAGGGCTTTACTGATGGCTACCATCCCCCTCCAGCTTGCCCAGCGCCGGCTCGACACCGGCAATGTGGTTTCCTATCCCGGCGGCTCGCCGGTCGGCGCCGCCATGCAAGGCTTTGGCGCCGAGCTCTCGGCTGTCGCCGAGCGGTTCAGGCAGCAGAAGCAGCAGCAGGACGCCTTCGACGCCGAGGTCATCGGCCGCGAGTTGAGCGGGCAGATCGCCCAGGCCGAAAACGAGGCGATCCGGAATGCGCCGGCCGACGGTCGCGGCCTGCATGACAGCATGTACGGCCAGATCGATCCGCGCACCGACGGCGTCGTCAAGTCCGGCCTGTTCGACAAGATCTTCGACAGCACCGTGCCGAAAGTGCCGGAGAGCGAACGCGCCAACTTCATCAGGAAAAAAGAGGCTTTAAGGCTGGCCGGCTCGGCACGCATGGCCGCACAGCAATATGCGCGCCGCCAGGACTATGAGCAGACCGAATGGTCCAAGGCGCAGGACTCCTACACGAGCGCCATCGCGCAGAGCGATCCGGACGACACCGCAGCGTTCGAGGCGATCAGGCAGAGCGGGTTTGGCTTCATCGCCAAGATGGGCAACCCGGTCGCCAGGCAAGCGGCCGAAACTGCCTGGCGCAGCAACACGGCAAAAGCGCTCGCCCAGGCGATGATCGCCAAGGATCCGGGCCGCGCTGTTGAACTGCTTGCCGCCGAGCCTGCAGCGAAGGCCACCGAAGGCGCGATCAACGGTGAAACCACCGGCGCTGAAGGCGGCACCAATCTGTCGGCGAAAAACCCGAATTGGTCCGCTTCGGGCGATGACCGCCTTGCTGATCTCAGGCCCGACGATAGGGCTGCGCTCGCCTGGCTGGCCGGCGCCTCGGTGGCGCAAAACTGATGTCCGCAACCAGGCGGCCGGGCTGGATTTTCTCGTTACCTGTCCCTGTTGCATTGGCCGCAGGCTTTTTCACGGGAAAACCCAAAGTTCCTGAAATCGCCGCTGGCAATGCGCGCAGGGATGTGGTCGTTTCCAGGGCGATAAGAGACCGTTTGGAAACTCTACTATGGCGGCCATCTGATGGCGTTTTCTGCGCTTCCGGTGCTCACGGACCAGCGCATGACCCCGGAAACCGATTTCGGTTTCCCGGAAAGGATCATGCGCAAATGCAAAGTGTTAGAGCGTCCTTTGCGCGTCCAATTGGACGCGCAGCGCTCTAATGTCCGCTGCGCGCCGGTTCTCGAAACCACCACCATATGACTCGCCAGAGCGAATTTCGAAACAGTCTCTAAGAGCGACGGCGGCCTTTCTTACGACACAGGCTTGTGGTTCTGGATTTGAAATTCCCAAGCGCTGATGCGATCATTGGAACGGAAATCCACCTGGCCCATCCAGGCTTTTCAGATGAAGGACTGAACCTACCTTGTTGCGCTTAGAGTCTTATCCGATGCTGGCAAGGATCGTTTTTCCGGTCACGTTGGCCGGCGTTCTCCTGCTCACTCTTCTGCCGGCGCGGTTCTTGCCGGATTTCGGCACGGCCGTCTCGCTTTACGATGACAAGTTGCATCACGCCATCGCCTTCGCGGTGCTGGCGGCGTTGGGAAGCCTCGGCTGGCCGGAACACAAGGCAAAGCTGGTTGTTGTCCTCGCCTTCACCGGCGCGGCGATCGAGGTTCTTCAGGGCTCGCAACTGATAGGGCGCGATCTGGATGGGTTCGACTGGGTTGCCGACTGCGCCGGCATGGCGTGCGGGCTGACAATCGCCGGCTGGACAAAGAGGCGCGTTGGGAGGCGCGTTGGCGGATTGCCATAGGCCGCAACGGGTTTTTTCTCTCGAGACAACACCGCCGGCCTGATCCGCGCCCGGGGCCGGCCTGAAATCATAGAGCACTTTCAAGCCTCGCTTTCGCGGGGCTTTTTCATGGAGAAGCCTGATGGCTCGACCTGCAACTGCCGCCGTTCGACTTCTGACCGGCGAACGCGAACCCGTGCGCCTGGCGACCACGGCCAATATCCTCCTTCGTGGCCTGCAGGCCATCGACGGCGTGCCGTGCGAGGTTGGCGACCGCGTGCTGGTCAAGGACCAGGCCGACCAAAGGCAGAACGGCATCTACACGGTGAGCGAGGGCGAATGGTTTCGCGCCGCCGACGCCCGCACCGCCCGCACCTTGCAGAAGGGAACGACGGTTCACACCCAGGTCGGGTCGGTCAATGCCGGTCGGGTGTTTGAATTCAGCGCTGACGAGCCGGTGGTGGGCAGCGATGCCATCGCCATTGCCCCGTTCGTGCCGCCCGACATTGCGGAGGTGGTCGAGGATGTCGAATCGCTGCGCGACGCAACGCAGGTGCTGAAGGAAGCCACTGAGGCCAGTGCCGGCCAGGCAGCCGCCAGCGCTGCCAGCTCTGTCGCCAATGCTGGACAAACCGCCGCCGATGTCGTCACCACCGCGGCCAACCTGGCCAACGCGCAGGCGGCACGCGACGCGTCGCTGTATGGCAAGGGCATTT
Organism: Mesorhizobium onobrychidis; assembly: GCF_024707545.1. Classification (NCBI taxonomy): domain Bacteria; kingdom Pseudomonadati; phylum Pseudomonadota; class Alphaproteobacteria; order Hyphomicrobiales; family Phyllobacteriaceae; genus Mesorhizobium; species Mesorhizobium onobrychidis. The sequence goes on from NZ_CP062229.1 coordinate 3,229,372, forward strand.
TCCCGACGACGGCGGCGGCGATCGGCTTTGGTGTCGTTGGTAGCGGTGCGATCACGGCGGGGGCCGGTGGCGCCAACGGCACGTTCGATTTGGCGTTTACCGGCGGCGCCGGTTCGGGCGCGGCCGGTCGCTTCGTTGTCGCGGGCGGCGCGCTGACGCAGATCCTGATCACGGCGCCCGGCTCCTACACGGCGGCGCCGACATTCAGCTTTGCGGCGTCTGCTGGGCTTGCCGGGGCCAGCGCTTCGGCGGTTTTGGGCCGGAATGTCGATGTCGGCCAATATTTCTGGACCGAAGTTTCGACCGGAGTGCTTGGACTGTACAATGTGACGGCCGGGCCGGTTGCGACCGATACCGGCATCAGGGCGGCAACGTCCGCGCTGCTTTCGAGCATCGATACTATAGCGATGCTCGAAGGGCTGAGTGTGCCCACCGCCAAGCTCACGGAGGCGGCTGGGTCTGTCAGTCCATCCGTCTATCGGTCCTACTCTTTTGTGGCCGGCGACACGATTGAACATGTCGTCGTTGCGAGGGCGGCGGAACGCGGTTCCCTTCAGCTTATCCATGCCGCTGCTGGTGCGGCTTACACGGCCAACTTCGATCTCGAACAAGGGGTCGTCGCAAGCAGCTCCGGCGCGAACATCGTGAGCGCCTCCATCACGGACCTAGGCTCCGGATGGTATGAGTGCAAGGCCGTCGTTCTGGTCGCGGCGAACGTTACGAACAACGTGCAAGCCCGCATGTCGGCCTCTGGTGCCCTGCCATACGCAGCCGATGGCGTGAGCGGAATGTATATCCGCAGCATCGTGCTGCGCAAACAGGGCCTGACTGCTAACCTGTTCCCGAGCAGCCACCCGGCCAATGCTGCCTTCACCAAACAGAGCGTCACGGTCACCAGCACGACCAGCCCGAACGAGCCGGGCCTGGTCTCTCTCCCTCCGATTGTCGATGACCTCGACGTGCTCGTCAGAGGCCGGATGACGGCATCGAAGGTCGTTGAGCCGGCTGTTTCGGGAAGTCCCTCTATCTATCAGGCGAAATCTGTCGTCCTCGGCGATCTCATTGTCTGGGAGGTGATCGCCAAGAGGGCCGAACGAAAGCGGCTAAACCTTTTCTCCAACTCCGGGGCGAGCATCGACTGTACTTTCGACCTGGAATTAGGAACGGTTGCGCAAGGAGGCGCGGCGGTCACCGCCTCGAGCTGTTTGGCTCTCGGTAATGGCTGGTACAAGTGCCGGGTCGAGGCGACCGCTTCGGCCTCGGCGTCCTCGAATTGGCAACACCGCATTTTCAAAGATACGGGGGCGCATCCCTACGTCGGCGACGGCGTATCCGGTCTCTATATCCAGCGATCATCTTTCAGCCTCAACGGAGGGGCGAACATTTTCGGGTCGGCCGAGAACCTTTCCTCTGCCGGGTGGACTAAGAGCGCTGGTCTGACGGTCGTTGCCGACGCCGCCCTTTATCTCGGCTTGCTGGCCGACCCAACCGCCATTGGCGGCGATTCATACGACGACGGCTCGGCGGCGCTTGTCGGGAAAAAGTGGGCGGCGCTCGGCTCTAGCATCACAATCGGTGCCTACTATGCGCCTCTGCTCGCCGGCCAGACGGGCATGGTCCTGACTAATCTTGGCGTCAGCGGCTCGGCGCTGGGGCTTAGCACTACCGCATACCCGAGCTACGGAATGTCCAATAGGATCATCGACATTCCGGTCGACACGGAGCTAGTCACCCTAGAGCCCGGTCCGAACGCCTTTGGTGCGCAGGAGGCGCCTCTCGGTGCCTTTGGCGATACGACCTATGCCACCCACTATGGATCGCTTTGGGCGGCCTGCATCGCCATTCGGGCGCAGGCACCTAATGCCAAGATCGTCATGATCGGAACGTATAGCGGCGGTCCCGGCCATGCGACCCATCGAATTGGTCGCGTCAACGGCCAGGGCAACACGATGGACCAATTTTTCGAGGCCGAGCGCTATGTGGCACATGCGCTCGGCATTCCGTTCATCGACATTTCCCAGAGCGGCATGGGCTACCTTACGTCGACACTGTACATGTCGGACGAGCTACACCCGAATGCTGCCGGCAGTCTGCGCCATGCCACATACGACGCCGAATGCCTGCGTGAGATGGCGCGGAGGGGCCTGTTCGGTGCCTAGTGGTGAAAGCCTGACGCTTGGCACCCCTCGGAACGGCAAGGTTGGGTGGATTGTGTTGATAAAGTCCGGGTTGCAGCAGTCCTGAAGCACTGATTCAATCTTCGTCGTAAGAGGAGATTGAGTCGATGATGGGCGAGCAAAGTGTGATGCAGGAGGAGCTGTTTTACGGCTTCAGCCTGGAGCGGCATGTGCCGGCGGATCACCTGCTCAGAGCGATCGACCGCTTCGTCGACCTTCCGCCATCCGCCAACATCTGGCGCCCTTCTACAGCCCGATCGGCCGTCCCTCGATCGACCCTGAGCTGCTGATCCGCATGCTGATCGTCGGCTATTGCTTCGGCATCCGCTCGGAGCGCCGGCTGTGCGAGGAGGTACATCTGAACCTGGCCTATCGGTGGTTCTGCCGGCTTGGCCTCGAGGGTGATGTGCCTGACCACTCAACCTTCTCCAAGACCCGCCACGGCCGCTTCCGCGATGCCGACCTGCTGCGCCAACTGTTCGAGACCGTCGTCCGGCGCTGCATAGCTGAAGGGCTCGTCGGCGGCGAAGGCTTTGCGGTCGATGCCAGCATGATCGTCGCCGACGCCCATCGTCAGCGCGGGATCGAAACGGCTGAGGAGCTTAAGCCTGAGGCCAAGCGGGCCGTGGCCGAATATCTCGCCACACTGGATGATGCCGCCTTCGGGGCCGCCACGCCGGTGGAGCCCAAGTTCATCTCTCCTGTCGATCCCGCCGCACGCTGGACTGCCTCCTGGGGCGGCCCGGCCGTCTACGCCTATTGCACCAACTATCTGATCGACGTGGAGCACGCCATCATCGTCGATGTGGAGCCCTCGACCGCCGTACGCCAGGCCGAGGTGACGGCCGCCAAGACCATGATCGAGCGCACCCACGACGATCTCGGCCTCTGGCCAGGGCGGCTGATTGCGGACACCGGCTACGGCTCGGCCGAGATGCTCAACTGGCTGGTGCATGAGCGCGGGATCGAGCCGCACATCCCGGTGTTCGACCACTCCAAGCGCAAGGACGGCACCTTCTCGCGTGAGGATTTCGCCTACGACCATGCAAGCGATACCTACCGCTGCCCGGGCGGAAAGACGCTCAGGCAACGCCAGAAGACCTATCGGGTGCCACACCCTCTCGTCGACGAGAACGGCATGATGCGCTATCGCTCCAGCAAGCTGGATTGCGACGCCTGTGCCCTGAAGCCCCGCTGTTGCCCGAAGGAGCCGGCGCGCAAAGTGCTGCGCTCGATCTATGAGGGCGCGCGCGACATGGCCCGCGACATCGCCAAGACCGACGCCTACCAAACCTCACGCTATCAACGGAAGAAGGTGGAGATGCTGTTCGCGCACCTCAAGCGCATCCTGAAGCTCGACAGACTGCGATTGCGCGGCCCCTGTGGTGCCCGCGATGAGTTTCACCTCGCAGCCATCGCCCAGAACCTCAGGAAATTGGCCAAGATCTGCACTACCCGGACACCAATCCCAGCCACTTAGGGCAAGGAGGCCGCCTCGACCCAATCGCAACTCGTCGCGGCGAAGGAACGCCCGGCTTAATCACCGACTTCTTCAACACAATCGGTGGAAAGTTCACGTTGCTGCCCTTGATCTGAACGCGCAGGAAGCGCCATCAGCGGAAGTCCAGGTGACCCGTGGCACTTCGCCGCTAGGTATCGAGATCTTGAGCCGTCATGGCAAGCCTGCCTTGCGCAGTCCATCGAGGACATGGGCGATGTCTTCGGGCCGCTTCCAAGGGCAATTGTATTTGAATTCCCACCTCAGGTAATCGGACACGTCGGCGGCTGGGTCGCCGACCCAGCTTCCCCGTAACTCCTCGACATATTGCATAGCGTGTCGGCGCGCTTGTTCGATTCGGCCGGCATGCGCGTACGCAGCGGAAACAATCTCGCGATTCTCGGGGACCTCAGGCAACTGGTCGAATAGTGCGATTGCCTCATCATTGTGATGCGCGAAGAAATGGGCCACCGCCAAATCGAACAGATCGGCGTCGGAATGGCCTGGATTGTGGTGGATCACGGCCTCGGCCAGCTCAATGGCCCGCTCCGCCTGACCGAAAATGGACAGAGCCGTCACGTAACTCATCGCGATGTCGACGTTGTGAGGATTGAGGGCGTAGGCACGCTCGATGAGGTGTTCGCCTTCTACAAAGCTGCCGCTGTCCAACAGAACATAGCCGAGGGCAAGGAGCGAATCCGCGTCCGAACCATCGAGTGACACTCCCTTTTGGGCATACCTTTGCGCGGATGCCATCGCCCTTGCTCGAGCGTCGAAATCTCCTCGGGTGTTGACGGCTAAGAGGGTATAACTAGCGCCTAACTTGCCATAGGCGCGCGCATACTGCGGATCCGTTTCTATCGCTTTTTGGAAAAATTCAATGGCGCGTTTCACATTTTCGCGCATTCGAGGCAGTCCGTAGCATTCCATCCCCATCAAGAAGCAGTCATACGCCTGCCAGCTTGAGGGCGGCTTCCTTTTGGCGCGCATCGTAGTGGCATTTATGATGTGTCCTGACAAAGTCGCCACGATCATTCCGATTATCTCGTCCTGGACGTCGAAGATGCCCTGAATGTCGCGGTCGTAGCGTTCTGCCCAGACGTGGGTGCCGGTTGCAGTATCGATGAGCTGAGCGGTAATGCGGACGCGGCTCCCCAGCTTGCGCACGCTACCTTCAAGCAGGTATTGCACCCCCAACTCGCGACCGATCTGCTGCAGGTTCACTGCCTTGTCGCGATAGACAAATGAGGAGTTCCGCCCAGTGACCGATAGTTCGCGGAATCGGGAGAGTTCAATGATGATGTCATCAGTGATTCCATCGGCGAAGTACGCTTGCTCGGGGTCACCGCTCATGTTGACGAGCGGCAGCACGGCGATAGAAGGTTTGTCCGTTACTGCTCTGGGCGTGGTAACAGACACGCGTCCCGTGCCAGTGACCCGGTAGACGCGCACCGGCTCGGCAATATTCTTCAATGTTTGAGTCCCCAGGTCCTCAAAGCCTGCCTTGACCTTGTTCCTGACGTAGTCGAAGACAGTCCCAGAGACTAGGACGCTCCCCGGTTCGGCGACCCCCTCGAGACGCGCCGCGATGTTAATGCCGTCACCGTAGAGGTCGCTGCCCTCGACTATGATGTCACCCAGGTTGACCCCTATGCGTAACGCGATGCGCCGAGCCTCCGGCAGATCGCTGTTCGCGCTGGCCATGTCATGCTGAAGATCGACCGCGCATTGCACGGCATTGACCGCGCTGCCGAATTCGACAAGGACACCGTCGCCGGTGACCTTGAAGATGCGGCCATGGTACCGGGCAACGAGGGGCTCCAGCACCTCCCTCCGCCGTGCCTTTAGCGTTGCGAGCGTGCCGGACTCGTCCTGCCCCATGAGCAGGCTGTACCCGACCACATCGGCAGCCAGGATGGCAGCGAGGCGGCGTTGGGGGCGTTCGTCGGCCATACCGCGCCTTCATTGAATGCGCTGCACGAAATTGTATTGATGCCCCATTCAAGAGTCTATCCGGAATGTGCCTTGGGGAACGGGTCAATCGCGTCGTTGCGTGCTCCACCCCCGAACGACCGGAACGGGGTCAAGTTTTGCCGTAGGCTGAGCTCGATGGAAGGGCAGAGAAGGGTCGATTCTTGCTGTCCACCGGTACCAAGTGTCAGACTTTCACCACTAGCGAGGCTGCGCCACCATCGCGATTGCCTCCTCCACCAGCGGATTCCAATAAAGGTAGCCGGCAGGCGAGAGGTGGACGCCGTCCCGGAACCCATCATCATAGGGAACGCCAGCCTGCGACATCGCTGTCTCAAATTGCGAGGCAATGTCGAGGATTTGCGCGTTTTTGACGCTTCGTATTTCCTTGTTTTGCAGCGCGATTAGGTCTCGATTGAAGCGAGGCACTAACGTTCCGGCCGATGCTATTTCGGTGATCGTCAGCAGCACCAGCGGCCTATCCCCTACGGAGTGGGCCAAGGCGTCCAATGCCGATCGGAAGTAACGCTGGCGCGAGCCGAGGTCGTCGCCTTCGCTTGCCTGAGCGTCGTTGACACCGATGCTGACGACCGCACCCGCGACTTTGTTCCACAAGAAAGCGCCCTTGATCCGACTTATAGCAGCCAAAACGTCAGCAATTCGTGAGCCGCCATAAGCGCCTCTTGCGACACTTGGATTCCCGATACCGGCCTGCGACGCCTCGATCAGGCTGTCGCCCAGAAGCAAAAGTTTTTGCGAACTAGCTCTTTTCAGGGCATCAAGAAGCTCGGCCTCGCGGTCCGCCCTGGATGTTCCCAGAATTTTGCGCAATGTCAGTTTGGATTTTGAGACAACTTTCCCGAATGTCATGCACGCGCTCCCCAAACGGCTGCTAGACCTGGACGAATGGCATATGCTTGACAGCGTCCCACTGCTGTTCCGGTGTGGTATCTGACCACTTTCCCCTCAGCACGGACGGCTTCCATGCTGCCTTCGGATCAAGTGACCCGGTTTTGGTGAAAAACGCATTGATCCCACCATCAGAAACTGCCGCTAGGCCGTAGCCATGCGCACCGCAGAGCTTTGCCAGTGCCGCCAGCGAAGCGCCATGATACCATCCACTCGCATGCTTCTTTGTACGATCAAACGCAGGGTCATATACGGTAGAAATCGATCGGTCCAAAAAGCTCGGATTGTATTCGATCGAGATAACGGACGGTTCGATGTCTAGAAGCTTCTCAAGAAACCAGTAGTCGTTGCCGTCAATGTCTATCGATAGCACCCCCAGCTTTGGGAAAGCTGTTCGAATGAAGTCCAGATTATTCAAATCGAGGAAACGTTCCTCGATACGAATACTCGCCGGAAGCACCGCTCGCGCGTCTGCTATCTGGCGGCTGTTCCCGTCGATCAGCAATCCCTGAAACGAGCCTATCAACGCCGCGCAGTTAAATTGGATCGGGTGGAAGCCGAACTCAATGAATGTCTTCGGCGCCCCTGTCTCCTTGGCGAGCCTCATCAGAATTTGGCCTTCGTCAGACTGGCCGCCTATACCCTTCGCAATCATTGACCGATAATAAGCGCGCCTTAGAGGCGTGATCTTCTTTATAATCTTGAGCATCAATAATATCCCATTTAGTCGTGGGCCCAGGCTTGCGGCGTCTCTTTGCGGCAACCAGTTGAGCTTTGCAAGTTCACGCCGACGAATTCCCTCGTTAGGTTCAAGGTGTCGACTGGGTGCTGTCTGGCTTCTGCTTTGTTGACCACCAGATGAAGTACAGCGAGCCCACTTTTATGACCGGCACGCGCCGATCGCGCTCGCGGGTTCTCAATTCATCGAACACATTGTGGAGAGGGGATAGCCCGATGCCGTTCCCAAATCAGCGCAACGGTAAAGCGATGACTACGCCCGAAGAGGACCGGGCTCAAGCCGCTGATCGAGTGGATGCATTGCCGATAGGCCGTGCAGGATTACCGCCGACCATGGTGAAGGGCGCCACATCTTTCGTCACGACAGATCCTGCGCCGACGACTGCGCCCTTGCCGATCGTCACGCCCTTGAGGATGATGACATTGAAGCCAATAAAGACGTTGTTTTCAATTCTCACTGGCGCGATGGTGATATTCGACCAGTCCTTCTTTCCCCGATGCCAGTCGGCGACATCGGCCTTCCGATTCTGCCATCCGGTAGCGTGCGAGTTGTGATCAACGACTGTGGTGCCCCAGCTTATGATCACGTCATCGCCGATTTCGATCCTCTCGGCCGCGACGAGGTGGCTGTTGCCGATATAGCAGCGCCGGCCGATTGTGATCTGCGCTTCGGGCCGGTCGAACGAGAAATAGCAGTTGATAATCCCATCTTCGCCGATCGCGTGGCGACCGCGACGGGCCGTTCGGACGCTCTGGGTGTTCATCTTTGTGCCGGCGCCGGCACTGACGCCTGCCAAGCGCAGCAGGAAGGGTGGCACAAATGGCATAGTCAGTGTCTTTCGTAACGCGTCTGGTGCTGCCTCTCGGCGATTTTCGATCGGTCGCAAAGGCTGTGGCTAAATTTTGCGCTGGCCTTGCCAAGGCACGCTACAGAGCCGGATTGGGCTGTAGCTTCGGTTTCGTTTTGCCCGACTCAAAGTACCGCTGAATTCGCTTCTCGATGAGAATGTGCGCCAGGTAACCAACTGCGATCCCGACCAGAGAACTGATTATTGCGGCTACACTGGTGGGCAGCCACGGCATTGCTTTGGCAAGAACCAAAAGGGTGGCAGGCATGCATGGTTGATGGAAGAGAAAGATCGAATACGATGCGTCGCCGAGCGCGAGACCAAGTCGACTCTCGCGCGTGGTCTTAGTGCCAACAGCAACTAGCATAGCAACAAGTAGCAATGGTGCTATCGAAAGCACCATTGTCAGTGTCCTGATCTCCAGGCCAAAATACACAACAAACGCCCGTATACCCAAAGATAAAAGGATCAGGCTGAATATCTGACCCGAGAATGAGTAGGTCGGCTTCCATTTGCGCATTGATAGTGCGAGCAGGACGCCAATTCCAAACTCGATATTGAACGGGCTAAAAATGAACGAAGCCAAGCTATCGGTCTCTTCCGATGCACCTGTAAGTAGATATCGCGCTAACGGCAAAGCCGTCCAAAGCAAAATAAACCGCCAGAACTTCGGGCGAAGGAGAAAGCAGAGCGCGAAAATAGCGTAGAAAACGACTTCGTACCGGATTGTCCAAGCAACTGAGGGTACTACCTCCCCCACAGGCCATATCGTGAGGGCGCGAAGCGATCCCCAAAAATCAGGCTGGGCGCCGGACATTATGAGCGCGACATTATAAAACGCCACGGCAAGATAGAGCATTGGCAGCAGGCGGACCGCTCGCCTGAACAGAAATTCCAGCGGTGTATACCTCGGGGCGCCAGTCGCGGAATTTGTGGCCGTCACCACCATAATGAAGCCGCTCATCATGAAGAAGAAATCGACTTCTCCGCCGCCGCTCGTGAAAAACGTTGTGAGCATTCCTGGGCCGAAATACTTGTCCAGAGAAGCGGCGCTTACGTTGTGAGTGACAACGACCAGCACAGTGGCTATCGCCCGAAGATAGTGCAATCCAGAGATTGTCGGGACTTTTTTGATCATAAAAAAAACCTAAGCCGCTCGAATGGCGTCGACGAGCACGAGGGTCGCGCCCCGGGCCAAGTGTATCCTTAACAAGCCCCATTTGCCCCCAAACCCACCCGTTCTCTAGCCGATGTCGGTGATCGCCGCTAGATGTGGATTACCTCATGAACTACTATTTGGTTTCGCGTCAGAGGGCACCCGCCACATGCTGCCGATCTTTCCTCTGCGCATCCGAAAGACTGGCGGAACCACCGTCAGATGGCGCTTCACCATTCGCTCGGAACTTGCATGCCGACCGTGTCGATCGGTCGAGACGCCCTTCAAAATCGCCAAGAGATTTCGCTCGTTTCGGAGAAGGGCTCTCCCGGTGGATGCTGTCCGCGCCAACAGTCTCAGGCGCAAAAATCCAACGGAACGTTCTGGAAAGAATGTCGCGGGTGATGCCGGATCGGCCAGGCAATATCGGATGAGTGGTCCAGTAAATTTTCAACGGGGCCGAGGCCGTAGCCGGCGCCAGAGGCGAAATGGCTGTGGCTAACGACGGCTATCTTGCGGCTTGTCGTGAGGCTGGCTGTTCGACCACCAGATAAAATACAGCGAACCAATCTTCATGACCGGCACGCGACGCTCGCGTTCGCGCACCCGCAATTCGCGATAGACTTTCATCTTCAGGGTGCCGCCCGGCAATTTGATACGCAGTGCCATCGGTTCAACTCCCGCCGGCAAGGCAATGATGATGTGCAATGCAGCAATTAGAGAACTTCCCCCGGGGAAGAGTCAACAGCCGATGGGTTTTTTTGACTCTTCCCGGGAAGGGGTTCGAGCGCAGGCGCCCGATGAGATTCAGGGCGTCAGACGCGTCGCCCGGGGTTGGTCCGGATCGTCCGGTGCACCCGGCTGGCCGATTAAAGGACGCGGCCGGTTCGACCACCAGGTGAAATAGACCGAACCGATCTTGACGACAGGAATGCGGCGGCTGCGTTCGCGCCCGCGCAATTCCCGATACACCTTCATCTTCAAGGTGCCGCCCGGCAACTTGATCCGAACCGCCATCAGCCCAACCCCCATTGTGCAGCGCAGCAACTAGAGAGCTTCCGTGGCGTAAAAGTCAACAAACCGGTCATTGACTATTTCTGGACTATTTCTGGGACTGTTTCCAGAAGGGCCCCGGGCGCAGGCTCGGAATCATCGTTTTGGCGGGCGCCCGGACATGCTGCTCGGCCACCAGACGATGAAGTAGTCTCCGACCCGCCAGACCGGGACTTGGCGCTTCTGCTCGCGGCGGCGCAGCTCGTCCTTTTTCTTGATCTTCAGTGTCCCGCCCGGAAGCCTGATCCTTATTGTCACGTGCCCTCCCGGTGTCCCCCGGGGTATGAACGGTTCCTGGGGGCAGTTTCATCCCGGCCAAGCGATTTCGGTTCAGGCGGCAGGACGGATCGAGCTGTTCTCAAGTGGTCAACACCGTCACTTGAAGAAGTCCGCCATGCCCTGGATGGCCAGGAACGCATAGAGGATCGGCCCGGCGACCAGCCCGCAATAGAGGCACAGGATCGCTGCCAGCGCCACAAGCAGCGGCTTGTCGCGGCCGACCGCGCACAGTTCGGCCTTCACCGTCCAGCGCGCCGTTCCTTCATCTTGCGACATGGGCCGCTGTCCTCCCCTTTGGGGTTCATTTCACACAATCGCTTGCAAACATCAACCGGCCCGCGAGGGCGGAAAGGACACGACCATGGACATGACGTTCAAGGGCGCCGCCAGGCGCCTGGACGACCTCGATCTGCCAAAACTTGGCGCCAGGATCGGCGTCGGCGAGGACGAGATCCACGCCTTTCTCGATGTCGAAACCAGCGGGCATGGCTTCGACGCCGATGGCCGGCCGATCATCCTGTTCGAGCCGCATGTCTTTTTCCGCAACCTGGCGGGGGCGAAGCGGGCGCAAGCCGTCGCGGCCGGACTTGCCTATGCCAGGTGGGGCGAAAAGCCTTATCCCCGGGACAGCTATCCGCGCCTGAAAGCCGCCTGCGCGATCGACGAGACGGCGGCGTTCAGATCGGCGTCATGGGGCCTCGGCCAGGTGCTCGGCGAGAATTTCAAGGCGGCCGGCTTCCTCACCGTGCAGGCCATGGTCGAAGCCATGATGGAGGACGAGGCGCTGCAACTGGCGGCGGCGGTCAATTTCATCGCCGCCAACCGGCTCGACGGCAAATTGCGCAATCATGACTGGGCCGGCTTTGCCAAGGGTTACAACGGCGCATCCTACAGGAAGAACGCCTATGATATCAGGCTTGCCGAGGCGTTCCGCAAATGGTCCGGGATCAAGGACACGCCGTGGCCGCCCGCCGCCCCAGCGCGGCCGCCAGCGCCTGTTCCGATCCCGCAGGCTCCGCAACCGGACATTCTTGCGCCTTCAGGGCCAAAGCACGAGCCGGGCGAGGCTGGCGTCCGGCCCGGACCGTTGCCCGGACCGCTGTCCGGATTCTGGGCCGCAGTCCTAGCCTCCTTGGTCGCCGCAATCCTCTCTTTGTTTCGAAAGGTAAAGCCATGACGTGGTTCAATACCAATGCCGCGCACAATCTGATCAATGTGCTGATCCTGCTGCTCACCGGCCTGGTCGGCTTCGACTGGACGCTGTTCGGCATCGACGCGGCCCTGGCGCTCAAGATCACCGGGGTGCTGACCCTGCTCAAGATCGTGATGAATGTGGTCCGCGACGGCGTTGCCGGCCTCGTCAGGAGACAGCCTGCCGTGGAGGGCAATTGAGATGTGGGCGCTTTCCATGCTGAGCGCGCTCGCCGGCAATACGACGATCATGGCGATCCTTGCCGCGCTGGCCGGCGGCATCGGCCTGTTTGTTGCCGGCGGCATCAGCCGGGCCAACAAGGATACGGCCAGGCGAGCGGCGGAAAAACTCGCCGCCGCGCAGGATCGCCTCGAAATGGACCGCGAGGCGACCGATGCCGAACGCGCGGCGCGCGACCTGCCGGACGAAGCCGCACGGCGGGAGGCGATGCGATGGGCAAGGCACTGATGATCGGTCTGCTGCTCGAGGGCCTGTTGCTCGCCGGATGCACAACGCCGGTTTCGCCGGCGCGTCAGGTCTGGTGCGACCAGAACCAGGCGCGCCGTCCCTCCGCCGTCGTCGTCGCCGCCATGACGCGGCCCGAGCTCGACGAGGTGAACGCCTACAACGCGAAGGGCGCCAGATGGTGCGGGTGGAAGCCATGATACAGGAGTTTCTCGATGCTCTCGGCATCAAGGCGCCGGTGGTGGTCGCCGGCCTTTCCGGCGGCATTCTGCGCGCCTTGTCGCGCCACCGCTACAAGGTCCGCGAGATGGTGGCGTCGCCGATCTGCGGCGCGCTGGCGGCGGCCTACCTGACATTGCCGGTGGTGCATTATATCCGCGCGGGCCTGCCTTTGCCGTCGCCCGACGACGACACCACGACGCTGGCCGCGGCATTCCTCATCGGCGTCTCGGCGATGTGGATCTCGGACATCGTCTTCGAGGTGGTGGTGAGGCGGTTCAAGCCGGAGACGAAGGAGTGAGATCGCGCCTGTCTTAAAGCGCGTAGCGTTTGACCGGCCTCATGCGACGCGCTTTAGGTTGTTGTTTTATGCATGTCGTTATCGCAAAACCGCTGCACACTTTTGCGCGACATGCATTATTGCGCCGCAGCGACAGCCTCTTGCGGGAGACCCGGGTGAAGGTTGCGGAACCACGGGCGGAGATGCGCGTTGGGGCACGACCCTTGAAAGGATCTATCATGCCAGCCCGCCCAATCGTCTTGACAGCCGCGGCGATCCTGCTCGCCGTCACAAGCATGGCTTACGGCCGGCCGGATGCGCGCACCATGACATGCGACGAGACGCGGCAGCTGATCCACAGCCGGCGCGCGATCGTCCTGACCACCGGCCGCAACACCTATGATCGATATGTCCGCCAATACGGCAATGAGTGCGACTGGCCCGAAGCGCCCGTCACCTCCTACATCAGGACGCTTGACCGTCAATGTCGGGTCCATCGATGCGAGGAACCGGTTCTCGGATTGCGATGATGCGCCATTAAAGTCCGGGATCAAACACCTAGGGTCTGCGCCGCGTCGCTTCGCTCCTTGCTTCGCCCTAGGATGACGAAGGTGTAGTAGCGTATGGCTAATCGCCAGCGTTGGAGATTGGTGCTAGTGGTGAAAGTCTGACGCTTGGTACCCGGCGACAACTGCCGCAATGGGTGGAAACGTCACGTTACTGCCGTTGATCTGAACCGGAGGAAGCGCCACGAGGTACCGTTTGGCCGATGCTCTACGAACGGCTCCTTCCCGAGCGTTTCTCTGCCCTTCCTTCGCAGGGATTCTCGGACGACCTGAGGACGCTATTCCATTTGCCGTGTCGGCTCGGTACCTTTGCCCTCGGCATCCCTGCTCAGATATTCGGGCGACCCTTGTAGCCATGCCCGTCGATTGGTCAGTCGGCCATGCAGAGACCTGAAACGCGTTATGCCCGAAGCGGCGATATAGCGATCGCCTACCAGGTGGTCGGCGATGGGCCGATTGATCTGCTGTATGCTCCGGGCTGGCTCACCAATGTCGAATACACTTGGGAAAGCCCCGAATACACGCGCTTCTTGAAAAAGCTCGCTCGATTTTCCCGACTGATCCTGTTCGACAAGCGCGGTATGGGCATGTCCGACCGCGATGTCGGCTTTCCGACGCTTGATCAAAGGACCGAGGACATCAAGGCCGTTCTCGATGCGGTCGGTTCTTCGGGGGCAGCGCTCTTCGGAGTCTCCGAAGGTGGCAACATGGCCTCGCTTTTTGCCGCCACTCATCCCGAATGGGTAAGCGCGCTGATACTGTATGGCTCCCACGCGCGCAGCAAGTGGGCCGAAGACTACCCCTTAGGTCGGTGGACCGAGGACGACATCGAGCGCTATGTGGGGTCGCTCCTCGAGAATTGGGGCCGTCCTTTCGATCTGGACGCCGGCGCACCGAGCGTGGCGGGTGACCCTGTCGTACAGAACTGGTTTGCTGCCTACCTTCGATTTTCGGCTAGCCCTCGGGCCGCTGAACTGATTACCCGGCTCGGCTTCGAGATCGACATTCGCGCGATCCTCCCCGCCATTAAGGTGCCGACGCTCGTCCTCCATCGCGCGGGCGACCGCTGGCACGCGCCGGAGGAGGCACGTTATCTCGCCGAGCGCATTCCCGACGCCAAGCTGCGCATTTTGCCGGGCGAGGATCATCTGCCCTGGTATGGCGATCTGGACCGGCTGGTCGGCGAGATCGAAGAATTCCTCACCGGTACGAGAACTAGCGCAAACTACGACAGGGCGCTGATAACCGTGCTCATGACGGACATCGTCGACTCGACCGTGACTCTGAGCGCCATGGGCGACGAGCGCTGGCACGCGATCCTCGAGCAACTCGACATCAACGTGAGCCGCCATGTTGCGGCCTTTCGCGGCCGAAAGGTCAAGCACACCGGCGACGGCTACATGCTCGCGTTTTCCGGGCCAACCGCAGCCATCGAATGCGCCCAGAGGCTGGCGCGCGATGCGGACGCTCTCGGGCTGAAATTGCGGACCGGCATCCACACTGGCGAGTGCGAGCGCCGCGGCGACGACCTGAGCGGGCTCGCGGTGCATTTGGCAGCGAGGATCATGGCCGAATCAGCGCCAGGCGCGATCTCTACCTCGAGAACCGTGAAGGACCTGGCTGTCGGCTCCGGCGTGAGTTTCACATTTGCCGGACACCGGAAGATGAAAGGCATTCCCGAGAGCTGGGAGGTCTACACATTGTCGGGCTGAACCGCGCCTTTCGCTGCCTCCCACAACGGCTGGCTCTCGGGCCGCGAAGGACTAGGAACCCACCCAATCGTAACTTTGTCGTCAGGCCTGGAAATGTCTCAATCGGCCATTGCTTCTAGTAGAACTTTCTCAAACCAAGGGTCCCAAAGGGGTCGTCTCCCGCAACACCGGTCGGTACCAAGTGTTAGATTCTCACCACTAGAAGCAGCCGACGCCTGATCCAAGGTCTCTTTGCGCGACGTCTCTTCGCGCGACCACCAAGGTGGGCCGATGCGCTAAAAGCCGAAGGTTGCGGAACCACGGGCGAAGGTGCGCGTTGGGCACGACCCTTGAGAGGATCTATCATGCCAGCTCGCCCAATCGTCTCGACAGCCGCAGCGATCCTGCTCGCCGCCACAAGCATGGCTTACGGCCGGCCGGATGCGCGCACCATGACATGCGACGAGGCGCAGCAGCTGATCCAGAGCCGGCGCGCGATCGTCCTGACCACCGGCCGCAACACCTATGATCGATATGTCCGCCAATACGGCAATGAGTGCGACTGGCCCGAAGTGCCCGTCACCTCCTACATCAGGACGCTTGACGGTCAATGTCGGGTCCATCGATGCGAGGAACCGGTTTTCGATTTCCCGGACTAGTTCCTCTGTGCAGAGAAAGGGAATGCTATGGTCGCTGCCCGACCAGACCGCAGCCGCCAAACAAACGCTGGCGATTTGCCGCAGGCCACCACACCTTCGTCATCCTAGGGCGGAGCAGGAGCGAAGCGACGTCGCGCAGACCCTGGGATCCATTCCGTGACATCAGCCGAAGAATGCAGCGGCCAAGAACGGCGCTTGCATCCGCGACGGCGCCAGCTACCCTTCCACCATGACCGGCTATTCCTATATGACCGCGAGCCGGAAGCGCGGCACGATCTACATCGGCGTCACCAACGATCTCGGCCGCCGCCTACCGGAGCACAAATCCGGCCAGGGCTCGCGCTTCACCAGCCGCTACGGCGTGCAGCGTCTGGTCTGGTACGCGGAACATTTCGACATTTCGCGACGCCATCCAGCGCGAGACGTCGCTGAAGCGTTGGCCGCGCCAATGGAGGATCGACCTGATCGAGAAGACCAATCCAGAATGGTTTGAGCTTTTTCGCGGAACCGGGTGGTAGCGTTCGGTTCTGGTCCGCTGGAGCACTGCCGCGAGGTAACGGAATGGATCCCAGGGTCTGCGCCGCGTCGCTTCGCTCCTTGCTCCGCCCTAGGATGACGAAGGCGCAGGGGGCTTACGGCTAATCGCAAAAGTTGGAGATTGGTGCTAGTGGTCAAAATCTGACGCTTGGTACCCGAAACGGAATACCGCTGCCGACCCGTTGCAGACTTTCCCGATCTGTAATCGCTTGTGCAAATTTTGAGCCTTTGTGGACGTCCGTGTCCAAGGGCCGGTCGGCAGAAATGAGCGGGAAGCGGACGTCGCCATATTTTGTTCAGAGGTCTGGATTTGCGCTATCTGCAGCCGGCCGGACGGCCCGCAGAGACACGTGCACTAATCTGCCTATGGGTGTACCCTTCGCGACGGCGCCGCCAGCCGCACACTGGCATTCTCCCGAGGAGGTATTCCCATGACCGCGTACAAAGTCGGTTATCTCATTGGCAGCCTCGCCAAGGGCTCACTCAACCGGAAGCTGGCCAAGGCGCTCGTGAACCTAGCGCCAGCCGAGCTCTCGATGGCCGAAATCCCGTTCAAGGACCTGCCGCTCTACAGCTACGACTACGACGCGGATTTCCCTCCGCCGGCAAGGGCCCTCAAGGATGCGCTCGCCGCAGTCGAAGCCGTGTTGTTCGTCACGCCGGAGTACAACCGCTCGATCCCAGGTGGGCTCAAAAACGCGATCGACTGGGCGAGCCGACCCTACGGCCAGAATTCGTTCACCCGAAAACCGTCGGCGATCATCGGCACCTCGCCGGGTATGCTCGGGACTGCGCTGGCGCAGCAAAGCCTTCGCGGCGTTCTTGCCTTCTGCAACTCCCCGCTGATGAACGCGATCGAGGCCTACATCCAGTTCAAACCCGGCCTGATCACCGACGACGGCGAGGTCACCGACCCCTCGACTGAGGAGTTCCTGCGCGACTACATGATGCAATTCCACCGCTTCATTACTCTGGTCTATACCGCCCTTCCCAGACCGGAGCCAATTCCTGCTAAAGAAGGCCAAGAAGGACCGCGATAAGCGACAATAACCGCTCGGGCTTACCGATTTGTTTCATGAGCCGGGTTTGTCAAATATATAATCGCCCGACAATCATCGCCGCCGTCGAACGAGGGCACCAAGTGTTAGCCAGTCCCGGGTTTTGTTCGATGCGGAAGAAGGCGGGTGCTAACCGTCCTGCGGTCAGTTGAACTTCAGTAGTCCGAGGCATTCATTGTCTACGGTTTGGGCGTCGGTACCAAATAACCGCAATGGGAGTGAAACGGACCGTAAAGCACTGCCCCTCGAAGTTCTCCACGTGGCGCATAGGCGCAGTGTCAGGCTGGTCAGGCGGACGACCGCTTCCCACCCTGAGCGGGCTTACGGCCCCGGAACCAAGCGTCAGATTTTGACCACTAGAAGCAGCCGGCGCCTGATCCAGGTCTCGTCGCGCGACCACCAAGGTGGGCCGATGCTCTAGAAGCCGAAGAATTGCCAGCCGACCAGATAGCCAAGCGCGACGACCACCAGGGGAAACAGGGCCGGCGCCAGCTGGCTGAAGACGGAACGCCTTGCCGGCTCCTTGCGGGCATTCCTGACGGCGTTTCCGAGATTTTTGGTCATGGTCCAATATAGTAGCAATCGCTGATTAACGATTCCCCAACATGCTGCGCCCGCCCCGGAAACGGGGCGGTTTTTTCGCGTCTTCCACGGAACTCGTCGCCATTGCCGCTCAAAACTGTCGTGCCGGTCGATTAACCCGGCATGGAGCCGGGCGCGTTGCCGCATGCGGGAACCAATCGCCGCCCACCTGCTTTGGCAAGGAGGTGATCCTTCGCGGGAGAGGAGTTCGACATGAAACCTTTCGCATTGTTGCCGAACGCGTTGATCATGGGCGTGCTAGGCGCACTGGCGTTGGCGGCGCCGGCTGCCGCCCAGGCGGATAGCCAGACACAAGACCAGCCGCCTGCCGGCCACTGCCAGGCCCAGCCGCAGAACGGCCAGCAGCAGGAGCCGCCCGCCAACAACGGTGCCGGCAACAGTCTGACCGACACGCTTGATCCCTGCAACGGCGTGCTGCAGCCGCCGCCGACCGGCGATCAGGGCATGGCCGCGCCGCCGCCGGACCAAGGCAGGACACCGGTGCTCAAGCCCGGCGAGGTGCCGCCGCAGCCGCCGAAACAATAGGTTGGAGCATTTGCCGTCCAGGCACCTGAGCGTGCCCCGACGCCGGCAGGCTTTTTTGCCGCTGGGCGGAACGTTAGCTCTCACTAAATGTTCATCCCGAAGCAGTCGATATCACCCCCCTCCGGTATCGCTGCTGATCGGGCAAACCGATCGGCCCGCGTGCCTGCAACAGGAACGCGGGCCACTGCGGTCGGTCGCAGCAACGCATCCGGCGGCGCCACTGCGGCGCCGATTAGCCGCCGCTCACGGAACAAGAAGGTTGCGTGAGCGTTTCCAAAGAGGGCCCGCCGTCCCGATTGTGATCTAATGTTGCCACCCGTGGAAGGCGAAGTCCGCCAACAAGAACAGGAGAAGACGATGAAGATCCACCTTGTTCCTGCCGCCGCCGGGCTGGTTCTGCTCACCGGTGTCGGCGTGGCCACCGCAGACCAGGTGATTGTCACGCCCGAGCAGCAGACGGTCATCCGCGAATATGTGGACAGGCACCCGCTGGCGTCGATCAGCCTTCTGGGAGTGGAGCTCAACATCGGTTCCAGCGTGCCCGAAACGGTTGAACTTCACCCGATCGAAGTTCCCGACGTGCAATACAGATACGTGGTCGTCGACGATCGCACCGTGCTGGTCGATCCCGGCACGCGCAGGATCGTGCAGGTCATTGACTGACCTTCACCCGCCGCTCTCTCGGGAAGACGCGAGAGGAGCGGCGGCTCGCCGGCAGGCAGCCGGCTGTTGATCGTCTGTGTCGCGGGAAGGAGCCAATTCCATGTTGCCGCATGTCGAGTCACGCAATGTGGCCGCATCTGTCGACAAGCTGCTTGCTGAACGGGGCACTGCCCTGTTGTCGATGAAGGAGTTGATTGCAGCCGTGCGTGAGCGAACTGGAACGGAGCGCTCGGACGCCGATCTGGCGGGGCTGATCACCAAGAAGGCGGCACTCCTCGGTGTCGCGGTTCTGTCCGACTAGGGCTGAAGCCCCCAAGACGTTGATCCGAACGCATGACGTCGATCCGAACTTGGGCTAAGACAGCTGTTGCCCAAGGCCTTGAACCGAACCGATGGAGGCAACAGTGACGGACGACAGGCAGGAACGCATTCGCCGGCGGGCTCACGCGATCTGGGAACAGTCCGGCCGGCCCGACGGCGCGCATCAGCAGCACTGGGACCAGGCCACTGCCGAGGTCGACGGTGAGGAGAGCAGGCCGAAAGCCAAGACGGCTCGACCGAAGGAGCCGGCGGCCGCCAAGGCCAAGCCCAAGGACACTAAGCCAAAGGACACGGACACCAAGCCAAAGACTGCTCGGCCGCGCAAAGATTCGGCGAGCTAGGCATATACAGCGCTTTGGCCGCGGGACGAAGCTCTGTCCGTGCCGCGGCCGAAAAGCGTGAGTTCCCGAAATCGATCTCGGCTACTTGCCGCAATGGTTGTCGTTGACGGTCGGTGAGACCGTGCCGGGAGCCTTGTGCGTGGCATCAGGCATCGCGCCCTGCGGACCTATTGCGCAGTTCCGATCGGCATTGGAATTCATGCCGTCAGGGTCCGCAATGATGCTACCGGTAATCCCGGGATCGACAGCATCCGGCTCGGCCAGGTTCGGATCGATCGGGGCCGGGTCCGTTACGACGCTTCTGTCGCTGCCGGTACCCATGTCAGCGTCTGGGTCGCTGGCATTCTGGGCCATCGCAGAAGTGGCCAGACCAGCGGCGAGCACGGACGCCGCGAGAATCTTCGTAAGCATGGTTTGCCTCCATTTGTCTCCATTTTTTCGGTTGTCGCCGCATCGCGACTACAGAAAAAACCGCTCGGGGGTGGTGAAGGTTCCCATAAAATTCCAGCCTGCGACGAACCGTCGTGATCAGCAGGGCAATCTTGCCCGGGATGCCGGGAACCCAAAAACGTGCTGGCCACGAGCCGTTGACATGACTGCCATGTCACGATATTGAACAGGATTATACAGGTTTACTGAACAGGTATTCCATGGCTCGTCGCACGGCTCCGTCGTCTCCCGGAACGGGTAAGCCCGAACGGATCGCCACCGTCCTCGAACACGAGATCCGCTCCGGCGTGCTCGGCTTCGGCGACCGCCTGCAGAGCGAGAACGAGCTCGTCCAGCGCTTCTCCGTCAGCCGCAACACCATCCGCAAGGGTCTCGAGGAATTGTCGAGCCGCGGGCTGATCACCACCAAGGTCGGCATCGGCTCGTTCGTCACCTTCGACGGCATGCCGGTCGACGATGCCGTCGGCTGGTCGCGGGCGCTGGCCAATGCCGGCGCCAACGCCGACACGCGCACGCTCAGGCTCGAAGTCATGCAGGATGCCGAGCTCGCTGCCAGGCTCGGCGTCGAAAGCCCGTTCTTCATCGCCGTCGACCGGGTGCGCTCCAACGCCGATGACGGCCATGCCATCTCGATCGAGCGCAGCCGCCTGCCGCTGTCGCCCGAACTGGAGGACGTGCCGCTGCGCGGCCTGCGCGAGGGCTCGCTGCACCAGACGCTGCGCTGGGCGGGGCTTGTCCCCGATCACGGCGAGGAGTGGGCCGATATCGAGATGCTGAGCGCCGAGGACGCGGCCATTCTCGATTGCGCGCCCGGCGCGCCGTTCCTGCGCACGCGGCGATTGACGCGCGCCGCCGATGGCCGCGCCATCGAATATGTCACCAGCCTGCTCAATCCGGCGCATTTCGCCCTTCACCTGGAGTTCTGAGCATGGACACGGCCGCGGCGATCGACCGGGCGATGGGTGCGCTTATCGGCGGTGCGCTGGGCGATGCGCTCGGCATGCCGACGCAGCTTTTGTCGCCGGCCCGCATCGCCGAGCTCTACGGCCACATCGAGGATTTCGTCGCGCCCGTCGCCGATCATCCGGTGTCGAAGGGCCTGGCCGCCGGCACTGTTACCGACGACACCGAACAGGCGCTGCTGCTCGGTCGTGTCCTGGTTATTTCAGGCGACAACTTCGATCACACGCGCTGGGTCAACGCGCTGCTCGACTGGGAGCGAGAGGTCAAGGCGCGCGGCAGCTATGACCTGCTCGGCCCGTCGACCAAGCGCGCCATCGATGCCATCAATGACGGTGTGCCAGCCGAGGAGGCGGGGCGCAGCGGCGATACCAATGGCGCGGCGATGCGCATCGCGCCGGTCGGCATCATGATGCCGCTGGAGCCGCTCAACGCGCTGGTCGCCAAGGTGGCGGAAACCTGCCGCGCCACGCACAACACCTCGATCGCCATTGCCTCGGCCGCAGCCGTCGCTGCCGCGGTCAGCTGCGGTGTTGCCGGCGGCGACTGGCGCGCCGCCTCGGACCGTGCGGTTGTGGCGGCAAGGCAAGGGGCGGCACTCGGACACTGGGTCACCGGCGGCGATATCGCCGCGCGGATCGACTGGGCGAGGAGCCTCGTCCGCGGCGAGGCCGTCACTGACGGCATCCGGCTAATCGTCGACCTGGTCGGCACCGGCGTGGCCAGCCAGGAATCGGTTCCGGCGGCCTTCGCGGTGCTGGAAATAGCCGGCGGCGATCCCTGGCAGGCAGCCGTCTTCAGCGCCAATCTCGGCGGCGACACCGACACGATCGGCGCCATTGCCGCCGGCATGGCAGGCGCTTGCGCCGGCTTTTCCCGATTGCCGCAGGAACACATCGCCCGGCTCAAAGGGCTCGACATGGCGCAGGTGCGCGCGCTCGCCGCCGACCTGGTCGCGGTGCGGATGGCGAAACGCGGTTCAGGCAAGGATGCGGCGGCATGAGCGGGCGTCTCGTCCATATCGGCAGCGCGGTGGTCGACTATGTCTATCGCATCGACGCCTTGCCGGCGCCCGGCACCGAAAAGACCGCATCGAGCTTTGCCCAGGTCGCCGGCGGCGGCTTCAACATGATGGTCGCGGCCAGCCGCACCGGCATGAAGGTCGTCTTCGGCGGCCAGCTCGGCAGCGGACTGAATGGCGACTTCCTGCGCGCCGCTTTTGCCGCCGAAGGGATCGCAACGCTGACGCCGCCATCACCCGTGATGGACAGCGGCAATTGCGTCGCCATGATCAGCGGCGACGCCGAGCGCACCTTCGTGTCATGGCCTGGCGCCGAGAGCGTGCTCAGCCTCGGCATGATGGCGCCGGTCCGGGTCGCGCCGGGGGATTGGGTGTTCGCCTCCGGCTACACGCTGAGCTATCCCGGGAGCCGCGACGCGCTGGCCGACTGGATCGAGACGCTGCCGGCGGAAATTCCCTTCGTCTTCGATCCGACGCCTGTCATATCGGAGATTCCGCGCGCCATTCTCGACCGGGTGCTGGCGCACACGAGCTGGCTGAGCTGCAACACAATGGAAGCGGGCGAGATTGCCGGGCCCGGCGATGTCGAGGCCATTGCTGCCCGGCTTCTTTCCAATCACTGCCCGACCGCCGAGGCGGTCATCATCCGCGCCGGGGCGAAAGGCTGCTTCGTGCGGCTGGCTGACGGCACCGCGCAGGCCGTGCCCGGTTTCAAGGTCTCCGCCGTCGATACCAACGGCGCCGGCGACACGCATATCGGCGCCTTCGTCAGCGCGCTGTCGCGCGGCGTGCCGCCCTTCGAAGCGGCAAGTTACGCCAATGCGGCGGCGGCGCTCTCGGTCACCCGCCATGGCGGATCGTCGGCGCCGACCGACCAGGAGATCCAGACATTCCTCGGCCATGACGATCGATCGACGACCGTGCACGGCCGGAAGCAAGAGGCCCATTTCTGACAGCCTAAATGACGTAACAAGCCCCGCCAACCGGGCAAAACAATGAGAGGAACGAACATGCGCATGCCCAAACTGACTGCTTTTCTGACGGCAACCGCCGTCTTCGCTTCGGCACTCACGCTGGCCGCCAGGGCCGACGAAGTGCATGTGCTCAACTGGAAGGGCTACGGCGCCGACGAGCCCTGGGCCATCGCGGCCTTCGAGAAGGCGACCGGCAACAAGGTCGTCAACGACTTCTTCAATTCCGAACAGGAAATGCTGACCAAGCTCAGGACCAATCCCGGCCTCTACGACGTCGTCATGATCAACGCCGCCTTCAACGACCAGGCCATGGCGGAAAAACTGATCCAGCCGATCGATGTCTCGAAGATTCCCAACTATGCCGACATCAGCCCGGACAAGGCAGGCTCGCCCATGCTCGCCCGCGATGGCAAGGTCTATGGCGTGCCATGGGTATGGGGCTTGACCGCGCTCGCCATCAACGAGAAATCCTTCGAGACGCCGCCGACCAGCATCACCGAGATGTGGAACGAGGCGCATAAGGGCCGCGTGGTCATTCGCGACGATGCCGTCGAAGCGGTTCAGTTCGGCGCCATCGCCACCGGCCAGAACATCAACGACATCAAGGATATGGAAGCGGTCAAGGCGAAGCTGACCTCGCTGATGCCGCAGGTCAAGACATTCTGGAGCTCGGAGAACGATTGGAACCAGATGGTCGCCTCCAACCAGATCGACATCGGCACCTATTGGAGCGGCTCGGCCGACCGGGCCAAGACGCATTTCAAGCTGCCGGTCGCGCTGGTCATCCCGCAGGAAGGCGCCGTCGCCTGGCTCGACGCCTTTTCCATTCCGGTCGGCTCCAAAAACGTCGCCGGCGCCGAGGCCTTCATCAACTACATGATCGATCCCGGCTTCTACGTCGAGTGGGTCACCAAGGTCGGCGCGCCGGTCTCGGCCAACACCAAGGCGGTTGCAGCCCTTCCCGAAGATGCCTTCAACCGCAAGGTGATGGGTGACCCGGCGGTGGCCAAGCGCATCCAGTTCCAGGCGCCGATCACCGATGCGCAGCGCGAGGCTTATCTGGCGCTGTGGCAGGAACTCAAGGTCAACGTGAAGTAACGGCCGGCTTTTCGGGAGGAGCATATGGCTGGACAGGTCGCGACCGGTTCGAGGAGCGGATTGCGATCGGCGTTGCCGTTGCTCCTGCCTGCCTATCTCTGGCTGACGGTGGCGATCTTTTTGCCGCTGTCGGCCATGGTCTTCTTCTCCTTCATGACCGAATTGCCCCTGGCAGGGAAGGCGTGGGCGTTCACGCTCGACAACTACGCCACCTTCTTCTCAGAGCGACTGTATCCGACGCTGCTGCTGGCCTCGCTCAGGCTCGGGCTCGAGGTGACGCTGTGGTGCGTCGTCATCGGCTATCCCGCGGCCTATGTGCTGGCCAAGGTGCTGAAGGGGCGCAGCCGCGAGGCGATCTTCCTGCTCGTCATCCTGCCGTTCTGGTCGAACGGGCTGGTGCGCATCTTCTCCTGGGCGATGGTGCTGCGCGAGGGCGGCATTCTCGACACCGCGCTCAACGCCGTGCTGCCGTTCAACATCAACATCGACCTGATGTATTCCTATCCGGCCGTCATCATCGGGCTGGTGCACTCCTATGTGCCCTACATGGTGCTGACCTGTTATCTCACGCTGCAGGCGATCGACGATTCTCTGATCGAGGCAGGGCGCTCGCTCGGCGCCTCAAGACTGCAAATGCTGAAACGGGTGATCATCCCGCTGTCCATGCCGGGGCTGGTCGCCGGTGCGGCGCTGATCTTTGTTCCCGTCGTCGGCTCCTTCATGGAACCGCGCATCCTCGGCGGCCGCACCGGCACCTTCTACGGCACGGTCATCGAGGATCAGTTCGTCGCCGTCTTCAACTGGCCGCTAGGCGCTGCCTTGTCCTTTATCCTGCTGGCCGTCGTGCTGGTCATCCTGGCGTTGGCGTCACCGGTGCTCAGGAGGCCTGCGTGATGGCGACGACCCGTATCCTGGAATGGTGTGGCCGCCTCTACATCTGGCTGCTGCTCGCCTTCCTCTACCTCCCGATCATCATCATGGCGCTGATGTCGTTCAACGTCTCGCCCTTCTACCAATTGCCGTTCGAATGGACGACTGAGTGGTACGCTTCGTTGTGGCAGAACGACCAGCTGATATCGGCCACCTGGAACAGCATAGAGATCGCCATCATCACCACCATCATCTGTACGGTGCTCGGCTCGGCGGCATCGCTGGCGCTCTACCGCTATGAATTTCGCGGCAAGAAAGTCCTGCAAGCGCTGCTGTTTCCACCGATCGCCATTCCGTGGCTGATCACCGGCACGGCGATGCTGATCTTCTTCTTCGGCGTCGGCATCGGGCGTGGGCTGTTCGCGATCCTGCTCGGCCATGTGGCGCTGGCGCTGCCCTATGTCATCGTCGTCGTCTCGGCCCGGCTGCAGACATTTGCGCCGGAGCTGGAAGAGGCGGCGCGTTCGCTCGGCGCCAACCAGTGGCAGGTGACTTCGCGCGTGACGCTGCCCTGGATCATGCCGGGCGTCATCGCCGGCGGGCTGTTCGCCTTTGCCGTGTCGTTCGACCAGTTCGTGGTGTCCTACTTCCTGTCGACGCCGGGCCAGACAACATTGCCGGTCGAAATCTACGCCGCGATCCGCAAGGGTTTTACGCCGGAGATCAATGCCGTCTCGACGATCATCATCGTCGTCTCAATGGCGCTGATGTTGCTTACGGCACGGTTCTTCAAATTCGGCGGAGAGAAATAATGGCCGGCGTGCAGGTATCGAATTTGTCGCGCAGTTTCGGCGCGCACAAGGCACTGGACGACGTGTCCATCGATTTCGCCGACGGTGGTTTCTATGCACTGCTCGGGCCCTCGGGCAGCGGCAAGACCACGCTGCTGCGGCAGATTGCCGGTTTCGATTTTCCCGACTCCGGCCGAATCGCGATCGGCGGCGAGAGCGTCGAGCGGGTGCCGGTCGAGAAGCGGCGCATCGGCATGGTGTTCCAGAACTATGCGCTGTTTCCCAATATGAGCGTGGCCGACAATGTCGCGTTCGGCCCGTCGGTGCGTGGCGAGGCTAAGGCAACGATAGCCAGCGAGGTGCAGCGCGCGCTCGACCTGGTGCAGCTCGGCAAGCTTGGTGGCCGCCGGCCGCATCAGCTGTCCGGCGGCCAGCGCCAGCGCGTCGCGCTGGCGCGCGCCATCGTCACCAAGCCGCGCGTGCTTTTGCTCGACGAGCCGCTGGGCGCGCTCGACAAAGCGTTGCGCGTCGACATGCAGATCGAGCTGAAACGCATCCAGCGCGAGATCGGCATCACCACCATCTTCGTCACCCACGACCAGGAAGAAGCGCTGACGATGAGCGACCGCATCGGCATCCTGCGCGACGGTCGGCTGGTGCAGGAAGGACCGCCGGAGGAGATCTACGACAGCCCGAAGAGCGAGTTCGCCGCCACCTTCCTCGGCGACGCCAACATCTTTCGCGGCGAGACCACCGGCACCGGTATCCGCTTGCCCGACGGCACGGCGATCGCCGCCGGGGCAGGCGCGGCGCTTGCCGCCGGCGCCGAGGCCAGCTGCGCGGTGCGGCCCGAACGCATCCGCATCGCCACCGATTCAGGGACGTCTGATCCGAACGCCAATATGCTCCGGGGGCAGGTTTCCAAGCGCATCTTCGCCGGCAACAACAGCACCTATTTTGTCGATCGCGACGGCCAGACGCTCAAGGTCATTGTGCAGAACACCGGCATTGAAAGGTTGGCGGAGGGGCAAAAAGTGGTGCTGCGCTGGTCGCCGGAGAGCACGGTGCTGATCGCTGCGAGCTAACTCGAAAGTTGGCGATCCATCCCACCCCCCTGCCCGGTAGGGCAGAGGGGGGTGCTGTCCCGCTATCTGTCGAGCATAATGGGGCACCGGAGCATGCCGATGACGCTTGAACTCAGTGCGGGCGACCAGTTGATGCTGCAGGGCGAGCACGGCCCGGCCGTGGCCGCCGCGATGAAGATCCTGGTCGCCTTTTCCAACGCGGTCGGCGCGCGCAAGTTGTTGGACATTGCCGGAGCCCATATCGACGGCTGCCTCTATCACGGCCAAGCCGGTCTCGATTTCGTCGAAAGGCTGGTCGAAGGCGGCGGTCGCGTGCTTGTGCCGACGACGCTGAATGTCGGCTCGTTCGACCTCATCCATCCCGAACTGGTGAAGATGCCGCCGTCGCAAGAGGCGCCGGCACGCCGTCTGATGAAGGCGCATCTGGAGCTCGGCTGCCGGGCGACCTTCACCTGCGCGCCCTATCAGACCCGGTTCCGCCCGGCTTTCGGTGAGCAGATCGCCTGGGGCGAGTCCAACGCCATCGTCTTCGCCAATTCGGTGATCGGAGCGCGGACCAACCGTTATGGTGATTTCATCGATCTGTGCTGCGCGATGACCGGGCGCGCGCCGGCCTGGGGGCTGCATCTGAGCGATAATCGACGCGGCCAGATCCTGTTCGAGCTGACCGGTTCTTTCGAGCCTACCGACGCCCTGTTCGTTGGCGTCGGGCTGATCATCGGGCAGGCGAGTGGCGACCGCATTCCTGTCATATCGGGCCTGCCGCAGCCGCGTGACGAGGACCAGCTGAAGGCGCTGGGTGCGGCGGCAGCAACGGCGGGCGCCGTGGCGCTTTTCCATGCGGTCGGCATCACGCCGGAGGCAAAGACGCTCGACGAGGCGTTTCGCGGCATGGCGCCGGAGGCGACGATCCGGATCTCTCGCGCCGACATCGACCATGCGCTGGCCAGGCTGTCCAGCGTCCCCGACGGCGCGCCGCTTGCAGCCGTGTCGCTTGGCACGCCGCATTTTTCGCACGAGGAATGGATGCGCCTGCTGCCGATGCTGCGCGAGATCGCGCCGGGCAGGGGCGTTCCGATCTATGTCAACACCGGGCGCGCGACGCTGACGCGCCTTCAGGACGAGGGCGAGCTGGACGATGCGCAAAAGTTCAGCCTCATTCCGGTGACCGATACCTGCACCTATGTCACCACCATCCTCGAGCGTCTCGACGGCGTGGTGATGACCAATTCCGGCAAATGGGCACATTACGCGCCCGGCAATATCGGCGTCTCGGTGGTGTTCGGCGATATGGAAGATTGCGTCCGCTCGGCAGCGGCCGGGCATGTCGTGCGGAGCGCGCCATGAAAGGGCTGGAAAAGTCGGTCTTGAAGAGAGTTGGCACGTTCCAGCTTGCCGGCGAAGCGCAAGGCTCGGCGCTGGTGCTGTCGCAAGCGCTCAGTTTCTGGGGCGGCCTGGATATCGAAACGGGCGAAATCATCGACCACTCGCATCCTGGTCTTGGCCAAAATGTCGCCGGCAAGATCCTGGTGATGGCATCCGCGCGGGGATCGTCGTCCTCGTCTTCGGTTCTGGCCGAGGCGATCCGCCGGGGCACGGCACCGGCCGGCATTATTCTGGAGCGGCCCGATCCGATCCTGGCCGTCGGCGCCATCGTCGCCGAATTCCTCTACGACATCCGTATGCCGCTGGTCGTTTGCGACACATCGGGCATTGTATCCGGCGACCGGATCGCCATCGACATTGACGAGGATGCGCAAGCGATAGTGAGCCTGACCTAGCCGGCCATCAGTCCGGCAGCACCGAGGCGCCAATAGGCTGCGGCCAACGTCTGGTCGCGGCCAAGCCCGAGCGTGTCGCGCCAGTGCTCGCGAACGATCCTCGCGGGCAGCCGCTTCCGCCGCGAACCAGCCGAATGCCGAACCGTTTGGCATGCGGAGGCGATCCGGTCCTTCTCGTCCCCGAAGACAACAGCCCGCACGGCATTGAGCTCAAGATTACCCTGATCGCCGCAGCGCCACAGGCCGCACTTGCTGGCGCGGCCTCTGATATCCCTGAGCCTCCGTTCAGATCTCCGGGATGCTTTCCCTGAAAATCACCTGCAGCCTCGGCTGGTGCAACTCGTAGGGCAAGCCCCTGATCGCGTGGGTCAAGGTGTTGAGCGCTTCGCGGGCCTCGACGCGCGGGTTCTGGTCGATGACCGCGTCGAGCGTGCCGTCGAGTAAAAGGTCCTTGGTGCCGTCCGTCACTTCGTGGCCGAGAAACACGGTCGACAGCGCCCGGCCTCGCTCCTTGAGTGCGCGAGCGATGCCGGTGTTGCCGGCGCCGACATTGTAGATCGCGGCCAGGTCCGGGTGCCGGTCCAGCAGAGCGGAGGCCTCCAAATAGGCCTTTTCCCGGTCGTCGAGCATCTCGCGCATCTCAACGATCTGCAGATTGGGCGAGTCTTCAGTCAGGATGTGGCGGAAGCCCATCTCGCGCTCCTCATGGCCGCGATAGGAGAGCGAGCCGGCGAACAGCGCGACCTTGCCCGGACGATCGGCGGCCATGAAGCGGTTGAGCAGGTAGCCGGCGAGCCGGCCGGCGGCGCGGTTGTCGATGCCGATATAGGCGACCCTCGGCACGTGCAGGATATCGGATGCGAGGGTGACGACCTTGACGCCGCTGGCCGATAGCGAGCGGATCGCCTCGCGGACCGTCGGATGGTCGAGCGCGATGACGCCGACGCCTTGCGTCTGGCCGCGCAATTCCTGCAGCAGGCGGGCAAGCCGGTCGGGATTGAAGCCTTCGATCGTGGCGACGCGCACATCGAGGTCCGGTCTTGACTGCGCCTGCGCCTCGATGTGCCGGTGCAGCATCTTGATGAAGGAATTGGTGCCGGCGGGCAGGGCGAAGTCGAGCCGTATGACATCGCCGCGCGGTGCATTGCGCGGGATCGGGCCGTTCGAATTTTCAGCGATGTAGCCTAGCCGCTGCGCCGTTTCCAGCACGACCTCGCGGGTGCGCGCCCTGACCCCGGCGCGGTTGTTGAGCACACGGTCGACCGTCGCGGCTGAAACGCCGGCTTCCCGGGCTATGTCTGTCAGGGTGGACCGCACAGTCGATCACCTCATTGCTGGTGCGCTACAGGCGCATCAAAATCGCGGATTAGCGGATCGGATGGCGGACGACGATTTCATTGTCATCCGCGATTCTGATGGGAAATGATGTATCCGGCCTTAGCCGATGCGCAAGCCGGCGCGCTACACCAAATCGTCGAGCCGGGCCGAAAAGGATCGGCGCGGCGCTCGGTTCCCTCAAATTCAAGCACTAGGTGCCGTGGGCTGACCTCGCTGGACTGCATCCTCTCCCTCATTTGCGATGTTATGACGTGTTTTGATTATTTATGATGTTGACAGCCTTCCCATAGTGCCGTCAATATCCATCATGAGGGCCGTGGAGGAACAAGGCCCTCGAGGGAGGACTTCCAATGTCTGATATGATCCGCATGTCGCGGCGCCGTTTGCTGGCGTCCGGTGGAAAGGCGGCCGTGCTTGTTGCCGCCGCAGGTATCGCACCGAAATTCATCCGTCCCAGCCGCGCTTATGCGGCCGACGCGCTGGCGCCGGGCATGATCGGCGGCCCGACCGGCTTCGACGGCTCGGAGCGCTATCAGTATGGTCCCGACACGCCGGAAGGCCGCGCCATCGAGGCGGCCAAGGCGATGAAGGGTGCCGGCAAGGCGCCGGCCAAGATCGTGCTCGGCCTGTCCGACGGCTCGATCGGGCAGTTGACGCAGCCGTTTCCCGCCGGCGCGCCCTCGATCAAGGATCTGTGGGAGAAGGAAACCGGCATTCCGCTCGAGATCGTCGGCGTGCCGAACGGCCAGGAATTCACCAAGACGATGCAGGACATCTCCACCAAGGGTGGAGCCTATGACATCTACGCGGTCGAATGGAACCGTCTCGGCGACCTAGCCGAAACCGGCGGCATCCTGAAGCTCGACGACTTCGTCGCCCAGTACAAGCCGGAATGGGACGATCCCGAGCGCGGCTATGTCAACGGCGCCAAGGGCGTCTCGTTGCTCAACCAGTATCGCGGCTCGACCTATGGCGTGTCGCTGGACGGCGATTTCCAGACCTGGGTCTATCGCATCGATCTGTTCGGCGCCGCGGCCGAGAAGAAAGCCTTCTCCGACAAGCATGGCTACGAACTAGCGCCGCCGAGGACCTGGAAACAGCATGACGAGATC
The DNA here is from genome assembly GCF_024707545.1 of Mesorhizobium onobrychidis. Taxonomy (NCBI): domain Bacteria; kingdom Pseudomonadati; phylum Pseudomonadota; class Alphaproteobacteria; order Hyphomicrobiales; family Phyllobacteriaceae; genus Mesorhizobium; species Mesorhizobium onobrychidis. The sequence goes on from NZ_CP062229.1 coordinate 3,260,601, forward strand.
GCGGCCTTCTTCCAGCGCCCCGACAAGGGCCTGTTCGGCTCGACCGATCTGCGCAACCAGGGTTGGGGCTACACCAACTGGTATCAGCGTTATGTCTCAATGGCTTCGCCCAATCAGTTCCTGTTCGACGACACCGGCAAGCCGCTGATCAATTCAGAGCAAGGCGTCGCTGCGACCAACGAGTACATCGCCTCGCTGGCCCATCATTCACCGGATGCGATCTCCTGGGGCTGGCCGGAGCAGTACGGCAATTTCGCCAAGGGCGGCGCCGCCATGACCTGCGCCTTCTCCAACCTGCCGAAATTCCTCGACAATGCCGGCAACAAGGATTCAGCTGTCACCGGCAAGATCGGCTCGATGCTGCCGCCCGGCCGCGAGATCGACGGCAAGCTGATCAGCCGTTCGGTGCTGTGGCTCAATCTGTCGGCTTCAGTCTCCTCGCAGGCCAAGAATCCGGAGGCCTGCTACCTGTTCCTGCAGTGGCTCGGATCGAGCCGCATTTATGCCTGGATGACCGCCAATCCGGGCGGCTATTTCGATCCGTTCCGGCTGTCGGATTTCTCCGACCGGCTGGTCCGCCAGACCTATCACGCCTATCACATGGATGTGGTGCGCGAGACGGTCGCCCGCACCGTGCCGACCATCAACTATCCCGGCGCCACCGCCTTCCACAATGCGCTGGACGAGAACCTCGTTGCCGCGTTGACCAAGGCCAAGACCGCCGAGCAGGCGATGGTCGACACCGAGGCCGAGTGGAAGAAGATCGCCCGCCGCACCGGCGAGGAGAAGCTTCTCGAAGCCATCAAGACCAACAAGGAGGCCTGGCCCACCGTTCTCGATCCGATCAGCTGATCCTCCTCCCAGGATGCGAATGGGAGGGAGGAGTTTGCACTTCCCCTCCGCAAACGATGGTACCAGCAAAGCTGCAAGATGAAGCGTTCCGTGCCTTTTGAAATATTCCGCTATGCAGCGATCCTTGCTGCTATGGCGGTGACGCTGGTGCCGATCCTGTGGATGGTCTCGATGGCCTTCAAGCCGATCGCCGAATGGTCGGCGACCGGCGCCGAGCTCACCTGGTGGCCGAAGAACCCGACGCTCAGCAATTTCCGCTTCGTCTTCGGTGAGTCGACCAACAACCTCATCGTCGCGCTCGACCGCACCGCCCTGAAGCCGATCCTGTCGTCGCTGCTGTCGGCGGTGTTCGGAACGGCGATCGCCATGTCGGCGGGCACCGCGGCGGCCTACGGGCTGTCGCGCTTCGGCTCGGGCCAGAACCTGCCGCTGGCGCTGATCCAGCTCCGCCTGTTTCCGCCGATGGCGGTGATGACCCCTGTCATGATCATGTGGGCCTTCCTCAACTTCACCGACAGCTGGTGGGGGCTGTCGCTGATCTACGGCATCGTCACGCTGCCTTTCGCCTTCTGGCTGATGAAGACCTTCTTCGACGACATGCCGCGCGAGATCGAAGAGGCGGCACTGGTCGAGGGCTGTTCGCGGTGGCGCGTCTTCACTCGCATCACCCTGCCGATGATGCGCGCGCCGCTGGCCAGTGCCGCGCTCTTCGTCTTCATCCTCAACTGGTCGGACTATCTGATCGCACTGCTTTTGACGACACGCGAATGGGTGACGGTGCCGGTCTACATGGCCTCGCTGTCGTCTTCGATGACCGGCCAGCTCTACGGTGCCAAGGCGGCACTCGGCCTGATCGCGGCCGTGCCGCCTGTGATCATGGGCATCGCCATCCAGCGCCATCTGGTGCGCGGGCTGACCTTCGGGGCGCTCAAGCAATGAGCGCGGTCACTGCCACGATTCCGGAGGACGTGATGAAGACCGTCCAGGCAAAGCCGACCCTTCGGGACGAAGGGGCAAAGCTCGGTTTCCGGCTGACACTGCCGGCGCAGATCCTGGTCCTGTTCATCGCGGTGTTCCCGCTGTTGATGCAGCTCTATATCAGCCTGACCGACTGGTCGCCGCTGTCCGGCCTCGGCTGGTGGAGCGCCTGGTCGCTATGGAACAATTTCGCCAATTACACCGACCTCGCCGCCGACGCGCGCTTCTGGAGCGCGCTGAAGCGCACGGCCATTGTCATGATCATCTGCGTGCCGGCGGAATTCCTGCTGGGCTTGGCACTCGCCACGCTGTTTGCCGACGAGTTTCCGGGCAAGCGGGTCTTCTATTCGATCCTGCTGATGCCGATGATGGTGGTGCCGGCGGTGGCCGGCTACATGTTCTTCATGCTGTTCCAGTCGGGCGGGCCGGTGAACGACATCCTGTCGGCAGTATCAGGCTTTCCCGTCACCATCGCCTGGCTTTCGGACCCGACGCTGGCGCTCATCGCCGTCATGCTCGCCGACATCTGGCAATGGACGCCGCTGATGTTCCTCATCCTGCTTGCCGGCCTGGTCGGCGTGCCCGAAGACCAGATCAAAGCGGCGACGCTGCTTGGCGCCAATCCCTGGCAGCGCTTCGTCACCATCGTGCTGCCGAAGATGAAGACGATCATCATCATCGCGCTGGCAATCAGGGTCATCGAGAACTTCAAGATCTTCGACACGCTCTACATCATGACGGGCGGCGGTCCCGGCGTCGCCACCGAGACCATCTCCGTCTACATCTACAAGCTCACCACCCAGGACCTGATCTGGGGCTATGTCGCAGCGATCGCGCTGGCCATCCTGATCGTGCTGTCCATCGCCGCGGTGTTTGCCATGAAGCGCATGGCCCGGACACGCGAGGTGACGGCATGAGCGCCATCCATTTGCAGAACCTGGTCAAAAAGTTCGGCGACTTCACCGCGCTGAAGACGATGGATCTTGCCATCGCCGACGGCGAGTTCATGGCGCTGCTTGGGCCGTCGGGCTGCGGCAAGTCGACGACGATGAACATGATCGCCGGCATGGAGGAGCCGACCGGCGGCAAGATCCTGTTCGGCGAGCGCGACATGGCCGGCGTGCCGATGGGGCGGCGTGGCGTCGGCTTCGTCTTCCAGTACTATGCGATCTTCACCCATATGAGCGTGCGACAGAACCTTGCCTACGGCCCAAAAATGCGCGGCGCGCCAAAGGCCGAGATCGACCGCCGCGTCGGCGCGATTGCCGAGATGCTGCAGCTGACTCCGCTGCTCGACCGCAAGGCCGACAGGCTGTCGGTCAACATATTGCAGCGCGTGGCGATCGGCCGTTCGGCGATCATGGAGCCGGCGATTTTCCTGCTCGACGAGCCGCTGTCCAATGTCGACGCCGCCTTCCGGGCTGTCATGCGGACCGAATTGAAACAGCTGCAGCGTCAGTTCCGGCAGACCATGGTCTATGTCACCCACGACCAGCTCGAAGCGATGACCATGGCCGATCGCATCGCGGTGATGGACCATGGCGTGCTGCAGCAGGTCGGCACGCCGCTCGAGGTCTATAACGATCCGGCCAACGTCTTTGTTGCCCGCTTCATCGGTGCGCCGGGGATGAACCTGCTCAAGGGCAGGCCGGCGGAAAGCGACCGTGGCCTAGTCATCGATCTCGGGCCGCTCGGTGTAACGCCGCCGCTGCCGGCTGAAATCACCGCCGCTGTGCGGGGCGCGCAGGGCTATGTGCTTTACGGTTTCCGCCCGGAACAGGCGACGCTGGTTGAAGGCGGCCGAGGTCTCTCCTTGCCGGTAACCTTCGTCGAGCGCATCGGCGCGCGCACCATCGTGCATCTCGGCCAAGGCGAGAGCGCGGTGAAGGCGGTGTTCGACAATGATGTTGGACTGTCGGTCGGGCAAACAGCAGTCGTCGCGCCGGCCGCTCAGTCGGTGCGCGTCTTCGACGCCGCCACCGGCCTTGCCATGAAGGCGGGCTGAGACCATGGCCGATATCGTCTTCCGCAATGTGACGAAACGCTATGGCGACACGCTCGCCGTCGACGACGCCTCGTTCACTGTCAACGACAATGAGTTCTTCTGCTTCTTCGGCCCGCCGCTATCGGGCAAGTCGACGGTGCTGCGTCTGGTGCTAGGGCTGGAGACGCCGGACGCCGGCGAAATCCTGATCGGCGGCAGGCCGGTCAATACGGTGTCGCCAGCCGAGCGCAACGTCGCCATGGTATTCCAGAACCTGGCGCTGTTTCCGCATATGAGCGCGCGCGACAATGTCCGCTTTCCCCTGGTCGAACGCCGGATCGCCGAGGCCGATATCGAAAAGCGTGTCGCAGACGTCGCGGCCAAGCTGCATATCGGCCACATCCTGCATAAGCCGCCGGCGCAGCTTTCGGGCGGCGAGCGGCAGCGCGTGGCGATCGCCCGGGCGCTGGTGCGCGATCCCAATGCCTATCTGATGGACGATCCAATCTCGGCGCTGGACGCCCGGCTGCGCGAGGAGACCCGCGTCGAACTGAAGCGCATCCAGCGCGAACTTGGCAAGACGCTGATCTATGTCACGCACGACCAGGAAGAGGCGATGTCGGTCGCCGACCGCATCGCCATTCTTGAGAATGGCAGGATCAGGCAGATCGGCGCGCCGGCCGAGATCTATGACCGGCCGGCCAGCACCTATGTCGCGCGGCTGCTCGGTTCGCCGATGATGAACATCTTGAAGTTGCTACGCGGCGAGGGCGGCGTCGAGGCGGCCGAAGGCACGATCCGCATCGCGGATAAGGCCGCGCCGGCCGATGCCGTCGAGATCGGGCTCAGGCCGGAAGACATCAAGGTCCGTCCCTGGCTGGATGGGGAAATATCGGATGATGGAACGTCGGATGGGCGTGCGGGGCGCCCGGCGCGAGTGTTCGAGGTCGAGCCGCTCGGCGGCTATACCGTCGTGACACTCGCTGCCGGGCAGGCGCGCCTGAGGGCGCTGCTGCGCGGCCAGCCGGACGTCAGGCCGGACGCGATGGTGGCGATATCCTGCGAGCCGGGCAGGGTGCATTATTTCGGGCAAAGCGGGGGGGCGCTGGCAAGATGACGGCGGCTGCAAGGAACGAGCTTCGGGAGGAACATATGGCTGGCGAAGAAATAGCGGGCAAGGGCTTCGAGCCGGACGTTAGAGTCCGCACCAGGGAATTCAGGATCGGCTGCGTCGGCGCCGGCATGATCATGGCCGAATGCCATCTTGCCGCCTATCACGAAGCCGGTTTTCCCGTGGTGGCGATCGCCTCGCGGACCAAGGCCAGTGCCGAGAAGGTCGCCAAGCGCTGGGAGATCCCGACCGTCCACGATACGCCGGAACAGCTTATCGAGGACGAAAATGTCGAGATAATCGACCTTGCCTTTCCGCCCGACCAGCAGCCAGCGCTGATCCGCCATGCGCTGAAGCAGACGCACATCAAGGCGATCCTGGCGCAGAAGCCGCTGGCGCTGTCGCTCAAGGATGCGATCGAGTTGCGCGACGAGGCGGCCAGGGCCGGCAAGATCCTCTCGGTCAACCAGAACATGCGCTACGACCAGTCGATGCGCGTGCTGAAGCAGATCATCGACAGCGGCGCGCTCGGCGACATCGTCTTCGCGCATATCGACATGCACGCCATCCCGCACTGGCAGACATTTCTCGAGGACTATGACCGGTTGACGCTCGCCAATATGAGCGTCCACCATCTCGACGTGCTGCGCTTCCTGTTCGGCGATCCCGACGAGATTACGACACTGACGCGTAAGGATCCGCGCACGCGTTTCGACCATTCCGACGGCATCACGGTCTCGACGATGCGGTTCCCGTCCGGGGTGCTCGCCGTATCGCTGGAGGACGTCTGGTCCGGTCCACGCCAGGACGGCTACAAGGACGACCAGCACATCAACTGGCGCGTCGACGGCACAAAGGGCGTCGCCAAGGGCACGATCGGCTGGCCGACGGGTTCTGCCTCGACGCTGACCTATGCCTCGACCGAGACCACCGGCGGCGAATGGGTGACACCCAGCTGGGAGACAATGTGGTTCCCGCATGCCTTCATCGGCGTGATGGAGCAGCTCCAGCACGCGGTGAAGACGGGTGAACCGCCCGCACTGTCCGTCGCCGACAACGTCAAGACCATGGCGCTGATCGAAGCGGGCTATCGCTCGATCGATGAGGGTCGCACGGTCAAGCTTTCCGAAATCTCGACAAACTCAATCAACTGAATCGCTTACAGGGAGGACTTCACATCATGATGCAGGCAGGTATCTTCACGGGCTATTTCCCGTACGGCCTCAAGGAAACCGCGCAGAAGATCCGCGCGCTCGATTTCAATACGGTGCAGCTCGACCTGCATTTTAGGGATGTTGACCTTTCGGCCGGGCAGATCACCAAGGACAAGGCCAGGACTGTTCGCGACACCTTCCGCGATCACAATCTGCCGGTGTGCTGCGTGTCGGGTTACACCAACATCATCCATCCGGACATGGCCGAGCGCGAGAGGCGCGTCGGCTATCTGAAGGAGATCATCCGCAATGCGCGCCATTTCGGCACGCCTTACGTGATCTCGGAAACCGGCACCTACAACACCGAATCCGACTGGGTGCATCATCCCAAGAACAAAACCGAGGAAGGCTTTGAGGAATGCCGCAAGGTCATCGCCGACCTTGCCCAGACGGCCTACGACCACGGCGCGGTCTTCCTGCTCGAAACCTATGTCAACAACGTCGTCGGCTCGGTCGAGGAGACGGTGAAGATGTTCGCGCAGGTCGACCATCCCGGCCTCGGCCTTTTGATGGACCCGACCAACTATTTCGAGACGCACAACATCGACAGGATGGACCAGATCCTCAACCAGGTGTTCGACACGCTGACCGATAAGATCAAAATAGCCCATGCCAAGGACGTCAAGCGTTCGGGCGGTGACAAGTCGGAGAAGCACGCCGACATCGGTGACGAGGACGCGCTGGAGAGCCATACTTTCCGCGGTGTCGGCGAGATCGAATTGCCGGCGCCCGGCCTCGGTTCGCTGAACTACGATCTCTATCTCAAGCGGCTTGCCGAAAAGCATCCGAACATCCCGGTCATCATTGAGCATCTCTCGGAAGATGACGTGCCGCGGGCCAAGAAATTCCTCGACGGCAAGTTCCGCGCCAACGGCCTCTGACAGGAGCCCTGCGTCGCCGCCATGCGGCGGCGCTTTCCGCCGGGAGGAAATATAATGGAGGAAGAGAGATGTTGAAATTCGGATTGAAACTGGCGGCCGCCGCGACAGTGCTCGCCGGCCTCGCATTCAGCTCGCAGGCATTGGCGCAGGAGAAGACGTTTTATCTGCTGTCGCATGGCGGCCCGTCGGATGCATTCTGGCTCGACTGGAATGCCGGTGCCACCAAGGCCTGCGACCAGCTCAAGGTGACCTGCAAGATCTCCTTCAGCGGCGGCGACATGGCGGCGCAGAAGGAAGCTTTCAGCTCAGCACTCGCCGCCAAGCCGGACGGTATCGCCACCACCTCGGCGCAGCCCGGGCTGTGGACGGAAGAGGTGAAGGCAGCCAAGGCTGCCGGCATCCCGATCGTGTTCTTCAATACCGACGATCCGGCAACCGGGCGGCAGGCCTATGTCGGCGCCGATCTCAAGGAGGCCGGTGCCATCTGGGCCAAGTACCTCGTCGACCACAAGATGGTGAAGCAGGGCGACAAGGTGTTCCTGCCGGTGGAAGTGCCTGGAGCCAGCTACCAGCAGCTCGAGACCGAAGGCATCGCCAGCGTCTTCGATCCGCTCGGCATTAGATATGACGTGGTCGATTGCGGCACCGATCCGGCCGGCATCATCGCCAAGATGACCGACTATGTGGTCGCCAACAATCCGCCGGCGATCATCGCGCTCGGCGATTCCGTCGCGGCCAGCATCAAGCGGGTGTTCGACGGCGCCGGCGTGCCGGCCGGCAAGATCCCGGTCGTCGGCTGGGGGAATTCCAGGGAAACCGCCGAAGCCGTCAAGGCCGGCTTCGTCAACGCGGCTGCCTGGCAGTTCCCGTCGGCGCAGGGCTTCATGCCGGTGGCGCTGCTCGGGCTTGCCGCCGCGGGTGAACCGATCGGCTACGACATTCACACCTTCAGCCTCTACGACGCCACAAGCGTCGAGCCGATCCTGAAACTCTACAACAAGTGATGGAAACTGACGCCCGCCGCGCAGGCGGCGGACGTCACACCCAGGTATGGTTCAAGCAGTCATGACAATTGCCGCAGAAGAGGAAATGCCTGACGTGAAACGCAGGTCGAGCCTGATCCGCTCACCGCAATTCTCCTCGCTCGTCATCCTCGTGGTGCTGCTGGCGGTGTTCGCCATCGCCGACGCCAACTTCCTGTCGCCGCTCAACGTCTCCAACATGATGGCCTTCCTGCCCGAGCTCGGCATCATCGCGCTCGGCATGACGCTGCTTTTGACAGCAGGCGAGTTCGACCTTTCGGTCGGCGCCGTGTTCGGTCTGGCGCCGGTCGTGGTCATGCTGCTGGTGCAGAGCGGCCAGGTTGACATCGGCGTGGCGTTGCTGGCCGGGCTGCTGCTGTGCGTGGCGATCGGCGCCATCAACGGGCTGATCGTCACCAAGATTGGCATCTCCTCCTTCCTGGTGACGCTGTCGATGCTGCTCGTGGTGCGAGGTGCTGCGCTCTACATCACGCAAGGCTTTCCGCTAAAATCCTGGGACCAGCCAGGCTTTTTCGTGACGCTGCTGGCCGGCAGCTTCAATATCGGAACGTTCCGTTTCTATACGTCCTTGTGGTGGTTCATCGCCCTGTCGTTGCTGGCGATCTACGTGCTGCACTACGCCAAGCTCGGCAACTGGATCAGCGCCATCGGTTCGAACCGTAACGCCGCCGTGGCGCGCGGCGTGCCGGCCGATGCGGTCAAGATCTGGCTGTTCATCCTGACCTCAGTGCTGGCGGGTCTGGCCGGCATGATCAGTGCGTTCCGCATCTCGGCCGCCTCGCCGGTGGCCGGTACCGGTTACGAGCTCGAAGTGATCGCCATGGTGGTGGTCGGCGGCACGGCGCTGACAGGCGGGCGCGGCACGATCCTGGGCACGATCGTCGGCGCGCTGATGCTGCGCAGCATCCGCAACGGTATCGTGCTGATCGGCGTCCCGGGGCTCGCCTACAACATCTTCGTTGGCGTCATCATCCTTGCCATGCTCATCCTGCACGCTTTGCTGCAGAAGAACGCCGCCAGGAGCTGATCATGGAAGTGCTTCGGCTGCAGAATCTGCAAAAGTCCTTCGGCAGCGTCCGCGCCCTGAAGAGCGCCTCCTTCACGCTCAACGAGGGCGAAGTGGTGGCCTTGCTCGGCGACAACGGCGCCGGCAAGTCGACGCTGATCAAGGCGATCTCCGGGGTGTTTCCCGTCGACCGCGGCGACATCTATGTGCGCGGCCAGAGGGTCTCGATCCGCTCGACGCGCGATGCGATGGATCTTGGCATCGAGACCATCCACCAGGACACGTCGTTGGCGCCCGACCTCAGCATCGCCCGCAATCTCTTTCTCGGTCGCGAGCCGGTCAATCTGAAATGGCTGGGCGTGTTCGCGCCGCTCGACCTCGCCAAGCTGCGCGATGCCGCCGCGGCACTTTTGAAGCGCGTCGGCATCTCGAAAAAGCTCGATGCCGATGCGCTGGTCAGCACGCTGTCGGGCGGTGAGCGCCAGTCGATTGCCATTTCGCGCGCCATGCAGTTCGCCGCCAAGGTCATCATCCTCGACGAGCCGACCAACAATCTCGGCGTCGAGGAAACACACGGCGTGCTGCGCTTCGTCAAGGAGGTGCGCGCCGCCGGCCATTCGGTGCTTTTGATCACCCACAACATCCATCACGTCTTTCAGGTCGCTGACCGCATCATCGTCATGCGCCGCGGCGAGATCGTCGCCGAGCAGACGGTCGCCGATACCGACCTGCTGACGGTGGAGAGCATCATCACCGGCGCCGACATGTCGGCCCTGCTCAAGGAGACGAGAGCAAAGTGAAGGAACTGGCCGTCACATGGTAGAGCTTTACGGCAAGACGCTTTCGCGCCGGCAGGTCTCGGAGCGGTCCGGCATGCTGTCGCAGTTCGCCGGCGTGCGGTTGATGACGCTTGGCGACGGGGTGGAGCGCGGCATACGGATGCTCGAATTCCGCACCGGCTCCGGCCTGCGTTTCACCGCGCTGGTCGACCGGGCGCTCGATATCGCCGATTGCGACTTCAAGGGGCAGGCGATCGGTTGGCATTCGCCGAGCGGCTTCCGCCATCCCGGCCTGCACGAGTATGAAGGCGAGGAGGGGCTGGCCTGGGCACGGTCGTTTTCAGGCCTGCTGCTCACCTGCGGACTTGACCATATATTGTTCATGAACGAAGTGCCGGCCGACAGCTACAATTATCCGCCGAAGAAGACGGTGCGCCATTCCCTGCATGGCCGCGTCAGCACCATTCCGGCGCGGCTGACCGGCTATGGCGAAGCGTGGGACGGCGACCGCTGCGTGCTGTGGGCCGAGGCCATCGTCCAGCAGTCGACGGTGTTCGGCGAGGATCTGCATCTGTTGCGGCGGATCGAGGCCGATGTCGGCGGCAACGAGATCCGGCTTTCGGACCGTGTCGTCAATCACGGCTTCAACCGCACGCCGCATATGTACTTTTATCACATCAACGTTAGCCATCCGGTGCTCGACGAAGGCTCGCGCTATCTGGCGCCGATCCGTGATGTTGTGTGGGCCGGGCATGCCGGCGAGCGCTACGAGGCACAGAAGGTCGGCTACCGCACAGTGCCGGCGCCGCAACTGGGTTTCGAGGAGCAGGTCTGGCAGCACGAGCTTGGTGCTAACGGCGCCGGGGAAGTGCCGGTGGCGGTGGTCAACGACCGTCTTGGCCTTGGGCTGGAAGTCGTCACGCGCAAGGACCAGTTGCCCTGCGCCTATGAATGGCAGAATTTCCAGGCTGGGCACTATGCGCTGGGCTTAGAACCCTCGACGCATCATGTGCTAGGCAATCTGGCTGCGCGCGAACGCGGCGAGATGATCTGGCTGGAGCATGGCGAAAGCCGCTCCTACGATGCGGTGTTCCGGGTTCTCGACGGCGCTGGAGATATCGCTGCCGCCGAAAGTCGGATCGCAGCGATCGCCAGGCAGCCGCGGGAGGATTATCCGCGGCCGTCGGGCAAATTTCCGGTGCTCGGAGGCAGGTCGTGATGATGGCGAGGACGATGCGAAGCACCAATTGGGAGGCTGGTTCCGGTCGGAGCGGGGAGGGCTCGCGGCCCACCAGGATTTGGAGGTCACAATGGCTGGCACAATGAAGCGCGACTACAGCCTGGTCGGCGAAAGCACGCGCAGGGCGATCGAGACGGGACTGGCCTCGGCCGAATGGTATCACACCGACGTCCCGCGCAAGGCGATCAAGGAGTTGATGCAACGTTCCGATGGCCCTGCGATCCGCGACACGATCATCTGGATCGTCGCTATCCTGGCTTCCGCTGCCGGCGGCATCTATTTCTGGGGCACCTGGTGGTGCGTGCCGTTCTTCTTCGTCTATGGCGTGCTCTACGGCTCCTCCAGCGACTCGCGCTGGCACGAATGCGGCCATGGCACGGCCTTCCGCACGCGCTGGATGAATGATGTGGTCTACCAGATCGCCAGCTTCATGCTGATGCGCAATCCCGTGACCTGGCGTTGGAGCCATGCCAGACACCACACCGATACGATCATCGTCGGACGCGATGCCGAGATCGCCGTGATGCGCCCGCCGGACCTTTTGCGTGCGGCGCTCGCTTTCACCGGTATCCTCGATTTTCGCTATTCGCTTCCTGCGCTGGTGCGCCAGGCATTCGGCAAGCTGACGCCCGACGAGAAAAGCTACGTTCCCGAGGTGGAACAGCACAAGGCCGTTATCGCCGCGCGCTGGCATGTCGCCATCTACATCGCGACGATTGCGCTCGCCCTCACTATGCGATCATGGGTGCCGTTTGTGCTGATCGGCGTGCCGCGCCTCTACGGCACCTGGCACATGGTGCTGACCGGCCTGCTGCAGCACATCGGCCTGGCCGACAACGTGGTCGACCACCGGCTCAACAGCCGCACCGTATACATGAATCCGATCAGCCGGTTCATCTACTGGAACATGAACTACCACGTCGAGCACCACATGTTCCCGATGGTGCCCTATCATGCGCTGCCCAGGCTGCACGAATTGATCAAGCACGATTTGCCGGCGCCGAACCCGTCGATGTGGGATGCCTATCGCGAGGTCTGGCCGGTCCTGCTCAGGCAGCTCAAATACGAGGATTATTTCCTCAAGCGCGAACTGCCGCCGACGGCACGGCCCTATCGTGGCGAGTTCCACGAAGTGAACATGTCGGCAGCAGCTGAATAGGCACCGCGCGCCGCCGCAATGCAGGAATTTCGGGAGAAACAGATGGCCGATTGGGTCGAAGCGTGCGCCGTGGACGACATCGACGAAGAGGATGTCATCCGCTTCGACCATGGCGGCCGCACCTTCGCGATCTATCGTTCGCCAGACGATGAATTCTTTGCCACCGACGGGTTTTGCACACATGAAAAGGCCCACCTGGCCGACGGGCTTGTCATGGACGACATCATCGAATGCCCCAAGCACAATGGCCGCTTCAATTACAAGACCGGCCAGGCCAAAGGGGCTCCCGTCTGCGTCAATCTGCAGACCTATCCGGTCAAGGTCGAGGCTGGCAAGGTGATGATCCAGATCTAAAGCATGATCCCGAAAAGTGGGAACCGGTTTTTTTCTGCGCTGACCTTCGGTTCGGAAAAGATCATGCAAGTTTAAGCCTGACCAGCCTTCCGTAATGCAACAAAGGGGACCAGAATCGATGAGCCGGAAAAGACCGACGGTGGCAGACCTGCGCGCCATGAAGGGCAAGCGGCAACTGACCATGCTGCGCGTGCTGACGATGGACGAGGCCGAGGCCGCCGAAAGAGCCGGGGTCGACATCGTCTCGGTGCCGCCGGAGCTGGTGCTCAACCCGCAATATCGCGATGCCGCACCCAGCCTGTTCACCATGCCGGGCGACAATTTCTACGAGATCGGCACAGCCGACGATTTCGTGCGCTGGGCGTTCCGGCTCTACAAGGCGAGCGCCGACGCGGTCTATTGCAGCGCTGGCTATGCCACCGTCAAACGGCTGGCCGATGACGCTATACCGGTGATCGGCCATGTTGGCCTGATCCCGTCGCGAGCTACCTGGACCGGCGGCTTCAAGGCCGTCGGCAAGACCGCCGACAGCGCCATGCAGATTTTCGAGGCGGTCAAGCAGTATGAGGCCGCAGGTGCTGTCGGCGCCGAGATCGAAGTGGTGCCGGTCGAAGTGGCCAAGGCAATTTCGGAACGGACCTCGCTGATCATGCTGTCGATGGGGGCGGGCACCGGCTGCGACGCGCAATATCTGTTCGCCGACGACATCCTTGGCCAGAACCGTGGCCACATGCCGCGCCATTCGAAGGTCTACCGCAACTTCGCCGCCGAATATGACCGCCTGCAGGCGGAACGCGTGGCTGCTTTTTCCGAGTATGTCGCCGACGTGAACAGCCTGGCCTATCCCGAAGACAGGCATGTGGTGCACATGGACCCGGACCAGCTCGGTCTGTTCATGGAGAAGATTGACGCCGGATGAGGCGCGCCGGCTGCTCGACAATATCGTCAGCGGGCATATGCGACGGCCGGCGCTATGGCCGCCATGTTCCGGTAGCCAGCGCTGCGTAAATCGCCTCGGCGTCGATACCCTGGGGCCTGTCCTCCTTGAGCGGCAGGACGAGCGCGCGCACCGCCGCATGAATCGCGGCGGTCGCCGGCGCCAGAGCCAGCCCGTCGCGCAGATCTACGGCCTGTGCGGCGGCCATCAGCTCGAAGGCGATCAGCCGCTGCCACAGCACGATCATGTCGGCGCATTTCGAAACGGCCAGCGGCGCTTGCGTCGCATGATCCTCGACGCCTTCCGAGACCGGCAGGAAATCGAGCATTACCGGGTTGGCCTTGTGGCGGATGGCGGCGAGGATAGCGCTCACTGTCTTTTGCAGCGGCACGAAGCCGGCCGAAGCGCCGCCGACCGGCGACAGATATTTGGGCAGGCCGTTGCGGCCTGAGCCGGTGAGCTGGATGAAGCGGGCAGCACAGGCAGCCGCACATTGAGCGATGGCAAGGCCAAGCGTCTCGAAGGCCAGCGACAGCGACGGGGTGTGGAAATTGCCGGTCGACAGCACCATGTCGTCGTCGCCCAGCACCAGCGGATTGTCAGCGGCGGCGTTGAGTTCGATCTCGACGGCTTGCCTGGCCTGATCGATTGTCTGCAACAGCGCACCATGGATCGACGGCATGCAGCGGATCGACAGCGGGTCCTGCAAGGTCGTCGGCATCGGCGCCTTGTCGCGTGCCAGAAGATCGCGCATGCCTTGCGCGGCCTGCTGCTGGCCGGCGGCCGGTCGTGCCGACTGCAAGCGCGGATCGAGCATCGTCTGGTTGGCGCCGATACCTTCCATGGTCAGCGCGCCCGCCTGCTGTTGATGTGCGAAGGCGGACAGTGCGTCGACCACCGCCAGCGCGCCGCTGCCGGCGGACACCGCCGAGGCGCTCATCAGCGACAGCCCGTCTTTGGGGGCGAGGCTGACGGGGGCGAGGCGCGCCATCGCCAGCGCCTTGGCCGCCGGCATGCGCCGGCCCTGAAAGTCGGCGTCGCCGTCGCCGGTCAGCACGCGGCCGAGCGTTGCCATCAGCACCAGGTCGCTGTCGCCGATCGAGCCCAGCGACGGCATTACCGGATGCACGCCGGCATTGAGCGCGTCGATGAGCGCGACGAAAACCTCTGATGAAATGCCCGAACCGCCGGCGGAAAACATCGCCACCCGGGCAAGCATCGTCGCGCGCACGATGTCTTGCGGCAGCACGTCACCCACGGCGCCGCTGCGGCCGTCCAGCAACTGGCGCTGGAAGGCGCTGGCGTCGCCGCTGACCGATGTGCCGAGATTGGCGCCGAGACCGGTATTGAGCCCATAGATCGGCTGACCAGAAGCGGCGGCGCGGTCGAGCACTTTTCGCGCTCTGTCCAGCCTCTCCAAGACCGTGGGGGCTATTTCCACCTTACGTCGGTCGCGGGCAACCGCCGCGACATCCTCGACGCTGACGCCGGTTCCGGTGAGGACGAGCGCACTCATGCGAAGCGCAGCCGCTGGCCGATGCCTTGCGCCTGCGCCTTGGCCAGCATCGCCTTGCCCAGGGCGATATCGGAAAGCGACAGGCCGCGATGCCAAAACAGGATCGTCTCGTCGTCGCTCTGGCGCCCCGGCTTGAGGCCGGCGGCGATCTCGCCAAGTTCGGCGTGCAGCGTCTGCTCGCTCAGGCGTCCGGTCTCGACATGGGCGCGCAGCGAGCCGAATTTGCCGCCCTTGCACTGGCCCCAGTCGTCGACGACGATCTTTGCCATGATGTCGGTCAACGACAGCTCCACCGCGCTCATCGTGCCATAGGGCACCACCATCGCGCCGGGCTGTATCCATTCGGTCTTCAGCAGCGGCTGCGGTTCCGGCAGCCGCGAGGCCTCGACGACGATGTCGGCACCCTCGACGCAAGCGCGCCAGTCGGCGACCGCCGTAACCTTCTTGCCGAGATCGGCGGACAGCTTGGCGGCAAAGCCGTCACGGCTTTCCGGCCGGCGCGAATGCACGCGGATCTCGTCGAAGTCGAAAAGATGGTCGAGCAGGCGCACGTTCCAGTAGGCGGTGCCGCGCGCGCCAACATGGCCAAGGATCTTCGATGTCTTTCTCGCCAGATGTTTGGCGCCGATAGCGGTGACTGCACCGGTGCGCATGTCGGTGATCACAGTGGCGTCGAGAATGGCGCGCGGCGTGCCGGTGCGCGGGTCGAACAGGTTGAGGATGCCGAATTCCGACGGCAGGCCGTGCAGGTAATTGTCGACATAGTCGCCGACGATCTTGACGCCGGCCGCATCGAGCGGCGCGACGTAGCCGCGCAGGACATTGAAATGGCCGTTGAAGGACGGGTCCGGCTCGAGATGGACGCGCGGCTCGATCACCGTCTGGCCATTGCCCTGCGCCACCAGCCCGGCCTCGACCGCATCGATGATTTCGGCATCGGTCATATCAAGGGCGTCGATGTCGAGGGCATTAAGATAATCGATGTAGATGGGCTTCATGCGCAGATTGGTCCTGATGAAGAGGGGTCCTAGTCGGAAGATAGCGAAACGAAATCGCGAACTGTCAAAGGTTCGATGGCGAGGTTCAGTCATCGCATAACAGGTCGCGATACGACACGAAAGTTTGTTGGTCCATGTCTGGACGGCGCCGCCCAAATGCTGTTCAAACCGGTGCGTCATCGATTTGCCGGACAATCGCCTGGTTCCCAGTGGCGCGGGAAAAACTTTCGTACAGTTCTGCGCATGACCGCCATTACCGAAAGCAAAGCCTTGGCCGAGACCGCGACGGCGGCGCGGCGCGTGGCTTTGATCGTCGCCGTCGCCTTCTTCATGCAGCTTCTGGATTCGACGATCATCTCGACATCGCTGCCGCAGATGGGAGAATCCTTCGGCGTGCCGGCGGTGGCGATGAGCATCGGCATCACCGTCTATATGCTGACCATGGCGGTGTTCGTGCCGCCGTCGGGCTGGCTCGCAGACCGCTTCGGCGCGCGCAACGTCTTCCTCGTGGCGATCGCGCTGTTCACGCTGGCTTCGATCGCCTGCGGCATCTCACAGAACCTGACTCAGTTCGTCGCCGCGCGTGCCGTGCAGGGCCTGGGCAGTGCGCTGATGACGCCGGTCGGCCGCATCCTGGTGCTGCGCAACGCCTCGAAGTCTGAGCTTCTCAACGCCACGGCACTGATCACCTGGCCGGCGCTGTTCGCGCCGGTGATCGGGCCGGTGCTTGGCGGCTTCATCACCACCTATCTGTCCTGGCACTGGAATTTCTTCATCAACATTCCGCTCGGCGTGGCCGGCCTGGCGCTGGTCGCGCGCTTCATTCCTGGCGACCGCGCTTCCGAAACCAGGCCGCTCGACTGGCCGGGCTTTCTTCTGACCTCGGTCGGGCTTGCCTCAATGCTCTACGGCCTCGAGCGCATCGCCCATCCGGAAGACGGCGCCATGCCGACCGTGGCGCTGCTTGTCGCCGGCATCTTCGTCGGCTGCCTGGCCGTGCGGCATCTGGCGCGGGCAAAAAATCCGCTGCTCGACCTCACATCGTTTAAGATACAGACTTTCGCCATATCGACGCTGTCGGCCGGCACCATGTTCCGGGTGGCGATCAACGCCACGCCATTCCTTTTGCCGCTGCTGTTCCAGGTCGGCTTCGGTCTGAGACCCGTCGATGCCGGCATGCTGATCCTCGCCTATTTCCTCGGCAATCTCGGCATGAAGACAGTGACGACACCGACGCTGAGGCGCTTCGGTTTCCGCTCGGTGCTGGTCGTCAACGGCGTGATCGCATCGCTGTCGATCATGGCCTGCGCCGTGATATCGCCGCAGACCCCGCAAGCGCTAGTGGCGGCGCTGATGCTGATTGCCGGGCTGACGCGTTCGATGCAGTTCACCGCGCTCAACACGCTGGCCTTCGCCGATATCGCTTCGGCGCAGCGCAGCTCGGCGGCGACGCTGTCCAGCATGCTGCAGCAGGTGGCGATGCTGTTCGGCGTCGCGGTCGCGGCGGCGCTGCTCAACCTGTCGCAGATCGCGAGGGGCGGGCCGGCGCTCGACCTGGTGGACTTCCGCCTCGCCTTCCTGGCAATCGGCGCAATCGGGCTCGCGGCCTCGTTCCGCTTCCTGGCGCTGCCGCCGGCCGCGGGCGCCGAGGTTTCGGGTCATCTTCTGCGGAGTTGACATCGGGCTTGACCTTCTCCCCTTGTGGGCTAGCGTGCGCACACATCTGCTTCGGAGAGGTGTCAAGGGAGTTTGGTCGGGTAGCAGGTTTGGCTTGTGGGGTTGGAATCATGTGTGATTCTGTAGCTGCCATTGTTGATTCGGGAGATTTCGACGATGGCTTTGCTGCTTGGATACTTCGGCGACCTGCGCCTGCAAAAAAGGGGAGCATGGTGCTGGAGCGCATGTGCACGCGCGTCAGCGCGGGCCTGCGCAGGCTGGCCGATACGCGGGCGGAACAGATTGCGTTCACGCGGCTGTTTCGCAATCCCCAAGTGACGGTGCCGGAGATCGTGCGCACGGCGGCGGCGCGAACGGGCGAGGCGGCGGCCGGCCGCCATGTGCTGATCATTGAGGACAGCAGCGAGATCAACTATGAGGCCAAGGCCTCGCGCAAGCGCGGCCTCGGGCATGTCGGCAACGGCAAGGATGTCGGGCTGTTCGTCCACCCGGCGCTGGCCGTGGATGCCGCCGACGGCTCGGTGCTGGGGCTTGCGGCTGCCACGATCTGGCGGCGCCGGGGGCAGAAGGCGCACGACTACCAAGCCCTGCCGATCGAAGCCAAGGAAAGCTACAAATGGATCGCCACCGCCAAGGCGGCCCGCCAGGCGCTGACCGACACGCCCCTGGCTACCGTGATCGGCGACCGCGAGGCCGACATCTACGAAGTGCTGGCAAGGCTGCCTGACGAGCGCACGCATGTGCTCATCCGCGCCGTGCGCGACCGGGCTCTGGGTGAGCAGGGCGGCCGTCTGTTCGGCGAGATCGCCAAAACGCCGGAAGCCGGCCGGACCGCCTTCGAACTGCAGGCGCGTCCCGGCCGACCGGCGCGCAAGGTGCAACTGGCCGTTCGCTTCGCCGCGGTCGCCTTGCGCCAGCCGCGCCTTGGTGCCGACTGTCGCGATCCGCGCGAGATCACGCTCAACATGGTCGAAGTGCGCGAGATCGATCCGCCTTCGCCCAAGGAAGCGGTGATCTGGCGGCTGTTGACCACTCACGCGGTCAAAACGCTCGCCGACGCTTGCCGCATGGTCGATCTCTACCGGTTGCGCTGGACCGTCGAACAGCTGTTCCGAACCGTGAAGTCGCAGGCCATCGATCTGGAGGAAAGCCTGCTTGCCGATGGTGAGGCACTCGAACGGCTGGCCGCGACCGCGCTGATCGTCGCCACCAGGGTCATGCAACTCGTGCACGGGCGCGATGCCGCCGGCCAGGCCTTCAAGGCTGCACGCCTCTTCAGCCCCGCCGAGATCACCGTGCTGGAGGCGCTGATTGCCAGGCTCGAAGGCAAGACCCAAAAGCAGAACAACCCGCATCCGCAACACACGCTCGCCTGGGCCGCTTGGTGCATCGCCCGGCTGGGAGGGTGGAACGGCTACGCAAAGGAGCGGCCGCCAGGTCCCGTCACCTTCAGCAACGGCCTCAAACGCTTCCACGCCATCGCCGAGGGCTTCGCTCTTGCAAATCCAAACTAATCCCCGCCAAATCAGATGTGTGCGCACGCTAGCCCCTTGTGGGAGAAGGTGGATCGGCGCGTAGCGCCGAGACGGATGAGGGGTGCTGGAAGAAACGCGGCGAGAAAATATAAAACGATTTGAAGCGCTTAGATCTTCTATGCAACGATGCTTCCAGCACCCCTCATCCGACCTCGCTTCGCGAGGCCACCTTCTCCCACAAGGGGAGAAGGGGAGGTCAGCGCGTCACACCGGCCGATACACACGCTCCGCCGTGTTCCAAAAAATATCCGCCTCGGCGGCCGCGCCGTGCTTGGCCACTGCCTCGCGGTGCGCCTTGATCAGCTCGGCGTGGCTGGTCCACAGCTTCTCGATCGGGAAGTTCGAGCCGAACATCAGACGGTCGCTGCCGAGGATGTCGATCGCGTTGTCGACGATATAGGCGATCAGCGCCGGGTCGTTGCGGTGGACGAAGGTGCCGAGGCCGGAGAGCTTGGCGTAGAGGTTTGGCGCTGCTGAAAGCGTGCGCAATCCGGCCTTCCAGGCCTCCGTGGTTTCGTCCGACATGTCGGTCAGCATGCCGGCATGGGTGAGGATGAAATTCGTCTCCGGGTTCTCTGCAACCAGCGTCAGCCCGTCCTTCATCTGGGACGGGAAAAGCTGCAGGTCGAAGGACATGCGATAGTCCTTCAGCCGCGCCACATTGGCCCGCACCTTCGGGTCGATCACCTGGTCGGCGGAAGCGGCAAAGCGGAAGGCCGGCGTTTCGTGCCAGTGCAGCTGCATGCGCACGCCGCGCAGCAGCTTGTATTTTACTAGCCGATCAATCTGATGGCGCACATCGTCCACAGTCATGTCGGCATAGCCGACGATGGCATGCGGCCAGCCGGTTTCGTTAGCCGTCTTCTGCAGGAAGGCGACTTCAGTCTCGAAATCCTCCTTAGCCCAGTTGGTCTGGACATAGACCGCCTTCTCGATATCAGAGCCTTGCTGATCGGCGAGGAACCCCTCGATCGGGTAGTCGCGGCGGATCGGCTCGTAGGGTCCGAAGATGCGCGGCACCATCGGCCCGCGCAGCCAGGGCTGATCGTCTCTGCGCCAGATGTGGAAATGCGCGTCGATCGCCTTCTGCATCATGATACCCTCTTCCAGATGGCTGCAGCCGCCGGGGCAGGGCGGGCGAGCGACAGGATGAAATCGGTGAGACCGGCGATGGACGAGCCATCGATGAGATCGTCGAGCACCGGCAGGATGGCGCGAAGTGCTGCCGTGGCCGGCTGGAAACGCGGATCGCCGGCCAGCGGCGTCGCCAGCGAAAGCCGGAAGGCGCGTGCGCTCAGCCGACGCATCGCCATTTCCAGCTCGGCATGGTCGCCGCGCTCCAGCGCGTCGGACAGGATGACGACCGCCGCCCCGCGCGCGAAGGCGGAAAAGCGCGGCACCGACAGGAAGGCGAGCAGCGTCGGCCCCATGCGGGTGCCGCCGTCCCAGTCGTCGACCTGCGCCGCGACGCGGGCAAGCGCCTGGTCGCGGTCGCGAATGCGCAGCGCCGTGGTGATGCGGGTCAGCCGCGTGCCGAAGGCGAAAATTTCAGCCCGGTCCGCACCTTGCACCGCCGCATGCGCCAGTTTGAGGTAGTCCGATGTGTGCAGCTTCATCGAGCCGGACACGTCGATCAGCAGCAAAAGCTTGCGCGGCACGGTCTGCCTGCGGCGCAGCAGCGGCGACGGTATATCGCCGTCGGCACTGACGATTTCGCGGAGCGAACGGCGCAGGTCGAGCTTGCCGCGCGCATGCGTGCGCACGGTGCGGAAGGAGCGGCGGGCGGGCAGGGCGGTTGCGAGCTGGCGGCGGAAAGCGGCAAGCCCGTCGCCGTCGCGCTGGAAGTCGCGGGCGCTCAACAGTTCGGCGCCGGACGACAACTCGCCGCCTTCTGCCTGGCGCGTCACCTCACTCTCTTCATCGCTGGTGCCGCCGTCGTCCTTGATGCGGGTTTCCTCGTCGGCCTCGCCTTCGACCACGGCCGTGGTGTTGCCGTAGAAATAGCTTTGGAAATGCGCCTCGAATTCGTCGCGGCGGTCCGGCGGCGGCGCCAGCGTGGCAAGCGCCGCTTCGTGGATATCGGCCATCGAGCGGGGCCCGAGCAGCGTCACCGCCTGCATGAAGCCTGACACCTGCTCGGGCGCCACCGGAAAGCCATAGCGGCGCAGCAGCCGGCCAAAGCCGAGCAAGGGCGCAGCCGCCCGGGGTAGGGCCGCGGCGCTCACGCCAATGCCTCCTCGACGATCCGGCCAAGCTCGGGGGCGATGTAGGACAGGTCCTCTTCGTCCTTGATCAGCACGCCAATGGCGCGGCGGAACGCTTCCGGCCAAGGACTGCCGCCCTTTTCGAGGATCGTCGCGGCATTGGCCCATTCGACCGCCTCGGCAATGCCGGGCGGCTTCGCCAGCGGCCGGGCGCGGATGTCGCGCACGGCAGAAGCCACGGCGCGTGCCGTGGCCTCGGCGGCGTCACCGGCGCGCAGCATGATGATGGCGGCCTCGCGCTCGGCGTCGGGATAGGTGATCCAGTGGTAGACGCAGCGCCGCCGCAACGCTTCCGCCAGTTCGCGGGTGCGGTTTGAGGTCAGGATGACGATCGGCTGCGATTTGGCGCGGATGGTGCCGCGCTCGGGAATGCTGATCTGGAACTCGGAAAGGAACTCCAGCAGCAGCGCTTCGAACTCGTGGTCCGAACGGTCGATCTCGTCGACCAGCAGCACGCGCTTTTCCGGCGCCTTCAGCACCTGCAGCAGCGGCCGCGCGATCAGGAAACGGTCGTCATAGATGTCGACCTCATGCTCGCCGGCATGGCGGATGGCGAGCAGCTGGCGCTGGTAGTTCCATTCGTAGAGCGCATGCGCGGCGTCGATGCCTTCGTAGCATTGCAGCCGCACCAGATCGCGCCCGAGCACTTCGGCGATTGCTTTTGCGGCCTCCGTCTTGCCGACTCCGGGCGCGCCTTCGAGCAGCAGCGGCTTGCCAAGCCTTATCGCCAGGAAGATGGCAGTCGCGAGGCTCTCATCGGCCAGATAGCGCGAGGCGGCGAGGCGAGACGCCACCGCCTCCGGCGAGGTCGCGACAGTCTCGGCGCTTCTCTTGGGCATTTCCAACACTCAGTTCGATGCTTGCGCCTTCAGCGCCCGCAGGATGCGTTCCGGCGTGATCGGCAGCGTGTCGATGCGCACGCCGACGGCGTCGAAGACGGCATTGGCGACCGCCGGGATCTGCGGGTTGGCGCACATTTCGCCTGGCCCCTTGGCGCCGTACGGGCCGTCGGCCGAGGGCCGTTCCAGCACGATGATCTCGGTTTGCGCAAGATCGCCAGGACCCGGCATCAGATACTGGTTGAAGTCGGTGCCGCCATGGTCGCGATTGGGATAATAGGGTTCGGTGGTTTCGTAGAGCGCATGACTGATGCCCATCCATGAGCCGCCAACGAGCTGCTGTTCGACCATCTTCGGATTCAGCGCGCGGCCGATCTCAAAAACGTTCTTCACCGTCAGCACAGTGACCTCGCCGGTCTCGTCATCGACCTCGACCTCGGCCACCGTGCAGGCGTGCGCATAGCAGGTCGACGGCTTCATCGCGCCGGTCTCCTTCTCCGGATAGGAGCGCGGGATGAGGAACATTCCGCGGCCGGAGATCGAGCGGCCGCGCTTGAAATGCGCCGCCAGCGCGACATCGAAGATCGAGATCGATCTCTGCGGCGCGCCCTTGACCAGGATGTTGCCCTGGCCGTCGGTCTCGAGGTCCGACGCATTCACTTCCAGTTCCTCGGCCGCCACTTCCAGCATCACCTGGCGGGCTTCCCTGGCGGCCTGGATGACGGCATTGCCGGCGCGGTGGGTGCCGCGCGAGGCGAAGGTGCCCATGCAATGCGGGCCGGTGTCGGTGTCGGCGGTGTCGACGACGACGCGGTCGGTCGGCACGCCGATTGTCTCGGCGCAGATCTGCGCCATGATCTGCTTCATGCCCTGGCCGAGATCGACGCTCGAAAGCGTCACCATGAAATTGCCGGTCGGTGTCGAATGGACCAGCGCCTGGGTCGGGTCGCCGCCGAGGTTCATGCCGGTCGGATAATTGATCGCGGCGACGCCGCGTCCGCGCCTGATCGCCATCTCAAGCTCCCTTCGCGTAGGACGACATCGCCATGAACTTTTCCGCCACCGGCCAGTTGGCGGCGCGCGAGGCCTCCTGCATGCATTCGATCAGAGCCGCCCCTTCGGTCGGCTGGCGATGCGCCTTCATGTCGCCGTCGCGGTAGGCGTTGATGAAGCGGAATTCGAGCGGATCCATGCCGATCAGCCGGGCGAGCTTGTCCATCTGCACCTCGAGCGCGAAATCGCCGATGGTGACGCCGAAGCCGCGCATAGCGGAGGAGGGCGTGCGGTTGGTGTAGACGCAGTAGGTGTCGATCCAGACATTCGGGATCGTGTAGGGGCCGGGATAGTGCCCCGCCCCCTTCTGCGCGCCATAGGGCGAATGGCGCGAATAAGCGCCAGCATCGGTGTAGCCGGTGACCTTGCGGGCGACGATACGGCCGTCCTTCATGACGCCGTCCTTGATGACGACCTTTTCCGCCGCGCGCGGCGAGGAGATCTGCATCTCCTCCTCGCGGCTGTAGATGAAGGAGACCGGACGCCCGGTCAGCTTGGCGCCGAGGATGGCGATCGGCTCGACGATGACGTCGACCTTGCCGCCAAAACCGCCGCCGACGGTGCCGCCGACGAAATGCAGCTTGTTGCCGGGCATCTGCAGGACGATCGAGGCGTTGTCGAGGGTGAAGAACATCGCCTGCGTGTTGGTGTAGCAGGTGAAGCGGTCATTGCCCTCGGGCACGACGATGCAGCCGGTCGTCTCGGTCGGCGCGTGTTCGATCGGCGAGGATTGGTAGGTCTGTTCGAGCATGTGGTCGGCGCCGGCGAAACCGGCCTCGACATCGCCGAAGCGCACCTTGCGGCATTCGCCGCTGTCATAGAGGTAATAATTCCGGCCGTGATACTCGTTCACTATCGGCGCGCCGGGCTTCAGCGCTTCCTCCATGTCGAAGACGGCCGGCAGTACCTCGTAATCGATCTTGACCTTGGCTGCCGCTTCCTGGGCGGCGCGCTCGGTCTCGGCCAGCACCGCCACCACCGCCTCGCCCTTCCAGCGCACCTTGCCATCGGCCAGCACCGTCTCGTCCTCCGGCCCGATCTGGATCAGGATCAGGATGGTGTAGACATTATGCGGCACGTCCTGGGCGGTCAGGATTTTCACCACGCCCGGATGCTTTTCCGCCTCGGAGGTGTCGATGCTGCGGATGCGGGCGTGGTGGTGCGGGCTACGCACCATCTTCAGATGCAGCATGCCGGGAAAATTGCGGTCGGCAAAATAGGCGGTCTTGCCGGTGACATGACCGGGTGAATCCGAACGCGGCCGCGGCTGGCCGATCTCGTGCAGATCGTCCTTGCGTTGGTCGGCGAAATAGCTCTTGCGGAGTTCCATCTTTTTGACTCCCTCAGGCCGCATTCTGCGAATTGGACCGCGCGGCGGTCAGCACCGCCTGGATGATCGGCTCGTAGCCGGTGCAGCGGCAGATGTTGCCCGACAGCGCCTCGACGACATCGTCGCGGCTAGGGTTCGGAGTGTGGTCGAGCAGCACCTTGGCGGCCATGATCATGCCCGGCGTGCAGAAGCCGCACTGGGCGGCGAAGGCATCGAGGAAGGCGCGCTGCAGCGGATGCAGCACGCCGGCTTCCGAAAGCCCCGATGTCGTGGTGATGGCCGCACCGTTACAAGTCTCGGCCAGCGTCAGGCAGGAGAGCCGAAGCTCGCCGTCGATGATGACCGAGCACGCGCCGCATGTGCCCTGGTGGCAGCCACCCTTCGGCGAGGTGTCGCCGATCTTGTCGCGCAGTGCGTTGAGCAGCGTCGTGCCGCTGTCGATGAATTCGGCCTTTTCCGCACCGTTGAGCGTGAACTGAACCGGGACCTTTGCCATATTTTCCTCCTTGCGCGCAGCCAAGCAAGCGCGCGCCCCCAATGAGCAATTTCAGCCGAGCAGCAGCCGGCCGAGATGGACCGGCAGGACTTCATTGCGGTACCAGGCACTGGCGATCGGATCTGTGACAGGCGAGGTGCCATCACTCGCGACAGCCAGGGCCGGCGCTATGCCATCGCTGGTGAGTTTCCTGCCGAGCAGCGCCTTTTCTGCCGCATTGGCGCGCATCGGCCGGTCGGCCATGCAGCCGAGCGCAATCCGCGCCGAAGACACGATTCCATCCGGCGCCTGCTCCACCACTGTGGCGATACTCAACACCGAGATGCCTTTCGGCTTGACCCGCGACACTTTCAGGAAGCGAAAACTGCCTTCCGCTGGCAAGCTGAAGCCCACCCAAGTGGCGATGGCGTGATTGCTTTCGCGCATCGCCAGGAAGGTTTCGATCGGCATCTCTCCGTCCTCGGTGCTGACGGTTGCGTCCA
The DNA here is from genome assembly GCF_024707545.1 of Mesorhizobium onobrychidis. Taxonomy (NCBI): domain Bacteria; kingdom Pseudomonadati; phylum Pseudomonadota; class Alphaproteobacteria; order Hyphomicrobiales; family Phyllobacteriaceae; genus Mesorhizobium; species Mesorhizobium onobrychidis. The sequence goes on from NZ_CP062229.1 coordinate 3,286,329, forward strand.
ATGCCAGCAGCGCCACGGTGAAATCGCCATAGGGCGCCGGGGCGAAGAGATTGCCGCCGACCGTCGCCATGTTGCGGATGGCCGGGCCGCCGACGGCGCGCGCGGCGCGGGCAAGCGGAGCGAGATCCGGATGACGGGCGATCGCGGCCATGGTCACCGAAGTGCCGATGCGGACCTTGCCGCCGGAAACAGTGATGGCTGAAAGCGCCGGGTCGATCGACCTGATGAGGCTGGAGACCGAGACATCACCTTCATTGGCGGCGCGCACGACCAGCGTGCCGCCGCCGAGATAACGGGTGCCGGCGGATTTCAGTGCCGCGTTCGCGTCCTTGACCGTCGAGAAAGTTTGCAGTGCAAGCGCCATGGAACGCTCCTGTTTGTCAGCCCAATTCAGTTCAACCTTGGCCGGCGAAATGACTTTTCAAAGCGTTGAAGCCGCCCTGGAAGACGTTGGCGCCCATGCCCTCGGCCAGCTTGTCTGCTTCTTCCAGGGGCGCGTCGAAGCTGGCGGTCCATTCGGCATAGGTGCGGTCGCCGTCGGTCACCTTCCGCAACTGCAGCGTCGCCTTGTGATTGGTGAGCGGCTGCGGCGTCTCCAGGATGGAGTAGCTGACGCGGAAATTGTCGTCGGAGAAGTCGAGCAGCTTTTCGCGGATGCGGGCGCCGCTGGCGAGCTGAAAGTTGCGCACGCAGCCGATCGTGCCGGCATCCTTGCCGTCCTCGATATGGCTCTCGACCATACGCGGATGCCAGCTCGGCAGACCGTTGAAGTCGCGTATGCGCGCCCAGACCTTTTCGACCGGCGCGTCGATGACGCTGGAGACGGTAATTTTCGCCATATGATCGTTCCCTTGCAGATATCTATGTCGCGAGGGTAGAGCGGCGAGCCCGGCGGCGCTTATCAATGCGTCTTGAACGCCTATCAATAAGTCTGAAAATGGCTCAGGAAATGGCCCGCGCCGCCTCGCGATAGAGTGTCGGCGGAACGCCGACATGATCGCGGAAGAAGCGTGAGAAATTGCCCTGCGTGGTGAAGCCGAGATTGCAGGCGACCGAGATCAGCGGCTCCTGCGACCACTGCAACTGCCGCACTGCTTCTTCCATGCGCAACGTGTTCCAGTAGACGTTGGGCGTCAGATTGGTCTGTTCCTTGAACAGCGCGAAGAAATGCGGCCGCGACAGGCCGACGCTGCGCGCCACATCGTCGAAGCAGATGCGCTCGCAGACATTAGCCTTCATCAGCTGGATCGCCTTGCGAACACGGAAATCCTGCATGGTGTGGACGCGGGTGCGTGCCACTTGCGGTGCCGAGGCGCCGGCGGCGTCGAGCACGCTGTCGATGAAGCGCTCGATCTCGTAATTGGCGATGTCGTCGATGCTCTCATTGTCGCTGAGATGGTCGAGAAGGTTGGCTGCCGCCTTGTGCAGCCAGGGCTCCAGCGTGATCGCCGGTGCTGAAAATAGCGGCGCGGCGGACGGCAGGTCGCGGCGCCGGCGCGCCCAGTCCGGATCGATGTAGAAGGCGAGGAACAGGCCGGGCCGGCCGTCGCGGGACAAAGCGTGGCTGTGCGGCTGGAAGGAATTGATGCCGGCCGCGGTGCCAGGTCCAAGCCGCACCGTCTCGCGGCCGATGGTCATCTCGCCGGCTGTGCCTTCCAGCCAGATGATTATATGCGCCTCGACATGGGCATGGGTGACGAAGTCGCTGGCGACGTTCAGGACAGAAACATGTCCGAACCGGCCCCAGTAGAGCCTGATCGCTTCCGTCATGGGTATATCCTCCCGCAGGCGACTGGCCTCCCTTCGCCTGCAATGGGGATAGTGCGGCTCAGTCCGGGCCTGCGTCAAGGCACATGCGCACGCCTGGCGCCCGCCATGGACCGTGCCGGCCGATTTTCAGACTGAGCGATAGCAACGGAAACGAATAGCGCTCGTGACCTGCGGTCTATTCGTTACGCCTGAAATTGCGTATCCGGTCGAACAGGACCGCCAGCAGAATGGCGCCGCCGATGAAAACCCCCTGCCAGAAGGCATTGATGCCGAGCAGGCCGAGACTATTGCGGATCACTTCGATCAGCGCCGCGCCGACGACGGCGCCAAAGGCCGTGCCCATGCCGCCGGCCAGGTTGGCGCCACCGATGACGGTGGCGGCGATGACCTGAAGCTCCATGCCGTTGCCGAGATTGGTGGTGACGGCGCCAAGCCAGCCGGTCTGGATGATGCCGGCAAGGCCCGCCGCCAGCGCCGAGATCATGTAGACCGCGACCTTGATCTGGCGCACCGGAACGCCGGTCAGCGTCGCCGCATGCTCGTTGCCGCCGATGGCGAAGATGTGCCGGCCGAATTTCGTCCAGCGCAGGACAAAGCCGGTGATCAGCGCCAGCAGGATGGTATAGAGCACCGGATTGGCGATGCCGAACACAAAGGCGCCGCCGCCCAGCGCCAGTAGCTTGTCGTGATCGGGCCCGAACTGGAAGACGACGGTGTTGTTGGAGGCGACCATGGCCAGGCTGCGGGCTATCGACAGCATGCCGAGCGTGACCACGAAGGGCGGAAAGCCGAGATAGGCGATCAAAATACCGTTGAAGGCGCCGATGATCAGCGCCGTCGCGATCGCAGCGGCAATGCCGATCTCGATGCCGTAGCCGGCATGCATGGTCACGGCCAGCACCATCGAACACAGGCAAAGCACCGAACCGACCGAAAGGTCGATGCCGCCGGTGATGATGACGAAGGTCATGCCCAGCGCGACGATGGCGACGAAGGTGACGTTGCGGGTGATGTTGTAGAGGTTCTTGGTCGTGGCGAAGGAATCGGTGGCCACGGACAGGAACAGGCAGGCGAGGATGACCGCGATCACCACCCAGAAGGTCTGGCTGGCAAACACCCTGGTCAGCAAAGTGTGCTGTTTCTGCGCGATCGTCTGGTCAAGTGTTACAGCCATCGTCGACCTTTATCTTCTTCCGTGGTGAAACCCGCTGACATCAAACCTGTTCGATGGCGCCGGTGATGAGCCCGGTGACTTCCTCGGGCGAACTCGACGCGATCGTCTTGTCGGCAACCTTGCGGCCGCGCCGCATGACGATGACGCGGTCCGCAACGTCAAAGACATCGGGCATACGGTGACTGATCAGCACGACCGCTATGCCCTGGTCGCGCAAATGGCGGATCAGGTTCAGCACCTCGGCGACCTGCCGGACCGAGATCGCCGCCGTCGGCTCGTCCATCAGCACGATCTTGGCCTGCGAAAGCATGGTGCGGGCAATCGCCACCGCTTGCCGCTGGCCGCCCGACATCTGCTTGACCAGATCGCGCGGGCGGGTTTCGGACTTCAGCACGGCAAAGATCTGGCCGGCGCGCTTGTACATCGCGGCATAGTCGAGGATGCGAAACGGCCCGACGCCGCGGCGCAGCTCGCGACCGAGATAGACGTTGGCGGCGGCCGTCAGATTGTTGCACAGCGCCAGGTCCTGGTGGACGATCTCGATGCCGTGCTGGCGCGCCTCCACCGGCTTGTGCAGGATCAGCTCCTTGCCGTCCATCTGCATTGTGCCATGGCTCGGGCGGAAATTGCCGGCGATCATCTTGACCAGCGTCGACTTGCCGGCGCCGTTGTCGCCCATCAGCCCGACCACCTGTCCGGCCTCGAGCGACAGCGAAACGTCGTTGACAGCCTGGATGGCGCCGAAATGTTTTGAGATGTTGGCGAGTTCGAGAACCGACACCAGACTGCTTCCTCCGTGCTTTCCGGCCTGCGGTTCTGCCGCGGGCCTCGCTCTTCCCAGCTCCTCCCGGGAACCGCGCTTTCGCCATTTACGCACAAGCCCCCTTGCCGTCAACAGCGGCTTGTTTCGAAAAATCCGTTTTGTAGGACAAATAGCAATTGACGTTGGTCGCAAGCCGATATTAGCTAAGCGTCGAGGAGATTATGCCGATCTCCTGTCCCGGTTCGCCGGGCAGAATCGGCGGAGGTTTATCGGTCGAGGATCTGGCAGCGTCCGTATCGCGCTGGTCCGCGACCGCATCTGGAAATGCTTATCGGCCCGGCTTGACGACACGAGCGCTCGCGAAACGAACCTCTGTCATCGCGCATCCGGGCTGGTCTGTGTGGCGGGCACGCCGTGTCCGTCTGTTTCAAGGGAGGACTGAAATGAGGAAATCACTATTGCTCGCTGCCGTCGCCGTGTTGGCGTTGGGCGCCGGGCCGGCTTTGGCCAAGAAACAGCTCGTCATCGTGGTGAAGGGGCTCGACAATCCGTTCTTCGAGGCCATCCACCAGGGTTGCGAGAAATGGAACTCGGAAAACGCCAGCTCGGAATATGAATGCTTCTACACCGGTCCAGCGTCGACTTCGGACGAGGCCGGCGAAGCCCAGATCGTCCAGGACATGCTGAGCAAGCCGGACACGGTGGCGATGGCGATTTCGCCGTCCAACGCGCCGCTGATCGCGCAGACCATCAAAAGCGCCAATCCGTCGATCCCGATCATGACGCTCGACGCCGACCTCAGCAAGGAAGATGCGGCGCTGCGCAAGACCTATCTTGGCACCGACAACTACCTGATGGGCTACAAGATCGGCGAGTACATCAAGAAGGGCAAGCCGGAGGGTGGCAAGATCTGCACCATTGAGGGCAATCCGGCGGCCGACAACATCCTGCGCCGCGCCCAGGGCATGCGCGACGCGCTTTCAGGCCAGAAGGATCTCCCGGCGCTCGCCGGCGAGGGCGGCTGGACCGAGGTTGCCGGCTGCCCGGTGTTCACCAATGACGATGGCGCCAAGGGCGTGCAGGCGATGACCGATATCCTCGCCGCCAATCCCGATCTCGACGCCTTCGGCATCATGGGCGGCTGGCCGCTGTTCGGCGCGCCGCAGCCCTATCGCGACCTGTTCAAGCCGATGGCCGACAAGATCGCCAGCAACGAGTTCGTCATCGGCGCCGCCGATACGATCGGTGACGAGGTGGCCATTGCCAAGGAGGGTCTGGTGACCGCACTGGTCGGCCAGCGGCCGTTCGAGATGGGCTACAAGGCACCCTCGGTGATGATCGACCTGATCGAAGGCAAGCCCGTCGCCGATCCGGTCTTCACCGGTCTCGATGAGTGCACCAAGGATACGGTCGATACCTGCATCCAGAAGTAGGTTCGCAGGTTTCGGGGCGTCCGATCGCCGGGCGCCCCGTCACACCGGTTCACGAAAACGTACGAGGTGACATTGCTGGGGCAAACCGCTCCTGCTTTGCCGCGCCTTGAGTTCAGCCTGTGCCGGGGACATCGATGTCGGACGCAAGATTGAAAAAGCGACTTACCACGGTCAAGGCACGGGCCAAGGTCAAGGCACCGGCCGCCCGTCCGGCCGGTGCTCGCCGTGCCGACGCGGCGCTGATCCCCGGATCGAGCGTGCATGCGTCGCTGGCCAACGAGATCGGCCTCAGGATCGTGCGCGGCGACTATCCGCCGGGAACCATCCTGCCCAACGAGGCCAAATGGTCCGAGACCTTCAACGTCAGCCGCTCGGCGGTTCGCGAAGCGATCAAGATGCTGATGGCCAAGAGCCTGCTGGCCTCACGCCCCAAGATCGGCAGCTGGGTCGAGCCGAAGGAGCGCTGGAACCTGCTCGATCGCGACGTGCTCGCCTGGTACGCGACGGCGCCCGATCGCGAAATGTTCCTGCGCACCGTCCAGGAATTCCGCCACATCATTGAGCCGGAAGCCAGCGCCTTTGCCGCGATCCGGCACAGCGACGAGCAGATGGCCGAGATCAGCCAGGCCTGCCGTGAGATGGGCGAGGCGGCGACGCTGCCGGAGCGCACCCGCGCCGATACGCGATTTCATCTCGCCATCCTGAGGGCGTCGGGCAACGACCTCCTGGTGCCGCTCGGCGTGCTGATCGAATCCGCGCTCGATCATCTGTTCGTCTTCGTCACGCGCGAGACCAGCGACCAGCGGCGGGCACAGTCGTTGCACGAGGCGATCGAAAAGAACATCCGTCTCAGGCGCCCGGCGGCTGCAAGGAATGCCGTGCACCGGCTGCTCGCCAACACCGACGAGGTTATCGGGCGGTCGCGACGGTGAGATCAAACCCAATCGCTCTGAACGGCAAAGTTCGCTCTAAGCGGAAACTCGTTCGCGCTCGGCCGAATTCCCGGCCATGACCCGAAAGCGACCTTCGTAGGTCGGGCCGGAACGTCTGCAAAGGGGGCAATCCACTTCGTAGCACGCGATGGCAACAACCGCTTAGGCCCGATTTTGTTGAGAACCTCGGCAAGCGCGAGCGCTTTAGCCGTCAACTAACCCGCGCAGGGATATGGCAAATCCAGGTTTAAGCCTAATCAACGACGAGACGAGTGCGCTGTAGGAACAGCCAAGATATCCACGTTCGCGGAAAGGACTGTCGGCGTTGACGGGATTGGCGTAAACTACACGCTTGGGGTGTCATCCATGCACCGTATCATCACAGTGGCTTTTGTGGCGCTCGCGGCGTTGTTCATCTGCCCCGCGCGGGCGGAGGTATTGATCGGGGTTTCGGCCGCGATGACGGGACGGCTCGCCTGGATTGGCGAGCAGGGGCAGCGTGGGGCAGAGATGGCTGTTGCCGACTTCAATGCGGCGGGCGGCGTTCTCGGCCAGCAGGTGGGGTTAATCGCGGTCGACGATTTCTGCGATCCCGAGCAGGCGGTGGTGGCAGCCCGGAAGCTGGTCGCTGATGGCGTGGTGCTCGTCATCGGTCACTACTGCTCCGGAGCCTCGATCCCGGCATCGAAGGTGTACGAGGCGACGGGAGTTCTGCAGATTTCGCCGGGATCGACCAATCCGCAGCTGACCGAACAGGGTCGGGCCAACGTCTTCCGCGTCATTGGTCGCGACGATACGCAAGGAATCGTGGCCGGCAACCACCTAGCCGATCACTGGGGCGACAAGAAGGTCGCGATCCTTCACGACAGCACGACATATGGGAAAGGTCTCGCCGATGAGACCAGAAAGCAGCTGAACAAGCGGGGCGTGACCGAAGCTGTCTACGACGCGTACACCCCAGGCAAGGACGACTATTCGGCCGAGGTCGCTGCACTACAGGCCGCTGGCATCGCCGTGCTGTATGTCGGTGGGTATCATGCCGAGGTTGCGCTGATTGCTCGCGCCGCACGCGACCGCGGCTACGCAGTTCAGATCATCTCCGGCGATGCCCTGGCGACCGAGGAATTTGCCCTGATCGCCGGCCCCGCGGCCGAGGGGACCCTCTTCACGTTCTCCGCGGACCCACGGCGAAACCCCGAAGCGGCCCCGGTAGTGGAGCGATTCCGTGCCGAAAACTTCGAGCCCGCAGGCTACACGCTGCTGAGCTACGCTGCCGTCCAGGTCTGGGCGCAGGCGGTCGAGAAGGCAGGTTCGCTGGAGCTGGCGACGGTCATCGCGACCCTGCGCGGGCAGGAGTTCGACACTGTCCTGGGCTCGATCGATTTCGACGACAAGGGCGATCTCTCGACCCAGAACTGGGTATGGTACGTCTGGCGAAGTGGAGAGTACGTGCCGGTCGAGTAAGGGCCAATTCGACGGCGCGCCGCTTGAGATATCTGATGCAGACCACGTTAGCGGGTTCATTCGGATCAAAGCGTTGCCGCGATGCTTGAACGCCTCGGCATACGCGGCCGCCTGCTGCTGGCTTTTTTCGGGATCAGCGCCTTCGCAGTGCTGGCAACAGCGGCTGCCCTGTATGCCTTTCTCCAGGTCGGCGACGTCGTCGACCGCATCACCAGGGATCGGGTGCCGTCGGCGCTTGCCTCCCTCCAGCTGTCGCGCCAGGCCGAGCGGGTCGCGGCCATTGCGCCGGCCGTGCTGACGTTGACTAGCAAAGCCCGGCACAACGAAGTCTCGGCCGCGATCGGGGTCGAGATGACGCGCCTCGAGGAGCTGCTGGCCGCGCTCAAGGGTGCCGCGCTTGGAACGCCAGCGGTGGCTGAGATCGAGGCTGCGGTGCTCGGTCTCAGGCGCAACCTCGACGCTCTCGACGACCTTGTTGCCACGCGCCTCGCCGTGGTCGCGCGCAAGGAAGAGCTGTTGCGCCGCTTGTCGGCGACGACAATTGCAGGCCAGCGTCTCGTGGCCCCCGGCATCCTGGTGATGAATTCCAGGCTCGCGCAGTGGCGGGCCGCGGCCGACGCATCGCTCGCGCCGGATCGAAGCGCGGCGGTCATGGCCGATCTCGTCCAGGCGATTGCAGCCTACATCCCCCAACAGAGGGCGCACCAGGAGATGTCGGCGGTCAACGACGCTCTGGTCAGGACGGCGGACGCGTCGACGCCGGGCGATCTGGCGTTGATCCTGTTTCCGCTGCGCCGGTCCCTTGCCGCTCTGGAAACGATCTCCGCCGAGATCGACGAGAAGCTGCAGGTCCGCTTCCGACAACGGGTGGACGAGTTTAAGGCGCTGATCGATGGCGAAAAGAGCATCCCCAAGGCCCGCCAGGACGAGCTAGCCGTCCTGGCGCAGGGCGAAAAGCTTCTCGGCGAAAACAATCGGCTGTCGCGCAGCCTCACCGCTGCCGTTGATCGACTGGTCGCCGCGGCGGACCGCGAGATCACCGCGTCCGGTCTCGAAGCCGCGGTCGTCCAGCGCTACGGCACCGGAGTTGTTCTTGGCTCCGCCTTCCTCAGCCTTCTGAGTTCGGTTCTGGTGGTCTGGCTCTATGTTGACCGAAGCCTTCTCGCCCGGCTGGGGGCGGTGAGCCAGGGCATGTTCGCGATCGCTGGCGGCAATCTTCGTGCGCCGCTGCCTGCCGCCGGCCGCGACGAAATCGGGCGCATGGCCGACGCGCTCAGGCTGTTCCGGGACACCGCGGTCGAGGTCGAGGAAAAGAACCTGCGCGAGGTCGCCGAGGCGCGCCAGCGGCTCGTCGATGCCATCGAGAGCATCTCCGAAGGGTTCGCTCTCTACGACGGGGAGGACCGGCTTGTCCTCAGCAACAGCCGCTATCGCGAGCTGCTCTACAGCGACCTTGCGATCGAACTGGCGCCCGGCACGACGTTCGAGCAGATCATCCGCCGATCCGCCGAGCGCGGCTACATCAAGGATGCCGAGGGGCGGTTCGAGGAATGGGTCGCCGAGCGGCTCTCCCGGCACCGCAACCCTGGCGAGCCCTGGGTGCAGCGGCGCGGCGATGGACGATGGATCATGATAGGCGAGCGGCGCATCACGGGCGGCGGCACGGTCGCCGTCTACTCGGACATCACGGAGCTGAAGCAACGGGAGGAGAACCTCGCCCAGAAATCCGCGGCTCTCGAGGCGCTTTCCAACAAGCTGGCCAAGTATCTCGCGCCGCAGGTGTACAAATCGATATTTTCTGGCCGTCAGGACGTCAGGATCGCCAGTCAGCGCAAGAAGCTGACCATATGCTTCTCGGATATCGCCGGCTTTACCGAGACCACCGACAAGATGGAGTCGGAGGACCTCACCCAGCTCCTCAACCACTATCTGACGGAAATGTCGAAAATTGCTTCGGATCACGGCGCGACGATCGATAAGTATGTCGGTGACGCGATCTTGATGTTTTTCGGCGATCCGGAGACTCGCGGTGTCAAGGAGGACGCGCTCGCCTGCGTCGAGATGGCTCTCGCCATGCAGAAGCGGATGAGCGACCTTGCCGAAATCTGGCGCGACATCGGCATCGAAACGCCGCTGCGCTGCCGCATCGGCATCCACACCGACTACTGCACCGTCGGCAACTTCGGCAGTGAAGATCGGATGGACTACACGATCATCGGCGGCGCCGTGAATCTCGCCTCGCGCCTCGAGCAGGAGGCGCCACCGGGTGCCGTGCTCATTTCCTATGAGACGTTTGCGCAGGTGAAGGACACGATCGACTGCGTGGAACTGGGACACGTCCAGGTCAGGGGCATCGCCTATCCCGTCGCCACCTATCGCGTCCTCGATCTGAAGGCCAATCTGGTCGCCGCCGGCAGCGCCGTTCGAACCGAGCTGCCGCATCTCAGACTAGAAGCTGAACCCGAGTTGATGTCTGCTGGGGAGCGAGAGGAAGCCGCGACTGCGCTTCGCGACGTGCTCGATCGACTTTGTCACAAGCCCGGGTAGCAGGCTTCGCGCCCGCACCCGGATCGTCGACTTCTACCGCCCTCACCTCGTCGACTAGCGCAGGGATATTCCTCCGCCAGCGCCTCTTTTGGGGCCGAGACTCGACCTTCCCGGCGTCGCTGGCAAGGTCCGGTTGTGGCGCCACTTGCTCGTTCTCATCGACGAGACGAATGGCAACATTCTACCCATCTTGGCCATTTGCGCTGGCTGATTGGGTTTGCCCCTAGATGATAGTTGTTTAGTCCCGGCATTTGATGGGTGGGATCGAGTCGGAACCGTTCGGGCTCTTTTGCCCAGATTTTGCAGATGAATTCGTGGGGCGTGAGGCCCTTGAGGGTCTTAAGCCGGCGCGCGAAATTGTAAGCTAAGATGAAGTCGGCGTCAGGTCGACGCCGTTGATCTTGCCGATATGCGTGGCCAGCATCGGCACATACTGATCGGCCGGCCCGGCGGCGAATGCGCCGGCGAAGGCGTTCTTGGTGGCATTACCGAGCGGGTTGGCGATGCCGGCGGCACCCGCCATCGATTCGAGATAAGTGAGATCCTTAAAGGCGTTGGCGATGGTGAATTTGTGCGCATCGCGGTCGCCTTCGAGCGTCCAGCGCATAAAGGTCTGGTAGAAGCCGCAATCCATGCGGCCGTTGCGGATGACGCTGTCGAAGCGCGGCGGCGAGATGCCGACCTTCTCGGCCAGCGCCAGCGCCTCGGAATAGATCGCGGCATAGCCCAGCGAGATGAAATTATTGAGCAGCTTCATGCGGTGGCCGTCGCCGGTGTCGCCGATATGGACGATACGTCCGGCCCAGGTGTCGAGCACCGGCTTCAGCCGGGCAAAGACCGCGTCCGACGCGCCGACCATGGCGTCGAGCGTGCCTTCCCACGCCTCCTTCGGCGTGCGGCTCAGCGGAGCATCGACATAGTCGACGCCGAGCGCCTTGAGTTCGGTGGCAAGCGCCACGGTCGAGGTGGGATCCGAGGTCGAGCAATCGACGACCACCGACCCCTTCTTCAGGCCTTCCTTGAGGCCGCCGGGCCCGCGGATGATGGCTTCGACCTCGCGCGAGCCGGTGACGCAGATGAAGACGATATCAGATGCCACTGCCACGTCGCGCGAGGTCGCGGCTTCCTCCGCACCCCGGCCAAGCAGGTCTTGCGCCGGAGCGCGGTTCTTGCGGCCGAGAAACGTCAGGGAATAGCCCTTGTCGACGATGTTCTTCGCGATCCCGTGGCCCATCAAGCCAAGTCCGATGAAGCCGATCTTTTCGCTCGCGGCGGTCGTGTTCATGTGGTGTCGTCCTATGTTGCTGATATCGATGACGGCGCTGCACTTTGGCAGGCGAACTGTTGAGGCGGGTTTTTGCCGCAGGCGGTTGGCAGGCGATTGCGGAATGCCATATTGTCTGACAATACACATGAATTCCAGGGAATGTGGAGAGCAAAATGACAAAGCGGATCATGTTCACCGGCGGCAGCGGCAAGGCCGGGCGTCATGTCGTGCAGTATCTGGTCGAGCAGGGCTGCCAGGTGCTCAACATCGACACCAAGCCGCTCGACAACCCCAAGGTGCGCACCTTGATCACCGATATCACCGACAGCGGGCAGGTGTTCAATGCGCTGTCGAGCTATATGGGCCTGCATGAATTCGACCCGTCGCTGCGCGCGCAGCCAGTCGACGCCGTGGTGCATTTCGCGGCGATCCCGCGCATCATGATCACGCCCGACAACGAGGTGTTCCGCATCAACGCGCTCGGCACCTACAATGTCATCGAGGCGGCGGTGAAGCTCGGCATCCGCAAGGTGGTGATCGCTTCCAGTGAGACGACCTATGGGCTGGTCTTCGCCAACGAGCCGCGCGACCCGACGCACTTCCCGCTCGACGAGGAGTACGATGTCGATCCGATGGACAGCTATGCGCTGTCGAAGATCGTCAACGAGAAGACGGCGCGCGCCTTCGCGCTGCGCAGCGGCATCGACATCTATGCCTTGCGCATCGGCAACGTCATCGAGCCGCATGAATATTCGCTGTTTCCGAAATGGTTCGCCGATCCGGGTTTCCGCAAGCGGATCGCCTGGAGTTATGTCGACGCGCGCGACCTCGGCCAGATCACGCTGCGTGCCATCGAAAAGGACGGACTCGGCTATCAGGTGTTCAACGCCGCCAATGACGACACCTCGTCCGACCTGCCGACGGCCGAATTGCTGAAGCGGTTTTATCCCGGCGTGCCGGTCAAGGGCGAACTTGGTGAATACGAAACGCTGCTCTCCAACCGCAAGGCGCGGGATATGCTCGGGTTCCGCCCGGAACACAGCTGGCGGAAATACGTCAAAACGACATGATGGGGTCGATGCATCCGGGCTGATCTGTGCACAGAAGCAGGCATTGCAGCCCGAGGCTTTTCCCGTGCTTGACAGCTTTCGGAATCCGGACTTTGTGAACGCATGCGGGACGGCAAGCCGAATAAGAGAAAAACACCGGCCAAGGCGGCGTCCGCCGAGCGCGCGGCAGTCGTGCGTCGCGCCGACGCGGCGCGTATGCCTGGGTCGAGCGTGCATGCGTCGCTGGCCAATGAAATCGGTCTCAGGATCGTACGCGGCGACTATCCGCCGGGAACCATCCTGCCCAATGAAGCCAAATGGTCGGAGACCTTCGACGTCAGCCGCTCGGCGGTGCGCGAAGCGATCAAGATGCTGATGGCCAAGAGCCTGCTGGCCTCGCGCCCGAAGATCGGCAGCTGGGTCGAGCCGAAAGAGCGCTGGAACCTGCTCGATCGCGACGTGCTCGCCTGGTACGCGACATCGCCCGACCGCGAGGTGTTCCTGAAAACGGTGCAGGAGTTCCGCCACATCATCGAGCCGGAAGCGACCGCCTTTGCCGCCATGCGGCGCACGGACGAGCAGATGGCCGAGATCAGCCAGGCCTGCCGGGAGATGGGGGAGGCGACGACGCTGCAAGAGCGCACGCGCGCCGATACGCGTTTTCATCTGGCCATCCTGCGCGCCTCCGGCAACGATCTTCTGGTGCCGCTCGGCGTGCTGATCGAATCGGCGTTCGATCACCTGTTCGCCTATACGACGCGGGAATTGGACGATTTGCAGCATGCGCAGAAGCTGCACGAAGCGATCGAAAAGAACATCCGCCTGCAGCGGCCGGATGCGGCGCGCAACGCGGTCCGCAAGCTCCTGGCCAATACAGATAGCGTCATCAAGTCGAGGTAGGCCGACCCTCTAATCTTCTCTCGGGCGACCAAACGCGGCGCGCAGTTCGTCCTTGGCGTCCTCCAGCACTTTCTTCTGTTTGGCCGGCAGGTTTTTGCCGGCACGGTTGATGTAGAAATTCAGCATCGACATGGCGGACTGGAACGGCTCGGCCTTGCGCCGCTCGCTGTGCTCGGCCGATCGCTTCAACGAGGCCGCGATCTTCTTGGGATCGTGGGATTCGAAGATATGTTCCTCGAGGTCCAGCGCATCGCTGTGCTCGGTCACCTCGGCCGACCATTTCCTTTTTGCGGTCATGACAAACTCCTTCCATTGGTAAGTTTGGTGGAAAACTCCGGGACGGCAGCCACTGTTCCACCGCAGCTCGAATCCCTGGAGCCACGGATTTGCCTGTCGTGGCGCTGCACGGCGCCGCCAATGCACCGATAGTGGTGTCGAACCGGTCGATTTTTCAGAATCGCGGACAGGAAACGCCTTGACCACAACCGTCCCCAGCCAGGCAAGCAGCCGCGGCATCGACAGCGCCTATGCCTGGATGCGGCTCGGCATTTCCGTGCTGCTGGCGACGATCGGCGGCGTCGGCATGTGGGCGGTGGTCGTGGTGCTGCCCGCCGTGCAGGCGGAATTCGGCGTCGATCGGGCGGCCGCGTCGATGCCCTATACCGCGACCATGGTCGGCTTCGCGGCCGGAAATGTGCTGGTCGGCCGGGCCATCGACCGCATGGGCTACTGGATCCCGGCGCTCATTGCCTCGGTGGCGCTCGGTACCGGTTTCCTGCTGGCGTCGCTGACCACTTCGATCCTGCAGTTCACTCTTGTCCAGGGACTTTTGATCGGCGTCGGCACCTCGGCGATTTTCGGGCCGCTGATCGCCGACATCTCGCACTGGTTCAACCGCCGCCGCGGCGTCGCGGTGACGGCTGCCGCCGCCGGCAACTATCTCGCCGGGGCGATCTGGCCGTTGGCGATGCCCTTTGTCATGCAGGCCGAAGGCTGGCGTTCCACCTATGCCGCGATCGGCGTCGTCTGCCTCGCGACCATGGTGCCGCTGATCCTGCTGCTCAGGCGCGGCGCACCACGTGCCGCCGCTCCCGGTTCGCCCGGCAGCCGGCCCGTCCAGCCGATCTCACTGTCACCGGCAGCCCTGCAGGTGCTGCTCGTCGTCGCCGGCCTTGGCTGCTGCGTGGCGATGTCGATGCCGCAGGTCCATATCGTCGCCTATTGCATGGACCTCGGCTACGGCGTGGCGCGTGGCGCCGACATGCTGTCGATCATGCTGGCGGCGGGCGTCGTCAGCCGGCTGGCGTCCGGCTTCCTTGCCGATCGCATCGGCGGCGTGAAAACCCTGCTGATCGGCTCGGTGCTGCAAGCCCTGTCGCTGTTGTTCTACATCCCCTTCGACGGGCTAGCGTCGCTTTACGTCGTCTCGCTGGTCTTCGGCCTGTCGCAGGGTGGCATCGTGCCTTGCTATGCCATCATCGTGCGCGAATACATGCCCGCCAAGGAGGCCGGCCAGCGCGTCGGCATCGTCATGATGGCAACCATCTTCGGCATGGCGATCGGCGGCTGGATGTCGGGCTGGATCTATGATCTGACCGGCTCCTACTCCGCCGCATTCCTCAACGGCATCGCCTGGAACCTGCTGAACATAGCGGCCATGCTGCTGCTGCTGTGGAAAGCGCGGCGCAGCGCAGCGGCGATGGCTTGAGCACTGACCCGGCTGACCTGTTGATGGCCAGAGCCGTTGGAATAACCATAGTTCGCTGACTAATCGCTGACAGTCCGCCATCGCCTGGCCACGTTCCTGCTTGACTTACACATATCTCGGCGGTTATTGATTGATCAATAGCCAACAAGTTATCGATTGCGATGCCACAGCCCCACGAGATCCTTTTCAGAACGCTTGCCGATCCAACGCGACGGGCCATCTTCGAGCGGCTGTGTCGCGACGGAGACCAGACCGTCGCGGCCCTGACCGCTCGGGCCGGGGTCTCGCAACCGGCCGTGTCAAAGCATCTTGGGGTCCTGAAGCAGGCCGGGTTGGTGCGCGACCGTCATGAAGGCCGCAACACGCATTATAGCGCGGAGCTCGGCGCCTTGGCGCCGCTGATCGACTGGACGAACCAAATGGCTGGGTTCTGGCAAAGCCGGTTCGACAACCTCGAAGATTTGCTCAAAAGGATGGACCAATGACCAATACTGAGACCGAAACGCGCGCCGTCGTTGTCGAACGGGAGGTCGCTTTTCCGCCGGAAAAGATCTGGCGCGCGCTCACCCAATCACACCTGATCGAGGAGTGGCTGATGAAGAACGATTTCAAGCCAGACGAGGGGCACCGTTTCAATCTTAGCGCGGACTGGGGGGCGGTCGACTGTCAGGTCCAGGCAGTCGAGCCCAACAAGACGCTGTCTTACACCTGGGATACCAAGGATCTCAAAAGTGTCGTCACGTGGACGCTCACCCCTACGAGCACGGGGACCCATCTGCGCATGGAGCAGTTGGGCTTCCGGCCGGATCAGCAGCAGTACTACCAGGGTGCCCAATACGGATGGCAGCGGTTCCTAGCGAACCTGGAGCAGGTCCTGGCGCGGATAGAGTAAGGCGTGCCGGCGCCAACGTGCAATGGCCAACAAGACGTCATCAAATCAAACAAGCTTGCAAAGAAGGCTGGCGCCAAGCGGGTCGCCCGATCCGCTTCAGCTCGTCTTCAGAGGAGGTGCTCATGACCTGGAACACGTGGATTCGGCAATTCCACCGCTGGCTGTCGATCATTTTTACGGCGGTCGTCGCTGTCATCTTCATCACCTTGGGCGTAGGTGTCGAGCCCGCCTACTGGGTGTACCTCATGCCGCTGATCCCGCTCGGCTTGCTCATGCTCAGCGGTCTCTACTTGTTCGCGTTGCCCTATGCCACGAGGTGGCGCAGCAGACGACGCACGGCGTAGAAGCCTGAGCACGGTGGACGACAAGACGCCCGCGAACCCACCCACAGCCGAAATTCAAACTGTGGCGCTACCCGAGTTCGGGTAGCTGTCCTGGCCGGTTAGCTTGACAATGGGGTAAGGCTGCGCGACGCCAGACGGGTGCGGCAAGTCGGGTTGGCATGGCGACAGTGGCAAAGACGCTGAACAGCATTTCGTGGCCGCGCTTCGGCGAAGGCGCCGCGTTCGGGACAAGGCTATGACCAAACCGCGCTCGCGCCGCGGTGGCGGCCGCCCGACGATCGCCGATGTCGCGCGTAAGGCCGGTGTCGGCGCCATCACGGTTTCCCGCGCCTTGCGCGAGCCGGGGCGTGTTTCGGAGGATCTGCGCCGCCAGATCCAGGCGGCCGTCGATGAACTCGGCTATCTGCCCGACCCGAATGCGCGAGCATTGGCTTCGGCGCGCGCCGAGGTCTTTGGCGTGCTGGTGCCGTCGCTCACCAACAGCGTCTTTGCCGAAGTGCTGCGCGGCATCTATGACAGCCTGTCCGACAGTTCCTACCGCATCCAGCTTGGCAATACCCATTATTCCGGCCTCGAGGAGGAACGGCTGCTGCAGGTGTTCGGCCCCCAGCGCCCGGCGGCGCTGATCGTGGCGGGCATCGACCAGACGCCAACGTCGCGAAGACTGCTCGAGACGGCGGGCTGCCCGGTGGTGCAGGTCATGGAGACTGGGCCCGATCCGGTCGACATGATGGTCGGCTTCTCGCATTTCGACGGCGGCAAGGCGGCGACGGAGCACATGATTGAAATGGGCTATCGCCGCATCGGCTTCATCGGCGCGCGCATGGACCCACGCTCGCAGCGTCGGCTGGCCGGCTATCGCGCGGCGATGGAGGCGGCCGGTCTGTTCGACGCGCGGCTGATCACCACCACGCCGGTGCCGTCCAGCGTGACGCTCGGGCGCGAACTGTTTCGCGACGCGCTCGCCAAGGTGCCGACGCTGGATGGGGTTTTCTGCAACAATGACGACATTGCGCTCGGCGTACTGTTCGAGTGCCACCGCGCCTCGATCGCCGTGCCGAAGACGATCGGCATCACAGGCTTCAACGATCTCGACATGATGGAAGTGGCTTTTCCATCCATCACCAGCATCCGGACGCCTCGCTACGAGATCGGCCGGCTGTCAGTCGCGATGGCGCTCGCGGCGATTGCAGGCAAGCGGCCGCAAGAGCCGGTCGTCGACCTCGGCTTCGAGCTCAGGTGCCGCGAGAGCACTGCCCGCTGAAAGCACTTCCAGGCATCGCGAAATGACGCTTTACACGGCGTCATGGGTAGCGCTACCATCTGCCTTTGGGAGGAAGCTCGCGGCAAAGACCGAAGTCTGTTTATTATATATAAGCGACAGCTCATGCTTGTTTATTATGTATAATATGATAGTTTTTACTTCGGTTAGCCGAGCGACAAGGGAGGAGATCGGGTCGGCATTCGGCCGCCTGAAAGGCGCGAAGGGCAAGGCGGGAGGTGCCGGGCCGGACGTGCGAGACGCGTAAGCACAATCAAAAACTGCAACTGGGAGGAATATCGATGTTCAAGTCACTTGTTGGTGGCATCGTTGCCGCCACTGCATTCGTCATGCTGAGCTCGTCGGCGCTCGCCGAAGCCGAAATCGTCAAAGGCCCGTCCGCCGAGCCGGACTGCTTCGCGCCGTGGGCGGCCGACACGCAGTTCTTCAAGTTCCCCAAGAAGGAAGGCCCGTACCGCATCGCGCTCGCTAATGGCTACATCGCCAACACTTGGCGCATCCAGATGGTGCAGACGGCGAAGGCCTATGCGGCGCAGCCGGAGGTCGCGGCGAAACTGAAGGAATTCAAGGTCGTGTCGACCGGCGAAGATGTGCCGGCGCAGATTTCGGCGATCAACAACTTCATCGATTCCGGCTATGATGCGATCGTCGTCAACGCGCAGAATCCGACGGCGTTCGGACCGGTCATCAAGCGCGCCAAGGAAGCCGGCGTCGTGCTGGTCGCCTTCGACAACATTCTCGACACCAAGGACGCCATCAACGTCAATGTCGACCAGAAAGGCCTTGGCGAGTTGTGGGCCAACTGGCTGATCAAGCATATTCCCAACGGTGGCAAGATACTCGAAGTGCGCGGCGTTGCCGGCACATCGGTCGACACCGACCGCCACAATGGCATCCACGAGGTCCTCGATGCTTCCGGCAAGAAGTGGGAGGTCACCGAAGTCATCGGCAAATGGGACGATGGCGTGGCGCAAAAAGCCTCGGCCGACGCGATCGCCACCAACGGTCCCTTCGATGGCGTCACCGGGCAGGGCGGCGACACCGGCATCGTCCAGGCGATGATCGACGCCAAGCATCCGTTCGTGCCGTTTGGCGGTGAAACCGAGAATGGCTTCCGCAAATTCTGCGCCAAGTTTGCCGCAGACGGGCTGAAATGCTCGTCGGCCGGAACCGGCCCCGCCCAGGTGGCGGTCGCCATCAAGACGGCGATTGCCGCGCTCGAAGGCCAGGTCGTCCCGCAAGCGGTGAAGCTGCCGCTGGCGATCGTCGAGGATCCGAACCTCAAGGAAGGCGAGGACTATTTCCCCGACCAGTCCGACAATTTCTTCGTCGGCAACTCTTTCCCGACCTGCGGCATCAATTTCACCGCGCAGGAAATCATGGGCCAGAGCAAGGAGAACCAGTAGACTGATCGCTCGGCGCCGCAGGGAAATCCCGCGGCGCCGGTTTCGAAGAACAAGCGCCTTGGGAGGGGCCGATGGACGGTGCGGTTCCGCTCTTCCGCATGGAGGGCATATCCAAGCGCTATGGCGGTGTGCGGGCGCTGGAAAAGGCCGAGCTTTCGGTCACGTCAGGCAGCATCCACGCCATCCTCGGTGAAAACGGCGCCGGCAAATCGACGCTGATCAAGGTCATGGCCGGCGTCGTCGCACCCGACGAAGGCCGCATGATGCTGGACGGAAGCGAGGTGAGCTTCGCTTCGCCGGCCGCGGCCAACCAGGCCGGCATCGTCTGCATCTTCCAGGAACTGTCGCTCGTCCCCGAACTCAGCGTCGCCGACAACATCGTCATTTCCGATCCGCCCAAGCGCTTCGGCATGATCGACCGCAAGGCGCAGCGCCGCATCGCGGAAGAAGCCCTTGCTCGCGCCGGCGCCGCCGACATCCACCCGCTGGCGCTGGTCAAGGATCTTCCTCTTTCAAGAAGGCAGATGGTCGAGATCGCCAAAGCACTTGCCAGGAAGCCGCGCATCCTGATCCTCGACGAGGCGACGTCGGCGCTGACCGCGGCCGACGTCGCCAAGATTTTCGGCGTCTTGAAGCGGCTGCGCTCGGAAGGGCTGGCGCTGCTCTACATCTCCCATCGGATGAACGAGATCGCCGAGCTTGCCGACCAGTGCACGGTATACCGCAACGGCCGCAATGTCGCCAGTTATGCTGCGGGCTCGAAGAGCGACAATGAAGTCGTCGAGCTGATGATCGGCCGCGAATACAGCCATATTTTCCCACCGAAGCCGGTGCGCGCGCCGGCCACCGCCGCGCCCGTGCTGGAGGCGCGCAAGCTTTCCTGGACCGACCGGCTGGACAATATCTCGCTGTCGGTCGACGCAGGCGAGGTCGTCGGCCTCGGCGGTCTCGACGGCCAGGGCCAGCGCGAATTGCTGCTCGCCTTCTTCGGCGTGCTGCGCGGCCTCAGCGGCCAGATATTTATCGACGGCAAGCTGGTTACCATCGCCAGCCCAGCCAAGGCGCGCGGTGACCGGATCGGCATGGCACTGATCCCGGAAGACCGCAAGACGGAAGGCCTGATGCTGCCGATGACGGTGCGCGAAAACCTCTCCTTTGCAGCACTCGACCGGCTGTCCAGGGCCGGCATCATCGACCGTGCCGCCGAGCAGCGGCTGATCGACGACATGGTCGGTCTGCTGGCGATAAAGACGGCAGGGCTAGACATTCCTGTCGGCGCACTGTCCGGTGGCAACCAGCAGAAGGTCGTCATCGCCAAATGGCTGATGCGGCAGCCGCGCATCATCCTGCTCAACGACCCGACGCGGGGCATCGATGTCGGCACCAAGCAGGAACTGTATCAGCTGATGCGCAAGCTTGCCGACCAAGGTGCGGCGATCCTGTTTTACTCGACCGACTATGACGAGCTTATCGGCTGCTGCGACCGGGTGCTGGTGCTCTATGACGGGGCGGTCAAGCGCGAACTGGTCGGCGCCGAGATCACCGAGCGGGCGCTGATCGCCAGCGCCCTCAACATCCATGGCGAAGAGATGCCTGTTGGCCAAGGAGCGGACGCGTGAAAGATTGGCGCTACTGGCTTGCCGAACAACGCGGAACGCTGCTGGCGTTCGGCATCTTCATCGTGATGTTTACGATCTACACCTCGAACCATCCGGCGGGGTTTACCGCCAACGTCGTGCAAACGGCTTCGAACAAGGGCGTGCTGCTTGCCTTCGTCGCCATGGCGCAGACGCTGGTGGTAATCACTGCCGGCATCGATCTTTCCGTCGGCATGATCTTTCTGCTGACCAACTGCCTGGCCTCATGGCTGGTCATCGGCACCGGCATCGAGACCGCATTCGGTGTCGTCGCGGTGCTTGGCACCGGGCTGCTCTGCGGGGCCATCAACGGCGCCATCGTCATCTACGGACGGCTGCAGCCGATCGTCACCACCATCGCCACCGGCGCGGTCTATTTCGGCATCGCGCTGCTTTTGAGACCGTTTCCGGGCGGCTCGGTCAACGAGGATCTCGCCGATGCGCTGACCGGCCGGCTGTTCGGCGTGGTGCCGGCGAGCCTGGTGGCGCTGCTGGCCGTCGTGCTCCTGGTCTGGGTGCCGTTCAGCCGCTCCGTGCTCGGCCGCGCCGCTTATGCGGCCGGATCGTCGGAGATGGCGGCCTACATGTCCGGCGTGCCGATCCGCCGCGGAAAATTCATCGCCTATGCGCTGGCCGGCCTGCTCGCCGCGATCGGCGGGCTGTTTCTGACATTCTTCACCTATACGGGCGAGGCGGCCTATGCCAGCGGCAATGCCTACACGCTGTTCTCCATCGCCGCCGTGGTGCTCGGCGGCGTTTCGCTGTTCGGCGGCAAGGGCAGCGCCATCGGCGCGATTTTTGGCGCGCTCGCCTTCCGCACCATCGGCGACCTGCTCTTCGTCTTCGATTTCGATCCGCTCTGGCAGCCGCTGTTCCAGGGCGTCATCCTGCTGATCGCCGTCAGCCTCGGTGCCTTCGCCCTGTTCAGGGTCCGCAACCGGCTGGAGTGGTTCCTGTGAGCGAAACGACGATAGGTGGCATCGCTGGCCGCATGCCGAAATTCATCCGCCGCGCCGACCCTGCGGTGCTGACCGCCTTTGCCTGTATCGTGCTGCTGCTGTTCGTCGGTAGTCTCTATTCGCGCAGCTTCCTGTCGCCGGAATATCTGCTGCAGCAGCTCAAGGTGGCCTCGTTTCTCGGCGTCATCGCCACCGGCATGATGCTGGTCATCCTGCTCGGCCAGATCGACCTGTCGGTGCCGTGGTCGGTGGCGGCGGGCGCAATGATGGCCTGTGCGGCCGCCGCCTACGGCCCGGTCGGCATGGCGCTGGCGATCCCGTTCGGCATCTTCTGCGGTGTGCTGATCGGCGTCGTCAACGGCATCGGCGTCGCTTATCTGCGCATTCCCTCGATGATCATCACGCTTGCCACCAATGCCGTCGCGCAAGGGCTGATGGTGGTCTATACGGGCGGCTTCTCGCCGCAGGATTCGGCGACCCCGGCGATGCGCTATCTGGCGACCGGCTTTGCCATTCCGGGCGTGCCCAACGCCGTCGTCATCTGGGCGCTGATCGGTGCTGCGATGGTTTTCGTGCTGACCCGCACCGGCTTCGGCCGCACAGTCTACGGCATCGGCAACCGCGAGCGCGCCGCCTACCTCTCCGGTATCGACACGCGGCGCGTGGTGCTGATCGCCTTCGCCGTCTCCGGCGGGCTCTCCGCCTTCGGCGGCGTGCTTCTGGCCGGCTATGCCTCCAAGGCGGCGCAGTCGATGGGCGACGCCTATCTCCTGCCGTCGATAGCAGCGGTCGTGCTTGGCGGCACCTCGATCCTCGGCGGCCGCGGCTCCTATCTCGGCACGGTCGCTGGCGTCATCCTGATCACGCTTTTGCAATCCATTCTTTCGGTCATGCAGATGCCGGAGGCGGGGCGGCAGATCATCTACGGCGTCGTCATCGTCGCCATGCTCCTGCTTTACGGCCGCGCGCCGGCCAGCCGCTGACCCGCATCGTGGACGAAAAGGCAGCACAAATGCAGAGGGATCATCCGGTTCGGTTCGCACCGGCCGTCGTGGTGATGGGCGTCGCCGGCTGTGGCAAGTCGGCCGTCGGCGAAGCGCTGGCCGCAGCGTTGGGCGCCATCTTCGTCGAGGGCGACCGGCTGCATCCGCCGGAAAACGTCGCGCGTATGGCAAGAGGCGAGCCGCTGACCGACGCATTGCGCGAAGGCTGGCTCGACGCGATCGGCCGACGCATTGCGGGATCGGTCGGCGATGGGCAGGGCGTGGTTGCCGCCTGCTCGGCGCTGAAGCGCAGCTACCGCGAGCGTCTGCGCGGCTTTTGCCACGACATCGTTTTCCTCTATCTGGAAATCGATCCCGCGACCGCAAAGCAGCGTGTCGGCTCCCGCCAGGGCCATTTCATGCCGGCAAGCCTGGTCGACAGCCAGTTCGCCACGCTTGAAGCGCCGGCAGCGGACGAGAACGCATTGACGCTCGATGCGACGCGCCCGATCGCCGATATTGTCGGCGATGCCGTGAGTCTGGTCGAGGCGAATTCATGAAGGGTACACTGGCGCGGACCCGCTTTAGCGGCGGCTGATCAGATCTGCGACGTCAGTTCGACTGGAAAATCGTCATTGTCGGCGTCGCGCATCGCGGCGAGGCTGCGATTGTCCAGCACCTCGGCGATCGCCTGGCGCACCTCCAGCATCATGTTCCGGACCTGGCATGTCGCCTCGTCGCAGTCCTCGCAGCGCTGATATTGGGTGCGGCTGGCGCAAGGGATTGGCGCCAGCGGCCCGTCGAGGACACGCACGACATGGCCGATCTTGATCTCGGAGGCCGGCCGGGCGAGGCGATAGCCGCCTTCCTTGCCCTTGCGGCTCTGGACGAAGCCGGCATTGCGCAATTCGCCCAGAATGGCATCCAGGAATTTCTTCGGGATGTTGTTGGCGACGGCAATGTCGTTGACGAATGCGAGCTGACCGACCGGCAAGCCTGACAGATGCACGAGGGCCTTGAGGCCGTATTTGCCTTTTTTGGTAAGCATGCCCGATTCAGTTCATGAAAACCCCAACCGCCCGCATCTGGCGGTTGTTTGTGTGTAAATCATGACGTTTTGGTCGCGCGATGCAGTTTCGCGAAAACAAGCCGTCTGATGGCACGGTAGGCACAAACACGTTGATTCTTCGTGACGTTTTGGATGGTGCGCCCGGAAAGTGCGGGAAATCACCTTTCCGGAGCGTGAAAACGACGAAAGCCGGCAAAAGCCGGCTTTCTTGTCACGTTCGACGATCGCTTGCCTTAGCGGCTGCCGTAGGTCTGGTCGAGCAGTCCGCCCGCGGCGAAATGCTCGGCCTGGACCTTGGCCCAGCCGCCGAAGACATCTTCCACCGTCAGCAGGCGGATGTCGGGAAACTCGGCCTTGTATTTGGCGGCGACCGCCGCGTCGCGAGCCCGCAGACCGTTGCGGGCGGCGATGTCCTGGCCCTGCGGCGTATAGAGGAAGTCGAGATAGGTCTTGGCGAGGTCACGCCTGCCGTGCTCGTCGGCGACCGTGTCGACGATCGCCACCGGAAACTCCGCCAGCAGGCTGACCGAGGGCGTCACCTGCTCGAACTTGTCATCGCCATACTCCCTGCGGATGCCGCGCGTTTCCGACTCGAAGGTGATCAGCACGTCGCCGATCTCGCGCTGCACGAAAGTGGTGGTCGCGGCGCGCCCGCCGCTGTCGAAGATCGGGACGTTGTTGAACAGCTTGGTGACGAACTCCTTCACCTTGGCGTCGTCGCCCTTGAAGGCCTCCTTGGCATAGGCGGTGGCCGCCAGATAGGTGTAGCGCGCATTGCCCGACGTTTTCGGATTGGGGAAGATCACCTGCACGTCGTCGCGCACGAGATCGTCCCAATCATTGATGTTCTTCGGGTTGCCGGCGCGCACCAGGAAGGACGGCAGCGAATAGAAAGGCGAGGCGTTGTCGGGGAAATCCTTCTGCCAGTCGGCGGAGATAAGACCCTTCGAGACCAGGAAGTCGATGTCGATGACCTGGTTGAAGGTGACGACATCCGCGCCGAGGCCCTCGGCAATGGCGCGCGCTTGCGCCGACGTCCCGGCATGCGACTGATCGATGGCCACGCCGGGGTGCTCGGCGATGAAGGCCTTGTTGACCTGCGCAAACAATTCGCGGCCTACATCATAGGACGCATTCAGCAGTCTGTCGGCCGACCAGGCTTGGGAGGATGCCAGGAACAGGCCGGCCAATGTGGCGACGCCAAGCAAAAATCGCTTCATGAAAACAGGCTCCCTGAAAACACCGTTTGTCGAATGCGGCAGGATAATCGGGCAATACGCGAGGCGACGAGGCATGCAAGCCGGATCTGTGGCATTGCTGTGAGAAAAAGCGTTGCCGAAACAGCCCATTGTTAGGATTTTCTTCCACGCTAGGTCATTACCGGCATGTTCTCGCCAGCGCCGCTGGTGCTTTTCCAATCACCTTCCTAGTGAGGTAATGACATAGATACACATTGTGTATACGGAATGCTATGGTGAGGAAAGAGGACTCCTTCATGACAAAGACTACACCTGAGACCCACGCCAAGCCTGTCAATCTGCGCATCCGAGAGGATGTACGCATTCTGATTGACCGCGCCGCGAAAATACGCGGGAAAACCCGCTCTGACTTTATGATCGATGCCGCCTACCGCGCGGCCGAGGACACGCTGCTCGACCAAGCGCTGATCAAGGTGGATCCCGAGAGTTACCGGCATTATCTCGACATCCTTGATGAACCACCGAGCGGTGAGGGTTTTGCACGCCTTATGAACGCGCCCAAGCCCTGGCAGCGCTGATGCTGTCGGCGCCTACGCCTCTTGCCGAAAACCACGATCTGGAACTTTTCCAAAGCGGGAGCGAGAGCCTGGATCAATGGCTTCGTCGCAGGGCGCGCGCCAACCAGATCAGCGGCGCGTCGCGTACTTATGTGGTAACGGAAGGCATGCGCGTTGTCGGCTGCTACTGTCTCTCGTCGGGCGGGCTTGATCTTGCGGAAGCGCCAGGCGCCATTCGCCGCAACATGCCAGATCCCGTTCCAATGGCTGTGCTCGGGCGTCTCGCCGTGGACGCTGGCTGGCAAGGGAAGGGGCTAGGCGCAGCGCTGTTGCAAGACGCCGTTCTGCGCACTGGTCATGCCGCGACGATCCTCGGGATTCGCGGCATTTTTGTTCATGCCATATCGGCTGAAGCGAAAGCCTTCTACGAGCACTACGGCTTTGCGGCTTCCCCGAAAAATCCGATGACCCTCGTGCTCTCGCTAAAGGCGCATTGAAAGGCAGTCGATGTCGTTCAGCATGAAAGAGGCGACCGCCAGCTAAGCAACCGGAAAAAGCTTCCAGCGCCGCGGCCTGAACGCCACCCGGCTTTTCTGCGCCGCCGGATGGTCGACGGGCAGCTCGATCTCGACCCGTTGGCGCTCGCCGCCGATTTCGAGCTCCACGCGTCTGGTGCCGGCGACGCGGCGGCTGGCGGCGACCGTGCCGGCGATGCAGCCATTGCATTCGTCCACCAGTTCGACATCGTGCGGGCGGAAGAACAGCGTCGCTTCGCCTTGCGGTGCATGCGGCGCGGACAGCCCGATCGGGCGGTCGGCGATCCAGACCTGACCGTCTTCGACCTTGACGGGAAGCGCGCTCGATTCACCGATGAAGCCGTAGACGAAGGGCGAGTTCGGCGTGTCGTAGATTTCATCGGCGGTGCCGACCTGCTCGATGCTGCCCTGGCTCATCACCACGACGCGGTCGGCAAGCTCGAGCGCCTCTTCCTGGTCATGGGTGACGAAGACTGTGGTGTGGCCGGTGGCGTCGTGGATGTCGCGCAGCCAGCGGCGCAACTCGCGGCGGACCTGGGCATCGAGCGCGCCGAACGGCTCGTCGAGCAAAAGCACGGCCGGTTCGATCGCCATGGCGCGGGCAAGCGCCACACGCTGGCGCTGGCCGCCCGAAAGCTGCGCCGGATAGCGCTTCTCCAAGCCGGAAAGCTGGACAAGGTCGAGAAGCTCGGAGGCACGGCGGCGGATTTCCTGCGCCGACGGCCGTGACGGCCCGTGCCGAACTTTTAAGCCGAAGCCGATATTGTCGGCCACCGTCATATGGCGAAACAGCGCATAATGCTGGAAAACGAAGCCGACATTGCGCTCCTGGATCGACTTTTGCGACGCATCCTCCTCGCCGAAGAAGATCTTTCCTTTCGTCGGCCGCTCCAGCCCGGCTATCAGCCTGAGCAGCGTCGTCTTGCCGGAGCCGGAAGGCCCGAGCAGCGCGATCAGCTCGCCGGACTTGATGTCGAGCGAAACGTCGTGGAGGGCCGGAAACCGTTCAAACTCCTTGCGCACGTTGGCAACGCGAACTTCCATCAACCGTCCCTTTTTTCAGTGTCCGCGCGTCGCGGCGATCTCGGCGCCGTAGCGCATTTCGAGAAGTGTTTTCAAGACCAGCGTGACGAGCGCCAGGCCCGCAAGCAGCGAGGCGACGGCGAAGGCGGCGGCGGCATTGTACTCGTTATAGAGGATTTCGACATGCAGCGGCATGGTGTTGGTCAGCCCGCGTATGTGGCCCGACACGACGGAGACCGCGCCGAACTCGCCCATGGCGCGGGCATTGCACAACAAGACGCCGTAGAGCAGCCCCCATTTGACGTTGGGCAGCGTCACGTACCAGAACGCCTGCCAGCCATTGGCCCCGAGCGACAGCGCCGCCTCCTCGTCGCCATTGCCTTGTTCCTGCATCAAGGGGATCAGTTCGCGGGCGACGAAGGGAAAGGTGACGAAGATGGTGGCCAGCACGATGCCCGGCACGGCAAAGAGGATGACGATGCCATGCGCCTTCAGCCAGGCCCCGAGCAGGCCTTGCGCGCCGAATAACAGCACATAGACCAGCCCGGAAATGACCGGCGAGACCGAAAACGGCAGGTCGATGAGCGTGGTCAGGAAAGCCTTGCCCTTGAACTCGAACTTGGCGATCGCCCAAGCGGCGGAGACGCCGAAGACGATGTTGAGCGGCACCGAGATCGCCGCCACCAGCAGCGTCAGATAGATCGCCGAGCGCGTGTCGGGGCTGGTCAGCGCCTCCGTATAGGCACTGAGGCCCTTTGCGAAGGCTTCGTTGAAGACGACGATCAGCGGCAACAGCAGGAAAATGCCGAGGAAGGCAAAGGTCACGATCATCAGCACGGCTTTCGCCGTGCGGCTTTCGGTTACTGCCGCCGACTGGCTTTCGTGGTGCGGTGCGTAGGATTTGATCTCCGGATCAGCCATAGCGCTTGCGGCTCCACGTCTGCACCAGATTGATGACCAGCAACATCACGAACGACAAAGCGAGCATGATCGCCGCGATCGCGGTCGCCGCCGCATAATTGTATTCCTCCAGCCGGATGACGATCAGAAGTGGCGCGATCTCGGATTTGTAGGGCAGGTTGCCGGCGATGAAGATGACGGAGCCATACTCGCCGACACCGCGCGCGAAAGCCAGCGCAAAACCGGTGACGATGGCCGGCGCCAGGCCCGGAAGCAGAACCCGGGCGATGGTCTGGAAGCGATTGGCGCCGAGCGTGGCGGCGACTTCCTCCACCTCCTTGTCGATCTCCTCCATGATCGGCTGGACGGTGCGCACGACGAAGGGCAGGCCGATGAAGATCAGCGCGATGACGATGCCGAGCGGCGTATAGGCAACCTTGATGCCGAGCGGCGCCAGCAGGCTGCCGAGCCAGCCATTCGGCGCGTAGAGCGTGGTCAGCGCGATGCCGGCCACCGCCGTCGGCAGCGCGAAGGGCAGGTCGACCATGGCATCGACGATTCGGCGGCCAGGAAAGCTGTAGCGCACCAGCACCCAGGCGACGATCGTGCCGAAGACGACATTGACCGCGGCGGCAAAGAAGGCGGTGCCGAAGCTGATTTCAAGCGCATTGATGGTGCGGCGGTCGGTGGCGATCGCCCAGAAATCGGCCCAGCCGAGCGCGGCCGATCGCCAGATCAGCCCCGACAGGGGAATGAGGATGATGAGCGTGAGGTAGGCAAGCGAGAAGCCGAGCGTCAATCCGAAACCCGGAATGACGCTCGGCTGTCTGAACCGCCACCCCGCCTTCGCGGGTGCTGTGGTCATGTCGTCCTGATCTAAAATCTAGCTTACGGGTCTACTGGGCCGGCTTGTAGATCTGGTCGAATATACCACCGTCGCCGAAATGGTAAGGCTGTGCTTTCTTCCAACCGCCAAAAAGTGGATCGTCGATGGTGATCAGCTTGATCTCAGGCAGCTTGGCGAGGTCCTCCGCCGGCACCAAATCGGGCTTCGACGGGCGATAGTGGTTCTTGGCGATCAGCGTCTGGCCTTCCTTGGAGTAGAGGTAGCCTAGATAGGCTTCGGCGACTTTTCGCGTGCCCTTGGCATCGACATTGGCGTCGACCACGGCGACCGGCGGCTCGGCCAGGATCGAGGTCGGCGGGTAGACGATATCGAAATTGTCGGCGCCGAATTCGTCGAGCGCCAGATAAGCCTCGTTCTCCCAGGCCAGCAGCACGTCGCCGAGGCCTTTTTGCGCGAAGGTCACGGTTGCGCCGCGCGCGCCGGTGTCGAGCACCGGAACATGAGAGTACAGATTGCCGACGAATTCCTTGGTCTTGGCCTCGTCACCACCATCCTTGGCGTTGGCATAGGCCCAGGCGGCGAGATAGTTCCAGCGTGCGCCGCCCGAGGTCTTGGGGTTCGGCGTGATCACCTGGACGTCGTCCTTGACCAGATCGCCCCAGTCGTGGATGCCCTTCGGGTTGCCCTTGCGGACGAGGAAAATGATGGTCGAGGTGTAGGGTGCCGAATTGTTTTCGAACTTGGTCCGCCAGTCGGGATTGATCGTCTTCGATTTCTCCACGATGGCGTTGATGTCGCCTTCGAGCGCCAGCGTCACCACGTCGGCGTCGAGGCCGTCGATCACGGCGCGGGCCTGCGCGCCCGACCCGCCATGTGACTGCTGGACGGTTACCGTCTCGCCGGTCTCAGCCTTCCAGTGGACGGCGAAGGCCTCGTCGAATTGCTTGTACAGCTCACGCGTCGGATCATAGGACACGTTGAGGATGGTAGTATCGGCAAACGCGAAACCGAGCGTGCCGAACTGGACAGATGTGGCAACCAGTGCGCCGAGCAGTTTCCTGAAACGAGGATTGGTCATTTCCGCCTCCGTTGAGATCACCTCAAATCTACCGAATTGGTAGAAATTAGATGCATCCAATGTTGCTTTTTTTGTCCTTTTGAAGCAATTTTTCGCCGACCTTTGGCCTCATGAGGAAATTCTTTCCTCGCAACGCTGCAGTGCGGAATCCGGGCTCATGAAGCGATCTATCTAGAGGCAGGTCGCGCCTCGGCAATGGCTGGATCTGGTGCGAGCGCGAATTGCATTCGCCGCGGCAAATGATTCAGTCGGCGGTGACGGCAAAATCAAAGCGCTGCTTTGGAAACGGCTCGTTTTCCAGCGTGAAGTGCCACCATTCGCGCGCATAATTTCTGAAGCCGCCGGCGCGCATGGCCTCGACAAGCCTCTTGCGGTTTGCGGTTGCTGCCTCGGCCAGCGGACGGTGCGCCGTTTCGCTCATCGGGTCGAAACAGTCGAAGCCGGTGCCGAAATCAAGCGTTTCGGCATCTGATACACCGCAGGCCTGTTTCGGAGCGGTTTTGCGGTCGGCTCGCGCGATGGCGACATCGACGGTCGAGCCGCGCGAATGCGTCGACAGTTCGCCGACATAGCCTTTGGCGATCAGGTCCTTGCGCTTGACCGTCGGATACCATTGCGGGTCGGGTGGTCCGCCTTCCCCAGTCCATTCGCCCATGTCGGAGACGGCGCGCGCCGGGCGGTAGCAGTCGAACACGACCAGCGTCAGCCCCTCGGCGGCAATCGCTTTCTGGACTCCGGAAAGCGCTTCCGCCGCTCGCCCGGTGAGGATGCATACCGGCGCGTCGTAGCCGGCTGCCTTGCGGTGCAGGAAATTGTCTGTGCGGGCGTAGCGGATGTCCTGCCGGATGGTGCGATCGATGTCGGCCAGCCGAACGAAGCCGGCGGGGAGGTCTGCGGACAAGACAGGGGCGGTACCGGCAGCCGACAGCAGGGCGCAAAACGCAATGCGCTGAATCGCTTGGCGCATTCTATTCAACGAACACTTTCACGCTGGCCGCACGCCCGACCGCGTCGATCACGGTCAGGGTCGAATAGCCGACGCCGTCCGGCTGCCAGGTCGCGGTACGCCGCCGGTCGATGCCGACCAGCGGCTTGCCGTTGGCCAACCAGCGGAACGGGGCACGGCCGCCTTGCAGCTTCAGCACCAGCGGCGAGGCCTCGGCGGCGGTGGTGCCGAGATCGACGCGGGCGCCGTCGGGCGGAAAGATTATCGTCGGCGCAGGCTCGGTCGGCGTCGCCTGGACCAGCCCGTCGGCGCCAGAACCGAAGCGCGCCAATGTCACCGGCAGTTCGTCGCGCCTGGGTCTGATGACGCCGGCCGGCTGGCTTGGCAGCGGTACGGCAGCCAGACCGGAGCGGACAAAGCCCTCGAACAGGATCGGTGCGGCCGAGACATAGCCGGACAGGCCAGGCACCGCGCCGGCATCAGGACGGCCGACCCAGACGCCCAGCACGTAGCGCCCGTCGAAGCCGACCGACCAGGCATCGCGGTAGCCGTAGGAGGTACCGGTCTTGTAGGCGATGCCGCGCCGGGCGGCACCCTCGGGCGGCTTGACGCCCGACAATATGTCGGTGATCTGCCAGTTCGCCTGATCGTCGAGGATGGTAGCGGTGGAGCGCTCGGCACTCGCCGGCTCGGTGCCGTCATTCAGCGTGTGCGCCTTGCCGCCATTGGCAAGCCCGGCATAGAGCTGGACGAGGTCGCGCAGCGTCACGCCGACGCCGCCAAGACCGATGGCGAGACCCGGCGCCTTGTTGACGGGCAGGATCGGCGTGACGCCGGCCTGGCGGAAGCGCGCGAGCAGCCGCGCCGGCCCGACCGCGTCGAGCACACTGATCGCCGGCACATTGAGCGACAGTTGCAGCGCCTGCCGGATGCTGACGTCGCCCTGGTAGTCCATGTCGAAATTCTTCGGCCGGTAGCCGGAAAAATCGGTCGGCCTGTCGTCGATCAGCGTTTCCTGCGCCACCAATCCCTGTTCGAAGGCGAGCCCGTAGATGAACGGTTTCAGCGTCGAACCGGGCGAGCGGACGATCCTGGTCATGTCGATCCAGCCGGAGCGGCTGGCGTCGAAATAGTTGGCAGAGCCGACTTCGCCGAGGATCTCACCGGTGCGGGCGTCGGCCAGCACCATGGCGACGGAGAGGCGGGGGCCGAGCCTGGTTGCGGCATCCCTGGCCACCTGTTCCAGCCCTTCCTGGACGCTCTTGCGGATCGTTAGTCGCAGCTTCTGGCCAGGAACGGCCCTGGGCAGCATCGCATTGGCGGCATGGGCGGCGAGCGCCGGCAGCGTGCGGCGGATGGCGGAAACGTCGTCGAGCGCGGCACGTGCGGCCTCGCGCTCGCCGAGCAGGCCTGACGAAGCCATCCGCATCAGCACCCGGTCGCGAGCGGCGTGGGCGATTGAAAGGTTGCGGTCGGGCCGGCGCTTTTCCGGCAATTGCGGCAATGCGACGAGCAGGGCCGCCTCCGAGACCGTCAGCCGCTTCGGCTCCTTGCCGAAATAGGCGAGCGAGGCGGCGCGCACACCTTCGAGATTGCCGCCATAGGGCGCCAGCGTCAGATAGCGTTCGAGGATCTCGCGCTTGGTGAGCCGCCGCTCGATCTGTAGGGCGCGCAGCATTTGCTTGACCTTCGAGCCAAGGCTGCGGCTGTCGCGCGGTTCGGTCAGCCTGGCGAGTTGCATCGATAGTGTCGAGCCGCCGGAGACGATACGGCCATTGGCCACGAACTGGCCGGCGGCGCGGGCCAGCGCCAGCACGTCGACGCCTTCATGGTCCCAGAAGCGCTTGTCCTCGTAAGTCACCAGCATGTCGACGAACTGTCTGTCGACCTGGTCGAGATGGGTGGCGAGCCGCCAATAGCCGTCCGGTGTGGCGAAGGCCCGCAACAGTTGGCCGTCGCGGTCCTGCACTTCGGTCGATACCGTCAGCGCCGCCGGCAGTGGTGGCGGAAAGGCGCGGTCGAGCTGCCAAAGCCCGCCCGCGGCGATTGCCGCAAAGCCGGCGAGGGAGGCGGCGGCGATGGCCGAACGGCGCAGGATTTTTCGGGAGAGCATGGCGCTGCCCTTCTTCCTTCTCCCCTTGTGGGAGAAGGTGGATTGGCGCGCAGCGCCAAGACGGTTGAGGGGTGCTGGCCAGAGCGCTATTGGTGCCAAGCTGGAACACCCCTCATCCGACCTCGCGGAGCCTGTCCTCGGGCTTGCCGGAGGCAAGACCCGTGGGCGAGGCCACCTTCTCCCACAAGGGGAGAAGGGAGAGCCGGCCGCGACCTCGGCTCCCTTTCTGCAACGCTGAAGATTGGCGAGATCCTTTGCGAAGGTGCCATCGTCATGTTCCTGTTCGCCATCTTTGCCTTACGGCGCCTTGACCTCCATCATGCCGGTCGCGGTACGGGCCGAATATTGCGGCCGGTACATGTCCTCGACACTTGCCGCCGGATGGGCATAGGTGCCCGGCGTCACCGCGCGCACGACATAGGCGAGCGTGATGTTGCGGTCGCCGTCGCCATCATTCGGATTGAAGGCCGCGACGAAACGGTCGTCGCGGAATTCGAGATGGGCGGCGTCGGTCTGGGCCAGCCAGGAGAAGTTCGACAACTGGGCGCTGGAAACCAGGCCCGGATTGTCGATCTCGAAGCCGGCCGGCAGCAGATCGGTGATCACCAGCCGCGACGGCCATTTGTTCTGCTCGTAGATATTGAGCACGACGACATAGCGTTCGTTCTGGTTCGCCTCCGTGACATTGGCTTCGGTGCCGTCGAGCTTGTAGTAGGTGCGGCCGATGGTGAAGCCGTTGCCGCTGGCCGGCAGCGGCTGGATCGGCGAGGCCACCGTGGTGACGACCGCCTGCAGCGGGCTGCTGCCGGTGTTGGCGACAGTCAGCGGGCTGTCGGCAATGTCGCTGCCGGCGATCTGGTCCGAATAGGCGCCGGCATGCGGCGCGCCATTGATGGTCAGCGCGATCGCATCATTGCCGGCCTTCAGCGCGCGGGCCGCCAGCAGCATCCAGGACTCGTCCTGCGTGCTGGTCCATCTGACGGCGGCGCGTTCCTGCGTCACCAGCTTGATCAGCGCCGGCACGATCGTTGGTACCGGCTTCGATTCGGCGGCAAGCGCCAGCATCGCCGCGCCGTCACGCAGCGGCGAGCCATAATCGGACCTGTAGTCGTCGTATGCCGAGCTTGAACTGGCCAGTTGCAGGGCGGCCTGGAAGGTGGCTTCCGAGCGCTGCGTGTCGCCATAGAGCGCCAGGCCCGCCGCCAATTGGGCGACTGCCATCGGGCTGGTAAAGGCTTCGAGCTGTGTGTCGGCATAGTAGCGCAGATCGCCGATCGAGGCCTTCTTGTTGCGGGCCAGCACATAGAGCGCATAGGCGATCTCGCTGCCGCGATCCTTGACGTCCTGGTCGTAGCCGATCGCGTTTTGCAGATTGCTCAGCGCCTGGTTCATCGCCTGGGCCGGCACGTCGTATTTCTGCTCGCGCGCCCGGGTCAGGAAGTCGGTGACGTAGGCGTCGAGCCACAGGTCGCCGGAGCCCGGACCCCACAGGCCGAAGCTGCCGGCCGACGCCTGGTAGCTCAGCACCTTGTAGATGGCGTCCTGGATGCGGCCATGCAGGTCGGCGTCGCTGGCCATGCCGACGCCCGAGGCCATCTCGTTGACATACAGAAGCGGCATGGCGCGGCTGGTGGTCTGCTCGGCGCAGCCATAGGGGTAGCGGTCGAGCGTCATCAGGAGCGACGGCACGTCGAAGGCCGCCGCCTGCGAAACGCCGACGCTGACCGAAGCGCCGTCGAGCAGGCTTGCCGCCAGGAGCTCCTTGTCGACGCGCAGCGACCCGCCATTGCCCTTGAGGTCGACCACCATGCGGGTGGTCACCGGCAATTGCGCCGGGCGCACCGGCACATAGAGCGTCTGCTCGACAGCGGTGCCGTCGGCATGGGCGAGCTTGATGGTGATCGAGGCGTCACCCGGCGTTTCAGCGATCAGCGGCACGGTCAGCGTCTGCCGTTTGCCCTTGGCGAGCGTCAGCTTTTCGGGCAGGGCGGCACTGCCGGTCGAAAGATTGCCGGTGGTGTTTATCGACAGTGCATAGTCGCCCTCCGGACCGTCGGTGTCGGTGACATCGAGCCGCATGACGGCCGAATCGTCGGGCGCCAGGAAGCGCGGCAAGCCGGCGGTGATCACCACCGGATCGCGCACGATCACGTCGGACTGGGCATGACCGACCCCGTCCTCGGTCCAGGCGACGGCCATGACGCGCACGGTGCCGTTGAACTGCGGGATGTCGAAGTCGATCCGCGCCTTCCCGTCGGCATCGAGTTGGACCGGACCGGAGAAGAAGGCGA
The DNA here is from genome assembly GCF_024707545.1 of Mesorhizobium onobrychidis. Taxonomy (NCBI): domain Bacteria; kingdom Pseudomonadati; phylum Pseudomonadota; class Alphaproteobacteria; order Hyphomicrobiales; family Phyllobacteriaceae; genus Mesorhizobium; species Mesorhizobium onobrychidis. The sequence goes on from NZ_CP062229.1 coordinate 3,321,398, forward strand.
CCAGCTTTTCGGTCGGCGGGTTGCCTTGCGACTGTATGTTGGCGCCGTCGCCGCCGGTGCGCAGCTTGCCTGACGTGCCCAGCGAGCCGTCGATCAGGCGGCCGTAGAGGTCGCGTACCTCAAGGCCGAGCATGCGCTGGCCGAAGAACCAGGTCTCCGGATCCGGCACCTGGTAATTGGTCAGATTGAGAATGCCGAGATCGACGGCCGCGACCATGACATAGGCGTTGGCGCCCGGCTGCACGCCGGCCACGGAGACCGGGATCGACAGCTGCTGGCGTGGCATGGTCTTGTCCGGCGGCGTCAAGGTGACGGCGAGCTTCTTCGAGCCCGGATCGACCTTCAGCCATTTGACGCCTATGGCGCGCGCCGGCATGCGGGTTTCCTGCGCATCGCCCGGCCTGAACAGCGTTGCCGTGACATAGGCGCCGGCGCCCCAGTCGTCGTCGACCGGGATGTCGATGGTGCTACCGCCGGCCGGCACGCTGGCTGTGACGGTCTTCAAGAGTTTGTCGGCGCCGATGGTGACGAGCAGCTCGCCGGCAAAATGCGGCGACACTTTGAGCTTGGCCACTTCGCCCGCCGCGTAGTTGTCCTTGTCGAGGGCGATTTCCAGGCCGTCAGGCGTTTCGGTTGTGGTGGAGCTGACATACCAGCCGGCGTCGAATTCGTAGCTGGTCGCCGGGCCTTCCGGGTCCGAGGTCTCGATTTCGAGCCGATAGCGGCCCCAGTCGACCGGCAGCGAGACGGTGGCCTCGCCGTTAGCGGTCAGGTCGACCAGGCCGTTGGCCACCGACTTGGTGAAAGTGACCGGCTCATAGTTCCAGGAATTGCTCGAGCGGTACCATTGGTAATTGCGTTCGACCTTGACCAGCGACCATTGCGCGCCCTGCAACGCCTCGCGCTTGCCGTCGGGGTCGACGGCAATCAGGCTGAACTTCGCCGTGCCGCCTTGCGGCACCTCGTCACCGTCGAAATCCGGGCGGATGCCGATCATGTGGCCTTGCGGCCGGATGCCGATGTTGAGCGAGCGCTCGACGGCGCGGCCGCCGGTCTCGCGCATCCTGACCGTAACCTTGGCATCGACCAGTTTGGTGGTCGAGGGCAACTGGTCGACGGAAACCGGGAAGGTTGCCTTGCCGTCTTCACCGACCACCGGCAGGCCGGTGAACGGCGTGACTGACGGTTCCGCCGACTGCTCGTCGGCGAGGCCGAAGGAATAGCCCTTGAAGCGGTCCCAGTCGCGGATGGTCGACAGCGTCAGTTCGCCTTCGAGCGCCAGCCCCGCGGCCGGCGCGCCATAAAGGAAGCGGCCGTCGACGGTGACGTTGGCAGTTTCGCCCTGCGCGATCTCCTGCTTGTCGGCGGACAGGTCGAACTCGATGCGATCCGGCACGAAATCCTCGACCAGGAACATCTGGCTAGCGACCGCCGCCTGCTTGGGGTCGGTGTGGATCGCTACCGTCCAGGTGCCCCGCATGGCGTTGGGTTCGAGCGGCAGGTCGACGGCATGGCCGCCAGCCGACACGCCATCGCTGACGCTGCGGCGGTTCTCGACGCCGTCGGGACGGGTGAAGATGAAGGTCAGCGGCAGGTTCTCGATCGCCTTGGCGGCGCCATCGCGGGCAAGCGCCGCGACATGGACGTCCTCGCCGGCGCGGTAGATGCCGCGTTCGGTCCAGGCATAGACGTCGAGCGCGCCCGGCGCCGGACGCCCGGTGACGCCACGATCGGAAAGATCGAAGCCGGCGCGGCCCATGTCGAGGAAGACGAAGTCGCTGTCACCCTGCTTGGCTGTCAGCACGGCTGGGACCATGCCGCCGTCGCCGCGCGTCAGTCCAGGGTTGAAGACGGCGCGGCCTTCCGCGTCCGTGGTTGCGGTGCCAAGGATTTCATTGTTCCTGGCCAGCAGCGTCAGTTCAGCACCTGATATCGGCTTGGCGGTTCCGAGCGAACGGGCAAAGACGTTCAGCCCATCCTGCCCGGTATAGGTCGACAGGCCGATATCGGAGACGACGAACCATTGCGTGGCGCGCGAATCATATTCGTTGTCATTCTCATCGACCGGTTGCGCGGTCAGCACATAGACGCCGGGCTTGCGCTGCGGCAGCGCTTCGTCGACCGGGAAGGAGGTGGTGACTTCCTTGTTCAGGTCGTTGGCGATGTCGAGCTGGCCTTGCCAGACCGGCTCGCCCATCTGATCGGAAATGTTGGAGATGTCGTAGCCGTCAAGCTGGCGCAGGAACTGATAGCCGGACAGAAGCTGGGTCAGCGAACGGTCGCCGATGCGGTAGAGCTTCATTTCGGCGACGTTCATGTTGACGGTGACGACCGGGATGCCGCGGCGCGCGCCGGCAGGCAGCACGAAGCTGTCGCCGGTGAAACGGGCGGACGGGGCGCGGTCCTGCACATAGATCGACAGCACCACCGGGGCGGTGATCACCTCGCCGATGGCGGCCGGCAGGCCGGGGCGGAAGGTCACGTCGTAATGCTGGCCGTGCTCGAGCCCCTCGACGCAAATCTGCTTGTCCTTGGCCTCGACGCCCTTGGGGGCGGCGTTGTCGACGGTGACGAATTGCGAGTAGTCGACACCGGTCTTGACCAGGTCCTCGGAAAACTGCGCGCAGATACGCGGCGCGCTGGTGTCGGCGTCGACCGTGTGATCGACGACGCGGAAGCCTTTGCGGGCCTTGAGATCCTGATAGGCGGCCGAGACCCAAGGCGAACTGACCAGCGCGAGGCTCGCTTCGTAGGCCTGCAGGGCCGGCCGGGGGAGGTCGCGGCGGTCGAGCCCGTCGCCAAGCAGTGCCAGCGCTTCGGAGCGCGTTTTTGTGGTGCGCAGCAATTTGTAGGCGTTGAAGCCGGCGGAGGTGGCGTTCGCCGGCAGGGTGGACGCCTCCGCGCTGTTGGCGGTCGGCTGCACGGCGAGCGTTTCCCGCGCCAGTTCGAGCCAAAGCTGGCCATCTTCGGGCAATACCGAAACCAAAGCCTCGTATTTTTGGATGGCCAAGCGGTGGTCGCCGGTCTGCGACGCTTGTTTTGCCCCCTCCCTCAGCGCCGTCAGCCCTTCGGTGGGCTTGGTGTAGGCCGGGCCCGTGAGCCTGTTGCGGTATTGCTGGGCCTGGTCGGCCATCCAGGCGGGGAAGAAGGCGAGGTCCGGCGGCGCGCCAATATCGGGGTCGCCATCGACGTTGACGACCTTGCCGGCGACGGCGCCGTTGAATGGCTTCAGCGTGTTATAGTCGGATTTGAGAAAGCACCATTTGACTTTGGGGTTATAGGTGAAGGCGCGGCAGGCGGGATCGCCGAGACATGTCGTCTTGCACTGGTCGAGGCTGACATTCTGGTCGGATCTGAGATCGAAACCGAAATAATCGGAATTGTCCGATGTCACCACCCGGCGCGCTTCGGCCGCTTGCGCGACACTGCTCCAGGCGAAAAAGAGAAGGAAAAAGATCGACAGACCACGAGCCGCGCGCATTGCCATAACACCCTCCAGACACTGCTTACGTTACGTCTACGTTTCGTCCAGACATGTTCAAGCTCAGTCACGCTTGTCAACACGAGGACGCGGCAGGTTCCGCCTGCCAACGGTTTCCTTTCCGGCCGATGACCGGTAGTACCTCCATAGGACAGGGATCACGCATTCTTGCGGCGACGCAGAAGGTGTGAATTCCAAGCCCTGTCCATTTCAGACAATTGGATTGTGGCTCCTTTACGAGCAATTCAGAACTTCATTCCAATTTTAGCTTTGGCAGCTAGTGTAGAGTTGTAATGTCGGCGTATGAAAGGCAGATGTCGGGAGGAACCGCGCCACGGCGCGTGCTTTCGCACGCCCTGCTTTTCGCCTTGCTGTGCTCGACTGCATTGGTTGCCGCGAGCGGAAATGCGGCCGCTTTCGAGATCTTCGGCATCAAGCTGTGGGGATCGTCAGAGGATGAAGACGCCGACATCGTCGATCCGCTGCGCTATGCGGTGACCATCGAGGCGCCCGACGCCGACGAGGACCTCGCCGAGAAGCTCGAAAACGCCTCGGCGCTGAAGGACGACGAAGAACGTCCAGTCTCTGGTTCGCTCGGCCTGCTGGCCAAGGCGCGTGGCGACCGCGATCAGCTTGTCGCCGCACTTTACGCGGACGCCCGCTACGAGGGCGTCGTCACCATCACCATCGAAGGCAAGCCGCTCGACGATTTGCCGCCTGACGCCGAATTTTCGGGTCCGCAGCCGATCCCGGTGGTGATCAACATTGCGACCGGGCCGAAATTCACGCTTGGCGACATCAGGCTGGAGGGCGATGCGGCGGGGCTGGCGGGCGCCGATTTCGGCCTGATCGCCGGCGGCGATGCCGGTTCCGGTGCCGTGCTCAAGGCCGAGGCGTCGATCGTGCGGGCGCTCAAAGAGGAAGGCAGGCCGCTGGCCAAGGTGACGGACCGCGAGATCGTCGCCGACCACGCCACCTCGACGCTCGACGTAACGCTGACCGTGGCGGCCGGGCCGGTTGCCGGCTACGGCGACACCACGGTTGAGGGCACCGAAAAGGTCGACCGCGATTTCACCGAATATATGACCGGCCTGAAGCGCGGCCGCCAATATTCGCCGGAAGAGATCGACGAGGCGCGCGACCGGCTGCTCGGGCTGGAAGTCTTCAACAGCGTGACGCTGAAGGAGGCCGACGGTCTCGACGCCGACGGCAACATCCCGATCGGCGTCGAAGTGAGCGAGCGCAAGCCGCGCTATTTCGGCCTTGGCGGCACCTTCTCCAACACCGAGGGGCTCGGCCTCGAAGGCTATTGGGGCCACCGCAATCTGTTCGGCCGTGCCGAAAAGCTGCGCATCGAGGGCGCAATCAGCGGCATCGGCAGCAATGAGTTCACCGAGCTGAACTACAATGCCGGCATCATGTTCGAAAAGCCGGGCATGGTCGGGCCGGCGTCGAAATTCTTCGCCGGCGTCAGCACCGTATTAGAGCATCCCGACGCCTACGACAATTTCTCGGTCAAGGGCAACACCGGCCTGTCTTATGAACTCGACAAGCAGCAGACGGTTTCCGCCGAAGTCGCGCTCGACTATTCGAAGATCACCGATTCTTTCGGCAAGCACACCTATCTGATTGCCAGCGTTCCGCTGCGATATGTCTATGACAACCGCGACAACCGGCTGAACTCGACGACGGGATTCAGGGCGCTGGCCTATGCCGAGCCGAGCTACGACATTTTGAACGGTTCGGCCTTCGTCAAGCTGAGGGGCGAAGGATCGACCTATCAGTCGCTCGACACGGCTTCGAAATTCATCCTGGCCGAACGCGTCGCCATCGGCTCGATCATCGGTGCCGGCCTTCAGGATGTTCCGGCCAACCGGCGCTTCTATGCCGGCGGCGGCGGTTCGGTGCGCGGTTATGCCTATCAGGGCATCGGTCCGAAGGACGCCGACGGACAGCCGATCGGCGGGCTTTCGTTGTTCGAGACCTCGGTCGAGATGCGCATCGCCATCACCGACACGATCGGCGTCGTGCCGTTCGTCGATGCCGGCACGGTCTCGACCAAGCAGTTCCCGGATTTTTCCGACATTCAGGTCGGCGCCGGCGTCGGCCTGCGCTATATTACGCCGTTCGGACCGCTGCGCATCGATGCGGCGGTGCCGCTCAACCGGGGTCCCGATGACCCGCATTTCGGCATCTATGCCGGCATCGGCCAGGCGTTCTGATGACAATGGTCAAGCGCATCCTCCGCATTGTCTTTTACACGCTGCTCATCGTGGTGGCGGCGGTGGTCGGTGCGCTCGTCGTGCTGACCAAGACCGAGCGCGGCCGCGACAATCTCGCCGGCATCATCTCGACCGTGGCGTCGACCGATGACCGGAAGGTCACGGTCAGCGGCATCGACGGCATCTGGTCCGGCGCGCTGACTGTCGATCATGTGGTGCTGGAGGATCGCCAGGGCGCCTGGCTGGTGGCGCGCAAGGTGGCCGTCGACTGGTCGCCGCTGGCGCTTTTGTCGAAAAACTTCAGCGCCGGCCGCATCGCCGCCGATCGCATCGAGCTGGCGCGGCTGCCGGTGGCCGGCACCCAGCCGAGCCAAGGTGGCGCCACCACCCTGCCGGTGTCGCTCGACATCAAGCAGATCGACCTGCCGGAAATCGCGGTCGGGCAGGCGCTGGCCGGCAGCGGTATCGCAGAGCTCGCGGCCAAGGGGTCGTTCAAGGCCGACGCGGCGCCATTGGCGCTCGAAACCAGCCTCAACATCACTCGCCACGACGGCAAGCAAGGCAAGGTCGACGCCAACATCCATTTCGCGCCCGCCGACAATAAGCTCGACCTCGATCTGAAGGCATCCGAGCCGGCCGGCGGCATCATCGCCAATCTGCTCAATTTGCCCGATGCGCCGCCGGTCAACATCGTCGTCACCGGCACGGGGCCGGTCGCCAACTGGAGCGGCATCGGTACCTTCGTCGTCGACGGCCAGATCGTCACCCAGCTCACCGGTCGCCACCAGCTTACCGACAGGGGCAATTATGTCGAGGCCAAGGGCGACGGCGACTTCCAGCGCTTCTTGCCCGATAATCTGAAATCCTTGTTTGCCGGCAAGACCAGCTTCGACCTTGCCGGAACCGCGATCATGACGGGCGGCGTCGAAGTGGAGCGCGCCAGCATCGACAGCGATGCCGTGCATGGCACGGCCGCGGGCATCATCGACCCCAATGGCGCCAGCGACCTTTCGGTGGAGCTCGCCGCCAAGGGCCCACCGATCGTGCTGAGCCTCGGCACCGCGGCGCAGCCGGTGACCGTCGCGATCACCGGCGCCACGGCCCGCGCGTTCGGCGGCGGCAAGGCGCCGATAGTCGACATCGGCGCGTCTCTGGTCTCGGTGGTGGCGGGCGGCACGCGGGTGGACGATCTGTCGGCTGAAATCCATTCCGACGGCTTCAACATCCAGGACCGCAGCGGACCGGTCACCATCAAGCTTATAGCCGGCGGCCTGAACACCGACGTGGCGACGCTGGCGCCGCTGGTGACCGGCAGGGTGACCGCGGACCTCGCCGGCTCGGTCAGCAAGGACGAGATCGTCGTCGATCAAGGCACGCTGCGCAGCGATGCGCTCAATGCCTCGGTGACGTCCAGGGTGAGGCTGGCCGATTTGGCGATGACGCTCAAGATGAATGCCGATGCCGTCTCGACTGCGCTGCCGCCGCAGATCCGCTCGGTTCTGGGCAAGCGCGTGACATTCTCGGCGACCGCGACCCGTGACCCGCAAGGTTCCTTTGCCGCCAATGCGCTGCAACTCACTTCGGGCTCGCTGAGCGCCAGCGGCACCGCCAGCGCGACTGGCACCGACATCCAGGCCGATATCAAGGGCACGCTCGGCGATGTTTCGGTACTGTCGCCGATGGTTGGCGTACCGGTCGGCGGGGCCGTCGATTTCGCGCTGACGGCGAGCGGTGCGCGCACGGCGCCGGATTTCTCGGTCTCGGCCGACAGCGACAGCCTGACGGCGTCCGGCCGTACGGTCAAGACGATCAAACTGGCGGCGACGGGGAAGGCCGACATCGCCAACCCGGCCGCCGATGTCTCGCTGACCGGGTCCGTCGACGACCAGCCGCTCGATCTCAGGGCATCGTTGGTCACGCGTGACGGAAAGCGTTCCCTCAACGGCCTTAGCCTGTCGCTGGCCGACAACAAGGTCTCGGGCGATCTCGCTCTCGACGACAGCTTGCTGCCACTCGGCACGCTGACACTCGAAGCGCCCGATATCGGGCCGCTGGTCGCACTTGCCGGGCAGACGGCGGCAGGCGACGTGCAGGGCAGCATCCGCCTCTCGAGTGATGGTGGCGCGCCGACGGTCGCGATCGATCTGACGAGCGGGTCTATTTCGCGCGGCGATCTGGCGGCAAAGACCATCGCCGTTAACGCGCTGGTCGCCAACTATCTCAAGGCACCGGCGATCTCCGGCACGATCAAGGCTGATACGGTCACATCGGGGGCCACCGTGATCAGCGGCATCGGTGTCGATTTGAAGCGCGAAGGCGACTGGACCGGGTTTTCCGGCGGCGCCACCGTCAAGGACATCCCGGCCAGGGCCGAAGGCAGGGTGAAGATCGCCGACGGCACGACAAGTGTCGAGATCGCTTCCGGCGAAGCGACCATTCGCGGCATCAAGGCGGCGGTCGCGCAGCCGTCGACCCTGAGCATCGCCAATGGCACAGCCAGCATTGAGAAGCTGATGCTCGATGTCGGCGGCGGATCGGTGACCGTGTCCGGCACCGCCGGCCCGACGCTCGAGCTCGCGGCGGAGTTTTCCGCACTGCCGGCCGCCCTTGCCAATGATTTTTCACCCGGCCTCGTCGCCGCGGGTACGCTCGGTGGAACGGCGCAAGTGACGGGACCGTCGGCAGCCCCCAACATTCGTTTCAAGGCGCAGCTCAGCGGCGCCGAGACCAGCCAGACCCGCCAGGCGGGGCTCGGGCCGCTCACCTTCGATGCGGCAGGCAGTTTCTCGTCCGCCGGCGGCATTGCCATCGACCACGCGACGCTCGCCGGTAACAAAATTTCCGGCAAGGCCGCCGGCACCATCAATCCGAACGGCGCCAGCGATTTTGCGCTCGACCTGGCCTCGACCGGCCCGAGCCTGCCGCTGGCGCTTGGCAGCACCGAGAGCCCGATCAATCTCGAGTTGCAGGCGCTGTCGGTGGAGGTCGCGGGGCAGGGCATGCAATCGACGCTGAATATCTCCGCGACACTGCCGTCGGTCGCAACCAACCTCGCCAAGGCCGAAGGCATCGCGCTTGCGCTCCATTCCGACGCCTTCGATCTGAAGGGCCGGACAGGGCCGATTTCCGGCACGATGACGGCGGACAAGATCGGCCTGGACAATCCGACCATCGCGCCGCTGCTCGCCGGAAAGATCACTGCCAAGGTCGCCGGCGATCTCGCTACCGATACCATCGTCATCGACAGCGGCTCGGTGACGAGCGAGGCACTGAACACCGGCTTCAACGGAAGGGTCTCGCTGGCCGACGGCGCCATCGATCTCAACCTCAGGGTGGATGCGGCTTCCGCAGCGCTGCCGGCGGCAGTGCGCGGTGTGCTCGCCGAGCGGACGCAGCTCAGCGCGGCACTGAAGCGCGACGCCAACGGCAATGTTACCGCCAACGCGATCAGGCTGGTGTCCGGCGCGCTGACCGCCGACGGGCAGGCCAGCCTTGCCGACAACCAACTCGCCGTCGACATCAAGGGCGCGCTGACCGACATCTCGCTTCTGTCCGGGGATGCCAAGGGCGCCATCGCTTTCGCGCTGAACGCGCAAGGCGCCGGTACAGCGCCGGACCTGTCACTGACGGTCGACAGCGACCGGCTTTCGGTGGCGGCGCGAGAAATCACCGGGCTAAAGCTCACCGCGACGGGGAAGGGCGACATCGCCAGCCCGGCGGCCGATATCTCGCTCACCGGATCCATCAATGACGAGCCACTCGATTTCAAGGCGTCGCTGGTAACGCGCCAGGGAAAGCGGTCCATAAACGGACTAAGCCTGTCGCTGGACGACAACAAAGTTTCGGGCGACCTTGCTCTCGACGATAGATTCCTGCCGCTCGGCACGGTGGCGCTGGATCTACCCGATATCAGTCCGCTCGCAGCCCTGGCGCTGGAAAAAGCTAACGGCGACGTGCGTGGCACGATCGCCTTCTCGAAGACCGGCAATGCGCCTGAGGTCACCATCAAGGCTTCGACGGCTTCGATTTCACGCGGCGATGTTTCGGCAAAGACGGTCACCATCGATGCATCGATCGCCAACTATCTCGCGGCACCGGTGATCTCCGGAAAGATCCGTGCCGACAGCGTCACCTCCGGCGGCACCGTCATTCGCGGCATCGATGTCGATCTCAAGCGTGACGGCGACTGGACAGGCTTTTCCGGCGGCGCCAACGTCAAGGACATTCCGGCCAGGGCCGAAGGCAGGGTGAAGATCGCGGACGGCACGACAAGTGTCGAGATCGCTTCCGGCGAAGCGACCATTCGCGGCATCAAGGCGGCAGTCGCGCAGCCGTCGACCCTGAGCATCGCCAATGGCACGGCCAGCATCGAAAAGCTGCTGCTCGATGTCGGCGGCGGATCGGTGACCATGTCCGGCACCGCCGGCCAGACGCTCGACCTCGCGGCGGAGTTTTCCGCGCTGCCGGCAGCCCTTGCCAATGATTTTTCACCCGGCCTCGACGCCGCGGGCACGCTCGGCGGAACAGCGCAAGTGACGGGACCGTCGGCAGCCCCCGACATTCGTTTCAATGCGCAGCTCAGCGGCGCCGAGACCAGCCAGACACGCCGGGCGGGGCTCGGCCCTCTCAACCTCGATGCGGCAGGCAGCTTCTCCTCCGCCCGCGGCGTCGCCATCGACCACGCGACGCTCGCCGGTGACAAAATATCCGGCAAGGCCGCCGGCACCATCAATCCGAACGGCGCCAGCGATTTTGCGCTCGACCTCGCCTCGACCGGCCCGAGCCTGCCGCTGGCGCTTGGCAGCACCGAGAGCCCGATCAAGCTCGAGCTGCAGGCGCTTTCGGTAAAGGCTGCAGGGCAGGGCACGCAGCCGAAGCTCGATATCTCCGCTGTTCTGCCTTCGGCCGCCACCAATCAAGCTAAGGTCGAGGGGCTCACCCTGGCATTGCACTCGGACGCCTTCGACGTGAAAAGCCGGACAGGGCCGATTTCCGGCACGGTGACGGCGGACAAGATCGGCCTGGACAATCCGACCATCGCGCCGCTGATCGCCGGCAGGATCACGGCACAAGTCGCTGGCAGCCTCGCGACTGACACCATCGTGATCGACAGCGGGTCGGTGACGGGCGACGCGCTGAACACCGGCTTCAACGGAAGGGTCTCGCTGGCCGACGGCGCCATCGATCTCAACCTCAGGGTGGATGCGGCTTCCGCAGCGCTGCCGGCGGCAGCGCGCGGTTTGCTCGCGGAGCGGACAGAACTCAGTGCCGCGTTGAAGCGTAACGCCAATGGCAATGTCACCGCCAACGCGATCAGGCTGGTGTCCGGCGCGCTGACCGCCGACGGGCAGGCCAGCCTTGCCGACAACCAACTCGCCGTCGACATCAAGGGCGCGCTGACCGACATCTCGCTTCTGTCCGGGGATGCCAAGGGCGCCATCGCTTTCGCGCTGAACGCGCAAGGCGCCGGCACCGCGCCCGACCTGTCGCTGACGGTCAACAGCGACCGGCTCTCGGTGGCCGAACGCGAGATCACCGGGTTGAGGCTCACCGCCACCGGCAAGGCCGATGCCGCCAACCCGGCGGCCAATGTACAACTGACCGGAAATGTCGCGGGCCAGCCCCTGCAAGGCCGTGTCGTGCTGGCTACGTCCGACGGCAAGCGCGCCATCAACGGGCTTTTGCTGTCACTCGGCAAGAACCGGGTATCGGGCGACCTGGCACTTGACGAGGCGTTCGTGCCTGATGGCACCGTGGCGCTCGACCTGCCTGATATCGGACCGCTCGCAGCCCTTGCGCTGGAAAAGGCGGAAGGCGACATGCGTGGCACGATCGTTTTCTCGAAGACCGGCAATGTGCCCGAGGTCACCATCAAGGCTTCGACGGCTTCGATTTCACGCGGCGATGTTTCGGCAAAGACGGTCACCATCGATGCATCGATCGCCAACTATCTCGCGGCACCGGTGATCTCCGGAAAGATCCGTGCCGACAGCGTCACCTCCGGCGGCACCGTCATTCGCGGCATCGATGTCGATCTCAAGCGTGACGGCGACTGGACAGGCTTTTCCGGCGGCGCCAACGTCAAGGACATTCCGACCAGGGCCGCCGGCCGCGTCAGGATCGCCAACGGCACGACGACGGTCGAGCTCACCTCCGGCCAGGCGACCATGCGCGGCATCAAAGCGGCGATCGCGCAGGCCTCGACCATCACCATCGCCAACGGCACCACCAGCCTGGATCGGCTCGCGCTCAACCTCGGCGGTGGCACGGCGACGGTTTCGGGCAAGGTCGGGGAGGCGCTCAATCTCAACGCGACGCTGGCGCGGGTGCCGATGTCGCTCGCCAACAGTTTCTCGCCGGGCCTCGATGCCGCCGGCTCGATCTCGGGCACGGTGAAGGTGACGGGCGCGCCGGCCAATCCGGCCGTCGCCTTCAAGATCGACGCCGCAGGCGTCCAGACGTCGCAGACCCGCGGCGCCGGTTTCGGCGGCATGAGTGTTTCGTCCTCCGGTACGTATTCAGGCAACAGACTGGCCTTCGACGCCAACATGAGCGATGCCGCCGGTCTCGGCCTCAAGGGCGGCGGCACGGTGGCGACATCAGGCACGCCCACCCTTGATCTCGACTTTTCCGGCAAGGTGCCGTTCGCCTTCCTCACCCGGACACTCGCCGCGCAAGGCCTGTCGTTGAGCGGCACGGCCGACGTCGATTTGAAGGTGCGCGGCCCGGCGACGTCGCCGGTGATCACAGGCACGGTCCGCACGTCGGGTGCCCGCCTGATCGATGCACGCTCGGGACTTGCGATCAACGATATCACCGCCGATGTCGCGATCGGCGGCGGCGTCGCCAGGATCAACCGCCTGACCGGCAATTTGTCGACGCGCGGCAGCCTGTCGGCCAGCGGCACGGTCGGCATCAATCCGGCGCAAGGTTTTCCGGCCGACCTGTCGGTCAAGCTCGTCGACGGCCGCTATACCGACGGCAGGGTGGTCACCGCCAATCTCGGCGGCGACCTCACCATCAAGGGACCGCTCGCGTCGGCGCCGGTCATTTCGGGCACGATCAACCTGGCCAAGACCGTGATCACCGTTCCCGAAAAGCTGCCGGGTTCGCTAGCGGAGCTCGACGTCAAGCATAGGAACGCACCGGCCGCCGTGCGCGCGCAGGACAAGGCGTTGCGCCCGGCGACTGCGAGCGGCAGCGGCGGTGGCGGCGGCCTCAATCTCGATGTCACGGTCAACGCGCCGAGCCAGATCTTCATCCAGGGCAGGGGTGTCGATGCCGAGCTTGGCGGATCGCTGCGGCTGACCGGCCCGGCATCGTCGCCGCAAGCCGTCGGCACCTTCACCTTGCAGCGCGGGCGGCTGACGATCCTCGCCAAGCGGCTGACCTTCACCGAAGGCACGGTCGGCTTTTCAGGGTCGCTGGTGCCTTATCTCAACCTCACAGCGACATCGACGACGAGCAGCGCCACCGTCACCATCGTGGTATCGGGCGAGGCGACCAATCCGAAATTCAACTTCTCGTCGGTGCCGGCGCTGCCGGAAGACGAGGTCCTGGCGCAACTGATTTTCGGCCGCTCGATGTCGAACCTGTCGCCGCTGCAGATCGCCCAGCTTGCCGAAGCCGCCGCGCAACTGGCCGGTGTCGGCGGTTCGACCTCGCTGCTCCAGAACCTGCGCAGCGCGATCGGCGTCGACGATCTCGACGTCATCACCGACGAAGAGGGCGGCACCGCGGTCTCGGCCGGCAAATATCTCAACGACCGCACCTATGTGACGATCCAGAAGGGCGACAAGCCCGGTTCGGGCAAGGCGGCGATCGATCTCGATGTCGGGCGCGGCGTCAAATTGCGCGGCGAGGCCACCGATGCCGGCGAAGCCAAGGGCGGCGTTTTCTACGAGCGCGAATACTGAAGCCGGCCGACGCGAAAGGGTCTGGCAATCCGACAGTCGTCGCCGTTCTGGCACCCTGTCCGGGATCGGCTGGCGCTGTGCAAAGCTTGGCGCATCACGCAGAAAATCGGAATCGATTTTCGGTTAGGGATCATGCGCAAATCAGAGTGCTACAGCGTCCTTTGCGCGCCCAACGGTACGGGCGGCGCTGTATCGAATGTCTCAGTTTGATCGATGCCGGAGATTCGAACGGAATCTGCCGGGCAATAGCAATTTTGCGCCAAGACTGTCGTTATCACGCGAACTGCTTCCCTTCCAAAGTTGCACATTCCTTGGCATGTTCCCAACCCGTGCCGTTTTTGACATCATGGCCCGGATGCGGAATGGTAAAAGGCAGAAAGCCAACAATGGGAGTTCGTGATGACAATCTACAAGAGTAATGGCGATCGCGTTCCGGATCACATCCATGCAATGGCCGAAGAAGCCAGGGCCGGACGTGTCGATCGCCGCGAGTTTCTCGCTTTGGCCAGCGTCTTCGGCGCGTCCACGGCGATGGCCTATGGTATGCTCGGCCTCGCCGACCCGACGCCGGCGAGAGCGCAGGACGTACAGGGCAAGAAGGGCGGCATACTGAAGGTCGCTATGTGGATCAAGGATGCGAAGGATCCGCGCAAGGCCGACTGGTCGGAGATCGCCAATGCCGAGCGCCAGGCACTCGAGCCGTTGGTCAAGTACACAAACGAATACACGTTCCGCCCCTACCTGCTCGAGAGCTGGGACGTCAACGACGATGCCACCGAGTACACGCTGCATGTGCGCAAGGGCGTCACCTGGAACAACGGCGATCCGTTCACCGCGGACGACGTCATCTTCAACTTCAAGCGTTGGGCCGACAAGAAGGCCGAAGGCAATTCCATGCCCGGTCGTCTCGGCTCGCTGGTCAAGGACGACAAGCTGGATGAAAGCGCAGTCACCAAGGTCGACGATTTGACGGTCAAGCTGAAGCTCAGCACGCCGGATATCGCGCTCATCCCCAACGTGTGCGACTATCCCGGTCTCGTCGTCCACAAGACCTTCGACGAAAAAGGCGGCGATTTCAAAGCCTGCCCGATCGGCACCGGTCCGTTCGAACTCGTCTCCTACGATGTCGGCCAGAAAGTCGTCTACAAGCGCCGCGAAGACAACAAGTGGTGGGACGGCGAGGTCTTTCTCGACGGCATCGAGTTCATCGACTACGGCACCGATCCGGCAGCCACGGTCAGCGCCTTCGAATCCGGAGAGGTCCATACCAATTTCGAGACGTCGGCCGATTATGTGTCGATCCTCGACGGTGTCGACCTGGTCAAGTACGAGGTGGTCACCGCAGCGACCATAGTCTGCCGGACCAACGTGGCCAACAAGCCTTATGACGACCAGAAGGTTCGCAATGCGCTGCAGCTCGCGGTCGACAACGCTGTCGTGCTCCAGCTGGGCGGTGGCAATGCCGGCACCGTCGCCGAAAACCACCATGTCTCCCCGATCCATCCGGAATATTACGAGCTGGCGAAGATTGCCCGCGATCCAGCCAAGGCGAAGGCGCTGATGGAGGAAGCCGGTCAGGCCGATTTCGAGCACGAGCTGATCACGGTCGACGAAGACTGGCACAAGAATACCGGCGATGCGATCGCCGCGCAGATGCGCGACGCCGGCATCAAGGTGAAGCGCACGGTGCTGCCGGGTTCGACGTTCTGGAACGACTGGACGAAGTATCCGCTGTCGATGACCAACTGGAACATGCGGCCGCTCGGCGTCCAGGTTCTGGCGATCGGCTACCGCACCGGCGAAGCCTGGAACGAAACCGCCTGGTCGAATCCCGAATGGGATGCCAAGCTCAACGCCGCGCTTTCGGTCGCCGACGCCGCCAAGCGCAAGGAGATGATGAAGGACATCGAGCAGATCCTGCAGGATTCCGGCATCATCATCCAGCCCTACTGGCGCAAGCTCTACAGTCACTCGGTGCCTGCCGTTAAGAACTACGCCATGCACCCGACCTTCGAGCGCGACTACGGCAAGGTCTGGCTCGACGAGGAGGCCTGATCGGATCGATCGTGGAAGGGGCGGTTCGCCCCTTCCACCCACGCCATGCATGATTCCAGACCCGAAAGTAGGCGCAGCAAGAAAAGCGCGGACACTTCGGATGGGGGCGTGCAATAAGACAGGGTTGATCGCATTCTGAGGGTCCGTTTGACAGCCAGCTCTGCCGATAGCGGCTGATTTGGCTCCAAGCCGGCCTCAACCCCAACCAGACCGGCAGGGGGACCGCCATGCTCTCTTTCATCCTTCGACGCCTCGGCACCATGGCATTGACGATGCTGTGCCTGACGATGGTCGTGTTCTTCCTGATCAATCTCGACCCCAATCTGAAAAAGCTGGCGATCAGCCAGACTGAAATGCACACCTCGGCCGAGCAGCTCGAAAGCTGGCTGGTCAATCATGGCTACCGCCAGAATTTCTTCTCCCGTTATGGCCAATGGCTGGGTATCGTGCCCAAACAGCCGGTCACAGACCCGGCAACGGGCAAACCCGCGCGACGTTTTTCCTTCTGCAACGATCCTGTCGAGCCGACGTTCTCCGGCGTCCTGCAAGGCGACTTCGGCTGCTCGACCAAATTCAAGACGACGGTCGCGTCGAAGCTTTTCCCGGCGCTCGGCGCCACCGGCATACTGATGTTCTGGGTGCTTGTGGTGATGGTGCCGATCTCGCTTCTGATCGGCATCCTCGCCGGCATGCGCGAGGGCTCGCGAACCGACCGGACGTTGTCCGTCGCCTCGATCGCCTCGACGGCGACGCCCGAATATGTGTCGGGCGTCATTTTCACCGTCATTTTCGCCTCATGGCTCGGCCTGCTGAACGGTTCGGCGGCTTCGGCCAGCCGGGGCATCACCTTCTACAATTTCACGCTGCCTGTCATGACGCTGGCGATCTACGGCATCGGCTATATCGCCCGCATGACCCGCGCCTCGATGGTCGAGGTGATGACGCAGCAATATATCCGCACCGCGCGGTTGAAGGGCCTCTCCTTCGGCAGCGTCGTGGTCAAGCATGCGCTGCGCAACGCGCTGATCGCGCCGTTCACTGTCATCATGCTGCAATTTCCCTGGCTGCTCACCGGCGTCGTCATCGTCGAGGTGATGTTCCGTTACCAGGGGTTCGGCTACACGCTGGTCGAGGCGGCCGGCAACAACGACATCGATCTTTTGCTCGGTTGCTCCCTGGTCTCGGTGTTCATCGTGCTGATCACGCAGCTCATTTCCGATGTCGGCTACGCGTTTCTCAATCCGCGTATCAGAGTTCAATAGGGGATCGGGCGGATGCAGCTTGAATATATCGGCGCCTTCAATGTGGTGCTTGGCGTGCTTGCGCGTTTCTGGCCGGTCTGGATCGCTCTCGTCCTGGTGATGGGGGCGAGCTTCACCTACAAGAAGAGGCTTGGCCTCTACGGTCAACTCTTCGACAGCAGCGTCGGCGTCGTCGGCGTCGGCATCTGCCTGTTCTGGCTGTTCACGGCGATCTTCGCGTCAACCATCTCGCCCTTCAATCCGCTTGTCCAGATCCCGATCATGAAGGACGCGCTGCCTGGCGCGGTCGAGCCGCAATCGGGACTTGTCTACCTGTTCGGCGGTGACAAGCTTGCCCGCGACGTGTTCAGCCGTATGATCTATGGCAGCCAGATCGTGCTGATCATCGCGCCGGCGGCGACCGGTTTCGCGCTGATGGTCGGCATCACGCTTGGCCTGCCGGCCGGCTATTATGGCGGCAGGATCGATACGGTTCTGTCCTTCCTCGCCAATCTGGTGCTCGCCTTCCCGGTGATCCTCCTGTTCTACCTCTTGGTGACGCCAGGCATCATGGAGACGCCGATTCCCTATGCGATGGCCGGCCTGTTCTTCCTGTTCCCGATTATCTTCTTCAGCGTGCTGTTCTGGACGCGCTACAAGAAGCGGCCTGACCGGCTCTACATCCTCCTGGGGCTGACCCTTGTCATTGGCGGCTGGGTCTACGCCGGCCTGGTCTTCGATGCCGACCCGTTCAGGATCATCCATATCGATCCCAACCAGCTCAACATCTTCGTGGCGGTGGTGTTCGCCTCCAGCCCCGGCGTGTTTCGCATCGTGCGCGGTCTGGTCATGGACATCAAAACGCGCGACTATGTGGCGGCGGCGCAGACGCGCGGTGAATCGCCCTGGTACATCATGCTGTGGGAGGTCCTTCCCAACGCTCGCGGGCCGCTGATCGTCGATGCCTGCCTGCGTATCGGCTACACCACGATCCTGCTCGGCACGCTCGGCTATTTCGGCCTGGGGCTGGCGCCCGAGAGCCCGGACTGGGGCACGGCGATCAAGGATGCCAGCCGGCTGCTGCGCTCCTTCATCCATCCGGCCCTGCCGCCGACGATCGCGCTGATGTCGTTCGTGCTGGGCCTTAATCTGTTGGCCGACTCGCTGCGCGAACAATCGATGAAAGATTGATGGACGGGTCTTCGACCCTACTTAGCAGAACAAGGATTGGAGCGACCCATGAATGAGGCAGTTCGAAATCCCGCCAAGCCGACCAATGGGCCGATCATCGAGATCGAGAACCTGTCGATCTCCTTCTTCACCCGCAAGGGTGAGATACCGGCCGTCATGGACTTCTCCTGCACGGTCATGCCCGGCGAAGCGATGGGCATCGTCGGCGAATCCGGCTGCGGCAAGTCGACCGTGTCGCTCGGCATCATGCGCGACCTCTCCAACATCGGAAAGATCGTCGGCGGCCGGATAAAGTTCCAGGGCAAAGACATGGGCGAGCTGTCCGACGAGGAACTGCGCGCCATCCGCGGCAACAAGATCGCGATGATCTACCAGGAGCCGATGGCCAGCCTGAACCCGGCGATGAAGGTCGGCCAGCAATTGATGGAAGTGCCGCTGATCCACGACAAGGTGTCTAAGGAAGAGGCTTATCGACGCGCGCTGGAAATGGTGCGCTCGGTCAGGCTGCCCGATCCCGAGCGCATGATGCGCTCGTTTCCGCACCAGCTTTCCGGTGGCCAGCAACAGCGTATCGTCATCGCCATGGCGCTGCTGTCGAAGCCGGCGCTGCTCCTGCTCGACGAGCCGACGACAGCGCTCGACGTGACGGTGGAAGCCGGCATCGTCGACCTGGTCAAAGGGCTCGGCGAGAAGTTCGGCACCTCGATGATCTTCGTGTCGCACAATCTCGGCCTGATCCTGGAAACCTGCGACCGCATCACGGTGATGTATTCGGGCGAAGCGGTGGAGACCGGCAAGATCAAGGACGTCTTCGACCGGATGCGCCATCCCTACACGCAGGGCCTGTTCCGCTCGATCCCGCTGCCCGGCGCCGACAAGAATTCGCGGCCTCTGATCTCCATCCCGGGACAATTGCCGCTGCCGCACGAGCGGCCGAAGGGCTGCAATTTCGGCCCCCGCTGCCACCACTTCGTCGAGGGCGTCTGCAACGCCGCCGAAATCCCGATGATCGCGGTCGACGGCCATGAAGGCCATTTTTCGCGCTGCGTGCGCTTCAACGAGATCGACTGGGAGGCGCTGCCGCCCGGCGCCAAGAAGGTCAACGAGCGCGTCGAGCCCGGCGCGCCGGTGCTCAAGATCGAGGATCTCAAGAAGTACTACAAGGTCGGCGGCAGCGAGGTGTTCGGCTCGAGGGAAGGCCGCGTCGTCAAGGCCAACGAGACGATCTCTTTCATGGCACGCGAATCCGAGACCGTCGCCATCGTTGGCGAGTCCGGCTGCGGAAAGTCGACACTGGCCAAGGTGCTGCTCGGGCTGGAGACGGCAAGCTCCGGCAGCGTGACGCTGGGCAACAAGCAGATCGAGTCGACCAGCATCGAGAAGCGCAGCGTCGAGACGGTGTCGTCGATCCAAATGGTGTTCCAGAACCCGTTCGACACGCTCAACCCCAGCCATACGGTCGGCTCGCAGATCATCCGCACCCTGGAAAAATTCAATGTCGGCAACACCGTCGCTGATCGTCGGAAGCGGATGCTGGAGCTTCTCGACCTGGTGAAGCTGCCGCGGGCGTTCGAGACCCGCAAGCCGCGCCAGCTTTCCGGCGGCCAGAAACAGCGCATCGGCGTGGCGCGGGCCTTTGCCGGCGACGCCAAGGTGGTGGTGGCAGACGAGCCGGTCTCGGCGCTCGACGTGTCGGTGCAGGCGGCAGTGACCGAGCTCCTGATGGACATCCAGCGCAAGAACAAGACGACGATGCTGTTCATCAGCCACGATCTGTCGGTGGTGCGCTATATCGCCGATCGCGTCGTCGTGATGTATCTCGGTTATATCGTCGAACAGGGCACGACCGACCAGATATTTTCGCCGCCCTATCATCCCTACACCGAGGCGCTGCTCTCGGCGATCCCGATCGCCGACACCAGCGTGGTCAAGAAGCACATCGTGCTGGAGGGCGACATCCCGTCGGCGATGAACCCGCCAACCGGCTGTCCGTTCCAGACGCGCTGCGGCTACAAGAAGCTGGTGCCGGACAATCTTTGCGAGACGCAGGTGCCCCCGGTCAAGCATCTCGGCGACGGTCATATGAGCCTGTGCTGGCTTGCCGACGACGTGCTGGCGAAAATGGAGCCGGTGATCAAGTTCGACAAGGAACATGCCGCCAATGAAGGCGTGCCGGAAGACGCGCCGCATGGTGCCGGTCCGGGCTTTGCCGGCGCCCCGCCCAAGCGTCCGAGCGGCAAGAGGCCGAAGCTGACGGACGGTTAGATCCGTGGCGCCATCAAGGCGCACACTGGCGTAGCTGTGCGGCGTAATCGCGAGCCATCTGCTCGGTGGCCCGCGCGTAGCGCTGCACGCCGGCATCGCCCCGTTCGCCGCGCTTGTAGGCGGTCCAGCCAAGATAATAGGCCAGATACAGATTGTAGGTGTCGTTGCGGGCGACGCCGAGCGTGTCGGCGGTCTTGGAATGATACCAGCCGACGAAATCGACGGCATCGGCAAACTTGGTGCGGCGCGCCGCCCAGCTGCCCGTCTCGCTTTGATATTGCGCCCAAGTGCCGTCAAGCGCCTGCGAGAAGCCGGCGGCGCTGGAGACACGTTTCCAGGGAATGAAACCCAGAAGCTTGGTGCGCGGCGGCTTGGAGTTGCTCTTGAAGCCGGATTCCTTGCGCACCGTCGCCATCAGCACGGGAACCGGCACGCCGTATTTCTGCTCGGCGCGCTCGGCCGCTGCCTGCCAGTTGTCGAACCAGCCGTCATTCTGGTCGAACACGGCACAGACATCGTTGATATGGCTTGGCGGCGTCGCGCAGGCCGACAGCGCCAGCAACACGGTAACAGCTACAATTTTACTAAAACCCGACCTACACATTGGAAGAGGATTAGGCCGAAAACATAAAAGGAATCTTGCGGCGTTCCTTAACGGCTCATCGGCCGCTTTGGCTGGGGTAGAGCAATGATAATATTCCGACGCTTTCTGTCGCCTTTGTCGCAATGAAATTCCTAAAATGCCGCCTTGGCTAAAATCACGTCCGCAGGCGGCGGATTTCTGACAGCCCGGTCGTAGCCGCGGCGCTTTGATGCAGCACATGACCGAACCGAGACGCAAGCGCGGCGCCGCGCGAACCAGCAACAGGGGACCGACCGCCATTCCGCAACTGCCGTTGCGCCGCGTGACAAATCCCTATCCGCCAATGGCGATGCTCTCGGCCGACCAGATCGAGGCGATCCACGAAGCCTCGATGCACATTCTGGAGAATTTCGGCATCGAGGTGATGAGCCCGCGGGCGCTTTCCCTGTTCGATAAGGCCGGGGCCAAGGTCGATCATGCGTCGATGACTGTCCGCATCGACCGGGGCATGATCGACGAAGCATTGAAGACGACGCGGTCCAGCTACCGGCTTACGCCGCGCAACCCGGCCCGTGCCGTCCATCTCGGCGGCAACACCATCAACTTCACCCTGGTTGCCGGGCCGCCCAATGTGCACGACATGGAACGCGGCCGCCGCGCGGGAAACCTGCGCGACTATTGCGATCTCACCCGGTTGGCGCAGCATTTCAACTGCATCCACATGCTGGGCAACCAGGTCTGCGCCCCGGTGGAACTGCCGGCCAATTCCCGCCACCTCGACACCTATTTCGCCAATCTGACGCTGACCGACAAAAGTTTTCACGTCTCGGCGATCGGCCGGGGCAGGGCGCTGGACGGCATCGAAATGATGGCGATTTCGCGAGGGTTGACGCTTGATGAGATGCGCGACGATCCAGGCGTCACCACCATCATCTCGGTCAACTCGCCGCGCCGCTTCGACGAGATGATGGCCGAAGGGCTGATGACCATGGCCGAGTTCGGCCAATCGGTCGCGGTGACGCCGTTCACGTTGATGGGAGCGATGAGCCCGGTGACGCTTGCCGGCGCGCTGGCGCAACAGAACGCCGAGGCGCTGTTCGGCGTGGTCTTGACGCAGCTTGTCCGCCCTGGCGCCCCGGTCATGTATGGCGCCTTCACCTCCAATGTCGACATGAAGTCCGGTGCACCGGCCTTCGGCACGCCGGAGAACACCAAGGCCAACATCGCCTCCGGGCAGCTGGCACGGCGCTATGGACTGCCCTACCGGACGACGCCGGGCTCGGCCTCCAACGCCGCCGACGCGCAAGGCGCCTATGAGACGCTGATGGCGCTGTGGGGCGCGGTGCTCGGCCACGGCAATCTCGTCTACCACGCAGCCGGCTGGCAGGAGGGCGGGCTGACCGCGTCGTTCGAAAAGTTCATCATCGACGTCGAGATGATCCAGCACATGATGGAGTTTTTGCGTCCGATCGAAGTCAACGAGGCGGAACTCGCCGTCGAGGCGCTGGGTGCGGTGCCGACCGGCGGCCATTTCTTCGGCGAGCCGCACACGCTGGAGCGCTATGCCACCGCCTTCTACCAGCCGATGCTCTCCAAT
This sequence comes from Mesorhizobium onobrychidis, assembly GCF_024707545.1. Classification (NCBI taxonomy): domain Bacteria; kingdom Pseudomonadati; phylum Pseudomonadota; class Alphaproteobacteria; order Hyphomicrobiales; family Phyllobacteriaceae; genus Mesorhizobium; species Mesorhizobium onobrychidis. The sequence goes on from NZ_CP062229.1 coordinate 3,343,949, forward strand.
TGGCAGAACTACGAGGCCTGGCAGGAGGCCGGCGGGCTCGACACTACGGCGCGGGCGACGCGGCTGTGGAAGAAAGCGCTGGAAGACCATGTCGAGCCGACGATGGATATTTCCGCGCGCGAGGCGCTGGAGGCGTATGTGGCCAGGCGCAAGGAAGCGATCGGGCCGGGCGAGCCGTGATGGTCGAAGGCTTGCGCTCGTGTACCCCCCTCTGTCCTGCCGGACATCTCCCCCTCAAGGGGGGAGATTGGCTGTCACGTTCTCCTTCGCCAATCACCAACGTTGAAAGGAGCGCGGCGGCGCCGTCGCTGCTGATCTCCCCCCTTGAGGGGGAGATGGCCGGCAGGCCAGAGGGGGGTGGCTTGGCTCCTCCCGCCCCGATTCATCGTTCCCCTCCAACTCCCTGAAATAACGAGAAAACCCATGAAATCGCATGCAAAGGTCGTGGTCATTGGCGGAGGCGTCGTCGGCTGTTCCGTGCTGTTCCATCTGGCGCGTCACGGCTGGACCGACATCGTGCTCATGGAGCGTGACGAGCTGACCTCCGGCTCGACCTGGCATGCGGCCGGTGGCATGCACACGATCAATGGCGATCCCAACGTCGCCAAGCTGCAGAAATACACGATCTCGCTTTACAAGGAAATCGAAGAGCTGTCCGGCCAGGCGACCGGCGTCCACCTGACCGGCGGCGTGCTTCTGGCGGCGACCGAGGCGCGGCTCGACTGGCTGCGCGGCGTCGTCGCCAAGGGACGCTATCTCGGCATCGACCTCGAGGAGATTTCGCCTGATGAGGCGGCCGAGCTGATGCCGCTGCTCGACCCGAAGCAGTTCGTCGGCGCCGTGCGCAACAAGGAGGATGGCCATCTCGATCCATCGGGGGTCACCCACGCCTATGCCAAGGCCGCGAGGAAGCTCGGCGCCGGGGTTGAACGCTTCACCAAGGTCGAGGACATCGTGCGCCGCGCCGACGGGCTGTGGCGCGTCATCACCAACAAGGGCGAGGTGATCGCCGAGCATGTCGTCAACGCCGGCGGCCTGTGGGCGCGCGAGGTCGGCCGCATGGTCGGGCTGGAACTGCCGGTGCTGGCCATGGAGCACATGTACCTGATCACCGAGGACATGCCGGAGGTTGCCGCCTGGAACCAGAAGACCGGCACGGAGATCATCCACGCGGTCGATTTCGACGGCGAACTCTATCTGCGCCAGGAGCGCGGCGGCATGCTGATGGGTACCTATGAGAAGGCCAACAAGCCATGGTCCGAATTTTCCACGCCCTGGAATTTCGGCCACGAACTGCTGGAGCCTGACATCGACCGCATCGCGCCATCGCTGGAAGTCGGCTTCCGCCATTTTCCGGCCTTCCAGAACACCGGCATCAAGCAGATCATCAACGGCCCCTTCACCTTCGCGCCCGACGGCAACCCGCTGGTCGGGCCGGTGCGCGGCCTGCCGGGCTTCTGGGTCGCCTGCGGCGTTATGGCCGGCTTTTCGCAGGGCGGTGGCGTCGGCCTTGCACTGTCGAACTGGATGATCGAGGGCGATCCCGGCGCCGACATCTGGGCGATGGATGTCTCGCGCTACGGCGACTGGGCAACGATGGCCTACACCAACGCCAAGGTGCGAGAGAATTATTCGCGGCGTTTTTCCATTCGCTTCCCCAATGAGGAGCTGCCTGCCGGGCGGCCGCTCAAGACCACGCCGGTCTACGACCTTTTGTCGGCCAAGGGCGCGCAATGGGGCGTGGCCTTTGGGCTGGAAGTGCCGCTGTGGTATGCGCCCGAGGGCGTCAGGGACGAGTTCTCGTGGCGGCGCTCGAGCGATTTCGAGCATGTTGCAAAAGAGGTGAGGACAGTGCGGACAAGTGTCGGCCTGTCGGAAATCTCGTCATTTGCCAAATACAGGGTGACAGGCGAGGGCGCGGCGGCCTGGCTCGACCGCCTGCTTGCCTGCAAGCTGCCAAAGCCCGGCCGCATGACGCTGGCGCCGATGCTGAAAGAAGACGGCAGGCTGATCGGCGATTTCTCGCTGGCCAATCTCGGCAGCCCCAATTCCAACGGGGAGGGCTGGTTCCTCGCCGGTTCCGGCATTGCCGAGGAGTATCACATGCGCTGGTTCGAGGCGCATCTGCCGCAAGATGGTTCGGTCCATATCGAGGCGCTGGGGGCGAGACTGACTGGCCTGTCGATTGCCGGTCCGAGGGCGCGGGACGTGCTGGCAGAAGTCACGCGGGCGGATGTGTCGAATGCGGCGTTTCCGTTCATGGCCATCCGCAAGGTGGATATCGGCATGGCGCCGTGCCTGGTCGGCCGAGTCAGCTACACCGGCGATCTCGGCTACGAGATCTGGGTGGCGCCGGAATATCAGCGTGCCGCGTACCAGACCCTGATGGCGGCTGGCGAAGAATTCGGCATCGGCCTGTTCGGCTCGCGCGCGCTCAATGCGCTGCGGCTGGAGAAGAACTACGGCTCGTGGGCGCGCGAATACCGGCCGACCTATGGTCCGCTGGAGGCCGGGCTCGATCGCTTCGTCGCCTACGGGAAAGAAACCGATTTCATCGGCCAGCAGGCGGCACTCGCCGAGCGTCGGCAAGGCGGCAAGCTGCGGCTGCGTGCCTTTGTCGTCGATACGGCAGACGCCGACGTCATCGGTGACGAGCCGATCTGGTTCGACGGCGTCGTGCGCGGCTGGGTCACGTCAGGCGGCTACGCGCATCATTCGAAGACGTCCGTGGCTATGGGCTACGTGCCGAAGGAAATCGCCGATGAGGCCGACGGTTTCGAGATCGAGCTCTTGGGGAAGCGCTATCCCGCGCGCGTGCAGCCGACACCGCTGTTCGACGCGAATCTCGAGCGGATGCGGGGGTAAAGGCGCCGCTGGTGGCGGCTCAAGCGCTGCGGCGGTTGTCCAGCGCCAAGGCGCCGGGACCAGCAAACACCAGATAGAGGAAAATGAAGCAGAACGAGATCGTCGCGTCGCCGCCATTGTTGACGGGGAAGAAATCGCGCGGCATGTGCGCCATGAAATAGGCGATCGCCATCTCGCCGCTGAGAAGAAACTCGACCGGCCTGGTGAAAAGCCCCAATACCAGCAGGATGCCGCCGACGAATTCGAGGATGCCCGCGGTCAGCGATAGGCCGCTCAGGGTGGCGGCGTGTTAGCTGACCGGGAAATTGAACAATTTCTGGGTGCCGTGCTCGATGAACTGCAACGCGGTCATGATGCGCAGAACCCCCAGCGCCTGCGGCTGATATCTGGCAAGGCCGTCGAAAAGCTTCATCTAAACTCCATCTTACCCCGAACCGGCCATAGATTATCGCCCGGCAAGGGACCATTCACTTCGCATGGCCTGCCATCAACAATCGGTGATTAGAATGTTCCTCGTCCTTTTATTCTCGCTAGGGTTGCATTAAAATCGCTATAGTTGTATTGATAGCCAGACACTCCAAACCATGTGGGTTCGTTTGCCATGAGAAAAATCCTCGTCAGCCTATTCGCCATCCTTGCAGGCACGAGCGTCGCCATGGCCGACGACGCCGGCTGTGCTGCCTTCAAATGGCCGGTGACGCGCGAGGAGGCCCTGTTTGCGGCAGCGCCCGCCGCGCAGTCCGCGGCTGACCTTTCGGTCGGCGAGGCTGCAGATGTCGCGTTGGCGCCAGTCGACACGATCAGCTTCACCGTTCCGCCGGAACGCGCGCCGGCAGCCGGTACATTCGGCGCGACGGCAAGCGTAGCCGTTCCCCCTGAGGGAGAGCTCCAGATCAGCCTGTCTGATGAGGCCTGGATCGATGTCGTTCAGGACGGCAAAGCCGTGAAGTTGGCGGCTTTCAGTGGTATGAAGACCTGTCCGGGGATCCGCAAGAGCGTGCGCTTCAAGCTGGCCGCCGGCCCGGCGACCATCCAGCTCAGCGGCGCCACGAAAGAGACCCTTAAGGTTGCGGTGCTGGCGCCGGAATGACTTTGCGCCCTGAGGCAATTCATTTGCTCGCATCGCACCAACGGTGCGGTGCGGCTGTTCAATTTTGATAGGTATCGGGCTGGTTCAGTGTCCCGGCGCGATCAGCGCGAAATTCGGGCGAACCGCCGCCATGAGCACGATAGATTTCGCCTAAAGAACATCACCCGGATTGAATGGAACTCCGGCTCCCCGAAGTGCTTTCGCCAACTCGCGCTCCCAATTCTTGCCGTCGCTGAACGACACATAGCCGATGCCATCAAAGTCTGAAGGTTTCTCAACACCCTCGCCCATGAGTGCGCAGACGTTCTTTGATTCGAGCTTGCCGATGAAATCCTAGCTCGAACACTACGTTTTGTCGGGCTCGCTTCCAGTCCGGCGTGTCCCTCGCGGCTGGCGAGGCCGCGGATCTGGCACTCTTGCCGGTCGATACGATCAGCTTTACGCCCGCAGCCGGCACGTTCGGCGCGACGGCAAGCGTGCCGCCGGAGGCGCGCTCCAGATCAGCCTGTCCGGCGAGGGCTGGGTCGATGTCGTTCAGGACGGCCATGCCGTTCGCTCGGTCGATTTCAGCCGCGTGAAAACCTGTCCTGGCATTTGCACAAGCGTGCGTTTCAAGCTTGCGGCGGGTGCCGCGACCGTCCAACTCAGCGGCGCCAAAAGGCCGGTCTCAAAGTTGCGGTGCTGACGCTGGAATGATCCAGCGGCAGCACTCGGTCGGTCAGGACGCCTACCGCACCGGCGCCGTTAGTGCGAAATGGGCGCCTTGTGGGTCCGTGCACATCACGATCCAGCCGCCGCCGGGTACCTCCATCGGGCCCATAAGGATCTTGCCGCCACTGTCGGTTACGCGCTTGGCCGCCGCGTCGATGCTAGGTACATTGAAATAGAACTGCCAGACCGGCACGGGAATCTGCTCGGGCTTGTTCATCATGCCGCCGATAGGTTCGCCACCAGCGGCGAAGAGCTGGTAGATGCCCATCGGCCCCATATCCATGGCGTCGCCCTTGGTCCAGCCGAACTGGCCGGAATAGAAATCGAACGCGGCGCGCCAGTCGGTCGTGTAAAGTTCATGCCAGCCGACATGGCCGGGAGTAGTGGCCGGCACGGGCGGCTGGTCGGGGACAATTGGCTGCAGGAAGTTGAAGGCCGCGCCTTGCGGATCGGCGACGACGGCAAAGCGGCCGACGCCCGGAATGTCATCGGGTTCGCGATGAACCGTACCGCCGGCCTCCTTCAGCGATTTCGTCGAAGCGTCGACATCCCTGGTGTGGATGTAACCGACCCAGGCCGGCGGCATACCCATCTTGCGCACTTCGTCCGGCTGCGCCATCAGCCCGCCGACGCCGCGCTCGCCGACATTCATGACGACATAACGCAGCATGCCTGGTGCGCCGTCGAAGGCCTGCGCCTTCCAGCCGACCACATCGGTATAGAATGCCTCGGCAGCGTCGAGATCGGTGGTCATCAGTTCGTACCAGAAGAAGGGCATCGGGGACTTTGGCATTGTCGTGCTCCTTGCGTTTCCAGTTGTGGATTGTGGTTCGATCCATCCTAGGACGATCTTGGCGACAGAAATCCGACATCTGGGCCACAAATCGATCGCGGCAAGGCGCCCCTCATTTCGCAATCTTGCGCATGTTGCGGTTTTCGACTTTGCTTGCCGTCAACGAGGGTTGTTGATCCATGCGCCGGATGTCGCTCACTTCAGAGCTTGTCGCGCTATGCCATCGGGAGGAGGCCGATCCCGGTCCCGATGGAAGCTGGACGCAACTGAACGATGAGGATTTCCAGACCCTCGCGTCGCGGCTATCGAGCGAAGCAGACGCGGGCCCCTTGTGGGTGTTCGCCTATGGCTCGCTGATCTGGAAGCCGGCTTTCGCGTCCGTCGAACAACAGCGCGCTACCCCTTTCGGCTGGCACCGGTCCTTCTGTCTCGACATTGCCCGCTGGCGCGGCAGCGCTGCGCAGCCGGGACTGATGATGGCGCTCGAACGAGGTGGCCGATGCGATGGTGTGATCTACCGCTTGCCGGAGGGAGAAAAGCCGCTGCAGATCGAAAGACTGTTGCGGCGCTAGATCGACGATCACGAGAGCGTCGGCTCGGTCAGATGGCTTCCGGTGCGTACGGCTCAAGGTTCAGTGCGGGCGCTGGGCTTCTGGGTCGGTGTGACCGGCAGGGGGACGTCGCTCAACCAGCCGCTGGAGAGGGTAGCGCAAGTGCTGGCGCGGGCGTGCGGGCATGTCGGGTCGGGCGCCGAATATCTCTACAACACCGTCCATCATCTGGAAGAATTCGGCATTCGCGACCGCAATCTGGGGCGGCTGCAGGAACTGGTCGCGAACGAGATCAGGTCGATCCATGGCGGTGCCCCCGGAATGGGCCTGCTGTCTGCGTCGTGATCGCTCGCACACGAAAACATGACTACAATTATCATATTTTTATTAAGCGTTTTCAGCAGCTTGGCTGAAAATTGACCAATTGATAAAAAAACAAAACGTGTTAGCCTTCCCCAAAACCACAAGAAATGGGGAAGCGGAATGGCGACTGGTCATTTCAAGCAGGGCATTGCCGGCGGCCGGCTTTCGCCTGAACAATATGCGGATAATTTTTCCGACCTGCATCCGCCGCTCGATCATCACGAGGCGCTGGTCGAGTCCGACCGCTGCTATTTCTGTTATGACGCGCCGTGCATGAATGCATGCCCGACCTCGATCGACATCCCGCTGTTCATACGCCAGATCTCGACAGGCAATCCGATCGGCTCGGCCAAGACGATTTTCGATCAGAACATTTTGGGCGGCATGTGCGCCCGCGTCTGCCCGACCGAGACGCTGTGCGAAGAGGTCTGCGTGCGCGAAGTGGCGGAAGGCAAGCCGGTGCAGATCGGCCGCCTGCAGCGTTATGCCACCGATGTCGCCATGGCTGAGAATAAGCAGTTTTACCGGCGCGCCGCCCCGACCGGCAAGACGATCGCCGTGGTCGGCGCCGGGCCGGCCGGCCTTGCCGCCGCCCATCGGCTTGCCCGCCACG